>NZ_CP188253.1:648760-1297521 GCF_049993355.1 Leifsonia sp. McL0607 | reverse complement strand
CTGGAGCCAGGAGATCGACGGCAAGAAGTACACCGCCCAGGAGATCTCGGCCCGCATCCTCCAGAAGCTGAAGCGCGACGCCGAGCAGTACCTCGGCGACACCGTCACCGACGCTGTCGTCACCGTTCCGGCGTACTTCAATGACGCCGAGCGCCAGGCCACCAAGGAGGCCGGTGAGATCGCGGGCCTCAACGTTCTGCGCATCATCAACGAGCCCACTGCCGCAGCGCTCGCCTACGGCCTCGACAAGGGCAAAGAGGACGAGCTCATCCTCGTCTTCGACCTCGGTGGCGGCACCTTCGACGTCTCGCTCCTCGAGGTGGGCAAGGACGACGACTTCTCCACCATCCAGGTGCGCGCGACCGCCGGCGACAACCGCCTCGGCGGCGACGACTGGGACCAGCGCGTCGTCGAGTGGCTCATCAAGCGCTTCAAGGACTCCACCGGCGTCGACGTCTCCAAGGACAAGATCGCCCTCCAGCGCCTGAAGGAGGCCGCTGAGCAGGCCAAGAAAGAGCTCAGCTCCTCGATGAGTACGAGCATCCAGCTGCCTTACCTGTCGCTCACCGAGAACGGCCCGGCCAACCTCGACGAGACGCTCACCCGCGCCCAGTTCGAGCAGATGACCAGCGACCTCCTCGACCGCACCAAGAAGCCGTTCGCGGACGTCATCCGCGAGGCCGGCATCAAGGTCAGCGACATCGCGCACGTCGTGCTCGTCGGCGGCTCCACCCGCATGCCCGCCGTGAGCGAGCTCGTCAAGCAGGAGACCGGCGGCAAGGAGCCCAACAAGGGTGTGAACCCGGACGAGGTCGTCGCCGTCGGCGCGGCCCTGCAGGCCGGTGTCCTCAAGGGCGAGCGCAAGGACGTCCTCCTGATCGACGTCACCCCACTGTCCCTGGGCATCGAGACCAAGGGCGGGATCATGACCAAGCTCATCGAGCGCAACACGGCCATCCCCACCAAGCGCAGCGAGACCTTCACCACGGCCGACGACAACCAGCCGTCCGTCGCGATCCAGGTCTTCCAGGGCGAGCGCGAGTTCACCCGCGACAACAAGCCGCTCGGCACCTTCGAGCTGACCGGCATCGCCCCGGCCCCCCGCGGCATCCCGCAGATCGAGGTCACCTTCGACATCGACGCCAACGGCATCGTGCACGTGTCCGCCAAGGACAAGGGCACCGGCAAGGAGCAGTCGATGACGATCACCGGCGGCTCCAGCCTGCCGAAGGACGACATCGAGCGCATGGTGCGCGAGGCCGAGGAGCACGCGGCGGAGGACAAGAAGCGCCGCGAATCCGCCGAGACCCGCAACCAGGCCGAGCAGCTCGTCTACTCGATCGAGAAGCTGATCAAGGACAACGAGGACAAGCTCCCCGAAGATGTCAAGAACGAGGTCCAGGGTGACGTCGACGCACTGAAGACCGCTCTCGCCGGCGATGACGACGAGGCCGTGAAGACCGCGTACGACAAGCTCAACGAGAGCCAGGGGAAGCTGGGCCAGGCGATCTACTCGGCCGCGCAGGCGTCCGAGGCCCCGGCCGGCGACGCCGGTGAGGCGGGCGCTCAGGGCGAGGGCTCCTCCTCCGAAGATGAGGACGTCATCGACGCCGAGGTCGTCGAGGACGAGGAGAAGAAGTAACCATGAGCGACCAGAACCGCGACGGAGGCTCGGACGAGCCTGAACGCGAGGAGCCGATCATCCGTGACAAGCGGAAGATCGACCCCGAGACCGGCAAGGTTCGGGAGCCGAAGGGCGAAGAGCACGACCTCGCGCACGAAGAGCTGGTCGACGTGGGCCCGGCCGACGAAGACGAGGCGAGCATCCTCTCGGATGACGACCTCGACATCCTGTCGGGCCAGACCACGGCCGACCAGCTCGCGGCGGAGCGGCTCGCCGACCTCCAGCGGGTGACCGCGGAGTACGCGAACTACCGCAAGCGCACCGAGGCCAACCGGGAGATCGAGCGGGAGCGCGCGATCGGCGACGCCGTCAAGGGCCTCATCCCGGTGCTCGACGATCTGGAGCGTGCCGAGAAGCACGGCGACCTGACGGAGGGCAGCGCGTTCGCCGCCATCGCGACCAAGCTGCGCTCCGCGGTCGAGCGGCTCGGTCTCACCCCGTACGGCGAGAAGGGCGAGCCCTTCGACCCGCAGATCCACGAGGCGATCTTCCAGCAGCCCACTCCCGAGGTGACGGCCGACACCGTCGCCGAGGTGGTGGAGACCGGCTACCGGCTGGGCTCCACCGTGGTGCGGGTGGCGAAGGTGGTCGTCTCCACCCCGGCCTGAACGGCCGGCGACTGAGCGCCAGGAGCGGCGGGACGCGTGTCCCGCCGCTCCTGCCTCGACACACGATGCAGACTTCGACACAGACACCAGTGCCCGCGAGGGCACCAGCAGCGACAGTGCAGGCAGGAGAGGAGGCGCCGTGGCAAGCCAGGACTGGTTCGACAAGGACTTCTACAAGGTCCTAGGCGTCTCCAAAGACGTCAGCGAGGCCGAGCTCAAGAAGACATATCGCAAGCTCGCCCGCAAGTACCACCCGGACTCCAACCCGGGCGACGCGGCAGCCGAGGCCAAGTTCAAAGAGATCAGCGAGGCCAACTCGGTGCTGGGCGATCCCGAGCAGCGCAAGGAGTACGACCAGATCCGCGCGATGGGCTCTGGCGCGCGGTTCACGGCCCCGGGCTCGGGCGGCCAGGGCGGATTCGACGACGTCTTCGGCGGGATGTTCGGCGCCCAGGGCGCGCCGCGCGGCCAGTACTTCCCAGGAGGCGGGGGATTCCAGCAGGGCGGCCAGGGCGGCTTCGACGACGTGTTCGGCGGCCTGTTCGGCAACGGACGGTTCGGCGGGGCGAGCGGAGGCTTCCGCGGCTACGGCGGCCCGACCCGCGGCAACGACGTGACCGCCCACACCACCATCGACTTCGTCACCGCGACCAAGGGCGAGACCATCAGCCTCCAGGCGGCCGACGGCAAGCCGTTCAAGGTGAAGATCCCTGCAGGCGTGGCCGACGGGCAGAAGATCAAGCTGCGCGGCAAGGGCCAGCCCAGCCCGGACGGCGGCGAGGCCGGCGACATCGTCCTCACCGTGTCGGTGCGCAAGCACCCCGTGTTCGAGCGGGACGGCCTCAACCTGCGGGTCACCGTGCCGATCACGTTCGCCGAGGCGGCGCTCGGAGCGACCATCGAGGTGCCGACGCTGGCCGGCGACCCCGTCAAGCTGCGCGTCGCGCCCGGCACCCCGAGCGGCCGCGTGCTGCGCGTGAAGGGGCGGGGCGTCCAGGCCGCGAAGGGCGCGGGCGACCTTCTGGCCGTCGTGCAGGTGGCGGTGCCGTCGCACCTGTCGGGTGAGGCCAAGGAGGCCCTGGAGGCGTTCGCCGAGAAGCTCCCCGACGAGAACCCGCGAGAGGACATTCTCGCAAAGGCTCGGAGCTGACCGTGGCCCTCGCATCCGAGAACACGGAGTTCCTCGACGAGGGCCTCCTGGCCAAGGCACGAGGCTAGCCATGGACGAGAACACTCAGGTCTTCGTCATCTCGATCGCGGCCGAGCTGGCCGGGATGCACCCGCAGACGCTGCGCCAGTACGACCGGCTCGGGCTCGTGAGCCCGGGCCGGACGGCCGGCAAGTCGCGGCGCTACTCCGTGCGCGACGTCCAGAAGCTGCAGGAGATCGCGCGCCTCGGTTCCGAGGGCGTGAGCTTGGAGGGCATCCGCCGCATCCTGGAGCTCGAAGACCACGTGCGCGCTCTGAGCGACCGCGTGCGCGAGCTCGAGTCGGCCCTCGCCGACGAGCTGCTCAACCGCCCCGGCCGCCGCGTCTTCGCGGCCGGTTCGGAGGGCGAAGTGATCTCGATGCGGGCGGGCACCCGCGTGCGCCGCAGCAACCAGGTCGTGGTGTGGAGGCCGTTGGAGCGGTGAGGGCCGACGCTGCGCGACGGTCGAATAAGCGAGGGGCCGGCCGTCGTGATCTTCCCCCGATGGAGATCGAAGACGGCGAGCACCCGGCTGACGACACGCCGAAACTCCTGCACCGTATTCGGGCCGAAGTGGTTTTGCAGACCGTAGAGGCCCTGCTGCGCCGCGCCGACCAGGTAGCCGAGCTCGCGGCGTCGCCGCACCGAGGCGGCGATGTGCTGGTCGAAGAGGATCGGGGAGTGCTGTCCGACGGAGACGGTCGTGGCGAAGCCGATGCCCATCCCGAAGAAAGGCCCTGGTCTGGGCTGCAACCGCGTCGACTCTTGGAGGAGCGCGGCGCGCAGAGAGGCGGAGCCTCCGTGGCCCTGGTCGATGGCGTGGATGTGGAGCAGTGCCGCGTAGAACCCCTGGAAGAGGTACGGGGGACGCCCGACCAGCAGCGCGGAGTTGAAGGCACTCCGCCTGCCGAGCTCGTAGTTGACCATGGCGGCGACGTAGGAGCCCGAGATATAGGCGCCGCGGAGCTTGTGGTACTCGCCCTGTGCCGTCAGCTTCTCTGCTTTCGCGAGGGCGGCGTCCGGGCCGCCATGGACGCCGACGATGGTGGCGGTCCGCTGCGCACGTGCCGTCGACACGGCGCGATCCCGTTCGGCTCCGAATGCGAACACGTCCAGCCTCTCGCTCCTCGTATCCGCGGCTCACACGGCCACGTTGAGACGCGTCTGTAATACCAGAATCTTGGAGTGTGAAATGCTGCGACGCGCGCGGCGCAGGGGGACTTCGCCCGATCTTCACCCCACGGTAATCAGCGTGCGAGGGTTGCGCGGTCGAGGGAGCGCGCCTCAGAGCGAGCTCGACGCTCCCTGCCCGACGTAGAGGGTGTTCGCGAACTGGCTCGCCTCACCCGCGGCGATGTCGCGGTCGATGCCAGCGCGCACGTCGCGCATCAGCTTGTGGAGCTCCTCATGCTTTCCCGGGACGTGTGCGTGTCGCGTGCTGTCCCACAGGTTCGACACGGGGAGGGCGTCGCCCGCCTCCACTGCGAGCGTCCACTCCTCGGTCGTCGCGACCGCCGCGAACTTCGAGTCCATCGTGACGAGCACGCTGATGTGGAGGGCGTCAGCCGAGATCGAGCCCGCCTCGTTGACGAGATCGAGCGTGCCCGTCGCGTCGGAGAGGAACTCCACCGTGAAGCCGAGCGCCGCCGCGTCGCGTGCCGTGCCCGCGCAGCAGTGCTGGGTCATGTAGCCGGCGATGGCGATCGTGTCGACGCCCTCCGCGCGCAGCCACTGCTCCAGCTCGGTGCCCGCGAACGCCGAGACGCCCTGCTTGGTGACCAGCAGGTCGGGCGTACGGTCGGCGACCGACGAGTGGAGGGTGGCGCCCTCGGAGCCGCGCGCGAACACCGGGGAACCCTCGTCCTCGAGGTGCTGCACGAGCACGAGCTTCACGCCGTTGTCCGCTGCCGCGTCCATCGCGACCTCGATGTTCGGGATCGACGTCATCAGGTCGGGGTGACAGATCTTCAGACTGCCGGTGACGTACTCGTTCTGCACGTCGATCACGATGAGAGCGCGCTTCATGACCGCACTCTAGCGCTGGTGGCAGCTCAGTAGGCGACCACCGGCGCGTTCAACCAGGTGCTCGCGATGCTTTTCGCGCCAGGGGGGAGTGTCGTGATCCTGACGCGTGTCGTGAACTTCGCGGCTCCGCCTGAGCTCCGCGACGACATGTCCCGGCTCCGACCAGATGGCATGCGATGGAGCGCGGACAGGCGGGTAGGCTGGTGCGCGCCTCCCGCCCACAAGGCAATGGGGGCCTCGCGACGACGCACACCGCACGACCCCACGAGGATGGCGAACATGAGAGCCCTGTACAAGAGCGAGGCCGGCCCAGGGCTGGCCCTGGTCGACGTCCCCGAGCCGCAGATCGGCCCGGAGGACGTCAAGATCCGGGTGCTCCGCACCGGCATCTGCGGCACCGACCTGCACATCCTGCGCTGGGACGATTGGGCGGCCTCCGCGGTCGCAGCCCCGCTGGTTCCCGGGCACGAGTTCTACGGCGAGGTCGTGGAGGTCGGCGATCTGGTGCACGACGTCGAGGTCGGCGACAAGGTCTCCGGCGAGGGCCACATCGTCTGCGGCACCTGCCGCAACTGTCGCGCCGGCCGCCGTCAGATGTGCATCCGCACCAAGGGCGTAGGCGTGCAGCGCGACGGTGCTTTCGCCGAGTTCCTGGTGCTTCCCGCGACGAACGTGTGGGTGCATCACACCAGCATCGAGCCGGAGGTCGGCGCGCTGTTCGACCCGCTCGGCAACGCCGTGCACACGGCGCTGGCGTTCCCCGTGGTCGGGGAGGACGTGCTCGTCACCGGCTGCGGCCCGATCGGGCTGATGGCGATCGCTGTCGCTCGGCACGTGGGGGCCCGCTTCATCGTGGGCACCGACGTCAGCGCCCAGCGGCTGCAACTGGCGAAGGGCATGGGCGCCGACTTCACCGTCGACGTCTCGCAGCACAACATCCGGGAGGCCCAGCGGGCGCTCGGGATGCGCGAGGGCTTCGACGTCGGCTTCGAGATGAGCGGGGCGCCGACGGCGCTGCCCTCGATGATCGAGAACATGAACCACGGCGGCCGCATCGCGATGCTCGGCCTGCCGTCGCAGACCATCGCGATCGACTGGGGCATCGTCGTCACCCACATGCTCACGCTCAAGGGCATCTACGGGCGCGAGATGTTCGAGACCTGGAACGCGATGGGCGCGATGCTGCAGACCTCCAAGCCACTGCACGACTCCATCGCCTCGATCGTGTCCGACCGCTTTCCCGCGCGCGAGTGGGAGAAGGGGTTCGCGGCGGCGGCCGCGGCCGGCGGCGGCAAGGTCATCCTCGACTGGACGGAGCTCTGATGTATGGAACGTTTCGCGAGCACCTGGCGGCGCAGCTGACCGAGATCGAGGAGGCCGGGCTCACCAAGCACGAGCGCAGCATCCACGGCCCGCAGGCCGCCCTGATCACCGCAGACGGCTCCGAAGTGCTGAACTTCTGCGCCAACAACTACCTCGGCCTCGCCGACCACCCTGCGCTGCGCGACGCGGCGAGGGCCGCGCTCGACGACTGGGGCTACGGGATGGCGAGCGTGCGGTTCATCTGCGGCACGCAGGAGCAGCATCTCGAGCTGGAGCGCCGGGTGTCCGCGTTCCTCGGCACGGAGGCGACGATCCTGTTCTCGTCGTGCTTCGACGCGAACGGCGGCGTGTTCGAGACCCTGTTCTCGGCGGAGGACGCGATCGTCTCCGACGAGCTCAACCACGCCTCGATCATCGACGGCATCCGTCTGTCGAAGGCGCAGCGGTTCCGCTACAGGAACCGCGACATGGAGGACCTCCGCGCGCAGCTGACCGCGGCGAAGGAGGCCGGTGCCCGGTTCACGGTGATCGTCACCGACGGCGTGTTCTCGATGGACGGCTACATCGCCCCGCTGCGCGAGATCTGCGACCTCGCCGACGAGTTCGGCGCCCTGGTGTTCGTCGACGACTCGCACGCCGTCGGTTTCGTCGGCGAGCACGGCCGCGGCACGCCGGAGTTCTGCGGGGTCGCCGACCGCGTCGACATCTACACCGGCACGTTCGGAAAGGCGCTGGGCGGGGCGTCGGGAGGCTACGTCTCGTCGTGGCAGGAGATCGTCGACCTCCTGCGCCAGCGAGCACGGCCGTACCTGTTCTCGAACACGCTGGCTCCCTCGATCGTCGCGGGAACGCTGGCGGCGCTCGACCTGCTGGAGCAGTCGGACGAGCTGCGCGCCCGGCTCGTGGCCAACGCCGCTCTGTTCCGCGAGCTGATGACGGAGGCCGGGTTCGACCTCCTGCCCGGCGAGCACCCGATCGTGCCCGTGATGTTCGGCGACGCCGCGCTCACCGCCCGGATCGCCGACGAGATGCAGAAGCTCGGCGTGTACGTCACCGCGTTCTCGTTCCCGGTGGTGCCGCGCGGCAAGGCGCGCATCCGGGTGCAGCTGTCGGCGGCGCACACCGACGACGAGATCCGCCGGTGCGTCGCCGCTTTCACGGCAGCGCGGGAGGCCGTCACCGTCTGACATTCCGCGCGAATGTTGCCTCTCACCGCGGGTGACGCCGCATTCGGCGTGAATGTGGGCTCGCAGCGGGTGACGTGGCGTTCGGCGCGAATGTTGCCTCTCACCGCGGCTGACGCCGCATTCGGCGTGAATGTGGGCTCGCAGCGCGGGTGACGCGGCGTTCGGCGCGAACGTGGCGGCTCCATGGCGGGTAGAGGAGCCGCGCCAATGTGATATACGGGATGCCATGCCGTTCACCGTCTCGCACGCCGCATTCGCTCTGGTGCTCACCCGCACGCGGTTCCCGTTCGCGGCCGTCGTGCTGGGTGCCATGGTCCCCGACTTCGTCATCTTCATCCCGCCCGAAGAGTTCTACGATGTGACCCATTCGCCGCTCGGACTCGTGCTCGTCGACCTGCCGCTGGCCGTGGCGCTGACGATCGGGTGGTGGGGGATCGGCCGGCCCTCCCTTGCACTGCTCGCGCCCATGGTCGTGCAGCGCAGGATGCCGGCCGACTGGTTCCGCCCGGCGCTTCCGGTGCGGTCCCTCGCGGCCTGGGTGTGGCTCGTGGCGGCCGCTCTCGTGGGGATCGTGTCGCACGTCGTCTGGGACTCGTTCACCCATGAGGGCGGATGGATGGTCGACAGGCTGCCGTTTCTTCAGGGCGAGATCGCCGGAGTCCGCGTCTATTCGCTCGCGCAGCACAGTTCGACCATCCTGGGCCTCGTGGTGCTCGTCGTCGCTGTGGTGGTCTCATTCCGTCGCGCGCCGATGAGCGACCCGCCTGTCAGTGCGCCTCGGCGGTTGAGGGCGATCTTCTGGGTGGGAGCGGCACTGATCCTCGGCGTCGCGGCCGTGGTCGGCATCGTGGCAGGGGTGCTCGCGCGCGAGCCCGCGACGGATGTCGTCGTGGGGGCGGTGATCCTCGTCGGGCGGTGCGCGCTGCTGCTCTGCGTGGCGGCGGTCGTCACGGTTGCGGGCTGGCTGATGTCGCGGCAGCCGGCGCGCGGGTGAACAACAGGAGCAATTGCGTTCCCAGCCCCACGCCCCGCCGCCGCGAGTTGGCAGAACACGCCGCCAGCGCGGTCGCGGACGCGTCGTGTCCTGCCAACTCGCTGCGCCGCGCATAGCGCGTCTCAGTGGGTCGGCGCGGTCGACTCCCGCGCGACCAGGCGCACCGGGGGCGCCTGCAGCCGCTCGACGCGCTCGCCGGAGCGCATCCGCGAGTACGCCTCGAGCAGGTCCGCGGCGAGCGCCTCGGCGTCGAACGTGACCGTGGTGAGGCGAGGGACGAAGTCGGCGCCCGCCGGATGGTCGTCCGCGCCGACGACGGCCAGGTTTGCCGGCACGCGCAGGCCCGCGTCCGCGAGCGCTCGGATGGCCGCCATGGCGAGACCGTCGTTCGCGGCGGCCACTGCGGTCGGCGCGGCGGGGTCGTAACGGAGGCCGTGCGCCCAGTCGCGCAGGGTGCCCGCGGAGGCCGCTGCGTGCGTTACGTTGAGGCGCACGCTCAGGCGGTCGGCGGCCTCCTGAGCCCCGGCGAGCCGCTCGGAGGCGGCGGGCCCCGGCCGGACGGGTGTCAAGTAGACGACGTGCCGGTGGCCGAGCGCCGCGAGGTGCTCGATCGCCACCCGGCCGAACGGACGCTGGGGGATGACCAGCGACGGCGCGTAGTCGACCGCGCGGCTCCCGTGCACGATGAGGGCGCGCACGCCTGCAAGGCGTAGCACCTCGGTGGCCGCCTCGTCGCACCGCTCGGCCTCGGCGAGCACGGCCTCCGGCCGCAGCTTCGCCCAGAGCTGGCCGGCCTCCGCGCCTGTCGCCGCCGTGTCGGCGTGCCGCAGCGCGTCGGTGCCGTCGTCGACCGTGCGGCCGAGCAGGGCGTCGAAGGCGCGCTCGACCGTCGCGCCGTGGTCGGAGGCGGAGGCCGCGAGCAGCAGGCCGGCCACGGCCTCCCCGCTCGCAAGCGACCGGGCTGCGGTGTTGGGGGTGTAGCCGAGCAGGCGTGCCGCCTCGAGCACGCGGTGCCGGGTGTCGCCGGAGACGCGCGAGTTCGGCTTGTCGTTGAGCACGAACGAGACGGTCGCGCGGGAGACGCCGGCGGCGAGGGCGACGTCGGCGCTCGTCGGGGCTTTGACGACCTGCGGCGTGAACATGGTGTGCCCAGTCTAGGTCTCGGAAACCGCTCTGCTTACGCGCGTCAGCAAAACCGAGCGATTACTTGTATCCGGAAACCCCCTGCCGTATGGTTACGCGTGTTAGCACGCAACGTCGCCTGCTCGAAAGGACATCCCCGTGACAACGCCGTCTGATGACTTCCCCGAAAGTCCCCGCCCCGTCCAGCCCACCCTCCCGCCGAACCTGTCCGGCGCGCCCGACAGCGTGGCGCTCGGCTCGACCCTGACCACCGCCGACTCGGCGTTCTCGGCCGCCCCGACCTCCGCGGTGTCGGCGCAGAGCCCGCAGAAGGTCAGGGTGCGCGGCAAGCTGCTCAAGCTGATGCTGTCGATGTCGGTCGCGAACCTCGCGATCTTCAGCATCTGGGGCGCGGTGCCCGGCATCCTGCTCCCACTGCAGGTGGAGGGGATCGTGGGCGACGGCGCGAAGGCGGGCACGCTCGCCATCGTCGCCACCATCGGGGCGTTCGCCGCGATGGTCGCGCAGCCGATCGCCGGCATGGTGTCCGACCGCACCCGCAGCCGCTTCGGCCGCCGCGCGCCGTGGATGGTCGCGGGCGTGCTCATCGGCGGTCTCGCCCTCCTCGGCATGGCGGCGGCGAACACCATCGTCCAGATCGCCATCGCCTGGGTCATCGTCCAGATCGCATACAACTTCGCCCAGGGTCCGCTGAGCGCGATCCTCCCGGACCGGGTCCCCAGTGCCGTCCGTGGCACCTTCGCCGCGCTGAGCGGCCTCGGCCTGATGCTCGGCGCCCTCGGCGGCCAGATCGCGGGCGCGGCCTTCGCCAGCTCGATCCCGACCGGATACCTCGTGTTCGCGGGCCTCGCGCTCCTCGTCATCGTGCTCTTCGTCGTGCTGAACCCCGACAAGTCGAACAGGGGCGAGCCGAAGCCGCCGTTCAACCTCGTCGCCTTCCTCAAGACGTTCTGGGTCAGCCCGGTCAAGCACCCCGACTTCTTCTGGGGCTTCACCGGTCGCCTCCTGCTCTTCGCCGGCTACTTCATGGTGACGGGCTACCAGCTGTACATCCTGCAGGACTACATCGGCCTCAAAGGCGGCGCCGTCGCGATGGTTCCCGTGCTCGGCATCCTGAGCCTCGGCGGAACACTCATCTCGACGCTCATCGGCGGCCCGCTCTCCGACAAGCTCGGACGCCGCAAGATCGTCGTGATCATCGCCGGTGGCATCCTCGCCGCCTCCCTGGTGTTTCCGCTGGTGATGCCGACCGTGACCGGCATGATGATCTTCGCGTTCGTGTCCGGCCTCGGTTTCGGCGCCTACCAGTCGGTCGACACCGCCCTCATGAGCGAGGTCCTGCCGTCGAAGGACGACTTCGCCAAGGACCTCGGCGTGCTCAACATCGCGGCGACCCTCCCGCAGACGCTGGCCCCCGGAATCGCCGGCGCGATCGTCGTGGCGTTCGGCCAGGTCTACACCCCACTGTTCCCGATCGGCATCGTGATCGCCCTCCTCGGTGCGGTCGCCGTCCTCCCGATCAAGTCCGTCCGCTAAGGAGAACCACCCCCATGACCGACATCACCACCGCCACCGACGTCGCCGACGAGTTCCTCGACGGCCTGCTCGGCTCGCTCTCCCTCGAACAGAAGGTGCGCCTCCTCACCGGAGCCTCCTTCTGGACGCTGCACGACGAGCCGCAGATCGGCCTCGAGACCATCGTGGTCTCCGACGGTCCCGCCGGAATCCGCGGGCAGCTGTGGGACGAACGCGACTCCTCCGCGAGCCTGCCGTCGCCCACCTCCCTCGCTGCGTCGTGGGATGTGGAGCGGGTGCACCGGCTCGGCCAGCTCATCGCGGCGGAGGCGCGCCGCAAGGGCGTCGGCGTCGCACTCGGGCCGACCGTCAACATCCAGCGCTCGCCGCGCGGCGGCCGCCACTTCGAGGCCTACAGCGAGGACCCGTGGCTCTCGGGTGTCGTCGGCACCGCCTTCGTGAAGGGCGTGCAGTCGTGCGGCGTCGGAGCCACGCCCAAGCACTACGTGGCGAACGACAGCGAGACCGACCGCATGACCGTCGACGTGCACGTGGACGAGCGGACCCTGCGCGAGGTCTACCTCGCCCCGTTCGAGCGGATGGTCGTCGAGGGCGGCGCCTGGCTGGTGATGTCGTCGTACAACTCCGTCAACGGCGTGACGATGACCGAGAACGACCTGCTGCGTTCCCCGCTGAAGGAGGAGTGGGGCTTCGACGGCGTCGTCGTCTCCGATTGGATGGGCGTGCGCGACACCGTTGCCGCCGGCCGTGCGGCGCAAGATCTCGCGATGCCCGGCCCGGAAGGCGTCTGGGGAGCCGCGCTGGTGGAGGCGGTGCGCTCGGGACAGGTCGACGAAGCCGACATCGACGAGAAGGTGCGCCGCATCCTGCGTCTCGCCGGCCGCCTCGGAGCGCTCGAGGGTGTGGAGGCGGCCGCGCCGCTCGCGCGGCCGTGGCCGCAGGACCGCATCGACGCTCTGCTGCGGGAGGCCGCGGCCGACGGGATGGTGCTGGTGCGCAACGACGGCGTGCTGCCGGTCGATGCCGCCGCGAACCCGACCGTCGCGATCGTCGGCGAGCATGCCCGGATCGCCCGAACCCAGGGCGGCGGCTCGGCGACGGTGTTCCCCGACCACGTCGTCACGCCGTTCGACGGGCTGGTGGAGACGTTCGGCGCCGACCGCGTCCGGTACGCGGCGGGCGTCAAGTCGTCCGAGTCGGTCCTCCCGATCGACGGCCGCGTCGCCACCGACCCGGTGACCGGCGAGCCCGGGCTGCACGTGCGGTTCCTGAGCGAAGCGGGCGAGGTTCTGCTCGACGAACACCGCACCTCCGGCAAGCTCGTCTGGCTGGGCGACCCGATCCTGGGCGACACCGCCGTGGTGGAGGCCGTTGCGTCGTTCACAGCACCGGAGGACGGCGAGTACGCCGTCGGGTTCGCGGGTCTCGGGCTGTTCCGGTTCGAGGTGGACGGCGAGCTGAAGAGCGACGGCCTGTTCTTCCCCGAGGGCACCGACCCGTTCATGGCGTTCCTGAACCCGCCGAAGCAGTCGTTCCCCGTGCTGCTGAAGGCCGGCGAGAGTGTGTCGCTGTGCCTGGAGCACCGGCCGCAGCAGCAGGCGGGTCTGGCCGCGGTCATGTTCACCTTCGGCTACGAGGAGCCGTTCGCCGACCCCGAGGCGGAGCTGGAGCGCGCTGTCGAGGTGGCCGCAGCCTCCGATATCGCCGTGGTCGTCGTCGGCACCACCGAGACCCTCGAGTCCGAGGGCTTCGACCGCGCCGGTCTGCGCCTGCCCGCGGGGCAGGACGAACTGGTGCGCCGCGTGCTGGCGGCGAACCCGCGCACCGTCGTCGTCGTCAACTCGGGCGGCCCGGTCATCCTCCCGTGGCTGGAGGACGCCCCCGCCGTGCTGCTCACCTGGTTCCCGGGTCAGGAGACCGGCGGCGCGCTCGCCGACGTGCTCTGCGGCGCGCGCGAGCCGGGAGGCCGCATGCCGACCACCTGGGCGGCGGACGAGGAGCACGTGCCGGTCTGGCAGGTCGAGCCGATCGACGGCGCGCTGTTCTACGAGGAGAAGCTCGACGTCGGCTACCGCGAGTGGCTGCGCCGTGCCTCCCTCGGCGGCCCGGCCCCGGCGATCCCGTTCGGGTACGGCCTGGGCTATACCGAGTGGGAGCTCGGCGAGGCGACCCTCGACGGCCTCAGTGTGAGCGTGCCGGTCACCAATGTCGGAGCGCGCGCGGGCAAGCAGGTCGTGCAGGTGTACCTGTCGCGCGTCTCGGAGTCGCCGATCGAGCGCCCGGTGCTCTGGCTGGCCGGCTACGCGCTGATCCGCGCAGAAGCGGGGGAGGCCACCGTCGCGACAGTGGAGCTGGAGCCGCGCTCGCTGCAGTACTGGTCGGTGGGTGACCATGCGTGGCGCACCGAGCCCGGCGAGTATGCCGTGCAGGTGGGCACGTCGGTCGAGGCGCTGGGGGAGCCGATCCGCTTCACCGTGTGAGCCGCACTCGCCTGATGGCCGTGAATGGTCCGATCGAGGGCGCGCAATTTCCGGTGACATTACCGGCGCCGACGTCCGACGCTGAATAACGTGTCCCCACACAGTTGGTGTGAATTATTCTCACTCAATAGTTGATTCGGTCGGGGGTGTGAATTGGAGATCTCTACATCGGACAGCGGTGCGGCCGCGTTAGACCCAACGGTTCTCGTACTCCTCACGATCTTCGGAGGTGCTCTCATAGCGGCGATCGCCGGGTTAGTAGGCGCCTGGATTCAGGGTAAACGGGAACACGCGAGGTGGGTGCGTGAGCGTCGGTACAGCGCGTATCTGGATGTCCTTCCTGTTGCGAACGGCCTGGTCGATTCGATTCGGTCGACCGAGGAGCATGAGGCATGGCTCAAAGAAGCACAAGAGCGTCAGGCCTCCATCCAGGCCGAGCTGGATGCAATCGAGCCGAGCGATGTCGCTGCGATAGAGCGGCTCAGGGCGAAGAACGAGCAGTTTGGTCAGGAGGTCGAAGAGAACCGTCGGGGCCTAGCCGGGGAGCTGGCCCGGAACCACGAATTGACGGAGAACATCATCGAGAAGTTTGTCGCCTTCGATTTGCTCGGACCGGCTAAAGTGCTCCGAGCCAGTGACGAGATACTCAAGGCCAAGGAGCAGGGTGCTGCCGTGATGCGCAAACGGGTGCGCCAGTTGGAGGCGTCGATGCGGTCCGCCTTGAGTATCCGGATGTAGCCCTCGACTGCGCTGCGTGCTCCCGCGGGCGACGGGAGACGAGTACCGTCGCTTGCGAAAGGGAGGCTGTATGACAACACTGCACAACCGCGAGGGGTCCGCGCTGCTCGTGATCGACGTCCAGAACGGCGTGATCGGCGGCGCGTACCGTCGGGACGAGGTCGTGGAGAACATCCGCGGGCTGGTCGAACGGGCTCGGGCCGAGGGGGTGCCCGTGGTCTGGATCCAGCACTCCGACGAGAATGTCGAATACGGCAGCGAGGCGTGGGAATATGTGCCCGAGCTGTCTCGCGACGAGAGCGAAGCGCTCGTGCCCAAGCACTACGCCGACGCCTTCGAGGAGACGTCGCTCGAAGAGGTCCTGGCCGCCGCCGGCGTCGGGCATCTCGTGGTCACCGGCTCGCAGACCGACGAGTGCATCCGCTCGACCATCCACGGCGGCGTGGTCCGCGGCTACGACGTGACCCTGGTCGGCGACGCGCACACCACGGAGGATCTCAGCGAGTGGGGTGCGCCGACGCCCGACCTCGTCATCGCCCACACGAACCTGTACTGGGGCAACCACCGGGCACCGGGGCGCACCGCGGAGGTCGTGGGCACAACGGACGTCGCCTTCCGCTGACGACGCATGGGCAGCTGACGACACGTGGGCGGCTGACGACACGTGGGCAGCTGACGACGAGCGGGCCGCTGACGTTCAGCGCCCGGGCAGTCCCGACACGGAGACGACCTCGAGCGTGACCCGCGTCGTCCCGCCCTCGGTGCGCTCGACGCGGATCGGCATCCCGGGAAGGTCGGTCGCGAACCAGAACACGAGCACCGCCTCTCCGCGCCGCACCGCGTAGCGGAGGCACGGCAGCGTCCCGAGCGGGCCGGTCAGCTCGGCGCTGTCGATCGTCGCGCTCTGCGCGGGGAACGCTGCGTGCTCCTGCAGCTCCAGCCACGTCGACCGCTCGCGCTCGACCGGTCCGGCGGCCTCCCCGTTCTCGTCGAGCGGGGTGTCCTCGATCCAGGCGCCCTCCTCGTCGTCCGAAGCGAAGCGGATGGAGCCGAGGCCGTCGGGCGTCCGGACGATCGAGACCCGGCCGACCGGGCAGCCCGCGCGGATCTCGGCCGCCGTGAACGGTGTCGGGGCGAGGCCGAGGGCGAGGATGTGCGGGTCGGCGTCGGTCATGGGCCAGAACTACCACAAGGCTGGGTCTGATTGACTGTCGAGGTGTTCCCCTACGAGCAACTGCGCCGGCGGCCCGACATCGAGGCGCCGAACCTGTTCGCGTCGGACGCCGCCGACCGCCTCCTCGCCGACACCGCTGGCGACGATGTGCTGCAACGCGGTCTCGTCGTCATCGGCGACGCCTATGGTGCGCTCACGCTGGCCGCGGCAGCCCGGGGCGCCCGCGGCGTCCGGGTGCACCAGGACCCGCTCACCGGCGAGCGGGCGCTCGACGCGAACGCCGCGGCACTCCGTCTCGACGGCGCGTACGAGCACCACCCGCTCGACGCCTCCCTCGTGGCGGGTGCGCGCGTCGTGCTTCTGCGGTTGCCGCGCAGCCTGGAGGCGCTCGCCGAGATCGCCGCGCTCGTCGCCGAGCACGCGCACCCCGAGGTCGTCGTGTACGCCGGCGGCATGCTCAAGCACATGACGCCGGCCATGAACGCCGTCTTCGGCGAGGTCTTCAGCGACCTGGAGGCCTCGCTCGCCCGGCAGAAGGCCCGCGTTCTCACCGTGCGCGAGCCGCACTCGGCCGCTGCCACGGCGCTCGACCGCTGGCCGGAGCGCGCCCTCGACGCCGAGACGGGGTTGGTCGTCTGCGCGTACGGTGCGGCGTTCGCGGGCGCGACCGTCGATATCGGGACGCGCCTCCTGTTGTCGGTGCTCGACGCGGCGATCCCGGAGGCCGCGACCGCGATCGACCTCGGCTGCGGAACGGGTGTGCTGGCCTCCGCGCTCGCCATCCGCCGGCCCGGCGCTCGTGTGATCGCGACCGACCAGTCGGCGGCGGCCGTGGCGTCGGCGCGGGCCACCGCCACGGCCAACGGCGTGGCCGACCGGGTGGAGGTCGTCCGCGACGACGGCCTGTCCTCCCAGCCCGACGCGTCGGCCGACCTCATCGTGCTCAACCCGCCTTTCCACATCGGCGGCGCGGTGCACACCGGCATCGCCCACCGGATGTTCGCCGACGCCGTCCGCGTGCTCGCGCCGGGCGGGGAGCTGTGGACGGTCTGGAACTCGCACCTCGGCTACCGTTCGGCGCTGGAACGCACGGTCGGCCCGACGCGCCAGATCACGCGCAATCCGAAGTTCACCGTCACCGCCTCCCGCCGCGGCTGACTCCGCCGAAGGGCACCCTAACGCCCCTAAAACCGCGAAATAGGGGCATTTGCGTGCCCCTCGGCGGCGGGTGTGCGCCAGCGCCCGCCGTCAGCCCTGCGCTTGCGCGAGCACTTCGCGCACGCCCGAGGCGACGATGCCGTCGGCGCCGCGCTGCCGCGCCGACTCGGCCGCCGCGGCGTCGGGAACCACGTGCGCGAGCACCGGCTTGCCGTACGCCTTCACCTGCTCCCAGACCGCCGGCGCAGCCGTGTAGTCGAGCCCGAGCGTCGTCCAGTGCGACTGCGTCGTCCCGAGGAGGTGCGGGTCGGACGCCAGGTCGGCGGCGTAGTAGTAGCCCCACGTCCGGTATCCGCGGCCTGTGGCCTCCAGCGCCCACTCGATAGCGGTGCCGTGTCCCTTGGCGACGAAGGCCCGCATCGGCGCAGGCGCTCGCGACATCATCGCGAAGAGCTCTGCGTGATGCTGCGCGGGCACGACCTTGGGGTCGACGTAGATGACGCGCGTGGCTGCGAACGCGTCGACGAGCTCCTCGAAGCGGAGGTACGGCTGCGCCGGTTGCGCGGGGTCGGTCGTCTGCGCCGCGGTGATCCGGTACTGCGACACCTCCTGCCAGGTATGATCGGCGGCGACGAAGCCCGTCGTCGCGGAGGTGCGGTCGAGGGTCTGGTCGTGCAGTCCGAACCAGACTCCGTCGCTCGTGCGGGCCAGGGAGATCTCCAGCGCCGGCGCGCCGAGCTTCACGGAGTTGGCGTAGCCGAGCATCGACATCTCTGGCCAGTCCCTCGAGCCTCCACGATGGGCGACCGTGAACAGCGCGGGGCGGGTCGGGGTCGGTGTTGGTGTAGGTGTTGGTGTTGGGGTCGGCGTCAGCGTCGGGGTCGGCGTGCGCGCGGGGGCCAGGAGGCCGTCGCGGCCGGCCAGCAGGGGAGCGACACTGGCTGTTCCGCCGACGAGCAGCGCGATGCCTGCACCGATGGAGACGGCGAGCACGGTGCGACGAGAGACGCCGTGGCGTTCTGCGTCCTCGCCCGGCTCGCCTCCCGTCTGCCGCTGGTCGCCCATGCGACACCCTAGGCACATCGGCTGCCGGATCTGAAGTCACCCCGTCGGGGGTCGACGGTCGGCCCTGTGCGTCTCCTATGGATGACTTCCGTCCTTCTCACGGTGCGGGCGGAGGTTCTAGCCCCGTCATAGCGCCGTGGAGTAGCGTCCAGGCAGGAGAGGAGGACGCTGTGGCCCTTCTCCCGCGCCGCCCTCATCTGCTGCCGCGCCACCGCAGTCCTCTCTCGGGATTGTGGTCGCTCCGATTTCTGTGGAGCGCGCCGGCCATCGGGAGGCCGGTCGAGGCGCGCGAGATGCGGACGGCGCGCCTGCTCCTGCGGCCCTATCGGCTCTCCGACGAAGCCGACTGGCGCCGCATCGAAGACGACGAGGAGGTGCGGTGCGGCCTCGACTGGCCGCTGCGCACCGCTCGGCAGGTGAAGGAGCACCTGGTCGCCCGCACCTCCCACACCGTGCTGGCGCGGCCAGGCGACCTGCTCGTGCTCGCGGTCGAGCACCAGGGCCACGTCATCGGCGACGTCTCGCTGCACCTGCGCACGGTGGCGCCTGAGACCCGGGTGGCCGAGATCGGCTGGCTGCAGCTGACGACCGCGGGAGGTCACGGCTATGCCACGGAGGCGGCCAGCGCCCTCCTCGACCTCGCGTTCGGAGAGCTCGGCGCCTGTCTGGTGACGGCGGTGGTCGACCGCTCGAACACCTCGTCGGCGCGCCTGGCGCTGCGGCTGGGCTTCCGCCCGGCGGGCGTGACCTCCCAGTACGCCACGTTCGTGATCGCCGCGAGCGAGCACCAGCCGGCCCAGTCGGCTCAACCGGCTCAACCGTTCCGCGCAGCGTCCGAGGCGCCGTTGAGTGAGACGAAAAGTGTCGAGAATCTCTGAGGCTACACAGAATCCTTTCGATTTCCGTCACATTTCTCCCCAGCGACAACGGATTTCGTAGCAAAAGGCTTGTCCTCGGGCTGCGGACTTGCTAACGTCCCCCTGTCGCACACGCGACCCTAGCCAGGGAGAGCAATGACGCAGGAAGATTCCCGGCCGGTTTCCGTTCCACTCGGCAACGGAGCCGACCCTCGTGGGGGCGAACACAAGCACGAGCTGCAGGCGAACGGGGTGAGCGCCGCCGGCTCGATCGTGATGGCCGTGGCGGGCAGTGCTCCCGCCTACTCGATCGCGGCCACGACCGCCACGCTCGTCGGCGCCGCCGCACTCGGCGCACCAGCCGCACTGCTCTGGTGCGGCATCCCGATGGTCGGCATCGCGTGGGCGTTCCTCTATCTCGGTCGCGCCGACGTGAACGCGGGAGCCACGTACTCGTGGGTCGCGCGGGCGCTCCATCCCATCCTCGGCTTCCTGTCGGGCTGGGCGCTGGTGATCTCGGCGACCATTTTCATGGTCGCGGGAGCCCTCCCGGCCGGAGCGATGACCGTGACGCTGTTCGCTCCGGACCAGGCCGACAACGCCTGGCTCATCACCGGGGTCGGAGCGATCTGGTTCCTCGTGATGGCGGCATGCGTGCTGTTCGGCGTGCACGTGACCGCACGGGCGCAGTGGATCATGTCGCTCATCGAGGTCGGCATCCTCGTCCTCTTCGCTGTGCTGATGATTGTGCGCGTCACCACCAGCAGCCACGCCGGGCCGTCGTTCTCGTGGGACTGGCTGGGCTTCAGCCACTTGACCGGTCAGGGCGTCTTCGTCTCGGCCGCTCTCATCGCCGCCTTCTACTACTGGGGCTGGGATGTGTCGTCGAACCTGAACGAGGAGACGAAGGACGGCCACAAGAACGCGGGCTCCGCCGGCATCATCGGCATCGTCATCGTGTTCCTGCTGTTCGAGATCTTCACCATCGCGACGCTGGTCATGCTGCCGTCGAAGACGATCGAGAACAACAGCGCGAACATCCTCTCGGTGCTCGGCGACGCCGTCTGGCCGGGCATCGGCGGCAAGATCCTCGTCGTCGCCGTCGCGCTGTCGACCATCGCGACGCTGGAGACCACCCTCATCCAGGTGACCCGCACGCTGTTCGCGATGGGCCGCGACCACACCATCCCGAAGGCGTTCGGCCGCATCAACCCGCGCTGGCGGACGCCGGCGTTCGCGACCCTGGTGGTCGTCGCCGTCTCGATCATCCTGTTCGTCGGCTCCAACCTGCTCGGCTCGGTGGGCGAGATCATGACGAACGCGATCGCGTCGATCGGCATGCAGATCGCCTTCTACTACACGCTCGCGGGTGTCGCGGTAGTGGTCGCCTACCGTCGGGTGCTGTTCAAATCGGTGAAGAACTTCCTGCTGATCTTCCTCTGGCCGGCGGCGGGAGCGATCTTCATGGGCGTGATCTTCGTGATGGGCATCTCCCAGAACGACCCGATCGTCAACATCCTGGGCGTCGGCCTGATCGTCGTCGGCATCGTGCCGCTGGTGCTCTTCTATCGCAAGGCGAAGGGCTACTACTCGCGCCGACCGCTCGAGCTCCCCGAAGAGCTCGACGCGAAGGCGCCGGCGAACATCGACGACAGGGACCCGGCCGCGCTCTGACGCTTCCCGACCCGGCGCTTCCCGACCTGGCGCGACCGCCGAGCATCCTTCAACCCGGGTGCTCGGCGGTCGCGTCAACTCCGGCCTCCTGCGCGTCCACCGCTGCGTCACCCACTTCGACCGCGTGTAGAACGCCGCGTAGAGTGGGGCCATGAGTTCGCGCGGGGCACGGGTCGCCCGCGGCTTCGCCGCCGCGGGGGTCGCGACACTCGTCGCCGCGTTGTTCCACATGGTGGGCGGAGGTCAGGCGCCGAGCGCCCTGGCCCTCACGCTCAGCCTCGTCTTCTCGTCGCTCGGCAGCATCGCCCTGGTGGGCAAGCGGGTCGCCGTCTGGCGGCTGACCCTGTCGGTGCTGGTCAGCCAGCTCCTGTTCCACGCGCTGTTCACGCTGAGCCCTTCGGCGACGTTCAGTGGGATGCCGGCCGACGGCCACCTGCACGCGGGCATGCACCTGACCATGGTCGCGGGCTCCGCCTCCGCCTCCGCTATGGCGATGCCGGCGATGATCGTCGGCGAGAGCCCGTGGATGTTGCTCTCGCACGGTGCCGCCGCGCTGCTGACCATCGTCGTGCTGCTGCACGGCGAGCGCACGCTGGTGGCCGTCGCGCGGTTCGCGTTCTTCGTCCTCGGCCGGGTCGTCGACCGGGTGGCGGCGGTGCAGGCGGAGCCGCTTCTGCGGCTCACCACGTCGGTCGCCGACGCGCCGCGCGCCCTCAGCCGGCTCGACACCGTGCTCGACGGGAGGCGGCGCCGCGGTCCGCCCCCATCGCTCGTCCCGGCCGGTTGAGCAGGGCGCCACGCGTCGTCGCGGTGCAGCTCGCCGCCGTCCGGGGAACGCTCCCTCCCCCCACCGTCCCGCCGCGCTGCGCCTGCAGCCGCGCGATGGGTCCGGGAGGCCTCCGCCAGCCCCTCACCCGGCACGCGTCCGCGCGGCCGAGAATCGGACGAACCCATGAACAGCTCTACAACGCGCAGTCGGATGCGCACCCGTACCGCCGCCATCGCCGGCACGGCCTCCCTCGCTGCGATCGCCCTCGCTCTCGCGACGCCGCTCGCCGCCAGCGCACACGTCCACGTCGACCCGGACCGGGCCGCGGTCGGCGGCTACGCCACGCTCACCTTCACGGTTCCCACCGAGTCGGCGACGGCCGGCACAGTCAAGCTGGAGGTCGACCTCCCCACCGACACACCGCTCGGCTCGGTCTCGTACCAGCCGCTCGCCGGCTGGTCGACGAAGGTCGTCACCGAGAAGCTCGCGAAGCCGATCAAGACCGATGACGGAACCGTCACGGAGGCGCCGGTCACGATCATCTGGACGGCCGAGCATGGCGTGCAGATCGCTCCCGGCCAATTTCTGCAGTTCGTGATCTCGGCCGGCGCGATGCCCGACACCGGGAGCATCGTCCTGCCTACGCACCAGTACTACTCCGACGGCACAGTCGTCGACTGGGACGAGAAGACGCCGGCGTCCGGCGCAGAGCCGGAGCATCCCGCGCCCACGGTCTACATCATCGACGCGCCGCCGGTCGGCGACGTCGCTGCGACCCCCGGCCTGCTGGCGGCGCAGACCGCGGTCGCTCCCGCGACGCCCGCTGCGGCCTCCCCCGCCGCGGCCGCGACCGCGATCGGTCTCGGGATCAGCGGCCTGGTGCTCGGCGCCATCGCGCTCGTCGTCTCCGTGCTGGCCCTGACGCGGGTGACTCGCACGCGTCGTCCGCGGCCGGCGACCGCGCCGGCGACCCCGACGGAGGGCACGAAATGACGATCCCTGAGAGCAGGACGCCTGTCCGGCGCAGCGGCCGTCGCGGCATCGCGGCCGTCGGAGCCGTGCTCGTGGCGGCCGCGCTGGCGCTGGTCCCGGCGGCGGCTGCCAGCGCCCACGACTATCTGGTCGAGACCTCCCCGGCCAGCGGCGCCGTCCAGACGGATCCGCTGACGCAGGTGAGCCTGACGTTCAACGACCGGGTGCTCGACCTGACGGGAAACGGTTCGTCGGCGATCCTCCAGGTGACCTCCGGCGGCCGGTACTTCGAAACAGGCTGCCCGACTGTCCTCGATCGCAGCGTGACGGCGCCGGTGGCGCTCGGCGCGGCCGGCGCGTACACCGTCGACTGGCAGATCGTCTCGGCGGACGGCCACACCGTCTCGGGGACGTACGGGTTCGAGTACCGGCCGGCAGCGGGCGCGACCCCGGCCTCGGCGGGCGCGTCGGCGCCGACCTGCGGTGTGCACGCGACGCCGGGGGCCGTGACCGCGACGCCCGGAGCGGTGGCCCCGACGCCCGGAGAGACGGTGTCGACCTCGGCGCCCTCCGTTGCGCCCTCGTCGACCGACAGCGGCCTCCCGCTCGTCATCGGGATCGGCATCGCGATCGTGATCGTCGCCCTGGTCGGCGTGGTCATCGTCATCCTCACCGCACGCCGCAAACCCCCTGCGCCGCAGTGATCCCTCGAAGGCTGATCCCTCGAAGGGCACGTTAACGTCCCTAAAACTCCGTTTTAGGGACGTCTACGTGCCCCTCGGCGGCTGCGGGTCAGCCGGATGCGCCCACGGCGGTGCACCTCCACCCGTCGCAGCTCCACCATGAGCGTCAGCAGGAGGAGCGGGAGGACCTGGGCGAGCGTCGCCGCGGTCGCGCTGTCGAGGAGCACGATCCGCACGTCCGCCGGGTCGACCATGGAGCTCAGGCTAGTCGCAGCGCGGCTGCCGAGACAGGATTCGGAAATAGCCCTCGCCAAAACAAAGTTGAGCTTAGTAGACTCAACTTTGTCACCGGACCGTGAAAGGAAACAGCGGAGTATGGCGAACATGCAAGGCGCCCCCTCCACGCAGGAGGAGGCGAAGAGCGCCCTCGAACAATACGGCATCAACCTCACCGAGATCGCGAAGAGCGGCAAGCTCGACCCGGTGATCGGACGTGACGCCGAGATCCGCCGTGTCAGCCAGGTGCTGACGCGGCGCACCAAGAACAACCCCGTGCTCATCGGCGAGCCCGGCGTCGGCAAGACCGCCGTCGTAGAAGGGCTGGCCCAGCGGATCGTCGCCGGCGACGTCGCCGACTCGCTCAAGGGCAAGCAGCTGGTGACGCTCGACCTGTCGGCGCTGGTGGCCGGCGCGATGTACCGCGGCCAGTTCGAGGAGCGGCTCAAGGCCGTCCTCAAGGAGATCAACGATGCCGAGGGCGAGATCATCACCTTCGTCGACGAGCTGCACATCCTGATGGGCGCCGGCGGCGGGGAGGGCTCCGTCGCGGCCTCCAACATGCTCAAGCCCATGCTGGCCCGCGGCGAGCTGCGCCTGATCGGCGCGACAACGCTCAACGAGTACCGCGAGTTCATCGAGAAAGACGCCGCGCTCGAGCGGCGGTTCCAGCAGGTGTACGTCGGCGAGCCCAGTGTGGAAGACACGGTCGCGATCCTGCGCGGACTCAAGGGCCGGTACGAGGCGCATCACGGGGTCACGATCGAGGACTCCGCGCTGGTCGCTGCCGCCTCCCTCTCGAACCGGTACATCACCGCGCGGCAGCTGCCCGACAAGGCGATCGACCTGATCGACGAGGCCGCCAGCCGGCTGAAGATGGAGATCGACTCGGCTCCGGTGGAGATCGACACCCTGCAGCGTCAGGTCGAGCGCATGAAACTTGAGGAGTTCGCGCTCAAGAAAGAGAAGGACGAGGCCAGCAAGGACCGCCTCGAGCAGCTCCGCGAGCGCCTCCACGAACAAGAGGGCACGCTCGAAGAGCTGCAGGCGCGCTGGCGCGCCGAGAAGGCGGCGCTCAACCGGGTGGGCGCGCTGCGTTCGCAGCTCGAGGAGGCCAAGACCCGGCGCGACCTCGCACTGCGCGACGGCCGGTACCAGGAGGCCTCGCGCATCGAGTACGAGACGATCCCGGGCATCGAGCGGGAGCTGGCGGAGGCCGAGCAGGCCGAGCACAGCCACCCGCGCATGGTGAACGAGCAGGTCACCGCCGACGACATCGCCGCGGTGGTGGCCGCGTGGACCGGCATCCCGGTCGCCCGGCTCACGCAGGGCGAGACCGAGAAGCTGCTGCACCTGGAGCACGAGATCGGGCGCCGCATCATCGGCCAGAAGAAGGCCGTGCAGGCGGTCGCCGACGCCGTGCGCCGCACGCGTGCGGGCATCTCCGACCCGGGTCGTCCGACGGGCTCGTTCCTGTTCCTCGGCCCGACGGGCGTCGGCAAGACCGAACTCGCGAAGGCGCTCGCCGCGTTCCTGTTCGACGACGAGAAGGCGATGGTGCGCATCGACATGAGCGAGTACGGGGAGAAGTTCTCCGTCTCGCGACTCGTCGGTGCCCCTCCCGGCTATGTCGGTTACGAGCAGGGCGGTCAGCTGACGGAGGCCGTGCGGCGCCGTCCGTACTCGGTGATCCTCCTCGACGAGGTCGAGAAGGCGCACCCCGAGGTGTTCGACGTGCTGCTGCAGGTGCTCGACGACGGCCGGCTCACCGACGGCCAGGGCCGCACGGTCGACTTCCGCAACACCATCCTCATCCTGACCTCGAATCTGGGCAGCCAGTTCCTGGTCGACCCGACGCTCGGCGAGACGGAGCGCGAGGAGGCCGTGCTGCAGATGGTGCGGCAGGCGTTCAAGCCGGAGTTCGTCAACCGCCTCGACGACATCGTCGTGTTCTCGACGCTCGACCAGGAGGAGCTTGGCGAGATCGTCGAGCTGAACATCGACCGCTTGATGCGGCGACTGGAGGAGCGCCGGCTGGAGCTGGCGGTCACTCCGGACGCCCGGCGCTGGTTGGCCGAGCGCGGCTACGACCCGATCTACGGCGCGCGCCCGTTGCGTCGCCTGATGCAGCGCGAGATCGAGGACCGTCTGGCGACCGAGCTCCTCGCCGGCGAGATCCGCGACGGCGACCAGGTCCGGGTCGACCTCGCCCCCGCCGGCGACCGCCTCACCGTCGCCCCCATCCGCGATTAGCGGCCGAGACGTGAGCAGGTGCGGGAATCCGTGCGCGATTTCCCGCGCCTGCTCACTCTTCGACGGCCTTTTCGCGGCGGGCGTAGGCTCTGAGCCATGCTTGCGACCCTGATCCACGGCGAACGCGATGTTCGCCTCGAGGAAGTTCCCGACCCCGTCCTCTCCACCGGCGGCGACGCCATCGTGCGAGTGGTGGCGGCCTGCGTGTGCGGTTCCGACCTGTGGCCGTACCGCGGCGTCACCCGCACCACGAGCCCGCGCCGCATCGGTCACGAGTTCGTCGGGGTCGTGGAGGAGGTCGGGCCGCAGGTGCGCGCCATCGCCGTCGGCGACTTCGTCATAGCGCCCTTCTACGACTGCGACATGACCTGTCTCAACTGCAGGAACGGCGTCAGTACCTCGTGCCTCCACGGCGGCGCCTGGGGTGCGAACGACCAGCTCGGCGGCTTCGCCGACGGTGGCCAGGGCCAGAAGATCCGCGTGCCGCACGCCGACGGCTCGCTCGTGGCGACGCCCGAGTATCCCGCCGACGACCTCATCCCGAGTCTGCTCGCGCTCTCGGACGTCATGGGCACCGGACACCACGCGGCCGTGTCGGCCGGCGTGGCCGAGGGCAGCACCGTCGTGGTGGTCGGCGACGGGGCGGTCGGCCTGTGCGCCGTGCTCGCGTCCGCGCGGCTGGGCGCCTCTCGCATCGTCGCGATGTCGCGACACGAGTCCCGTCAGGCGCTGGCGCGCGAGTTCGGCGCGACGGACATCGTCGCGGAACGCGGCGACGCCGGCGTCGCCGCGGTCAAGGAGCTGTTCGACGGCATCGGCCCGGACTGCGTCCTGGAGGCCGTCGGCACCAAGGAGTCGATGGACCAGGCGCTCCACTCCGCCCGCCCCGGCGGCATGGTCGGCTACGTGGGCGTGCCGAACGGCGGGGCCGAGCTGCCGATCCGCACCCTCTTCGGCACCAACGTCGGCGTGAACGGCGGCGTCGCCCCGGTGCGCAACTACGTGGAGGAGCTGCTGCCGGAAGTCTGGTCCGGCGCCATCCAGCCGGGTCGCGTCTTCGACCTCGAGCTGCCGCTCTCCGACATCGCCGAGGCTTACGCCGCCATGGACGAGCGCCGCGCCATCAAGGCCCTCGTCCGCCCCTGACGCCCCCGAGACGTGAGTAATCGCGGGAATCGAACGTCGATTTTCCGCGACTACCCACGTCTCGGGGGCGGGTCAGGAGTTGATGACGAGCAGAGCGTCGAGGGGGGTGCGGGTGCGCGGGGCGAGCTCGCGCTGACGCAGCGGCTCCGGGAGGGCGTCCACGTCGCCGAGCATGCCGACGGCGGTCACCGACACGGGGACGAACCGCTCGTCGAGGTCGAACGCGGCGCGCAGGCCAGCGGCGTCGAAGCCGCCCATCTGGTGGGTGTGGAGGCCGTCGTGGTGAGCCTGCACGCTGAAGTGCGCGACCGCCTGGCCCACATCGTAGGTGGCCCAGCGCCGCTCGTTGCCGTCTCCGTCCACGACCTCTGCGAGGGCGACGACGAGAGCACCGGCGGCGCCGGCCCAGGTCTGGTTGAAGCCCATGAGGTTCGCGACGATCGTGTCGAAAGCTGCGCTGCCGCGACGGGCGACGACGAAGCGCCACGGCTGGGAGTTGTTGGCGGACGGCGACCAGCGCGCGGCCTCCAGGGCGGCGGTGAGCTTGGCCTCGTCGATGACAGCCTCGGTGTCGAAGGCGCGCGGGCTCCACCGCTCGGCGAGAGCGGGGAGCAGGGGGTAGGACGTGTCGGCGGTGCGAGTGACGGTGTCGATCAGCGACATGGGGATGGTTCTCCTCGACGTGGTTGGCGATGCACGAGGCTCCATTGCCCAGCTATGCCCATGAGAACACATCGACCTGCGCGGCTATTCCAGTCGGCTCACAGTCGAAGCTCTCAGAAAGGTCTACGGAACCAGATCCTGATACTGGGGCAGTGAGCCGTCGAGCACCGGCACGTTGAGTGTCTCGGTCTCCGTGCTCGTCTCGAACGTCACGAACGCCAACGAACCCGGCTTTGCTCCGAGCCCCTCGAAGGTGACCGACTGACCGTCGGATGTGCCGACCTGCACCGACTCCGCAGGCTTGACGGTCACCGTCTCCGTGCCGGACTCGGTGCTGATCCGCACGTCCTCGTTCGACTCGCCCTCGTTGACGAGCGTCGCGACGAGACTCGTGGTCCCGGAGGGATCCGAAGTCAGCAGCACGGCGTTGCCGATGAAGATGGCCCCGATGTCGCCGTTGACGCCGTCCGCCGTCTCGCTGATGTTCTTCGTCTCCTGCGGCGCGAGGAGATCGCACCCAGAGAGCAGCCCGAGGACGGCGATACCGACGATCGCGGCAGTCACGCGGCGGCGCGCTAGGGCGTGGATCGTCCCACGGGTGGAGCGCTCGACTGCGGTCACGGCGTCAGCATAGCCTCCGGGCGCCGCCCACAGTAGTGGCGTCCGAGGAGGCGTGAACGCTCGATCTTCGACGTCCGCCAGAAGCCCGAGCAGTCGTCCCGAGCCCCTGCGCTAGTGCAGGCCGAGGCGCTTGAGCGTGTGCTTCTCGCTTTCGCCGCGGTCCGCCTCGATCTCGTCCACCGCGATCGGGATGCTCGGGCCGATGGCGAGCCAGACGAATCCGTCCTTGTGCACCAGCGGCACCAAGTCGGTCGTGCCGTCGCGCATCAGCGTGCGAATGCGCTTGAGGAGGGCGTAACCCTCGGAGGGAAGCGTGACGTAGGACTTCCGTCGGTAGTGGACGACGTGTGCGACGGTCTTGGCGCTCAGGCCCGCGATCTCGGCGGCGGGGAACGGGCCGGCGCCGGTCTCGGGCGCGGCGGTCTTCGTCTCGGTCATGGCAGGCACGGTACGCCCACGGGCGCAGGGCGGGCAGCCCGTCGCGGACATGCGGAGTGCGCTAGCGTCGACTGATGCGCCCTCCCGCCCCCGCGGACCTCGACCGTCTCGCCGACGCCGGATGGCCGGCGCTGGAGCGCGAAGAGCGCGGGGGCTGGACGCTGCGCGCGTCCGAGGGCGTGACCAACCGGGCGAACTCGGTGCTGGCCTCCGCCGACGTCCTCGACTTATCGACCGCGATCGACGACGCCGAACGGTGGTACGCCTTGCGCGGCCTCCCGACCGTGTTCCAGTTGAGCGCGGCGTCGCCCCACGATCTCCCGGCGGCGCTCGCGGCGCGCGGCTACCGAGAGCATTCCCCGACCGACATCCTGATCGCCGATCGGAGGGAGGTCGCGGACGCGGCCACCGATGCGGTCGCCGGCAGGCTCTCCGCAGAGCTCGGAGTCGCGGATTCGCCGCCGCCGGCTGGCTCGACGCGTGGTGGGCGGTGGACGGTCGCGGCGGACCCGCCGAGCGCGAGGTGGTCGCCCGCATCCTCGCCGGTGGACCGGCGCTGTACGCGTGGTCGGGGGATCCCGCCGCGCCCGACGCTGTGGCGCGGCTCGGGCTGGTGGGCGAGTGGGGCGGGCTGTATGCGGTCGCGACCCTACCGCACGCCCGGCGTCGGGGGCTCGCGCGCGCACTCGCGACGGCGCTCGCCGAGGCCTCGGCCGACCGGGGCGTGGCATCGCTCTGGCTGCAGGTGCTCGCGGGCAACGGCCCCGCTCACGCGCTCTACGCCGGGCTCGGCTTCCGCCGCGCCTCCGGCTATGCGTACTGGGAACGGACCGCGTGAACCACGATGCCGGGCGGTGTGGAGACTAGGGTTACTCCGCACCGCCCGGCATACGCTTCGGGGTTATCACCGGCGGTTGATTCGGGTTCCTCCGACGACTCTTAGAAGCCTACCGGACGCGTCGGCCAAATGGAGGACAGTTTTGTACCCCGGCGTGCCCCCAGTTTGAGGGGTGGGTATCGGTCGATCGGTCAGGCTGTTGCGAGCTCGGAGACGAGCGCCGCCACGAATCCATCGATGTCCTGTTCCGTCGTGTCGAACGAGCACATCCAGCGCACCTCGTTACGTGCCGCATCCCAGTCGTAGAAGCGGAAGTGCTGACGCAGCCGGTCAGCGACACCGGCGGGCAGTGTGGCGAAGACGCCGTTCGCCTCGGTGGCCTGGCTGAAGCCGAGGCCCTTGATGCTGCCGTCGGCGATCCCGGTCTCCAGCGCGCCGCGCAGGCGGGAGGCCATGGCGTTCGCGTGCGAGGCCGAACGCACATAGAGGTCGCCTGTGAGCAGCGCGATGAGCTGCGCGGAGATGAAGCGCATCTTCGACGCGAGCTGCATGTTCACCTTGCGCAGATAGAGCAGCCCCTCTGACGCGGCGGGGTTCAGGACGACCACGGCCTCGCCGTAGAGCATCCCGTTCTTGGTGCCGCCGAAGCTGAGCACGTCGACGCCGGCGTCGGTCGTGAACGCCCGCAGCGGCACTCCGAGGGTGGCGGCGGCGTTGGAGATGCGGGCGCCGTCCATGTGCAGCTTCATGCCGCTCGCGTGCACGTGGTCGGCGATCGCGCGGATCTCGTTCACCGTGTACGCGGTGCCGAGTTCGGTGGTCTGCGTGATCGAGACGACCAGCGGCTGGGCGCGATGCTCGTCGCCCCAGCCCCACGCCTCCCGGTCGATGAGGTCGGGCGTCAGCTTGCCGTCCGGCGTCTCGACGGGAAGGAGCTTGAGGCCGCCCACCTTCTCGGGCGCGCCCGCTTCGTCGGTGTTGATGTGCGCGGTCTTCGCGCAGATCACCGCGCCCCAGCGCGGCACCATCGACTGCAGCCCTGTGACGTTGGCGCCGGTGCCGTTGAAGACGGGGAACACCTGCACGCCCTCGCCGAAGTGGTCGGCGAACACCTCGTGGAGGCGCTCGGTGTAGACATCCTCGCCGTAGGAGATCTGGTGGCCGTCATTGGCGGCGGCGATCGCGTCGAGGATCTCGGGATGCACTCCCGCATAGTTGTCGGAGGCGAAGCCGCGCAGGTTCAGGTCGTGGAGTTGTAGTGTCACCCGTCCATCCTAAATTCGGCGGCGGCCGAGAGCCGCCAGTCCAGGGTGCCCAGGTCGATGGTGTGCGGCGGTCTCACGACTCGGGAGGCGTCGTCGGGGCCAGGTAGCCGGCCGGCGGCTGCGGGATGTTCGTGTGTCCCGTGCGGTAAGCGGTCACCGAGGCCAGCCGTGGGACGTCCCCGTCCGCCTCGACGGCGAGCGAGCGCACCACGCGCGGTTGGAAGGCGTGCAGTCGGCCGGCGCCGACGGTGAGTCCGTCCGCCACGGTCTCTCCGCCGTCGAGCAGGCGGTGGGCGGTGATCCGCTGGCCGTCTCCCAGCTCTTCGCGCAGCAACAGGTGGTCGATCGTCACCTCCCGGCCGAAGCGGGCCTCCCAGCCGCAGTCCGTGCGCACCAGCTCTGCCTCGATCGGCTCCGCGAACCGCCGGTCGAGCTCGGCCCGCCACTCGCGCAGCACGGCAAGGTCACGGGAGTCGAGCCGGCCGCTGCGGTCCGGCGGGATGTTGAGGAGCAGATTGGCGCCCATCCCGATCGAGCCGTAGTGGATCGCGAGCAGGTGCTCGACGTCCTTCGGCTCGTCCTCGGGGTGCCAGAACCAGCCGCGGCGCACCGAGACATCGCATTCCGGCGGCAGGTAGAGACTGCCTCCGGAGTCGATGGTCACGATCGTGTAGTTGCTCAGCTGGGTCTCGCGCACGACGTACTCGACCGGGTCTGCGGCCAGCCCGTTCTCGTTGCCCACCCAGCGGATGGTCGGGGCGCCCATGTTGAACACCATCGCGTCGGGCTGGTGCTCGTTCACCACGGCCATGATGCGCTTCCAGTCGTACTCGTAGCCCTCCGACCCCGCCCCGTCGAACCAGAGCTCGACCAGCGGGCCGTAGCGGGTGCACAACTCGGTCAGCTGGCGCACGTAGAAGTCGCTGTAGCGCTCCGGGTCCGGGTAGCACTCGGCATTGCGGTCCCAGGGCGAGAGGTAGAGCCCGAGCCCGAGCCCGACCTCGCGGCAGGCTTCCGCCAACTCGGCCACGACGTCCCCGCGGCCGTCGCGCCACGGCGACGACGCGACGGAGTAGTCGGTCGTCTGCGTCGGCCACAGGCAGAAGCCGTCGTGGTGCTTCGCGGTGAGCACGACGTAGTCCGCCCCCAGCTCGACCGCGGCGTCGGCCCACTCGCGCGCGTCCAGCTCGCCCGGATCGAACGATGACGCCGGGAGGGTGCCGTCGCTCCATTCCTTGCCATGGAACGTGTTCAGTCCGAAGTGCAGGAAGATCCCGAACTCCCGGCTCTGCCAGGCGAGCTGTCTCGCGGTCGGTTTGATGATCACTTGATGGCCCCCGATTCGACGCCGCGGAAGAAGTGGCGCTGGAGAATGATGAACAGGACGAGGATGGGAACGATCGCGACGACCGAGCCCGCCATGACGACTCGGGGGTCGAAGGCGAGCGAGGACGCGTCGAGCCGGGACAGCCCGAGGGAGAGGGTGAAGTTCGACTCGCTCCGCAGCACGATGAACGGCCACAGGAAGTCGTCCCACGCCGAGATGAACGAGTTGATGATCACCACGACCATCGACCCCTTCGCCGCGGGCAGGAAGATCGTGAAGAACCGCCGCCACTCTCCGGCGCCGTCGATCATCGCGGCGTCCTCGACCTCGTCGGGGACGGCGGCGAAGGTGGCGCGCATGATGAGCACATTCACCGCGGAGATCGCGCCGGGAAGCCAGACGCCGACGAAGCTGTCGCCGAGGTTCATGTCCGTGATCATCGTGTAGAGCGAGACCATGATCGACTCGAACGGGAACATCATCGAGATGATGAGCAGCCAGTAGAACCCTGTGCGTCCACGCCAGCCGGTGCGGGAGAGCATGTAGCCGGCGAGGGTCGGGAACACGATCTGCGAGAAGACCGTCAGCACGCACATGATGAGGCTGTTGCGCACGTAGAGGACCATCGGGACCTGATCGAACACGGTGGCGTACGCGGCGAGCGTCGGCTGGGTCGGCAGCACGGTCGCGACATGCCCGAAGATCGGCTCGTCCGGTCCCTTGAGCGAGGCCGACACCTGCCAGAGCAGCGGGCCGACCGTGATGAACAGCACGCCGACCAGCAGCGCGTAACGTCCGATCAGTCCCCGCGTGCGGCGGTTTCCGCGGCGTTGTGGCGACCGGGCGCGGTCGGAGCGGACAGGAATGCCTGCGGTCATTCGTCCCCCTTGGCGCTGGAGAGCTTGTGCGCCGCGACGGCCAGCCCGATCGTCATGACGAATAGGGCGATGGAGACCGTCGAGCCATAACCGGTGTTCCCGGTCACGGGGTCGAGGGCGACGTCGCGGATGTAGAACGGGAGGGTGCGGTCGGCGCCGCCTGGGCCGCCGGTGGAGCCGCCGAGCACGTAGATCTCGGTGAAGATGCGCAGCGAGCCGGTGCCCGACATGATCGCGACGAGCAGCACGGTCAGCCGCACGCTCGGCACCGTGATGCTGACGAACCGCCGGATCGCGCCGGCGCCGTCCAGCTCCGCCGCCTCATACAGCTCCCGCGGCACGTTCGCGAGCGCTGCGAGGTAGAAGATCATGTACCAGCCGAGACCCTTCCACACGGTCAGGGCGATGGCGCTGAACAGCAGCAGCGTGCTGTCGGAGAGGAACGGGATCGGCTCGGCGAGAATCCCGATCTGGGCGAGAAAGGTGTTGATCGGCCCGCGCTCGTTGAGGAGGTTCTGCCAGACCAGCGCGACTGCGACCGTCGAGGCTATCACCGGCGCGTAGTACGCCGTGCGGAAGAAGCCGATGCCAGGTATGCGCTTGACGACCAGCTGCGCCAGGATCAGCGGCAGGATCACCAGCAGGGGTACGGCGACGATGGCGTAGAGCACGCTGTTGCCCGCCGCGCTCCAGAAGTCGCCGTCGCTCAGGAGGCGTTCGTAGTTCTCCAGACCGACGAAGCTCCCGCCGCCGCCGAGCGGGCGCGCGTCCGTGAACGAGAGCACGATCGTGTTGATGAAGGGGAACACCCCGAAGACGGCTGTGACCAGGATGGCCGGCGCCGTCCAGAGCAGCGGCATCCACCAGGCACGGTAGAGCGCGGCCCCGCTGCCGGGGCGCCCCTTCGGGCGCCCCGGCCTGGGCCCGCGACGCGTGCCGTCGGTGTCGGGCAGGCCCGGGGGATCGGCGAGCCGCAACGTCGCGGTCATCGGATCAGTCCTGGTTCTTCAGGATGGAGTTGGCCTTGTCCTGCGCGTCCTTCAGCGCCTGGGTCGGGCTCTTCTTCCCGCTGATCGCGAGCTGGAGCTGGCTGACGACCGCCGTGTTGACGGCGTCGGACCAGTTGTAGATGAACATGTTCTCTGCCTTGTCCGCCAGCTCGACGGAAATGCGGTTGGCCTTGTCGAGCGGGGTGTCACCGGTGATCTGCGTGAACTTGGGGATGTCCATCGACGCGGTCGTCGAGGGGAAGTTCGAGATGCGCGGGTCGGAGACGAACTCGGTCTGCTTCTCGGGGCTGAGCAGGAACTCGGCGAAGGCGAGGGCCGCCGCCGGGTTCTTGCTCGTCGAGGGGATCGCGACGAGCTGCCCCTCCATGATCGCCCGGCCGCGGGCGTCGAGCAGTGGGGCGACCCCGGTCTTGTCGTAGACGCTGACGTTGGTGTCCTTCACGTACCGGAGGAACGAGGCGTTGGTGGAGCCCCAGACCAGGTCGCCTGCCGAGTAGAGCTGCGTCATCTCGGTGTCGGAGGAGAGGGTGTCCTTCGGCAGGGCGCCCGCAGCGTAGATGTCCTTGTACTGGGTCAGCCAGTCGACGATCTTGGGGTCGTCGGCGAAGGTGAACGTGGTCTGTTCGGTGTTCGTCACCTTCGCGTCCATGAGCTGCCAGTCGCCCGGCACGCGCCAGCGCGGGTTGGCCGCGAACGAGTAGAACTGGCCGCCGGAGGCGGCGGCGACCTTCTTCGCGGCGTTGAACTGCTCGGAGAGTGTCGTCGGCGGGTTCTCGGGGTCGAGACCGGCTTTCTTCATCAGCTCGGCATTGAAGGTCTGCAGCCCGGTGAGGCCCCAGTACCAGGGCATCACGTAGCTGTCCTTCTCGCCGGGGAAGCGGAGGCTGTCCCAGACCGACGGGATGAACGGCTCCTGGATGCCGGGCCTCGCCGCCGTCAGGTCGAGGAGGAAGTTCTCCTTGTGCAGCGCGTACGCAGTGGTCTGGTTGAGGTTGAGCACGTCGGGAAGCTTGCAGCCCTGCGCGTCGGTGACCAGGCGCTGCGTGAACGACGCGTCGCCCGGGTCGTCTTGCCAAGTGACATCGACCTTCGGATACTTCTTCTCGAACTCCGAGATGAGCTTCGTGAAGTACGGGCTGAAGTCCTGCTTGAGGTTGGTGGTCTGGAAGGTGATCGTGCCGCTGGGCTCGCCGGTGATGGCCTTGCCGCTTGCGGCCTCCGGGCTGATCTCGCATGATCCGGCGCGGTTCGTGGACGCGCCGCCTCCGCCGATGCCGCAGGCGCTGAGAGCGAGGACGAGGGGGAGGGCGAGCAGACCGCCGCGGCGGAGGGTCTTCCTGGTCTGGGGCGCGCTGCCCCTTCGGCTGAACGTCATTGTTGTGCCTTTCGTCGGCCCGCTCGGCTCCGTCGCGGCGCGGCGGTCGGCGGGGGTGGTGGTCGTCCGGAGCGGTCAGGAGGGGTGGCGCCAGCTCTCCGGAAGGCGGTCGGGGGCCGGGATGCGGCCGGCCGCCTCCCCGTAGACGGCTGTGCGCAGCCGGTCGAGGCCGGAGAGCAGGGCGCCGGCGACGACGGCGCGGTCGCCGAACTCGCTGGCGCGGATCTCCGTGCGCAGCGGCGAGACCTCGGCGATGCGGGCCTCGACGGCGGAGAGGAGGCGCCCCCCTCCCGCGTCGGCGAGCGGTCCGGCGAGCACGATCCGGTCGGGGTCGACGACGGCGCAGACGGTGAGGCAGACGAGCGCGCAACGCGAGGCGATCTCGGCCAGGACCGTGTCGTTCGCCTCCGGGTGCAGTGCGGGGTCGGCGAGCAGGTCCTCCAGGGGGGCGCCCTCCAGCCCGAGTCCGCTCAGTACCGCCTGGAAGGCTTCCTGGCTCGCGGGGTGCGGCCGGGTGTCCGGCTCGGCGCTGAACGGCGCGAGGCCGAGCTCGCCTGCGCAGCCGTGGGCGCCACGCAGCAGCGCCCCGTTGACGATGAACGCGGCGCCGATGCCACCGCAGCGCACCAGCGCGAGGCTCTCGGTCCCGGCTCCGGAGCCGAGCCTGTGCTCGGCGAGCACGGCCAGGTTGAGGTCGTTCTCCAGCAGCACCTCGCAGCCGAGGATCTCGGCGAGGGCCCGATGGCGCCCGTCCCGCCAGCCCGGGTGACCGTGGACGAAGACGATGTCGCCGGCCGGCCCGACGATTCCGGGCGTTCCCACGACGACCACGTCGAGCGCGGCGGCGTCCATCCCGGCGCGGAGGCACGCCTCCCGAACGGCGCCGGCGGCCAGTTCGACCGGGGAGGCGGCCTCGCCGGCACGGTAGGCGGCCTCGCCGAGCAGCGCCCCGGTGATGTCCGCGACGCACGCGGTGCCGACCCCCGGCTGGATCTCGACCCCGGCGACCGTCCCGAGCGTTCCGGAGGCAGCGTATTGGCGGGCGTTGGGTCCGCGGCGCGGGGCGTTCGACTCGCCCGCCTCGCTGACGATTCCGGCGGCTTCGAGCCGGCCGATCAGCTCGCCGAGGGCAGGCTTGGACAATCCGACCCGCGTGGCCAGCTCCGGCTTGGTGAGCACGCCGGAGAAGAGCTGGGCGAGCACCGCGTACTCGTTCGCAGACAGGGGTCGGGTGAGGCGTACCATCCTCGACCTCCTTCGAAACTATTAGGCAGGTTGCCTACTATATAGTCCGACATTGGAGATCTAGAATATTTGCATTGCTTTCATTGGATGGAGGATGGGCGCACCCGCGCTCAGCGCTGGCCCAGCGGCAGCCGCCTCCCGTTGATCGCCCCGGCGTCCGCCGCCCACAGCCCGACGATCTCCTCGCCCAGGCGGTCCTCCAACCCGGCGAGCGTCTTCACCACGAAGACCACGGCAGCGGACTGCGGGGCCTGCTTCGCGAGGCCCTGAGCGACGGCGCGCGTCCATGCGTCGGCGGCCGCCTTGGCCGCGGCGTAGTTCGCTCCTCCCGCGTACGGGCTCTCGACCGCGGTGGAAGAGACGATCGCGAGACGCCCCGCCGGGGAGGCCACGAGGTCGTCGTAGAAGACTCTGGTCGTGTTCCGGAGGGTGCGGAAGCCGCGCTCCAGGAAGTCCCAGTCGTCGTCGCTCTGTTCGGCGATCCCTCCGCCGCCGCGCCAGCCGCCGACGAGGTGCACCAGGCCGTCGAGCCGACCGAACTCGACGTGGACCCGCATCGCCAGCTCGGCGACGGCGTTCCGATCGCCGAGGTCGCAGACGCGGGTGTCGACTCCCCGAACCGCTGCGGCCAGCGCGTCGAGTGCCTCCGTGCGGGTTCCCACGGCGACCACCGTCGCGCCTGCCGCTGTCAGTGCGCGGGAGGCCGCCTCCCCCGACGCGCTCGTCGCGCCCGCGATCAGCACCAGCCGGCCGGCGAGCGGCCCGGTCGCCGGCGTCGGCCCGGTCTCTTCGGGTGAGGACCGGGCCGACTCCGAACCCTCGTGATCCGTCACGCCTCGTCCGTGGTGCCGGTGATCCCGGACGTGGACTCGATGACGGCGGCCATCTTCTTGTTGAGCGCCTCGTAGAACATCGACAGCGGGAACTCGTCGTCCAGCACCGCGTCGGTGTAGCCCTTCGGCGTTCCCGAGAGGATCTCGTCCGGCAGCCCGCGCGCCCAGGTGGAGGCCGGATGCGGCGTGAGCGTCTCGGTCAGCATCGCGTAGGCGGCGAGCCAGTGCGCTGCCTTCGGGCGGTCGATGGAGCGCCAGTACAACTCGTTGATCCGGTCGCTGAGCGCTACGACCACATCGGGCATGGCCTCCCAGTCGATCGTGAGCTGCGTGTCTGTCCAGTGCAGCACGCCGTGCTGGTGCATCCACGCGAACAGCAGCTGACCGCCGAGCCCGTCGTAGTTGCGCACGCGGCTGCCGGTGATCGCGAACCGGAAGATGCGGTCGAAGATCACGGCATACTGCACGAGCTGCGCGTGGTCGCGGATCTCGCGCAGCGCCTCCGACAGCTCCGAGTCGGGGAGGGCGCCCAACTCGCGCTGCAGACGCACCGACTCGCGGAAGGCGGTCAGATCGCAGCGCAGCTCCTCGAGCGAGTAGAGGAAGAACGGCATCCGCTGCTTGATCATGAACGGGTCGAAAGGCAGGTCGCCGCGCATGTGGCTGCGGTCGTGGATGATGTCCCACATCACGAAGGTCTCCTCCGCGAGGTGCTGGTCGTCCAGCATCCGCGCCGCATCCTCCGGCAGCTCGAGCTTGGTGATCTCGGCGGCGGCGCGCACGACCCGGCGGTAGCGGGCGGCCTCGCGGTCCTGGAAGATCGCCCCCCAGGTGAACTGCGGGATCTCGCGCATCGCGACGGTCTCCGGGAACAGGACCGCGGAGTTGGTGTCGTAGCCCGGCGTGAAGTCCACGAACCGCAACGCGACGAACAGCTTGTTGCCGTAGTCGCCGGCCTCCAGCGCCGCCACGAAGTCGGGCCAGATGACCTCGACGAGCACAGCCTCCACCAGGCGGTCGGTGCTGCCGTTCTGCGTGTACATCGGGAACACGACGAGGTGGCCGAGCCCGTCGACGCGGTGTCGCTGCGGCTGGAACTCGTTCAGCGCGTCGAGGAAGTCGGGCACGCCGAAGCCCTCGTCGGCCCAGCGGGCGAAGTCGCGCTGCAGCGCCGCGAGGTACGACGCGTCGTGCGGGAAGAACGGGGCGAGCTCGGCGATGGCCTCCACGATGGCGGTCGTGCGCTCGGCGGCGGCCGGACGATCGGACTCCTGCTCGACGGAGCCGTCCTTGACCTGCAGCGCTTGGAGGGCGGTCGCCGCTGCTTTGAGCCGCAGCCACGCGGGGTGCGTCGCGACCTCGCGCACGGAGCGGCCGTCCTCGACGACCTCGGGCTCCCCGACAATGGCTCCTGCAGTGAACTGCGGGACGAATTGAGACATGACGAACCTCCCGTCGTGCGATCGGCCGCGGTGGCGGCGGTGCGATGGACGCGCCCCAGCGCGCCCTGCTTCCGAGCCTAACCGCGCAGACCGGAGGATTTCTTGACAGTTTCGACGAAAATATGCGCGAGGACGCGATTTCGCGCATGAAACCATCGTGATGTCCCTCGCTAGAGTGCTGTCGTGACCACCGCCCACGACGTCCAGCAGGCCCTTGCTGCCGTCGCGGATCCCGACGACGCCGTCTTCCTGCAGCGGTTCTTCAAGACCGGCCCCGGCGAGTACGGCGAGGGTGACGTCTTCATCGGGGTGCGCGTTCCGCAGACCCGCGCTGTCGCCAAGCGCTTTGCCGGCCTCCCGTTGACGGAGGTGCGGGTGCTGCTCGACAGTCCTGCCCACGAGCACCGCCTGGCCGGGCTCGTCATCCTGAACGCGGCATTCGCCCGCGCGAGCGGTGTCAGGAACCGCGACGACGAACTGCGTGGACGACTCGCCGATTTCTACCTCCGTGCGGTGCGCGACGGCCGGGTGAACAACTGGGACCTCGTCGACGCCTCCGCGGAGTACGTCCTGGGCGCCTTCCTGGTGGACCGCCCGCGCGCCCTGCTCGAGGAGCTCGCCGCCAGCCCGGTGCTCTGGGAGCGCCGGGTGGCCGTCCTCTCGACCTTCGCGTTCATCAAGCACGGCGACGCCTCTACGACGCTGCTGCTCGCGGCCCGGCTGCTCGACGACTCCGAGGATCTGATGCACAAGGCGGTCGGGTGGATGCTGCGCGAGATGGGCAAGCGGATCGACCGCGAGTTGCTCCTCGGCTTCCTCGATGAGTATGCGGCGCGGATGCCGCGCACCATGCTCGCGTACGCGACCGAGCACCTGGACGCCAGGACGCGGGCTGCCTACCGTGCGATTCCCCGGGAAGGGCGGCCGCGCAGTGAGCCCGGCTACCGCCCGGCTCGGCCCGAACGGTAGGCGCGCGGCGTGATGCCGAACCGGTGGGCGAACTGCCGGCTGAACAGCGCGGCGTCCCTTAAACCCCAGCGGGCGGCGATCTCGGCGATCGTGAGCTCGGCGAACGCCGAATCGGTCAGGTCGCGCTTGCAGTTCTCGAGGCGGCGCGACCGGATCCAGGCGGCGGCCGTCGTCTCGTGCGTTTCGAACAGCGCATGGAGTGTGCGGGGCGAGACGAAATTCGCCGCCGCGATCTCGGTGACCGTCAGGCCCGGGCGGTGCAGGTTGGACTCGATGTACTGGAGGATCGACGCGAGCCGCGTGTCGCGGGGGCCGGCGTCCGTCTCACAGGTGGTCTCGACCAGGGCGGCGGAGAGCACGCCGATCATGCCGAGGACCACTCGGTTGCCGACGGCATCGTCGACGGAGTTGAGACTGCGAGTGAGCTGACGGGCGAAGGGGTGCAGGATCTGGACGAGCGGGCGATCCCGCTCCAGTGCGATGCCCGAGAGCCCATGCAGCCTGCTCGCCGGAATGCCGAAGTTCTGCGCAGGGACGCCGATGATCAGCACCTCCGTGCCCTGGTTCTCCGTGAGGAACGGCGACCCGAAGTTGTACACCGATACATCGCCGGGCCGCAGGACCGTGGATCGGTCGTGCTGGGTGATGACCGTCTCGCCCGCGAGCTGGATATGCACCATCTGGAGATCTCGGGGATCCGTCCCGGACTCGTGCTCGATCGAGTGCGGGGAACTCACCGCGGTGCAGATGGGGTACCCGGCCAGGAGCCGTGACGCGAACGCCGAGGCGAACGTGACAGGGACCTTCGAGCGGACCGAGATCGGCCAGGGCTCGTGGCTGAACGACTCGCGGTATTCGTCGAACCGAGCGTGGTGTCGAGGGATGCCCCGAGTCATGCGTCCTGCCTCTCGTGAAATATCGCTCCGTAGATTTATATAGCGAAGCTGACGGTGGAGACAAGCCCTTCCCTTCAGGTTCCGTGGCAGAACCCGGATGATTGCGTGATCGACCTGGGATGATGGAGGAATGGCGAGAACCGTTCGTGGCGCGCGCGTACTGATCACCGGCGCGGCCTCCGGCATGGGGCGGCTCTATTCGGAGCGAGCCGTGCGCGAGGGCGCCAGAGCCGTCGTCCTGTGGGACCGCGATGCGACAGGACTCGCGCGGCTCACCGACCGGCTTCGCGCGGAGGTCCTGACCGGGAGGACCGCCACGGCGTGGGGCGCCCCCGCGGGGTCGCCGAGCTCGGCGACAGGGAGGTCGGGCACCAGCATCCACCCCTACGTCGTCGACCTGGGCGAGCTCGGCGGAATCGCGCAGGCCGCCCAGTCGGTGCGCAAGGAGCTCGACGGCGTCGACGTGCTCATCAACAACGCCGGGATCGTTCGCGGCAAGTACTTCTGGGAGCACGACAACGGAGACGACACCCGCGCGACGATGCAGGTCAACGCGCTGGCGCCGATGTACACGACCCGCGAGTTCCTGCCCGCCATGATCGCGAGCTCCCGCGAGGCGCGCATCGTCAACATCGCGTCGGCGGCCGGCACGCTCGCGAACCCGCGCATGAGCGTCTACGCGGCCAGCAAGTGGGCGGTGATCGGGTGGAGCGACAGCCTCCGGATCGAGCTCGAGCAGCAGGGCTACGGGCACGTCAAGGTCACGACTGTGGCGCCGAGCTACATCGACACGGGGATGTTCGAAGGGGCGCGCGGCCCTCTCCTCACGCCGATGCTGACCCCGGAGTACGTGGTCGACCGCGTCTGGAAAGCGATGCTCGCGGGCAAACCGATGCTGATGCTCCCTTGGTCCGTCGGCCTGGCCAAGACGCTCAAGGGCGTCCTCCCGGTACGCGTCTGGGACATGCTCGCCGACCGCGTCTTCGGCGTCTACTCCTCCATGGACGAGTTCACCGGCCGCCAGTAGTCGTCCGGTCCGACGACCTCCGCGCCACGGGCGGAATTGTCGATTCGTGCACATGTGCCGAGCGCGACTTGTATCTGCGTGCACGCTCTGCACAAATCGCGCCTCCCGGCCGGATGCGGACGCCAGTCTGTTGGAGCGGGCGGGAACGAGCCCGCCACGCGGGAAAGGCTCGAAATGAATCGGTTCGGAAAGAGGCTTACTGCAGGTCTGGCGTTCGCGGTCGCGAGCGGTTTCACACTCGGAGGTCTCATCGCCTTCGCCCCAGCGGCTGGGGCTGATGCGCCGAAAGACATCTCCGATATCGAGTGGGAGGCCATGGCCGGCCTCTACGGCGGCACCTACAGCGTGATCCGGCTGGACGCCGATCGGGTCGAGCGGGCGCATGAGGGCTTGAGCATGCCGAACCTGCGGTACGGCACCGGCGAGCCGATCTTCGGAGTGCCGTACTTCTTCTTCGGCAAGGACCGGGCGACCGGGAAGTACCTCCCATCGAACATCCTGGTCTGCATCGACATGCTCCACATCGACTACGAGGTTCCCGACGGGTCCGAGTACTTCGACCTGGCGACGCTGGTCCCTTCCGAGACCGCGGTCAGGATCTCGCAGACGCTCAACGCGGGACTCCAGCTCGCGGTGCAGAAGGGCATGCGCGTCGACACGAGCGGAAACCAACCGCTGAGCCTCCTTCCCGGCGCGCACGCGGGGGACTACACCTTGGCCGCCCAGATCATGGCGTGGCACCTGTTCGCCCGCGACAACATCGCCCAGCCGCTGCCGCACCTGGAGCGCAGCGATTTCTCGGTCGACAAGACCCAGCCGGTCGTGGGCGGTGGAGCGGTCGAGAGGATCGAGAACTTCGACCTGTCGAAGCAGTTCACTGAGATCGAGGAGCTCGTCGCACGGTATGAGAGCGAGCCGGCCATCAGTTCGGCGCCCGCGCGGTTGGACAACGGGACCACGACGGTGGCCGATCCCGCGCTGAAGGGCTTCGACCTCGAGGTCGACCCGACCACCTCGACTCCGGATTACGCCGACTACGTCACGGTTTCGACGAAGAGGGACGGCACGATCAGCTTCACCAAGAAGCGGACGATCAACAAGCCGCTCACGGTCGGTTTCCGCAAGAAGTTCGTCCACGGGCTCGGAACGGACGGGCTCTCGTCGGGAGTCCGGGCCGCGAACCACCAGATCAAGACCTCGCTCGCCAACATCTACACCGAGTCGTTCACCGTACCGGTCGCCGTCGACGACGGCTCCGTCTCGGTGCGCAAGAGCGACGCCGAGGGCAACCTGCTCGACGATGCGGAGTTCGCCCTGTACGACTCGACCGGCATGACAGTCGCGACCGACGCCTGGGGACGCCCGCTCGTCGGCCTCACTGGGTCGAACGGGCACGGAAAGCTGATCTTCGCCGACGTTCCAGTGGGCCGTTACCTCCTCCTCGAGACGCGGGCGCCGGAGGGCTACCAGCGCGACGTCACGCCCCGTGAGATCACCGTCCGCGCGAATGTCCAGACCGCGGCGGCTGGAGGCGAGCCGATCGTGAACACCCGGCTGACCAGCGATCTCGAGATCCACAAGTCCAACGGCGTCAGCGTCTTGCAGCCGGGCGAGCTCACAACGTACGAGATCGCCATCGCCAATCGGTCGGAGTACACGGAGCCGGTCGACGCCGTCATCGAGGACCTCCTTCCCGACGGCCTCCGGTTCGTTTCAGCGGACCACGGCGGCGTCTACGACTCCGAGACGCGGATGGTCAGCTGGAACGTCGGACCGGTCGGCGGCACGCCGATCGTCGTCTCGGTGACGGCGCGCGTCGAGGACTCGGTGGCTCCCGGCACGACGATCTCCAACCGGGCGACGGTCACCCTCGACGGGGTGTGCCCCGGGTACGACGACCTCGACGCGTGCCGCTCCGTCGACACCGACGTGGTTCCCGCACTCGTGCTGATGAAGTCCAACGGGACCGACGTCGGACTCCCCGGAGCGGCGAGCACCTACGAGCTCACCGTGGTCAACACATCGGCCGTCGATGCCCCCGACGTCGTGATCGTGGACACTCTGCCCGAGGAGCTCATCTTCGTGGCCGCAGACGCGAACGGTCACTACGCCGCCGACACCCACGAGGTCACCTGGAAGCTCGGCACCCTGGCGGCGGGAGAACAGCGTTCGGTGCGTGTCATCGCCTGGGTCGACGACCAGGTCGCGCCGGGAGCGGAGGTCGCCAACCTCGCTTCTGTCTCGAGCGCGGGCGGCTGCTCCGAGAGAACGACCTCCGACGACGACCTCTCGATGCCGGACGATTCGCCGCGTGCGAAGTGCACGGCGAAGGACATCGATCGGGTTCCCGCGGTCTCGATCACCAAAGACGACGGCAAGACCACGGTGCTCGCCGGTGAGCGTCTCGACTACCGCATCGTCGCGACGAACACCTCGGACGTCATCGCGCCCGACGTGATCGTGCTCGACCAGCTTCCGTTCTATTCCTCGTTCGTCGAGTCGAGCCTCCCGCTCGCGGACGTCTCCACAGCCTCCGCGCTGCACTGGAACCTGGGCGACCTCGCTCCGGGCGAGTCTCGCGAGATCATCGTCTCGGTCATCGTTAAGGAGTATGTGCTGCCGGGAGCGGTGCTCGTGAACACCGCGACCATCAGCTCAGCCGGGGTCTGCGTCGACGACACGACGACCGAGGCGGATGAGTGCACGGACACGGACGAGGACACCGTCGTCACGCCGTCGACGCCGGACGAGGAGGAGACGCCGGAGACGCCGGAGACGCCGGAGACGCCGGTCGATGTGGAGGACCCGGAGGTTTCGGTGGATGTGGAGGACCCGGTGGTTCCGGTGGATGTGGAGGACCCGGTGGTTTCGGTGGATGTGGAGGACCCGGTGGTTTCGGTGGATGTGGAGGACTCGGTGGTTCCGGTGGATGTGGAGGACCCGGTGGTTCCGGTCGACGTGGAAAACCCCGAGACGACCGTCGACCCTCAGGAAACGAGCACGAGCGACGGTGGCCACGCACTGAGCGACCGACTGGCGCACACGGGGCAGAACCTGCCCATGACCCTGAAGCTGGGCGCCCTGGCGGTGGTGCTGCTGGTGACGGCTGGAACGAACGCGATCGTCCTTCGCCGCCGCCGGGGGCGCTCGGCCTAGGCGAGGGAACGTGCAGGCGGTGAGTCCGAGAGCGGGCTCACCGTCTTCACGCGTGTGCGGTGGGAGCCTTCGTGCAGATCGTCCGAGCCGATCACATCGTGGCGTTCGACAGTGTGGTCACGGCCGTGGATGTGGTTGACGGCGATGTTGTCGAGTGCGGCGCACGTCCTCGCAATGGCGGGAAGCCGGACGGGCTTGACGGAGCCGCCGGCGTCACGCCCAGCGGCGGTTCGCCCACCGTTCGAAGAGCCCGACGAGCGAGTCGGTGAGCTTGCCGAGGATCGCCAGCAGGATGATCGCGAGGAACAGCCGGTCGGTGCGCCCGTTGTTCTGTGAGTCGCTGAGCAGGAAGCCGAGTCCCATCGACGACGCGATCAGCTCGGCGGCCACCAGGAACAGCCAGGCCTGGGCCAGCGCGAGCCGGAGCCCCGAGATGACGGCGGGGAGCACCGACGGCAGCTGGACCGTGGTGAACAGCCGCACGCCGCCGAGGCCGAACGCGCGTCCGGCCTCCACCAGCTGGCGGTCGACGTGCCGAAGGGCCGCGGCCACCGTGGTGTATACGGGGAAGAACGCGCCGATGGCGATGAGGATGAGCTTGGAGTCTTCGCCGATCTTGAACCACAGGATCAGAAGCGGGACCCACGCCAGGGACGGCACCGCGCGGATAGCGCCGAGTGTCGGGCTGAACAGGATGTCGCCCAGACGGGAGAGTCCGACCACCGCCCCGAAGACCAGGCCGAGGGCCGCGCCGATCGCGAAGCCGATCAGCACGCGCTGGGTCGAGATCGCGATGTAGAGGCCGAGGAGGCCGCGCTGCGCGAGATCCGCTGCCGCGTCGACGACCATCGAGGGGCTGGGCAGCTGGGACGAGGTGAACGCGCCGGAGGTCGAGGCGAGCTGCCAGATCACGAGCAGCGCGACGGGGATGAGCGCGCCACCGACGACGCGCACCCAGCGCCGCGACAGGAACAGCGCGCGCCCGTTCGGCGCCGCAGCCTCCCGTGGGGTCTCGCGCGCGACCGAGGTCGCGACGAGGCCCTCTCCGGGTCCGCCGACGACGATCAGCGGGCCGTCGCCGTCAGGAGCGTTGTGAAACGACACGAGTCCGATCAGCCGATCGCGCTCGGGTCGGCCTTCTTGGCGAAGGTCGGGTCGAGGAGCGTCTCGAGCGCCGTGTCGATGTCCTTCTGGGTGCGCACATCGTTGGACTCCACGAAGATCGGGCCGACTTTCTTCAGCACCTTCAGCTGCGCGGCGCCGGGGACGTTGGACACGTCGAGGTTCGTGCGCTGCGTGATGACAGTGTTCGCCACGGCGGGGTCGATGCCGGCGACGTCCGCGAGGATCTGCGCGGTCTCGTCCGGGTGCTTCAGCGCCCAGGCGCGGGCGTACTCGTACGTGTTCACCACGGTCTGGGCCACGTCGGGCTTCGACGAGAGGAACGACTCCGTCGCGTTGAGGAACCCGTAGGTGTTGAAGCCGACGTTGCGGTAAATCAGCTTGGCGCCGGACTTCTCGGCGTTCGCCATGATCGGGTCGAGCCCGCTCCAGGCCTGCACCGAGCCGCTTTGGAGGGCGGCCCAGCCGTCGGCGTGCTGGAGGTTCTGGATGGTGACGTCGTCGGCGGACAGACCGTTGGCCTCCAGCGCCTGCAGCAGGAAGAAGTAGGGGTCGGTTCCCTTGGTCGCCGCGATCTGCTTGCCCTTGAGCTGCGCGACCGACGTGATGTCGGAGTTCGGACCCACCACGATCGCCGACCATTCGGGCTGCGAGAAGATGTCGATGGTCTTGATGTCCGAGTCGTTGGACCGTGCGAGCAGCGCGGCGGAACCGGCGGTGGAGCCGACGTCGATCGCGCCGGAGCGCAACGCCTCGTTGGCCTTGTTCGAGCCGGCCGACTGCACCCAGTTGACAGTGATGTTCTGCTTGTGGAGCTCCTTCTCGAGCCAGCCCTCCTTCTTGATGACGAGGCTGAGCGGATTGTAGGTGGCGAAGTCGATGTTGAGGGTGCCCCCCTCGGTGACTCCGGCCGTGCTCGTCGAACCGGAGGCGGAGCCCTCGCCGGCGACGCAGCCCGAGAGCAGCAGGGCGGCGGAGGCTGCGAGTGCGGCGACAGCGGTGACGATCGTGGGTCTGCGGTGCATGATTCGGTGTGCCTCTCGGTTCTGGTGATGTCTGGTGGGGCTCGGCCCGGGGCTGTGATGGGAGCCTCGCGGATCCGCCGCCGCAGTGCAGGGCGATCCGCTGAATCTGTGGATCAGTACGGGAAGACAGGAATGGTGGAGGAGTGCAGGGCGTCGAGCGCCCGGCCGTGCCGGTCGATGCCGAGCCCGTCGAGCAGTTCCGCGCGCAATTCCGCCAGCGCGGCCGAACCACGGTCGCGCGGGCGTGCGCCAGGGATGGTGACGATGCGTCGGATCGTCGCGCCATCTCGTCCGTCCTCTCCGCCCAGCAGGATGATGCGGTCGGCGAGCTGGAGGGCCTCCTCGACGTCATGGGTCACGAGGATGATCGTCGTCGGGGCGGCGGCGTGGACGTCGAGCAGGAGGTCCTGCATCCGGAGGCGGGTCAGTGCGTCGAGGGCCCCGAACGGCTCGTCCAGCAGCAACACGCCCGGGTTGCGGGCCAGTGCCCGCGCGAGGGACGCCCGTTGGGCCATCCCGCCGGAGACCTCGCGCGGCCGGAGCGCGGCCGACGGCCCGAGGCCGACGAGCTCGAGCAGGCGCGCGACGCGCTGCGCGCCCACCGCGCGGTCGAGGCCGCGCGGGAGCCCGAGGGCGACGTTGTCGGCGAGGGATCGCCAGGGCAGCAGCCGCGGCTCCTGGAAGCCGACAGCGCACCGGGCGTCGATGCCCGCGACGGGCGTTCCGTCGATGAGGGCCGCTCCGGCGGTCGGGGAGTCGAGCCCGCCCGCGATGCGCAGCAGCGTCGACTTGCCGCAGCCGCTCGCGCCGAGGATCGCGACGACCTCGCCGGCGTCGACGGTCAACGAGACGTCGCGGAGTACGGCCCGCGACTCCGGCGCGGCGCCCTTCCGCTTGGACGCGGCGAAGGCGCGACCGATCCCGGCGAACTCGACGGGATACGCGGATGAAGGAGAGACCATGGTGACTTCGACGCTATCGACAGTGGGCCAGCGGGTTCCCCCCGGCCGCAACACCGCGTAACGAAACCGGCATCGGAGCAGCTCCGTGGTCAGCGCATCGCGAGCTCATGCGAATCGGGCGAGAACGCCCGTGTGCCGAGAGCTGTCGACCGGAGAGCACGCGGTGACGACCCGTACCGATCGGTGAACAGCCTGCTGAAATGCGCGGGATCCTTGAAACCCCATCGAGCAGCGATCTCGGAGACCCGGAGATGGGAGTTCGCCGAGTCGGCGAGCTCCCGCCGAGTGTTCTCGAGGCGTCGGGAGCGGACCCATTCCGCGACCGTCGTGCCGTGGAGCTCGAAGAGCGCGTGGAGTTTCCTGGCCGACATGAAGTTCGCTCTGGCGATCTCTGCGACCGTGAGACCGGATCGCGACAGATTCTCGTCGATGTAGTCGAGCACCCGGTAGACCTGTTGTTCGCGGGTCGAATTCGCCGCCGGGCGCCCGGTCTCCATCATCACGGCGACGATCGTCTCCACGGCGCCGTTGAGCAGATGTCGGCCGACGCTGGCGTCGATGTCGAGGAGCGTTTGACCGAGCTGGCGTGCAATGGGATTCACGATGCCCACGAGAGGACGCTCGCGGTCGAGACGCACCCCGACGAAATCGTCGATTGTGCGATCGGGCAGGTGCAACTGCTGCTTCGGGACACGGAACAGGAAGCTCTCTCCGGAAAAGTCGACCGAAAAGGGCCGCGATGCCGTGTACAGAGCCAGGTCTCCCGCGCGGATCGTGGCCGAGCGGTCGTCCTGTACGAGATGGTTCTCGCCGTCGAGCGGAATGAGGATCCATCGGTAGTCATCCAGGCCGGCCTCGCCGGGGGAACTCGTCTGCTCGATTGTGTGGTCGCTGCCGGAGACGTGGCTGACGGCGATGTCTCCGAAACGGCGCGCGCCGAAGCTCAGCGAGAACGTTCGACTACTCTTCGACCTGCCGATGTACGGCATCGAATAGGCACCGATTCTGCGACGGAACTGGTCGTAATCGTTGGACTCGTGGGACCTCAACATCGTGATCCGATACTCCTCGTCGCCGAGACTGTCTGAAATCGAGAACCTGAGGTTGGAAATGTAACAGACGAATCGTACGCCTCAGAGGTCGGTCGCCGCGATTCGCAGGCGCCGCGCGTCACCAGACCATCGGGCGATCGTCGTCGTCTTCGGCCTCGCTCGCCTCCGAGAGCTCTACGAGCACGGGGACGTGGTCGCTGGGGGCGTCGCCCTTGCGCTCGTTGCGGTGGATGCTGGCGTCGACGACCCGTTCGGCGAACGCCGACGACCCGAGGATGAAGTCGATCCGCAGCCCCTCGTTGCGCGGGAACCGCAGCTGCTTGTAGTCCCAGTAGGTGTAACCATCCGGGACGAACGGGCGCACGACGTCGCTGAGTCCGACCTTCTCGAACGCGGCGAACGCGGTGCGCTCGGGAGGCGAGATGTGCGTGGATGCACCGGGCACGAGGCTCGGGTCGCCCACATCGGAGTCGAGCGGCGCGACGTTCCAGTCGCCCATGAGGGCGAACGGCTGGTCCGGGTTCTCGGCCAGCCAGCGCTGCGTGTCGGCGGCGAGCGCGGCGAGCCAGTCGAGCTTGTAGACGTAGTGCGGGTCGTCGAGCGATCGCCCGTTCGGCACGTACAGACTCCACAGCCGGAGGCCGTCGACCGTCGCACCGATCGCCCGTGCCTCCTTGGGCAGGTCGGGGCCGTCGTGGTCTTTGAGGAAGCCGGGCATGCCGGGGAAGCCGATCTCGACCTCCTCGAGCGGCAGCCGGGCGGCGATGGCCACGCCGTTCCATTGGTTCAGACCGTGCAGTACGACCTCGTAGCCGGCCGCCTCGAAGGCCTCGTAGGGGAACTGCTCCGGCTTGCACTTGATCTCTTGCATGGCCAGCACGTCGACGTCCTCGCGGACCATCCAGTCCACCACCCGGGCGACTCGTGTGCGGATGGAGTTCACATTCCAGGTGGCGACGCGCATGTCCCGATCGTATCGGCCGCCGCCGACCCGCGTCCGAGGGCACGGTGCCCGTAGAATGTCAGACGTGACGGACGCACGACAGCAGCTCATCGACTACATCTCGGCCGAGGCCGTCTTCCACGGCGACTTCACGCTGACCAGCGGCAAGAAGGCCAGCTACTACGTCGACCTGCGCAAGGTCAGCCTCGATCATCGGGTCGCGCCGCTGATCGGTCAGGTGATGCTCGACCTGATCGCCGACGTCCCGGACGTCGTCGCGGTCGGCGGCATGACCATGGGCGCGGACCCCGTGGCGGCTGCGATCCTGCACCAGGGCGCCGCACGCGGGCGGGCCTACGACGCGTTCGTCGTCCGCAAGGAGCCGAAGGACCACGGCCGCGGCAAGCAGGTAGAGGGGCCCGACCTGGAGGGCAAGCGCGTGATCGTGCTCGAAGACACCTCCACCACGGGAGGCTCGCCGCTCAAGGCGATCGAGGCGCTCGAGAAGGTCGGAGCGCAGATTGCGGGCGTCGCGGTCGTCGTCGACCGCAACACGGGCGCGCGCGAGATCATCGAGTCGGCCGGCTACCCCTACTTCGCCGCAATCGGCCTCAAGGATCTGGGGTTGGAGTAGTGGCGGAGCACCGCGATCCCGGCACGGGAGGCGAACCGGACCAGCCGGAGCGTGACCAGCCGCACGACGACGAGCCCGAATTCGGAAGCTCGGAGTGGCTGCTCGCCCAGCTGACCGCTGGCCGGCGTGGGGAGCGGGCGGACGAGACGCCCGTCGCGCCGTCCGAGGGGCCGCGGAGCGAGGGCGAGGCCGGCGGTGAGGCCGTCGTTGACGACGATGCTGCGCCGGGTGTCCCGGGGGCGAATGGTGAGCCGATCGCCCCTGTGGTGGCTGCCGCGCCTGTGGAGGCGGCCACGCCTGTAGAGCCGGCCAAGCCTGTGGAGCCGACGGCGCCCACGCGCGGGTCGAGCCCTGCGGGTGACGCACCTGCCTTCGGCGGGTTCGACGACCTGCTTCGGGAACCGCCGGCGCCTGGCGAAGGTGCGGACTCCGCGAACGGGTCCACCGCGCCGCCCGCCGGCTTCGCGGAGCTGCTTCGCGAGCCGGCTGCACCGACGCCTGACGAATCGGCCGGGCAAGGCGACGACGCCACCACTCCCATCGCCACCGCGCCGCAGGGTTTCGTCTGGAACCTGACGTCGCGACAGGGCGAGGAACGAGACGACGCGACCGTGTCGAGTCCGGCCTCCGCGCCGGGTCCGTCGACGACCTCAGGCCCGGAGGCGGCGGCGGAGGCGACTGAGGCGGCGGCGCCGGAGGCCGCGACAGCCGAGCCCGACGACGCGACTCCTCCCCTTCGCCGCACGAACTTCGTCGAGCCGAAGGAGCCGAAGGCCCCGACTGCCCCCGCGGCTCCGCCGCCCGCGCCTGCTGAGCCTGCGCCTGCTGAGCCTGAGCCTGCGCCGCCGACGCAGGGTTTCGAGCCGCCCAGCTTCGTGGCCGCCCTGCGCATGCCGCGTCCGCCGGAGTGGGGCGATGCCCCCGGGGCACCCGCCGAGCCACCTGCGCCGAGCGACGGCGCCTCGCCCGAGAACGAGTCGCAGGGCGGCGCCCCGACGAGCGTCCAGAAGACCGAGCCGCCGACGAGGGATACGGCGCCTCTTCAAGGCCACGGACTGGCCGCGCTGCTCGGTGAGCACCCGGAGGAGCATCCCGCATCGCGCCCGCTCCTCGGCGACACGACAGGGATCATCCCCCTTCCGCCGACGTACACCCCGCCCCCTGTGACTCCCGCGGGGACGGCCCATGAGGTGGCGACGGGTGCCGGGGTCGCAGCTGCCCCGGGCGCCGATACACCGGCGTCGATCGGTGCGGTCGCTCCGCCTCCGCTGATCGAGCCGGCGCCCCCGGAGGGCATCCGCCCGCCGGACACGACGTCGTTCGGTGGTGCCGCGCAGACGGAGGCGGTCCTCGGTGCACCGCCGTCGCCGGCCACGAGTCCGTTCGACGCCGAGGCGCTCGCCGTCGCGTCCGCGGAGCTGCCGACCGCGGTGACCCCCGTCGACGGGACCTCCTCATCCACGACGCCCGTCGCCGAGCCCTCCAGCGATCAGGAGGCGGTTCGAGTCGCCGACGTGCATCCGGCCGCCGACGAGGCTCCGGCCGCCGATGAGGCTCCGGCCCCCGCCGAGGCCCCGGCCGCCGAGACCCCGGCCGCCGATGAGGCTCCGGCCCCCGCCGAGGCCCCGGCCGCCGAGACCCCGGCCGCCGACGAGGCCGAGGACGAGCCGGACGGCATCGCGGCTCTGTTCGGCGACTTCGCCCTGGACGACGACTCCGAGGCTGACGCAGACGACCTCGCCACCGCTGCCGACACGCGTGCCACCGACACCACGCATCCGGCCCCGGAACCTGAGGCCGACCGCACCGACGCGGCGGCCGCCGCCGACACGGCACCCCCGGCGGATCCGACCGCCGTCGCCCACGGCGGTGCACTCGGAATGGACTCGATCCTGTTCCCCGAGCTCGCCGACGACGCTCACGCGACTCCCGAGGCCGGCGCATCCGCCGCCGATGCCGCGTTCCTGGAGCCCTCGGCTGCGATGGAGGGCCCGCAGCTGGGTACCGGCTCCGACAGCGACGTCGAAACGGGCGACTTCGACACGACCGCGCCGCACACCATCGCGTTCGACGCGGCTGCGGCCGCGCGCGAGCCGCTGGCGCCGACCGTCTCCACCTCGCCGCCTTCTACGTCGGGCCCCGCAGCGACAGCCGCGTCCTCCACTGTTCCTTCGCCGACTGCGGCTGCCCAGTCCGCTCCTTCGACGACCTCGCCCGGCGCGACCCCGCCGAACCCGCCCGAGCCTCCGCGCGGCCCGCGCGACCCGCGATTCAACCGCCGGGTCTATCTCATCGCCGGTGTGCTGGCCGTGCTGCTCGTGCTCGTCGGTCTGTTCGCGCTCGGCACGCGCATCCCCTCGCTGTTCGGCGCGTCGGCTCCATCGCAGCACGCCTCGACGTCCGGCACACCCTCTGCGACGCCGACCCCGACACCCACTCCGACGGTGATCCCCAAGCCGGCGGCGGCCGTCGGGCCGGGCGAGCACGCCTGGGACACCCTCGGCGGCGGCGAGTGCATCCAGCCGTACACCTCACCGTGGGCCGAGACGTTCACGGTCGTCGACTGCGCGGCCGATCACTCAGCCCAGATGGTCTACACCAACCTGCTGTCGCCCGATCCCGCGGCACCCTACCCGGGCGCGGACGCGCTCGCGCAGCAGATCAACGCGCTGTGCACCGCGGGCGGCGTGATCGACCTGAACGCCGCCGCGGCCTACCCCGACCTGCAGGTGCAGGGCACGTTCCCGGCGACCGAGGAGCAGTGGAAGAACGGCCAGCGCTCGTATTACTGCTTCGCCAGCCGGTCCAGCGGTCAGCCGCTCAACACCTCCGTTCAGGGTCAGGGCCCGACCGGCTGACCGCCTGATCGCGCAGCCCGCGGTCGAACCCGGTCAGCGCGCCCGATCGTCCTCGTAGCGGTCGAGAGCTGAGGGCGGGTTGAGCCGTCGCGCGGAGGCCAGCTCGAGTCCGGCGTCGCCGTCGCCCGGCACGGTCACGTTGACGACGACGGCGTCGCGCTGGGCGCCGACGCCGAACACACCCTCGGCGTCGAGCTCGGCCAGGGCGGCGACCATGGCCTCCCGCAGCCGGCCGTTCACGGCCGCCGAACGCTCGAACGGGTCGCCGAGGCCGTCGAAGAGCCGCTCCACCTCGCGGAAATGCGCGTCACCGAAGAAGGCGAACGGCGACTCGAGCTCCGACCAGCGCAACTCGTCGGGGAGCAGCTCGACGCGCTGCTGACGATACCCGGCGACCGTGCGGGCGAGCCCCTCGTACGACGCCGCGGTCGGAGCAGGCCGGTGCGACTGGGCGGTGGTCGCGAGCCCGAAATAGTAGAAGGACTCGCCGGGGTGAGCGGCACGGAGGTCGTCCCAGGCGGACCGTGCCGCCTCCCGGACGGCGACGCGCACGAGGTCGTAGGTTGCAGAAGTGGGGACGCCCATGGTGGTGCTTCTTTCTGGTGGGGGCGACCCGACGCGGTTGCGATCGGGCACGACGGGACGCGCGGCCCGTGGAGGCCGGTCGTCCCAGGTCAGAGGTCCGACTCGACCGCAGCGGTGGCGACGAGCTCGTGCACGCCGGAAAGGATCTCGTCGGGACGGAACGGGTAGCGGTCGATCTCGGTCTGGTCGCTGATGCCGGTGAGCACCAGGATGGTGTGCAGGCCGGCCTCGATCCCCGCGACGACGTCGGTGTCCATCCGGTCGCCGACCATCGCCGTGTTCTCGGAGTGCGCGCCGATGCGGTTGAGCGCGGAACGGAACATCATCGGGTTCGGCTTGCCGACCACGTACGGCTCCATGCCGCCGGTGGCCTTCGTGATCATCGCCGTCACCGCGCCGGTCGCGGGCAACGGGCCTTCGGCGCTCGGCCCGGTGGCGTCCGGGTTGGTCGAGATGAAGCGGGCGCCCGCGCCGATCAGGCGGATCGCCTTGGTGATGGCGTCGAAGGAGTAGCTGCGGGTCTCGCCGACGACCACGTAGTCCGGGTTGGTGTCGGTCATGATGAAGCCCGCCTCGTGCAGGGCGGTCGTCAGCCCGGCCTCCCCGATGACGTAGGCGCTGCCTCCGGGGGCCTGCGACTTGAGGAAGTCGGCGGTCGCCAGCGCGGAGGTCCAGATCGACTCCTCGGGCACGTCGAGCCCCGAGGCGCGGAGCCGTGCGGCGAGGTCGCGCGGCGTGTAGATCGAGTTGTTGGTGAGCACGAGGAACGGCGTGCCCTGGTCGCGCCACTGCTGGATCAGCTCCGGGGCGCCCGGCAGGGCCTCGTTCTCGTGGACGAGCACGCCGTCCATGTCGGTCAGCCAGCACTCGATCTCGTCGCGTCGCGTCACGCAGGTCCCCTTTCGAAGGTGAAGTGACGCCCCCAGCTTATTGCCCGGTTGGTTGCAGCCAGGTTTCCAGCGCCTGTCGGGATCCCCCGAATGCCGCAGCGCGACGGAGCGGTACCAGAGGGGGTTGTCGCCGTCTGCGCCCTCCAGATGCCGGTCGTCGGCGTGGTCGCGTAGAGGATCGCGGGCCGTCGTAGTGTTCTCCACCGAGTCGACGGTCACCGCCCTCCTGCCCGGTATCCGTCCCCCGCCCACTCCTGCGGCGGTTGCTGGGAACCGCGGTGGGGACACGCAGCTGCCCGGGCCTCCGCAGTCGCTACGCTGGGTCGGTGACGCCAGAGACCCCGCAGGTGCCGACCCCGCAGGCCATGGCGCCGTCGGCCGAGCTGACCACGCACGGGGTCGGCCCGTGGCCCGGCGAGTGGCCCGCCGACGACCGCTACGACCCCGAGCTCCTGCGGCACGGCGACACCCGCAACGTCATCGACCGCTACCGCTACTGGCGCATGGAGGCGGTGGTCGCCGATCTGGACGAACACCGGCATCCGTTCCACGTGGCCATCGAGAACTGGCAGCACGACATGAACATCGGCTCGATCGTGCGCAGTGCGAACGCCTTTGCCGCCGACACCGTGCACATCATCGGCCGGCGGCGTTGGAACAAGCGCGGCGCGATGGTGACCGACCGCTACCAGCACGTCCTCCACCACGACGACGTGGAGGCGTTCGTGGCCTGGGCACACACGGCCGGGCTCCCGGTCGTCGCGGTGGACAACGTGCCGGGGTCGGTGCTCATCGAGACGTACGCGCTGCCGCGGGAGTGCGTGCTGCTGTTCGGCCAGGAGGGCCCGGGCCTCTCTGCCGCAGCCTTGGCGGCCGCGGACGTCGTCGTCGAGATCTCCCAGTTCGGCTCCACCCGGTCCATCAACGCCTCGGCGGCCGCCGCCGTCGCCATGCACTCCTGGATCCTCCAGCACGTCCCCTTCGAGTAGACCGTCCCTCGACAACCCGCCGAGTACGCGGACAGTCTGCGTACTCGACCGTTTTCGGCTGAGTTTGCGCGTACTCGACGGTTGAGGGGGGAGGCGGCGGTCAGCGATTGGAGCGGCGGATGACGAGTTTGAGGGCGGACCAATCGGGTGAGAGGGCGGCGACTTTGACGTCGACGAGGCCGCGCGCGAGTGCCGCGTCGCGGATGACGTTCTCGTCGAGATCGCTGACGTGGCCCGCGGCCTTGCGCGGCCAGGCGGCCCAGATCATCCCGGCCGGGTGGATGCGCGGCGCAAGGGCGTCGAGCTCGTCCAGGTAGTCCGCGGCGTCGCGGTAGAACGCGACGATCATTCCGGCCGGCTCCGTCGACGTCGGCGGCAGCCACTCCACCTCGGCCGGACCGTCCTCCACGGGGATCGACGAGCCGGGGTCGGCGTGCAACAGCTGGGCGCGCATCCCGGATTTGAGCCCGAGCTTCTTCCACAGCGGAGTGCTGGAGTAGCCGGCTGCGCCACCGCTCATACGTCGCCGCCCCAGCCCGAGTCGGCGGCGATGCGGGCGATCGCGTCGGCGTCGAGGTCGTAGACCGTCTCGCCGTCGTCGGCGGCCGGCGCGCGCACGACGTGCGCCCGCACCGGCCCGTCGACCGGCAGCTGGATCATCGCGAACCCGGCCCCGCGCTCGGCGCGCTCGCGCGGCGCCGGCCACAGCACGTCGGTGGTGTTGGCGACCGCGGGCGCCACGACGACCGGGATGCCGCGCGGGCCGGCCTCGGTGACGAGCGCGTGGTGGTAGTGCCCGGCGAGGACGAGCCGCACGTCGGAGGCCGAGCACACGTCGAGCAGCGGCTGCGGGTCGACGAGTCGAAGGGTGTCGAAGAGCCTGGTCGTCGGCGGGACGGGCGGGTGGTGGAGGACGACGATGGTGCCGTTCCCGCCAGTGATGCTCAGCGTCTCGCGCAGACGTTCGAGACGGAGGTCGTCGAGCCGCCCATAACCGGCGTGCAGTACAGTCGTGTCGACGGTCACGACGCGGAACCCGCCGACCTCCAGCTCGGTCTCGCGGGGGCCGAGCACGTCCTCGAACGCGTCGGGGAGGTCGTGATTGCCCATCGCGTACGCGACCGCAGCGCCGCGGTCGGCGGCCCAGGGTTCCAGCCGCTCCCGTATCAGGCGGTACGAGGCCGCGCTGCCGTCGTCGGAGAGGTCGCCGGAGGCCACAACCAGGTCGACGGCCTCCAGCTCGCCGGCGCGCACGAGCACACGGTCGAGCGCCGCCAGCGTGTCGACCAGGCCGTAGTGCGGCCTGCCGTCGCCGTACAGGTGCGTGTCGCTCAGGTGCAGGATGCGCAGGGGATCGGTCACGCCGCCACCCTAGCGCCGAGCGCCGACCCTCACGCGGCGTCGACAGCTTGGATGAGCGCCTCGACCGCGGTCAGCAGATTGTGCAACGCCTGCCGCTCGATCGAGTCCTCCAGGAGCTTCTGGATGTCGTAGCTCGCCGCGTTCGCTGCCTGCCGGGCCTGCGAGATCGCCGCCTGTGCTTCGAGATCGGCCATGGGTGTCCTCCTCGGGGTCGGGTCTGTCGTGCGTCACCCTCGCCATCGCTCGCTGCCGCGGGTAGGGCCGCCGCCACGGATAGGCCTACCGCCGCGCGCCGCGTTCAGCCGATCAGCGACGGCCGCAGATCGCGCAGCGTGCGGAAGCGCGTCATGCGTGTGACGCCGATCGCCGAGAGGAGCAGCGCGATCAGCATCCAGAGCGCCAGCACCCCGGCGTCGGCCCAGGTGGTGGCGGCCTTCCCTCCGTACATGAGCTGGCGTATGCCGTCGACGGCATACGACATCGGCAGCGCGTGGTGCAGTGCGGCGAGCGGCCCGGGCAGCGTCTGCCACGGGAATGTGCCGCCGGCCGTGACCAACTGCAGCCCGAGCCGCTGGCAGCCGAGGCGGCGCCGTTCGCCAGACGGCTCGCCCCGGCCTGCGCCTGCGCCGAGCCGCTCGCGACTCGCGCTGCGCCGGAGGCGACCTGGTCGGCGCCGGAGGCCAGCTGGTTCACCTGGCCGACGGCCGACTGGATCTGCGCGTTGTCGGACTGCACTCTGCCGTCGATGTCGCCGAGCGCCGACTGCACCTGCGCGATGACCGCGGGGTCGGCGTTCGCCGCCTGGAGGCGTGCGACGAGGTCCTGGCCGACTGCCGGAGCCTCCGTGGCCAGCTGTGCGGCGACCTGGCCGGCCTGCGTGGCCTTGGCTGCGAGCTGATCGTTGCCCGCCGCGACGCGGGTGGCGCCGTCGCTGACCTGGGCGGCGCCGGCGGACAGCTCGCCGAGTCTGTCGGCGAGGGTCCGCGATCCGGTGGCCAGCTGGGCGGTGCCGTCGGCGAGTTGGGAGGCGCCGCTCTGCGCGGTCGCGCTGGCGTCGACCAGACGGTCGGCGGCGTCCACGGCCTTCACGAGGCTGGAGCGGATGTTGGCGAGGCCGAGCAGGAAGCGCTGCGCGGCCTCCTCGTTGACCTGTCGCGATCGAGGTGCGGATCTTCTCGGCCGCCTGGGTGCCGATCGTGGAGGCCAGGTAGCTGTTCGTGTCGTTGGTCGTCAGCGTGACGATCGCGCGCCGCGGGCTGTCGCCGGAGGCGGAGGCGAAGGCGGCCGAGAAATCCGCGGCGAAGGTGATGCTGAAGTCGTACTTCGAGTCGTCCACGCCGCTGGCGGCCGAGCCGGACGCGACGCGGTGCCACTGGAACGAGCCGTCCTCAATGAGCTGGTCGGCGACTTGGTCGCCGTAGTCGACGGTCTTGCCGTCGACGGTCGTACCGGTGTCGTCGACGACGATCGCCGCCGGGATGCGGTCAAGGTTGGCGTATGGATTCTGGTTGGCCCAAAGATAAAGGCCGCCATAGAGAGCACGCGCACGCACACCAGCGCGATGAGGGCGACGATGGACATGGGGCTGGCGGTCAGCCGGCGGAACTCCGCCGCGATCAGCTGGGGATCTTCATTCATGCTCCACGAACGGGTCGGTCGTGACCAGGTCGCCCGGTTCCGACGGGTACCGTTCGTCGGTGTCGTCCCGTCCCGGGTCTTCGTCGAATGTCTCGGGGGGCGGTCTGCGTCTGGTCGAGGCGCGAGACCGGGAGGCCGCGGCGATCGTGGAGGCGGAGGCGTCGCCGGCGACCATGAGCGCGGCGATGCCACGCGCTGCGAGTGCGCGAACTCCCACCACTCGACGGGGTCGCCGCCGTGCCGGTCGGGCGAGACGATCACGAGGCCCTCCACGCCCGGGCGCATCAGTGCGAGTTCGGCGAGCAGGCGGATGCGCACCGTCGGCGGGACCGTGCTGATCGCGTAGCGACTGTACTCGGACGCGCCGAGCTCGCTCAGGCGTCGGCCGACGGCGATCGGGTGGGAGGCCCGCCCGGCGAACATGAGCTCTTCCGCGACGATCCCGGAGACCGTGACGTCGGGCGCCGGCTCGCACACGTCGGGCGCGTCGATCAGGGCGATGCGCTTGCGCATGCGGCCGTAGTCCTGCCGGCCGTCGATCGTCACGGTGCCGGAGTCGTGCCGCATCCGCCCGGACGCGATCAGGCCGAGCACGGTGGGCCGCTGCTCGGTCTCGGCGCGCACGAGCGCCGCCTGCCCGGTCTGGAAGGTCGCGGAGGTCGGGGGCAGTGTCGCGAAGCGCGGCCCTTTGGCGACGGCGTCGAGGACGATCTTCATCGCCGGGCCTCCTGCTGCCCCTGTACGGCCTCGAACGCGAGCTCGGGGGTGTCGTCGAGCAGCGCGCCGGCCTCCCGCCAGCCCAGGCCGGCGGCGGAGAGCGCAGCCAGGACGACGAGCCGGTGGCCCGCGCGATCGGAGAGCCCGGCCCGCGTCGCCTCGTCGAGCACGGACACGGCCGCGTTCTCGATGAGCCGGGTGACGGTCTCGCGGTCGAGGTCGGTGCGGAGGGTGCCGTCGTCCATCCCGCGCTGCACGGTGCCGCGGAGGCGATAACGCGCGGGGTCGAGAGCCGTGCCGACGAGCTCGCGGTGCGGCCCGCGCACGGCGAGCGCGGCGCTCACCCGGATGTGCTCGACCTCCGCCCACAGTGTGGCTCCGAACAGGGCGATCTCGACGCGGGCGTCGGGGTGCGAGACCGGGTCGAGCAGTGCGGCGAGGCGGGCCGCGCCGCGGGTGAAGACGTCGATCAGGAGGTCGTCGCGGTTGGCGAAGTGACCGTAGAGCGCGCGGCGACTGAGGCCGGCGCGCGCGGCGATGGTCTCGAGGGAGGCGTCGATGTCCTCGTTGAGCGCTGCTGCCGCCGCGACCAGGATGGCCTCTCGATTCGCGGTCGCGTCGCGTCGGGGAGCACGCGTGGAGGGGGTGGGCATGCCCAGAGGTTACTCTTCTTGCACATCGTTGTGCAGCTTAAGCGAAGCGCGTTCCGCCGAGGGGCACGCAAGTGTCCCGCTTACCTCCTCGTGAGTCGAGTTGCCCTCCCGCCGCAGTCAGGAGCTACTTCGTCGCATTCGGATGGTGTGTGTGGACCTGTTCCAGGTAGACGATGTTGTCGTCGACATAGAACCAGATCCGAGCGTCGCCCTTCAGTGTCGGCTTATGTTGCCATCGCGTATGGCTGCGTCCCTCGCGCGAGACGGTCCCGAGGGCGCCCTTCAGCGGGTAGTTCGTTGGCGTGACTGCAAGCGGAGTCCGTGTGAGGAAGTCCCAGGCGTCGGCCAGCGGGTTCCGAATGGTGGCGCAGAGATCCGTCCAGCCGCGCTCTGCGGACGTTGCCGCAAACCGAATGCTGTATTCGGAGCGCTTGATCGGCCTTTCGACCCTTTCTCCCTCGCCACCTACGGCCGCGCGACGGGGAGTCCAGTGTCGATCCACTCGACGGAGAGTTCTCCGAGGCCGGCGGCCAATGCCGTCGCGGTCTCTCTCCATGACCTCAAGGCCGCCACGGCGAGGTGGGCCTCGCCGGTCGAAAAGGATGCCCGAGCGGCGTCGAGCAATTCATCGGCGCACGCGGCGCGGTCTTCGGGGTTGAGCGCGAGCATCCACGGCAGGGCGGCGGACATGCGCTCGGCAAGGCTGCCCCGCGTGTCCGTTGCTACGCCGATCAGCGTCGCAGCCAGCTGGAGCAGGCCCTCCCGTGCAGATGCCTCACGCTTGGACATGAGAACGAGGTCCTCTCCGTCGCGGCGAGTGACCTCGACGGGGTGCGCCTCGGCTGCGGCGAACACACGTGTGGAATGCCGACTCAGGTCGGACGAGTGGAAGACCGATGTCGGGTGGTCAGTCGCGAGCATACCTTCCAGTATAGTTCAGAACTTCTTCTGAACAAACGCGGTGCTGAGTCTGGGCACCGCCCTGCTCAATCAGTTGCAAGCTGATGAGGGACGACGTCGGGCCCACGGGGGAGCGCCCCTCCCGGCTCCGTAAACGGGTCGCGATAGGATCGAGTGCGACGGTCGTCCGCGAGGCGCCGACGCACTCCCGACCATCGAGAGGACCGAAACGTGCCCGCGATCGTGATCATCGGCGCCCAGTGGGGCGATGAAGGCAAAGGCAAAGCGACCGACCTGCTCGGCAGCCGCATCGACTACGTCGTCAAGTTCAACGGCGGCAACAATGCCGGTCACACGGTCGTCGTCGGCGACGAGAAGTACGCGCTCCACCTGCTGCCGTCCGGCATCCTGACCGACGGCGTCACGCCCGTCATCGCCAACGGCGTCGTCGTCGATCTGGAGGTGCTCTTCCACGAGCTCGACGGGCTCATCGCCCGCGGCGTCGACGTGTCGCGCCTCAAGGTCAGCTCCAACGCGCACGTGATCACGCAGTACCACCGCACGATCGACAAGGTCACCGAGCGCTTCCTGGGCAAGCGCCAGATCGGCACCACCGGCCGCGGCATCGGCCCGACCTACGCCGACAAGATCAACCGCGTCGGCATCCGCATCCAAGACCTGTTCGACGAGAACATCCTGCGGCAGAAGGTGGAGGGCGCCCTCGACCAGAAGAACCACCTGCTGGTGAAGGTCTACAACCGCCGCGCGATCGGCGTCGACGAGGTGGTCGAAGAACTGCTCGGCTACGCCGAGCGGCTGCGGCCGATGGTGGTCGACTCGTCGCTCCTGCTGAACCAGGCGCTCGAGGACGGCAAGTACGTGCTGTTCGAGGGCGGCCAGGCCACCATGCTCGACGTCGACCACGGCACCTATCCGTTCGTCACGTCCTCCAATTCGACCGCCGGCGGTGCGGCCACCGGCTCGGGCATCGGCCCCAACCGCATCGACCGCGTGATCGGCATCGTGAAGGCGTACACCACCCGCGTGGGCGCCGGTCCCTTCCCGACCGAGCTGTTCGACGAGTGGGGCGAGTTCCTGCGCGAGCGCGGCTTCGAGTTCGGCACGACCACCGGGCGCCCGCGCCGCACCGGGTGGTACGACGCGCCTATCGCCCGCTACACGGCGCGCATCAACGGCGTCACCGACTTCGTGCTCACCAAGCTCGACACACTCACCGGTATCGAGCGGATCCCGGTGTGCGTCGCGTACGACGTCGACGGCGTGCGCCACGACGAGGTCCCCTCCTCGCAGAGCGACTTCCATCACGCCGTGCCGATCTACGAGGAGTTCCCCGGCTGGAGCGAAGACATCAGCGGCGCGCGCACCTTCGCAGACCTGCCGAAGAACGCGCAAGACTACGTGCTCGCTCTGGAGGCCATCTCCGGCGCCCGCATCTCGGCGATCGGCGTCGGCCCGGCCCGCGACGAGATCGTCGTCCGCCACGACCTCGTCGACTGAGCCCCTTCCTCGTACACTTGCGGCGAATGTGGCGCAAAGCGCTGCTATTCACACCATTCGGCGCAAATGTAAGGCGCATCAGAACCAGGTGCTGAGGCGCGGCGGTACCGCCGTGCGGAAGAGCCGGTCGAGGGCGTCCGCGTCGCCCTGGAGGCGGCCAGCGAGCGCCAGGCCACGCGCCAGGTCGTGCCCGAGGTACACACTGCCGAGCGACTCCACCGGGAGGGTTACGTCCGGCGCATCCGTCGTCGCCTCGACCCTGCCCTCGCCGTCCTCCACAATGAGCCGGTAGCGTCCGCCGGCGAACCCGAGCTCGTCCGCGACCTCCAGCACGAGGTCGCCGTCGCTCTCGTAGCGGCGGGAGGTCAGGGTCGCGGGCACGTCGAGGATGCGCACCCACAGGTGGTCCTGCACGCTCGTGATGCATGCGCCGCGGATGTCCTGCACCAGCAGCTGCACCGGGTCGTCGACACCGCGCGTCCACGCCTTCACCTCGGCCACCAGGTCGAGTTCGAGGAGGTAGCGCCAGAGCGCGGTCAGTGCGGCGTCGGTGGTCGCCGCCAAGTAGCGGACCTCCACCACGTGCCTCGAGAAGTCCTCCTCGCCGCCGCGGACGACGTAGCTGACGAAGCCCTCCGGTCGTCCCTGCGGGGAGTCGTAGCGCACGAGCAGGCGCCGGCCGCCGTCCTCATCGGCTTTCAGTGGCCCGATGAGCCGCTCGGCGAGGTGCCCCTCCAGGCCGATCTCGCCCGCACGGGAGGCCATGACCTCGGCGAGCACGGCGTAGCCCGTCTCGCGGTACTCCTCCGGCGTGGTGAACGACAGCCGGCCCGGTGTCGGCGCGCCGGTCCAGCGGACCCGCTTGGAGTCGATGCTCCAACCGATTGCGAAGGTGGCGGGGCCGAAGCCCCAGCGCCCGTAGATCGTCGACTCCGACACGGTGAGGATCGCCGCAGGGACGCCCAGCGCGTGCGCGGTGCGCAGCTCGGCGCCGAGCAGTGCGGTCGCGATCCCGCGGCGGCGGTGCGTGGGCGCGACGGTGACCGAGCTGATCGCCCAGGCGTCGAGGGCGGCTCCTCCCGGGACGGTGAGCGGCGCGACCCAGGAACTCACGGTCCCGATCGGCGTCGTGACACCCGCGTCGTACACGGCGGTCGTGCGTCGGCCGCCGAAGTTGCCGCGCGCCTCCTGGAGCACCTCCTCCGTCGGCCGGCGTCCGTGGAAGCCGCGAAAGTCCGCGGCGATCCAGGCGTCGAGGGCGGCCGTGTCGGTCGGGTCGACGAGCGACAGCCGGAGGCCGGAGCCGGCCAGTGCGCTCTTCGAACGCTCGTCCACGGGTGCGGTGAGGTGCGTCTCGGTCATGCGTCCACGCTAGCGGGGCCCGATGCTGCTGGGCCAGCCGTTCACCGCTCCGCGAACGGATCGGTTCCTGGCCCTCGGGCGTGGCCGTGAGCTCGGTTCCGACCGCGAACGGCCCGTGCAGTTCGAACCGATCGGCACCTGGGTAGGTCAGGGCGAGCCGTTTCTGGTACCCAGGGACCACATCCAGCGGATGAGGCACGGCTGCGCGACTCGTACCCCCGCTCGATGCGCACGCCGGCCTCTTCCGTGAGGCTGGAGAGCATGACAGCATCACCAGGTTCCTCTTCCGCCTATCCCGTGCTCCACGCTGCCGCCTTGACCAAGGCCTATGGCTCGGCCGTCGCTCTTGCCGGCGTCGATTTCCGCATCTCCGCGGGCGAGTCGGTCGCGATCATGGGTGCGTCCGGCTCGGGCAAGACCACGCTCCTGCACTGCCTCGCCGGCATCCTCAAGCCCGACTCCGGGACGGTCGTGCTGAACGCCCCGGCAGGTCCGGTCGAGGTGACGGCGCTCGGCGAGTCGGAGCGGTCGCGGCTGCGGCGCGAATCGTTCGGCTTCGTGTTCCAGCAGGGCCTGCTCCTGCCGGAGCTGACGGCGGTCGAGAACGTCGCCCTCCCGCTGATGATCTCCGGCACACCGCGCAAGGTCGCGGAGGCGCCCGCCGCCGAGTGGCTCGGCCGCCTCGGACTGGCCGGGATGGAGAGGCGCCGGATCGGCGAGTTGTCCGGAGGTCAGGCGCAACGCGTGGCCATCGCCCGCGCCCAGGTGACCGGGGCGTCCGTGGTCTTCGCCGACGAGCCGACGGGTGCGCTCGACTCGAGCACGTCGGCGGAGGTCATGGCTGCGCTGATCTCCGCCACGACCGGTCATGGCCGTTCGCTCGTCGTCGTGACCCACGATGACGATGTGGCATCGAGATGTGCTCGCGTCGTCCGACTGTCCGACGGACGCATCGTCGATGAGGTGGTGACCCGATGACGACGCTCCGGATCGCATGGCTGTTCACCCGTCGCGGGATGGACGATCGCTCGACCATAGCGCTGCCTATCGTCGCCTTCGCGATCGCCACCGCACTGCTGCTCGTCGTCGCGGGAGGGGCGCGGGCCATGTTCGCGTGGAATGACGAATTCGGGCCCACCTACCAGGCGCTCGGGGTCGTCGGCTTCGCCCTCCTGACCGTGCCCCTCATCACCCTCGGAGGCTCGGCGGCGCGGCTGTCGGCGCGGCGACGGGACGACCGTCTCGCGGGGCTACGACTGCTCGGTGCCACGCCCGCCATGGTCGCGGCTCTCACCGTGATCGAGTCGACAGTGCTTGCCGCTGTCGGCGTGGCGGCAGGCATAGTGCTCTATCTGCCCGCCTCGCGACTCGTCGGTCAGCTCCCGTTCCGCGGAGAGGCGCTCGGCGCCAACGCCTACCTTCCGGCCGGATGGGTCGCGCTCTGCGCGCTCGGTGTCGTGGTGATTGCCGCATCGAGCGCCGCGATGGGCCTGAGAGGCGTCATCGTGTCCCCGTTGGGCGTGCGTACTCGCCAGAAAGCGCCGCGGACGCACTGGGTCCGGGCCGTCATCGCCGTTGCCACCGTGAGTGCGACATTCACTGCGATGAACATGCTGATGGGCGGAGCCTTCAAATCCGTAGTGGTCATCATAGTCGTGCTCGGCGTCGGCTTCGGCGGCACGATCGCTGTGCTCAACGTGGTGGGCCCGCTGATCCTGCGGCTGATCGCGCTCATGCAGTGCCGCTGGGCCAGGACAGCCAAACGGCTGATCGCCGCCCGAGCAGTGCTGGAGTCGCCCAAAGCGGCGTGGCGACAGGTTTCCGGCGCGGCCATGACCAGTTTCATTGCGGTGTTCGCGGGAGTGGGGGTCGGCGCCACACGCCAAGAATCGGTAGCGCCGGACGTGATGATGCTGATGACAGACGTCCGCACAGGCGTCCTGGTCGTCGTGGCGATCTCGTTCCTGATGATCGCTGTGTCTGCGGGAGTAAACCAGTCGGCGGCGATCCTCGACCGGCGCGACCTGTACGTGAGCCTCGACCGGATCGGGATGCCCGTCAAGCAGATGAACGCCTCGCGCTCCCAGGCAGTGATGACTCCCCTGCTGACCACGACGATCGGCTCGGCGCTCACCGCTCTGCTCGTGATCTATCCGATCGTGAAGGATGACATGTCGGTGCTCACCTCAGGGTCCGGGCTTGTCACGATCGTCGCCTGCCTGATCGGGGGCATCATCCTCGTCTGGCTGGGGCTCGTCGCCACACGGCCCGTCCTTCGCCGGGCGTTGACCGACGGTGCGGCGACCGTCTGAGCAGATCCACGCCATGCTCCGGCCCGGTAGGGTCGGAGCATGGCTGAGAACGAGTCGACCGCGCAGGCGCTGGAGCGCCTGCGGAGCATCCGGCAGAGCATCGACAACATCGACGCGGCCGTCATCCACATGCTCGCCGAGCGGTTCAAGTTCACCCAGCAGGTGGGCGCCCTCAAGGCCGAGCACGGCCTGCCGCCCGCCGACCCAGACCGGGAGCGGCAGCAGATCGAGCGCCTCCGGGTGCTGGCGGAGGAGAGCCACCTCGACCCCGCCTTCGCCGAGAAGTTCCTCAATTTCATCGTCGCCGAGGTCATCCACCACCACGAGCGCATCGCGTCCGAGAACGGCCGCTGAGGCGTGGCCTGGGATCCCGCGGCGCTTCCCGACGCTCACGACCGAACCGTCGTCATCACGGGAGGCAACTCCGGTGTCGGCTACTTCACCGGCGAGCAGCTCGCCGGGGCCGGCGCTCGCGTCGTGTTGGCATGCCGGGACCCCGAGCGGGCCGAAGCCGCAGTGTCGGCGATCCGGCGGCGCGTGCCGCGTGCGCGGGTGGAGGCCACTCCGCTGGACGTGACGGACCGCCGGTCGGTCGACGCCCAGGCGGCGATTCTGCTCGAGCGCGGGAAGGTCGACGCTCTGGTGCTCAACGCCGGCATGGTGCACCCGCCGCGCGAGCGCCGCACCGACGCCTCCGGCAACGAGCTCGTCCTCGCGACGAATGTGCTCGGCCACTTCCGGCTGGTCGCCCGCGTCCTCCCGCTGTTGGAGGCCACCGTCGGCGCCCGTGTCGTCACTCTCGGCTCCCTCGCGACGCGGCTTTCGCGCCTGCGACTGGACGACCTCCAGCTGGAGCGCGCATACACGTCGTGGCGCGCGTACGCCGGCTCGAAGATCGCCGCCCAGGTGTTCGGCTTCGAGCTCGAGCGGCGGCTGCGGGCGGCCGGGAGCGGCGTCACGAGTATCGTCGTCCACCCCGGCTACTCGACCTCCGGGCGCACTCCCGGCGTGCGCGGGGTCAACGAGCCCACGCGGGCGACGCGCTTCGTGGACAACCTCCAGGCGGCCTGGTCGCAGGGCAAGGACCACGGAGCCTGGGCGCCGGTTCGGGCGGTGCTCGACCCCGACATCACCGGGGGAGACTACCTCGGTCCGGTCGGCCGAACGAAGGGCCTCCCGACGCACGCGCGTCCGACGCGCAGTTCGCGCTCGCCGCGGACCGGGGCCTTGCTGTGGCCGCTCCTGGAGGCCGCGGCGGACCAGCCGTTCCCGGTGAGCTAATCGTCGGCGACGACGATCGAGAGCAACCGGTGGCCCCCCGGTACGGCGGCGCGCAGCGCGTCCCGTGCGGCCGCATAATCCGGGCCGCTCGCCTCGAGCTCGGTCACGGCGGCCTCCCGGATCACGGCGGTGCCGATGACGCGGCCGCCGCGCGGCATGGCGTTGTGCACCCGCAGCAGCTCGAAGCCGTCGGGAACCTGCTCGACGACGAGCTCGCGCGCCGTCACGGCATCGTCCGCCTCGGCCGTGAGCTCGCGGGTCTCGAAGCTCTGGGTCAATCCGGTCAATCTCATCGGACGCAACGCTACCCGATCGGCCCGGCCATCGAGCTCAGCCCGCTGCGACGCGGCCGACCTTCTCTGTCTTGTCCCAGCGGGCCTCGGCGCCCGCCAGCTCCTTGACGTAGGAGTGGAACGCGATGGCGCACAGCAGCGATCCGTATCCCGCCAGGTAGATGAGGGCGGGCGCGAGCCAGCGTCCGGCGCGCGTGCGCTCGGCGCGCCGGGCGAGCCACGCCACGACCATCGAGAACGGAATCCAGATGTGGATCGCGAGGGTGAGGGCGAACAGCGTCGCGGTGCTGAGAGTGATCGCGGCGATGAACGGCGCGTCGGGGGACTGCGCGTGCGCGCGCAAGCACGGTGCCGCACGCGTCGACGTAGCCGGCGAACGGTCGGAAGTCGAGCTCCTCGGCCAGGCTCGTGCGTGGCACAAGCCCAGGGGCCGAGCAGCCGCCTCCGATCAGCTGCGCGCCGGTCCCCCGAGCGTGCCGCCCGCGGCCAGCCGCATCAGGTCGGAGCCGAGGTCGATCCCGAGCTCGTTGCCTCCGGCAGAGCCGAACTCGTGCTGGTAGCTGTCCCAGGACGTGTCCTTGATCCGCGCCTCCACGCCGGTCTCCATGAGCACGACGAGCTCGCGCGCGGCCCGGTCGATGCGTTTGCCGAGGGAGTTGTCCTGCCAGTCCTCCGTCGCGGCGAAGACCGACGTCGGGGCCGTCATGGTGCGCAAGAACGCGAACATCGACCGCATCTGCTCGTCGACGACCAGCGCGTGCCGGGCCGTCCCGGCCGTCGCGCCGAGCACGACGGGCTTGGCGATCAGCAGGTCGTTGTCGAGCACCTGGAAGAACGAGGTGAACAGCCCGCTGGGGCCGGCCTTGTAGACCGGAGCCGTCGCGATGATCCCGTCGGCGGCGGCGAGCTTCTCGATCGCCGCCGTGAACTTCGGCCCGAGGTGACCGGAGGCCAGGGCTCCGGACAGCTCCGGAAGCAGCTCGCGGAGATCGAGGTGCCGCGTCTCGACGGTGCGGCCGTCGCGCTGGGCCGCGGCCTCCACCCGAAGGCTGAGCCGGTCGGCGAGCAGCTTGGTGGACGACGGGTCGCTGACGCCCGCGTTGACGACGACGACCCGGAACGGTCGCAGGTCGCTGCTGGTCATGATGTCCTTCTTTCGGATGCGCTGTCGGCTCAGAGTGCGGGGTACTCGGCGTGGAACTCGTCGGCCGAGTCCTGATACGGGGAGGCGCCGGTGACGTTGTCGCCCCGGTTGGCGTTCGGGCGTGGCTGGCGAGGCGTGGCGTCGCCGTACTTGGCGCGCACCAGCGACTCGTGGGTGGGCGCCTCCGGGGCTTGCGGGTCCTTGCGGGCCTCGGTCTCCTTGCGGAGCACCGGCACGACCTCCTCGCCGAGCAGGTCGAGCTGCTTGAGGACGGTTTTGAGCGGCAGCCCCGCGTGGTCCATGAGGAACAGCTGTCGCTGGTAGTCGCCTGCCCACTCGCGGAAGGTCAGCGTCTTGTCGATGACCTCCTGCGGGCTGCCGACCGTGAGCGGCGTCGCGTCGGTGAACTCCTCCATCGTCGGGCCGTTTCCGTAGACCGGAGCCTCGTTGAAGTACGGGCGGAACTCGTTCTTGGCGTCCTGCGAGTTCTTGGCGATGTACGCCTGGCCGCCGAGCCCGACGATCGCCTGCTTGGCGGAGCCGTGACCATAGTGCTCGAAGCGCTCGCGGTAGAAGGCGATCAGGCGCTGGTAGTGCTCCTTGGGCCAGAAGATGTTGTTCGCGAAGAAGCCGTTGCCGTAGTACGCCGCCTGCTCGGCGATCTCCGGGGTGCGGATGCTGCCGTGCCAGACGAACGGCGGAACGTCGTCGAGCGGGCGCGGCGTGGAGGTGAAGCCCTGCAGCGGCGTGCGGAAGCGGCCCTCCCAGTCGACGACGTCCTCGTGCCAGAGGCGGTGCAGGAGGTTGTAGTTCTCGAGCGCCAGCGGCAGGCTCTGGCGGATGTCCTGTCCGAACCACGGATACACCGGGCCGGTGTTGCCGCGGCCGAGCATGAGGTCCATGCGGCCCTTCGAGAGGTGTTGGAGCATCGCATACTCTTCCGCGAGCCGCACCGGGTCGTTCGTGGTGATGAGGGTCGTGGAGGTCGTGACGATCAGGCGCTCCGTGAGGGCCGCGATGTGTGAGAGCAGCGTCGTCGGCGACGACGAGAAGAACGGCGGATTGTGGTGCTCGCCGACCGCGAAGACGTCGAGCCCGACCTCCTCGGCGTGAGTGGCGATCTTCACGATCGCGTCGATGCGCTCCGCCTCGCTCGGGGTCTCGCCCGAGACCGGGTCGCGGGTGATGTCGCTGACGGAGAAGATTCCGTACTGCATTGCTGGCTCCTCAGGTTCGTGTACGCCGTGTCTATGCAAACGCATATAACGTCGGCGTGCTGCGAGTATTCCCGACCGACTGCTTCTGGATAGTAGTCGGCGCGCGAGCGAGGCGCCCCACGACTGCTGCGGGATCAGATGTCGGCCACGCGATCAGACTCCGGAGGCGATCAGGTAGTTGCCGCCGCGCCACTGATTGACCTCAGTGAGGTTGGAAGCGCCGGGGATCAGGGCGTACGAACCGCTCAGGGGGGCGCGCGCACGTGCTCTCAGACCGGGTTACTCGCTGTGGAGACGTAGCGGTAGACATCGCCGTCCTCAGTGAGGGGCCGGCGATCGGGGTCCAGGTGCCCTGCTTGACGGTGGCGGTACCCCTGCGGACGATGCCGTCGTCGCCGAGGACCACCCAGGAGCTGCCCACGTCGAGCTGCTTTACCCCGCCCGATCGCGAGCGACTGAAGCGTGAGCGTGTAGCCGTTGGCGGCGTTGTACGTGCAGATCGTGCCACCTTACGCCTTGGCGTCGACGTCGAGCTCCTTGACTACTCGGAGGAAAGCGGAGGGGCGAAATGTAATATTGGCGCTACGGCCAGTGGCTGACTGGGCAGTTCAGCCGGGATGTCGAGCGATGACTGAGCGATGGAGTGCCGCTTGATCGAGACCGTTGAGATGTTAGATACCGGAGATTCTCAGGTCAAATACGTCAGACTGGATGGTGTGGTGCGGCCGTGGGGGCGGACCGCGCTGTCGGCTCGGTCGAGTCGGTTCCACCCATACCCTGTCCCCCGCGTCGTCCAGCTCCCGTCTGGGCAGAGAGGTGAGTGCGTTGGCCGAGAACGACCCGAACCCTGATCGTCCCGAGCGCCGCAGTGGGCGTCGCCTGGCATCCGGCGCGGCCTTCCTCGGCCTGAGCGTGACGGCCGGTGTGCTCATCAGTGCGATGGTGACGCCCGTCATCGCCGTCGCCGGCGTCGCCGCGGAGACCGGCATCCAGCTCTTCGAGACGATGCCGGAGGCCCTGACTCCCGACGCGCTCGCGCAGACGACCGACATCTATGCGAGGAACTCCGCGGGCGAGCCCGTTCTGCTGGCCTCGGTCTACGAGCAGAACCGCAAGAGCGTGCCGTGGGAGGCCGTCTCCCTTTTCGTCAAAGACGCCGTGGTCTCGACGGAGGACCCGCGGTTCTTCAGCCACGGGGGCGTCGACATCAGCTCGACGCTGCGTGCCGCGATCGGCAACGCCGCCTCGGGCGAGATCGGCTCCGGCGCCTCGACCATCTCGATGCAGTACGTCAAGAACATCCTCGTGCAGCGGGCGGAGGCCATCCGCGACAAGGAGGAGCGTGAAGTCGCATACGAGGAAGCAGTCAAGACGAGCTTGGACAGGAAGCTCCGCGAGATGCGTCTCGCAATCGGACTCGAGAAGGCTCTCACCAAAAACCAGATCCTGCTGGGCTACCTCAACATCGCTCACTTCGGCGGATCGGTTTACGGCATCCAGGCGGCCGCTGAGTACTACTACGGCGTGAACGCGTCAGATCTCACCCTCGCGCAGGCCGCCTCACTCGTGGCGATGGTCAACGAGCCGAACGGGCTGCGCATCGACGACCCCGACAACATCGGGGACAACAAGTTCCGGCGCGACAAGGACGTTCTGGCAGCGATGCTCCAGCAGCGCACCATCACGCAGGCGCAGCACGATGAGGCGGTCGCGACGCCGATCGAGCCGCGGATCACCCCGCCGTCCATCGGCTGCCAAGCCGCCAACCCGCTCGGCGCCGGGTTCTTCTGCGACTACGTGCAGCGCGTCATCGAGAACGAGAAGGTGCTCGCCGATCCGAAGGACGCGAAGTTCAGCAACCTGAGGCGAGGCGGCTACGACATCTTCACCACGCTCGATCTCGACCTCCAGGCCGAGGCCGTCAGCGCGGTCGACGCGTACGTCCCGCACAGCACGGAGGTGCTCGACATCGGCTCGTCGCTGGTGACCGTCGAGCCGGGCACCGGACGCATCCTCGCGATGGCGCAGAACAAGGACTTCAACGCCGATCCCGACGAGGCCTCCGCAGGAAATACGGCCGTCAACTACGGAGCAGACTACGACTACGGCGGATCGAGCGGCTTCCAGGCCGGCTCGACCTACAAGGTCTTCACGCTCGCGGAGTGGCTCAAGAATGGCCGGTCGCTCGGCGACGTGGTGAACGGCGATGCGCGGCCTCTCAACCTGTCCACCTTCAAGGACAGCTGCCAAGGATCGGGCTCCGGGTCGTACTCCCCGAAGAACGACGGAGCGCAGCGCCCCGGCAACATGTCGGTGCGCGCGGCCACGGCCGGCTCGGTCAACGGCGCGTACTTCTCCATGGCCCAGAAGTTGGACCAGTGCGAGATCCGCAAGACGGCGGAGGCGTTCGGCCTGAAGCGCGCCGACGGCAAGGAGCTGACCTCGTACGTCTCCGATGTGCTCGGGACCAATGAGGTGTCGCCGGTTCGGATCGCCTCCGCGTTCGCGGCCATCGCCAATAAGGGTGTGTACTGCTCGCCGGTGGCGATCGACCGGATCGTCGCGCCGGACGGGTCGGAGGTGTCGGTTCCGACGAGCGCGTGCTCCGAGGCGGTCGCACCGGAGGTCGCTGCGACCATGGCGTCGGCGCTCACCAGCGTGATGCAGGGAGGCGCTACCGGCGCGCTGTCCAACCCGCACGACGGCGTGCCCGTCTTTGGCAAGACCGGAACGACCGACTCCGAGAAGGACACCTGGTTCGTGGGCGCGACGACGAAGCTCGCGACCGCGGTCTGGGTCGGGAACGTCACCGGGGATGTCTCGCTGCGGCGTTCGAAGGTGGGCGGCATCCAGGCCGACACCCTCCGTCACCGGATCTGGAAGGAGTACATGACCGCGGCTAACACCAAGTACCGCGGGGGTGAGCTGCCCGACGCTGTGTCCCGCCCGGTGCGCGACTGACGCCGGGTCCGTTTTCCGCGAGTCGCGCGTCGGCGATGAGCAGTACTCTCGACGAGTGAAGGTCGCACTGCAGTTCGTCGCCATGGGGCTGGTCTGGGGTGCCAGCTTCCTGTTCATGAAGGTCGCGCTCGAGGGCGTCTCGTTCGGGCAGGTGGCGTGGGCACGGCTGGTGTTCGGCGCGCTGACCCTCGGGATCATCGTGCTCGCGACCCGCAGCCGCCTGCCGCGGCAGCCGATCGTGTACCTCCATTTCGTGGTCGTCGCGTTCACGTACTGCGTCGTGCCGTTCCTGCTCTTCGCGTGGGCGGAGCAGTACGTGTCGTCGAGCCTCGCGAGTATCTACAACGCGGTGACGCCCATCACCACGGCGATCCTCGCGACCGCCGCCTTCCGCGTCGAGAAGCTCAACCGCGACCAGGTGCTGGGCGTGCTCGTGGGCGTCGTGGGCGTCGTCGTGGTCATCGGGCCATGGTCGATCGCAGCGCTCTCCGGGAGCGTGTGGGGGCAGCTGGCGTGCCTCGGCGCCGTGACCTGCTACGGCTTCAGCTTCGGCTACATCCGGCGCTTCATCAGCCACCGGGACATCCCCGCGACCACCGTCGCCTTCCTCAACATCGGGATCGCGGCGGCGATCATCCTCGTGCTCACGCCGGTGATCGCCCTATCGCCGATCGAGTTCAGCTGGCCGGTGTTGCTCAGCCTGCTGGCCCTGGGAGCTCTCGGCACCGGCGTCGTCTATATCTGGAACATGAACGTGCTGCGGGCCTGGGGACCCACTGCGACCTCCGGCGTGACTTATGTGACTCCGGTCGTCGGAGTCGCGCTCGGAATCCTGGTGCTCGGCGAGCACCTGAGTTGGAACCAGCCCGTCGGCGTCGTGATCGTGCTCGGCGGGATCCTGCTGACACAGCAGCGCGTCCGGCTCTTCACGCGCCGTCAGGCCGAACTCGTCGCCCAGGCCGACTGACCGATCGAACTGACGGGACACGCCGTCTCGGTCGCTACCGAGACGGCGTGTCCTGTCAGTTCTATGTCGGGCTCAGGAGACAGTCGGGCCGAAGTGCTCCGGGAGGGTCGAGCGGTGCACGCCGCGGAGCTCCTCCAGGCCGATCGTGAAGAGATCCTGCACCTCGAGGACCGGCTGAGTGCCGACCTCGGCGTCCGTCACGCCGATGCGCAGGAGCGGGACGCCGCGGCCGTCGCACAGGCCGCGGAACTTCACGTCGTCCTCCCGTGGCACCGACACGATGACGCGTGCCGTGGACTCGCTGAAGAGGGCGGTCGCGGTGTCGACGCCGTCGCGCTCCTGCAGCTCGCCCAGCCAGACGCGGGCGCCCACGCCGAAGCGCATGACGCTCTCGGCCAGCGCCTGGGCCAGACCGCCGTCGGCGAGATCGTGGGCCGACGAGACCAGGCCCTCCTGCGACGCGGCGTGCAGGGTCTCGGCCAGCGTGCGCTCAGCGGCCAGATCGACCGCCGGCGGGCGGCCGCCGAGGTGGCCGTGCACGGTGCCGGCCCACGCGGACCCGTCGAGTTCTTCGCGTGTGATGCCGAGCAGGTAGATGTTCTCGCCTTCGTCCTGCCAGCCAGCCGGGATGCGACGGGCGACGTCGTCGATCACTCCGAGCACGCCGACGACCGGCGTCGGGAAGATCGGGGTGTCGCCGGTCTGGTTGTAGAAGGAGACGTTGCCGCCGGTGACCGGCACCTCCAGTTCGAGGCAGGCGTCGGAGAGTCCCTCGACCGCCTGCGAGAACTGCCACATGACCTCGGGGTTCTCCGGGCTACCGAAGTTGAGGCAGTCGGTGACCGCGACGGGCACGGCGCCGGAGGCGGCGACGTTGCGATAGGCCTCCGCGAGGGCGAGCTTGGCGCCCTGCTTCGGGTCGAGCTGGCAGTAGCGGCCGTTGGCGTCCGTCGCGATGGCGAAGCCGAGGCCGCTCTCCTCGTCGACGCGGATCATGCCGGAGTCGTCCGGGAAGGAGAGCGCCGTGTTGCCGCCGACGAAGTAGTCGTACTGGTCGGTGATCCAGCTCTTGTCGGCGAGGTTGGCGCTGCCGAGGAGGGCGAGCGTCTGCTCGCGCAGTTCGTCGCCGGAGGTCGGGCGCGCCAGCACGGACGCTGAGTCGGCCCGGAGGGCGTCGATCCACGCGGGGTAGGCCACGGGCCGCTCGTATACCGGCCCGTCGACCGCGACGGTGCGCGGGTCGACGTTGACGATCTCCTCGCCATGCCAGTTGATGACGAGGCGTCCGGTGTCGGTGACCTCGCCCAGCACGCTGATTTCGACGTCCCACTTGGCGGTGACGGCGAGGAACGCGTCGAGCAACTCTGGCTTGACGACGGCCATCATCCGTTCCTGGCTCTCGGACATGAGGATCTCCTCCGCCGTGAGCGTGGGGTCGCGCAGCAGCACGCTGTCGAGCTCGATGAACATGCCGCCGTCGCCGTTGGACGCGAGCTCGGAGGTGGCGCAGGAGATGCCGGCGGCGCCCAGGTCTTGGATTCCCTCGACGAGCTTGTCGCGGTAGAGCTCGAGGCAGCACTCGATGAGCACTTTCTCGGCGAACGGGTCGCCGACCTGCACAGCGGGGCGCTTGGTCGGGCCTCCCGCCGAGAACGTGTCGGAGGCCAGGATGCTCGCGCCTCCGATGCCGTCGCCGCCGGTGCGCGCACCGAACAGCACGACCTTGTTGCCGATGCCGGAGGCGTTGGCGAGGTGCAGGTCTTCGTGGCGGAGCACACCGACGGAGAGGGCGTTGACGAGCGGGTTGCCCTGATACACCGGGTCGAAGTAGGTCTCGCCTCCGATGTTCGGCAGGCCGAGGCAGTTGCCGTAGAACGAGATGCCCGAGACGACGCCGTGGACCACCCGGGCGGTGTCGGCCTGGTCGATGGCACCGAAGCGCAGCTGGTCCATGACTGCGACGGGGCGCGCGCCCATCGAGATGATGTCACGCACGATGCCGCCGACGCCGGTCGCGGCCCCCTGGAACGGCTCGATGTACGACGGGTGGTTGTGCGACTCGACCTTGAAGGTGACGGCCCAGCCCTCGCCGACGTCGACGACGCCGGCGTTCTCGCCCATGCCGACCATGAGGTTCTTCTTCATCGCCGGCGACACCTTCTGGCCGAATTGGCGGAGGTAGATCTTCGACGACTTGTACGAGCAGTGCTCCGACCACATGACGGAGTACATCGCCAGTTCGCCCGACGTGGGTCGGCGGCCCAGGATCTCGCGGATGCGTGCGTACTCGTCGCTCTTGAGGCCGAGGGCCGCGTACGGCTGCTCCTTCTCCGGCGTCGCGGCGGCGTTCGCGACGGTGTCGACGACGTGCTGGATAGAGGTGTCGGTCACGCGGGCACTCCAGGCTGCTGGGCGGTGGCGGGGATGGAGCAAGTCTACCGGCGCTCGGCGCCGGCTCGGTTCCTGGGGATCCCCTCGGAGCTTTCGTCCCCTTCCTTGCAAAATGCTTGTAATAGAAATATAAAGCTTAATGCGGAACAACAAAAATACAATATGACAAGGAGTAGACGATGATGACGACGACGAGTCCACCCGGAGTGGGGCGATCGAGAGCGCTCGGCGCCACGATCGCGCTGGCGATCGGCGCACTGGTCGCCGCCGATGCGGCGACACCCCACACGGCGCACGCCGCGCAGACGGCCCCGAGCGGCCTTCCCATCCAGCTCTCGACGACCACGGGATCCACGCTCATCCGGTCGCTCACGGTGCCGGCGGACGCCCGGATCACGTACACGATGGGCGCGGGGCTGTACACCTCGGAGACGCGCCTGGTGGTCTACCTCGACGGCAAGTACATGAGCGAGACCTACGGAGGCCGTGCCTACAACTCCGCTGCGGTGACCTCCGACGGTGTGACGACGGTCACCGTGCCGGTCAGAGTGAAGCTGGGACAAAAGGTCTCCATCGTCCTCGCCGAAGGCAGACCGGGCGAGGCGCACTCGAACGACCGCGTTCTCGCGTCCACGCGCGGGGGCGATGTGTCCGACGTGGCGATCGCCTCAGACGGGCGGCTGACATTCACGATGAGCGAGGCGAAGTTCACGTCGGACGACCGGGTCGTTGTGTGGCTGGACGGCAAGTACCTGGCTGAGACCCACGGCGGCAAGGCCTTCTACGCGAAGGCGAGTCGCGCGAACGGTCAGGCGATGATCTCGATCGGGAAGACCATCGCACCGGGGCAGACGATCGAAATCGGCGTCGCGCCCGGCAAGCCCGGACAGCCCCTCGTCCGGGCGGACTCCCGCATCATGGCCACAGTGGGTGCGACGACGGCCTCGCAGGTGCTCACCGACCAGGTGACGTCCACTCTGACGATCGGATCCCGCGGCGACGCGGAGGCCGACAGGATCCGCGAGAACCGGTGGTACAGGCACAGCGTCCTGGAACCGGCCGGCCGCTATGTCACCGCGGGCCAGAAAATCGAGATCTCGCTGCCCAGCGACGCCACCGGCGTCAAGGTCGCCATCGGCCAGTACGGGGTGCACTCCGGGGTCAACGACCGCAAAGACGTCGGGGTCAAGCTGACCGACGTGGCGGGTGGTACTCGCACCGTTGTGGCCGACCGCGACGGCCTGGTGTCTCTGGTGAAGACGACCACCGGAGCCGTCTCCGCGAAGGTCACAGGAGGCGTCCCTGTGCCGACCTTCACCCTCGGACAGACCACATCGGCTGATTTCGCGATCCAGGCGGAGAAGTTCGAGACGTCGCCGTTCGTCGTGGTGGGCGGGGAGCGGGTGGTGTCGATGCTCCAGCGCTCGACCATCGCTTCGCTGCTCCCGTCCGTGACGGACGAGCGCGTGCGGTCGTGGGACCGCGCGGTCGAGATCATCGACGCCGAGTACGGACTCGACACGGCCGCGACCGGCACCCACCATAAGTCGCCTGGGCGGATCCTGATCGCGAACCCGGACGAAAACGGCGCAAACAACGGCTACGCCTACGCGACCCACGACCGAGTCATCTTCCCCAATATCTTCGGCGCCGGAGCGGACCTGTTCACGAAGCCGATCACCGACCAGTGGGGACTCTGGCACGAGATCGGGCACACGTATCAAGCCCCGCAGAATCGCTGGACGGGCATGGGCGAGGTCACGGTGAACATCGCATCGCTCGCCGTGCAGCGCGCGCTCGGGGTGCAGAGCAGCCTCGAGACCGGACGCAATCCGTCATCCATTCGTGCGTACCTGGCGCAGCCGGACGCCTCGCGAGTGTACGACGCGCAGACCGACTATTTCGTCAAGCTGGCGATGCTCGATGGGCTGCGCGTGATCGCGGGAGATCACTTCTACCCGCAACTGAACCAGAACTACCGGGAGAACCTCGCGCAGGCCAACTCAGCCAAAACGGACGATGCGAAGGCGCAGTACTTCATGGTCATGGCCGGATCGGTCGCCGGCGCGAACCTCGCGGACTACTTCACGAAGTGGGGGATGAAGCCGAACGCGAGCACGCAGGCCGCTCTGGCGACGTTCCCGACTCCATGAGACACGGGTTCGGCTCGACGGGGTCCCGGCTGCTGCCGGGACCCCGTCCTGTGCGGCAGGACCCGGACCTCGACGTGGAATGATGTGGGCAGGGCGCCCAGTGCGACTCCCGGAGCCGGACGGAGGCCGTCAGTGCAGATCCCACGACCATCGCAGGAGACGATGGAACTGTTCCGGTCGGTGGTGCCCGAGGGTCCCGGCGTAGAGATCAAGCCGATGTTCGCCAACCTCGGCGCGTTCGTGAACGGCAACATGTTCGCCGGGCTGTTCGGTGAGAGCGTCGGGGTGCGGCTGCCCGACGATACGGTACGCGAGCGCCTGCTCGCGATCGACGGGGCCGGTCCGTACGGCCCGGTCGACCGACCCATGGGAGGGTATGTCGCCTTGCCGGAGGCCTGGCGCGACGACCCGGATCGCCTGCGCGAGTGGATCGGCGTCGCGCTGGAGCAGGTCGGGGCGATGCCGCCGAAGGCGAAGAAGCCGCGCGCGCCGCGGGCTCCTCAAGGCTGACCGATGCGCCTCGGCTCGTTCGTCGACCTGTCGCACCCGCTCGGAGCCGACACGGACGTCTATCCGGGCGATCCGGAGGTGCGCCTGCAGACGCACGCGACGATCGAGGCCGACGGTTTCAACCTCCTGGCGGTGCGGATGGGTTCTCAATCGGGTACCCACGTCGATGCGCCCTTCCACTTCTCACCCGAGGGCGCCCGCATCGACGAGCTGCCGCTCGCGCTGTTCGCCGGCCCGGCCGTCGTCGTCGACGCGAGCGACCTCGGGCCGCACGGGCGGATCGAGCGGCGGCACCTCGAGCCGGTGGAGGCCGGCCTCCGCGAGGGGGTCGTCCTGCTGCTCCGCACCGGATGGAGCGGCCGTTACGGCACCGATGGGTACTACGACCACCCCTTCCTCGACGCGGGGGCGTGTTCCTGGGCGCTCGACCGCGGCGTGCGGACCTTCGGCCTCGACGCCCCGAGCATCGACGAGACTCCGGCCGCGGGACGTCCCGGTGCGGGCTACCCGTGTCACCGGCTCATCGCCGCCGCCGGTGGCGTGATCTGCGAGAACCTGACGCGGTTGGAGGCCGTCACCTTCGACGACCCGTTCGTTGCGCTGTTCCCGATTCCGCTGCAGGGCGCCGACGGGGCTCCGGTGCGTGCGGTCGCCTATCGCGTGGAGGAGTGAGGACCGCCAACCAGTCGGCGCCGGATCCGCCAGCCGTCGGTCACGATCCCCGGCCGGGAGGGGCGGTCGTCGCCCACCGTGCCGTCCGAGAGACGGCGGCGCCGACGACCAGGATTGCGATCAGCGCGAACAGCCGCGCGGCCGCGAAGCCGGGCTCACCCGGCACGAAGCGACGGGCGCCATCGCCTCCTCACGTTCTCCCGCCCGCCCGCCCGTGGCGTATCGCGCGAGTGAGTAGAGCAATGAATGGCTTTACGCCTCGACGAGGGCCGAGCGGATGACCGATGTGAAGAACGTGAGGCCGTCGGTGCCGGAGCGCATCGCTTCGGCGGTGTCGGGGCCGAAGCCGGGCTCGACCGCGTGCTCGGGGTGCGGCATCAGGCCGACGACGTTGCCGCGCTCGTTGCGCACACCGGCGATGTCGTCGAGCGAGCCGTTCGGGTTGACCCCCGTGTAGCGGAACACCACGAGCCCCTCGCCATCGAGCCGCTTCAGCTCCTCGGCCGAGGCGATGAAACCGCCCTCGCCGTTCTTGAGCGGGATGACGATCTCCTGGCCCTGATCGAAACCGCTCGTCCACGGGGTGTTCGTGTTCTCGACCACGAGGTGCTGGTCGCGGCGGATGAAGTTGCCGTGGTCGTTGCGGATGAGACCTCCCGCGACGAGGTGCGCCTCCGCCAGCATCTGGAAGCCGTTGCAGATGCCGAGGACCGGCATCCCGCGGCCGGCGGCCTCCACGACCTCGGTCATGATCGGCGAGAGGCTCGCGATGGCGCCGCAGCGCAGGTAGTCGCCGTAGCTGAACCCGCCGGGAAGCACGAGGGCGTCGATGCCCTGGAGGTCGTGATCGCCGTGCCAGAGCGCCACCGGCTCTGCGCCGGCCAGCCGGACGGCGCGCAGCGCATCCCGGTCGTCGACCGAGCCGGGGAAGGTGATGACGCCGATGCGCATCAGGCGTCGCCCTCTGGATAGTGGATGCCCACCACGTCTTCGATGACCGAGTTCGAGAGGATCTCGTTCGCGATCTCGGTGACGGCGGCCTTGGTAGCGTCGTCGACCGGTCCGTCTACGGTCAGTTCGAAGCGCTTGCCCACGCGAACTCCTGAGAACTGGCCCTTGCCGAGGCGGGCTAGAGCGCCGGCGACCGCCTTGCCTTGCGGGTCGAGCAGCTCTGCCTTGGGCATGACTTCAACAACGATCGTCGACAAGGGTGATCTCCGCTCCACTCGCGCATCCTGGGCCAGCTGCGATTCTACCGTCCCGACGAGACGGTCAGGACGACGACGGGAACGGCCCGGCTACGACGAGAGCGGCCGCGCGCTCGAACCGTCGGTGTACGCGGCGGTCGCGACGCGGGAGGCGAAGGCGACGGCACGCGGGCCGAGGTCGCGGTGGAGGCGCGCGAAGAGTGCTGCGGAGGCCTCCCCCGGCCAGTCGGGCGGCAGCGCAGCCGCGGGGAGGCCGGGGTCGCGGTAGGGGATTACCCGCCACTCGTCGAGCACCCGGATCCACAAGGCGAAGGCCTCGGCGTCGTCGACGGGAGCTCTGGTGTCGCCGAACCGCGCGACGAACGAATCATGCAGCGTGCGGATGGCCATCAGGTCGTACCAGCGGGCGACACCGGCCGCCAGGTCCGTCCCCAGGCCGGCGGCCGGCCGCACTCCGGTGAAGAGGTCGGCGTCGAACTCGGCTGCGACCTCCTCGAGCTCGGGTTCGAGGCTGTCGGGCCCGATCCACAGGCCGTCTGCGACGGTGCCGCAGCCAAGTGCGGCGAGCCGCCGGCGCAGCTGGTGGCGCAGAGACCGCTGGTGCTCGGGGAACGAGAAGGAGACCAGGCACCACTCCGCCGTGGTCGACGGCTCCCCGAAGATCCGCGCATCGCCGCGCTCCAGCATCGGGACGGCCTCCGGGGCGAGGGCGTAGCCGGCCACGCCGACGCGCTGCTCGCGGACGAGCACGCCCCGCGAGCAGAGCCGCGCCAGGCTGGAGCGCGCTGTGGCGGCGGGAAACCCGAGGGCGCCCATGAGCTCGACGGCGCCGGCGGCGCTCATCCACCCGCCGATCGGGCGCAGCGTGCTGCCGACGACTGTGCGCAGCAGCGCGGTGGCCGAGCCGCTGCGCGCCTCCAGGTCCTCGCGGCCTCCGGTCACTCGTGGATCAGCTCCCCGAGCACGTCGCGCACCGCGGCCAGACCGACGGCGACCTCCTGGAAACTCGTGCTCAAGGGCGAGAGGCCGATCCGGAGGCCGCCGGGATCGCGGTAGTCGGGGATCACGTCCCGCTCCCAGAGCCGGGCGGCGACCTCCCGCATCGCCGGATGACTCAGGGTGAGATGGCCGCCGCGTCGCTCGGGGTCGCGCGGGCTCGCGAGGGCGACGCCGAGCGATGTCAGCCAGGTCTCGGCCAGCCGCAGCGCGAACTCGGTGAGTGCGACCGATTTGTCGCGCACCGCCTGGATGCCGCACTCCCGGATCATCGCGACGGTGTCCTGCAGGGCGAGCATCCCGACGATCGGCGGGGTCCCGGACAGGAAGCGGCGGAGGCCGTCGGCCGGCTGGTACTCCGGGCCCATCAGGAAGACGTCGCGGACGCCCATCCAGCCCTGGATCGGCTGGACGAGCTCCCGCTGCAAGCGCTCGTTCACGTAGCCGAAGGCGGGTGAGCCCGGGCCGCCGTTCAGGTACTTGTAGGTGCAGCCGACGGCGAGGTCGACCTGCCAGGCGTCGAGCTCGACGGGCACGGAGCCGGCCGAATGGCACAGGTCCCACAGCACGAGAGCGCCGGCATTGTGGACGATGCGGGTGATCGCTCGGGCGTCGGCGAGGAAACCCGAGCGGTAGGCGACGTGGCTCAGCACGACCAGCGCAGTGCGTGGACCGACCGCCGCGGAGACCTGCTCCGGGGTGACACCTGCCTCGGTGTCGGCCTCGATCCAGACCAGGTCGAGGCCGCGCTCGCGTGCGATGCCGTCCAGCACGTAGCGGTCGGTAGGGAAGTTGTCGGTGTCGAGCACGATCTCGCTGCGCTGGGGCAGCGAGTCGACGGCCGCGCGAGCGAGTTTGTAGAGGAGGACGGTCGTCGAGTCGCCGATGAAGACCTGGCCGGCAGCGGCGCCGAGGGCTGCGGCGCCGAGGTCGTCGCCGATGCGGAACGGCAGTTCCATCCACTCCTCGTCCCAGCCGCGGATCAGGCGCCCTCCCCAGCCGTCGATCACGAAACGCTGGAGGCGCTCGACACTCGGGATCGTCGGTCGGCCGAGCGAGTTGCCGTCGAAGTAGGCGAGGACGCGCTCCCGAGTGGCGAGGTCGGTGGGGGAGCTCTGGGAGGCTGCGCTCGGCGTGACGCCGACGAAACGCTCGCGGTAGAGGGCGAGGGGATCGTCGGCGTCGAGCGCGCGGGCCGCCGCCAGGGGGTCGCCGTCGAGGGCCTCGTCGCTGGCGAACGGGTCGTCGGTGGGGGTGTCGGTCATGGGTGCTCCTGTCGGAGGTCGGTGGACGCCAGGTCGGAGATGTGGAGGCCGCGTGCTGTGGCGAGCCAGCCGGGGAGGTGTGCGGGATCGGCGGGCGGCGGGGAGGGGATCCAGGCGATGCGGGGTCCGAGCGGTGCGGGAGCGGTGGCGTCGGTGCTGCTGCCGGTGCATGGGCCGGCGCCCGTGCCCGTGCCCGCGATCGTGCGGATGAGGTCTACGCCCTGGAGGCCGGCCTCCTGGATCGCCGCGAGTTCGCGCGCGTTCACGCCGACGGGGAGGTCGCCGTTGCCGAGGTCGGTGCCGTAGAGCACGTGGCCGCCGCGGGCGATGAAGCGGCGCAGGTTGTCGACGGCGATGCGGTACCCGGTGGTCGGGGTTCCCCAGCCGTGGATGTCGAGTGTGCTGATCCAGATCATCCCGGCGTCGACGGCTTCGGCGACGACATCGTCGTCGAGCCGCTCGGTGAACGGGGTGTGCGCCAGTTGGTCGACGCCGCCCCGCAGAGCGCGGGCGGTCTGGCCGGCGCCCTGCGCGTGGGCGACGACCGGGAGACCGGCGGCATGCGATTCCTCCACGATTGCGCTCAAGCTCGCGTTGTCCACGGTTTCGCCCGCATCGCTGTTGAGCGCGATCTTGATGCGCGAGGCTCCTGCCATGACCTGTTGCCGCACCGCCTCCCTGGCCTCCCGAGGGCCGCCGACCTCCTTCGCCGCGCCGGGAGGAGCCCAACCCGCGTTGACGGGATAGCCACCGGGAGCGGTGAGGAGCGCGCCGGCGATGGCGATGGCAGGACGGTGGGGACTGTCGTCCAGCCATGCGGCGGCGACAGAGGGGATCCAGCCGAGGTCGACCGCGTGCGTGATCCCGCCCTGAAAGAGGGCGCCCGGGTCGCTGAGGCCGAGGTGGGTGTGGTGGTCCGTGAGCGACGGGACGACGGTGCCGCCGAGGAGGAGGACGTTCGACGGGGCCGAGCCGTCGTGGGTGTTCGGGCGCTCGGGCGACGACGTTGTCGGGTGGAGGCACTCGCCGACGAGAGAGAGGCGGGTCGGGCCGGTGAAGTGATCGCCGGTCCAGAGCGCTTCGACGCGGACGAAGTCGGGTGGTGGGCCGCTCACTCCGGGGCGCCGATCTCGGTACGCACCGCGAAGAGCTCGGGGAAGAACGTGAGGTCGAGAGCCTTCTGCAAGAAGGTCACGCCGCTCGAACCGCCGGTGCCGGTCTTCATGCCGATGGTCCGCTGCACCGTCTTGAGGTGGCGGAAGCGCCAGAGCTGGAAATTGTCCTCCAGGTCGACGAGCTCCTCGCAGGCTTCGTACTCGCTCCAGTGCTCCGAGGCGTGCTCGTAGATGTCGCGGAACATCGGTACGAGCTCCGGGCAGAAGACGTGGGCCTCCGTCACGTCGCGGTCGAGCACCGACCGCGGCACCGCGTGGCCGGCACGCGCCAGGTAACGCAGGAACTCGTCGTAGACGCTGGGCGCCTCCAGCAGCTCGGTCAGCAGAGCCAGCGCGCCGGGGTCGTCGCGGAACACGGTCAGCATGCGTCGGTTCTTGTTGCCGAGCACGAACTCCACCGCGCGGTACTGATACGACTGGAAGCCGGACGAGTTGCCGAGGAAACCGCGGAACTGCGCGTACTCGGTCGGTGTCAGTGTGGCGAGCACCGACCACTGCTCGGTGAGAGTCTTCTGGATGTGCTTGACGCGCGCGACGCGCTTGAGCGCCTGCGGGAGCTGGTCGGTGCGGAGCAGGTCGCGCGCGTCCTCCAGCTCGTGGAGCACGAGCTTGAGCCAGAGCTCCGTCGTCTGGTGCTGGATGATGAACAGCAGCTCGTCGTGATGCTCCGGAACGCTCACCGGCTTCTGTGCGCTGAGCAGAGTGTCGAGATCGAGGTATGACCCGTACGACATCCGCTCGCGGAAGTCAGTGACGATGTCCGGATCGAACTCTCGAGTGTTCTCGTTCGCGGCCATGTTGCGATTCTGCGTCGATCGTGACGAAAGTGCAACAGCACGGTGCGCCAGGCGCCAGGCGCGAGGGCTGCAGCGGCACGCACGCGTTCGCGTCCGTTCACCCGCCGGTTACCCGGAGTTGCCGCCTCCGTCGTCGCTGCCTCCTAGCGTGGAGGCGCTGCGTCGGGACGCGGACGGGAGACAGGCATGGGCGGGCACTACGATTTCGTGGTCGTCGGAGATGGCATCGTGGGACTCGGCCACGTCGTCGCGGCCCTGCGGCGCGGTCTCACCGTCGCCGTCGCCGACCGGGCACAGCAGACCCTGTCGTGACGATCAAGGCGGTGACCCCACGTGTCGTCGAGCCACCGGCGAGCCTGGGGAGGGGGCTGAGTGTGTATCCGTCGGCCACGGCGATGGTGTGGCCTGGGGAGGGGCACACGCACGAGGCGGTCGACGTGCCGGTGTGCGGCTGGCGCCCGGCGACGCGCTCGTGGAGGTGGAGCTCGCGACGGTGTGCGGATCCGACGTCGAGACGGTGCTCGGTCACCGGCCGGCATCTACCCCGCTGGTGCGCGGCCACGAGCAGGTCGGCCGGGTGGTCGCGCTCGGCCGCGGCGGGGCGAAGACGACCGACGGCAAGCTGGTCGCGCTCGGGGAGCGGGTGGTCTGGTCGTCGGCCGTGCCGTGCGGCCGGTGCGCGCGGTGCAATCGAGGCATCCCTCAGCAGTGCGTGAGCCTCCAGAAGTATGGGCACGAGCGCATGCGGCGCGGCTGGGAGCTCTCGGGAGGCTTCGCGACGCACACGCACATCCTCCATGGCACGCCGCTGGTGCCGGTTCCCGAGCACGTCGCCGCGGAGGTGCTCGCACCCGCGTCGTGTCCCACGGCGACGGTCGCGGCGGCGCTCGAGGCGGCTGCGGCGATCGTCCCGCTCGACGGTGCGCTGGTCGTCGTCGCCGGTGCCGGCATGCTCGGGCTGACAGCCGCCGCGATGGCGACGGAGGCGGGCGCGAAAGTCGTCGTGAGCGACCCGCTCCCGGAGCGCCGCGACGCCGCGCTGCTGTTCGGGGCAGTCGCGGTCGCCGACCCGGGCGCTGACCCGGGAGCCCGCTCCGGTTTGCCGCACGCGCTGGCCGAGGCGGGAGGCCGCGGACCTGCGCCGTCGATCGCCCTCGAGCTCTCGGGTGCGGAGTCCGCCGTGCGCTCCCTGGTCTCGGTGGTCGACGTCGGCGGCGTGCTGGTCCTCGCCGGGTCGGTGTCGCCCGGGCCGGAGCTGCCGGTCGTCCCTGACCTCCTCGTGCGGCACCTGCTCACCATCCGCGGCGTGCACAACTACGCGCCGCGGCACCTGGAAGAGGCGGTGCGGTTCCTCGCCGTCGCAGGCACGAGGTATCCGTTCGCACAACAGGTCGGCGCCGTGTTCCTCCTCGCCGAGGTGGATGCTGCGCTGGCGAGCAGGGGCTTCCCGCGGGTGGCGGTGCGGCCCTGGCTCTTCCCGTGAGCGTTCTCACATCTTCGAATTCGTATCCTGGGATCCGCTTGACCGTGAGGACCCCCGTGATCGAGACCCCTTCCGCCCCGACCACCGCCCAGGCCGCAGCCGAAGACCGGCCGTACACGCCCGCGCCGCCGTCGCCCCGCGCGGGCCGTGTGATCGGTGCGCTGATCTTCTCCAGCCGTTGGCTGCAGGCCCCGCTCTACCTGGGCCTCATCGTCGCGCAGGCGGTCTACGTCTACGTGTTCGTGGTCGAGCTGTGGCACCTCACCGAGGGGGTCATCTCCGACCCGAGCCACGTGGACGAGGCCTACGTGATGCTGGCCGTGCTCGGGCTGATCGACGTGGTGATGATCGCGAACCTCCTCATCATGGTGATCATCGGAGGGTACGAGACCTTCGTCTCGCGTGTGAACGTGCAGGGGCATCCCGACCAGCCCGAGTGGCTCTCGCACGTCAACGCCAACGTGCTCAAGGTCAAGCTGGCGATGGCGATCATCGGCATCTCGTCCATCCACCTCCTGAAGACGTTCATCGCCGTCGGCGACCTGGGCGCTACGAACGGCGGCTCGATCGACGGTGAGAAGTACACGTCGCTCGGCGTGTTCTGGCAGGTGATGATCCATCTGGTCTTCATCGCGTCCGCCGTGGCGCTCGCCGCGATCGACCGGATGTCGAAACCGCGGGGAGCGGCGACGTCGCACTGAGCCCGGGCACTGACGCGCACAGCGTCCCCGTGGCAGGGTTGAAACGTGCCCGCCGATTCGCTCGCCCGATTCTTCGAGCTGCTGCGCACCCTTCCCGAGCACGCTGACGCGGAGGCCCTCTACGGCGATGATCTTGAGGGCAGACGCCGCGAGCGCAACCTCCGCCGCTACCTGGCGATGCCGCACGCCTCCGTACTGCTCCTCGGCGAGGCGCCGGGCTGGCGGGGGATGACGGTCACGGGTGTGCCGTTCGTCTCCGGGAGGGAGGCCGAGGCCGGGGTCGTTCCCGGGCTGGAGCTGCCCGAGCATCCGCAGGCATTGTGGGAAGCCTCCAGCCGCGTGGTATGGGCGACGCTGCGCGACTGGCGTGGCCCGATCCCGCTTTCGTGGCCGGTCTATCCGCTGCATCCGTTCGTCGCGGGCGATCCACGAAGCAATCGCACGCCGAGGCCGGCCGAGGTGCGCGACGGTGTGCCGGTCGCACTCGAGCTGATCCGCGCGTTGGGCATCGAGACCGTGGTCGCGGTCGGCCGCAAGGCACAGGGCGCGATTGCCGCGTCTGGTCTGGTGGCCCCGGCGATCCGGCACCCGGCGCAGGGTGGCGCCGTGCTGTTCGCCCAGCAGCTGGTCGAGCTGAACCGGGCATTGGGATAACCGGTCTAGCGATATTCTGGAATGATTTCTGTTTTGAAAATGTGAGTACAACGCCAGAATGGGTTCTATGGTCGCAGAGCTCACTATCCAACGAGCCGGGCGCGGCATAGCTCCACTGCCGTCCGAATACTCGACATTCATCGATCGACGGAAACAGCTGACGGCTGCGCGGGAGCTGCTCGGAACGACGCGTCTTCTCACCGTCGTGGGTCCCGGCGGGGTGGGCAAGACGCGATTCGCGATCAAGTTGGCGAAGGCCGTGCGGAATCACTTTCCGGGGGGAGAGTGGTACATCGACCTGACCCGCGTCAGCCCGTCGGGATCGCTGATCGACGAGATGAGCGGCGTCTTGGGGGTTCCGACGCCCTTCAGCGGAGGCGTTGAGCGGATCGTGAGCTTCTTCGGGTCCAAGCGGGGCCTCCTGGTGCTGGACAACTGCGAACACATCCTGGATCAGTGCATCGCCCTGGTGCACTCCCTGCTCGCGGAATGTCCGGGACTGACAGTATTGGCGACCAGCCGCGAGGCGATGCGGGTGGCCGCCGAAAGGCTCTTCTTGCTCGACCCTTTCGAGACAGAAGGGTCGGGTTCGAGCGACTCGGCGGCGGCGGCGCTTTTTCTGGAACGCTGCGCGGCTGTGCTTCCGGAGCCCTCCGATGCGGACCGCAAGGCGATCGCGGAGATCTGCGTGCGGCTCGACGGTCTGCCCCTCGCGATCGAGCTCGCTGCGACGCGGATGCGCGCTCTCGCCGCCGGTCAAATCCTCGACATGCTGACAGAACCGTTGCCCCTGCTCACGGGAGGGCCGCGAGACGCACCGGACCGGCAGCGGACGATGAGTGCCGCGATCGAGTGGAGCTACGCGCTCTGCACGCCGGAGGAGCAGCTGGTCTGGGCTCGGATGTCGGTGTTCGTGGGAGGCTGGGAGCTCGAGGCCCTCGCGTGGATGTACCCCGAGGACGCAGCTTCAGCGCTGGACATCGTGCAGCCGCTACTGGACAAGTCGATCGTCGTGCGGCGTCAGACCGGAAACCTGGTCTATTACGACATGCTCGACACCATCCGCGCCTTCGGCTCCCAGAAACTGTCGGAGGCGCAAGCGCGAGAGGCTCGCGCGCTTCACCGTGACTGGTATCTCGATCGCATCAAGGCTCTCTCCGTGGACTGGTACGGACCACGGCAAGCGCACTGGTTGGCGTATCTTCGCCGGGAACTGCCCAATTTCCGGGCCGCGATCGAGTTCAGCCTTGCCGAGGGAGATCCCACATCGGCCGGTCTCTTGGTGACGACCGCCGTTCGGCCGATGTGGATGGCGAACGGCCTGGCCTCCGAATTGCACCGCTGGCTCGAGCTCGTGGTCGGGACGGGGACACCGCCCACACTGGGAGCATGCGTGGCGCTCGGTTTTTACGGCAACACGATGTACTTCTACGGCGACAGGGACGAGGGGCTGCGAATGCTGGCGCGGGCGCGCGATATCGCTGAGCAGATCGGCGATCCTGCCATCTTCGCGATCGAAGAGATGAGGACCCTGAATATCCACCCGTACAAGCTTCAGGTCGCCGAGACGGAGAAGCTGCTGGAGAGGTACGGGACTGTCTACCAGATTCACACTCGCACGAACACCGAGAATCGGTTGGCTGCTGCGTATGACCGAGCTGGTGATATCGATTCCGCGACCGAGTTTCGGGAGCGTCTCATCGGCAAAGGAATCAAAGCGGGGGACTCGTACGAGACGATGCAGTTGCTCTTCGAGGCGTCGCTCTCGGCGGTCGGGCGCGGTGAAGCGGAGCAGGCGACCAAGCTGGCGAGACAAGCTCTGAGCCTGGCGCTGAATCTCGACAGCCCGCCCGCGATCGCCCGCTGCGAGGAAGCGCTGGCCCGCGCGGCTGTCGAAGCGCGCGACTTCGTGCGCGCAGCGACACTCCTCGGCGTGAGTTTTCCCGACGGCGATCCCGCCGGAGCCATCGTCAATTCGGACCCCCGATGGGGGCCGGTCCGGGCTGAGACGGAAACCGAGACGAAACCGGCTCTGGGTCAACGTGCCTATGACGCGGCGATCGCTGCGGGAAAGTCGATGACGGTCGAGGAGGGAGCCGCGTATGCGCTCGGCACCCAACTGCCCGACCACGTCACGAAGCCGCACCTCGCGCCCGCGCAGCCCTTGTCCCCGCGCGAGAGCCAGGTCGCCGCTCTGGTCGGCCAGGGTTTGACCGATCGGCAGATCGCCGAGCGTCTGGTGATCTCCCGGCGGACCGCGGAGGGCCATGTCGCGAGTGGCCTGATGAAGCTCGGCTTCACCTCTCGTTCACAGCTGGCCGCCTGGACGAAACGCCAGTCCTGATCGCAGTTGCTCTTCCGAATGCTCCGGGCGTACTATTCCACGTGGAATAATCCGTTCTGGTCATCCGTTATCGAAAGCTCTTCGATCCATGCCGCGCACGCCTTCCCTGACTCCCCTCGCCGTCGCAGCGCTCGCGCTGCTCGCCGAGGGGCGGACGCACCCGTACGAGATGTATCAGACACTCGTGCTGCGGTCGGAGGACCGGCTCGTCAAGGTGCGCCCGGGATCGCTTTACCACACGGTCGACCGTCTGGCCCGCCAGGGCTTGGTGCGGGCGACCGGCACCGGGCGCGAGGGCAATCGCCCGGAGCGCACCACCTACGAGATCACGGAGGAGGGCGCCCTGGCTCTCGGCGAGCGCGTCGCGGACATCATCGCGACACCGGTCAACCAGTTCCCGGAGTTCCCGCTCGGCCTCGGCGAGGCGCACAACCTCCCGCTCGAGACTGTGATCGACCTCCTGCGCAAGCGCGTCGGGCTGGTCCGCGCCGACATCACGGTGCTGGACGAGGCGGTGCGTGCGATCCGGGCAAAAGGACTGCCCGCCAAGTACTGGCTCGACGTGCGCTATCTGCGCACGATGGCGGAGGCCGACGTGGCCACGCTCGAAGCCCTCATCGACGACCTCGCCTCGGGAGTCATCCCCTGGGACGAGGAGAAGAAGCACTGAGAGAAAGAATCGCATGGAACGCCAACTGAAGCCGTGGCCCGCGCTGTGGGCACTCGTCATCGGGTTCTTCATGATCCTGATCGACACGACCATCGTGTCGGTCGCCAACCCGTCGATCATGAAGGGCCTCGACCTCGGGACCGACTACAACGCGGTCATCTGGGTCACCAGCGCCTACCTGCTCGCGTACGCCGTCCCGCTGCTGATCACCGGTCGCCTCGGCGACCGCTTCGGCCCCAAGAACATCTACCTCATCGGCCTCGTGATCTTCACGCTGGCCTCGGCGTGGTGCGGGTTCTCTGGCGCCATGCCGGGAGGCGGCATCGGGATGCTGATCGCCGCCCGCGTCGTGCAGGGTCTCGGCGCCGCGCTGATGACCCCGCAGACGATGGCCGTCATCACCCGCATCTTCCCGCCGGACCGCCGTGGCGCTGCCATGGGTCTCTGGGGCGCCGTCGCGGGTGTCGCGACGCTGATCGGCCCGCTGCTCGGCGGCGTGCTCGTGGATTGGCTCGGCTGGGAGTGGATCTTCTTCATCAACGTGCCGGTCGGAGTCGTGGCCTTCATCCTCGCGATGCGCCTCGTGCCCAAGCTGCCGACGCACACGCACGCCTTCGACATCCTCGGCGTGGTGCTTTCGGCCGTCGGCATGTTCCTGCTGGTCTTCGGCCTCCAGGAGGGCGGCACCTACAACTGGGGAACCATCGGCGACGGCCCGTTCAGCGTGTGGGGTCTCATCATCGCAGGCATCGTCGTCCTGACCGCTTTCGTGGTCTGGCAGGCGCTCAACAAGAAGGAGCCGCTGCTGCCGCTGCCGCTGTTCCGCGACCCCAACTTCTCGCTCAGCAACGGCGCGATCACCACGGTCGGCTTCGCAGTGACCTGCATGGCGCTGCCGCTGGTGTTCTACTTCCAGACCGTCCGCGGTCTTACCCCGACCGAGTCGGCGCTGATGCTCGCCCCGACCGCCGTGTTCTCCGGCGTGCTCGCCCCGGTGATGGGCCGACTGATCGACAGGATCAACCCGAAGTGGGTCGCGACCCCCGGCCTCGTGCTCTTCTCGCTGTCGCTGTTCCTCTACTCGCGCATGCTCACCCCGGATGTCAGCATCTGGTGGCTGCTCGTCCCGAGCGCGCTGCTCGGCATCGCGATGTCGGGTGTCTGGGGTCCGATCTCGGCCACCACCACCCGCAACCTGCCGATGAACCAGGCCGGAGCCGGATCGGGTGTCTTCAACACGACACGTCAGATCGGAGCCGTGCTCGGCAGCGCGTCGATCTCGGCCCTCATCACCGGCCGTCTGGCTGCCGACCTCCCGAAGGCCCCGAGCGGCGCTGCGCCGGCCGCGACGACGGGCACCGAGCTGCCGACCTTCCTGCACGCCGGATTCACCCAGGCGATGTCGGAGTCTCTGCTCCTACCCGCCGCGGTCGCCTTTCTCGGCGCGCTGATCGTGATCTGGTGGGAGAAGCCCCGTCCGCCCGCGTGGGGACCACGCGTGGCGGCGCCTGCCGGGGCGCAGGCGCAGGCCGGGGCAATGCAGGGCGCTTCGGAGCCCGCGACGGCCGGAGCTTTGCACGGCGCGCACGCGGCCGAGGCGCCCGTCGATGCGGTGCAGCACGGCGCGCACGCGGGCGATGCCGTCGAAGCGTCTCGCGACGGCGACGAGCACCACGGCATCCACGCCGCGCCGGCCACCGACTGAGCAGCGCTGCGCGCGCTGTACGGAAGGGAGGATTCCCGAGCCGATTAGGCCCGGGAGTCCTCCCTTCACTGCTTTCCGGCGTCACATCGCCGCGGATCTCCCCCGTTGCCGTGGTACTTGCACAAAAGGCGCCATTCGCGCTGCCAGTCCGATCAGCTCGGGGAGGAAGCCGGCCGCCCGTCCTCGCCGCAACGTCGATGGGTGCCCGGCGCGAGCGGGAGATAGAGTCCGTGTGGACACGATGTCGCGAAAGGAGGGGCTGTGCCGACGCGGAAACCCTCGATCACCGACGTTGCACGGATCGCTGGAGTTTCGTATCAGACCGTCTCACGGGTGATCAACGACGCCCCGGATGTGAACGCCGCGACGCGTGCACGGATCCAGGAGATCATCGCCGAGGTCGGATACCGCCGCAATCGATCCGCGGCCGCGCTGGTCACCAACCGCTCGACCTCGATCGGGATCGTGACAGACGGCTCCCCCCGGTTCGGCCCCGTCGGGACTCTCCTCTCGCTGGAGCGCGAGGCCCGGGAGCGCGGATACGTCGTCACGGTGGTCGCCGCGGACGAACCCTTTGAGCTCTCGATCCAGGAGGCGTTCAACACCCTGGACGAGATCGGCGTCGACGGGATCATCGTCATCGCACCTCGCCTGTCGATGGCGGAGGCGACGCGAAAGGCGTCCGTCCGCATCCCGGTCGAAATGATCGCGGCGGGCGCTTCGGGAACGCCCAAGGTCTTCACCTATTCCGAGGATCAGGAGCTGGGGGCCCGCATGGCGACCCAGCATCTCATCGAGCTCGGCCACACGGACATCGCCCACATCGCCGGCTCGATGGACTGGTTCGACGGACGCGTGCGCAAGAGCGGGTGGGAGGCCGCCCTGGCCGGCGCCGGCCTGCAGCCCGGACTGTGCCTCGAAGGCGACTGGAGCCCGAAGTGGGCCTACGAGGTGGGCCTCCGGCTCATCGACGAAGGCCGGGTCCCGTCCGCCATCTTCGCCGTGAGCGACCACACGGCGCTGGGGCTCATCCGAGCGTTCGTGGAGAACGGAGTCCGCGTGCCGCAGGATGTCAGTATCGTCGGCTTCGACGATCTGGAGGGGTCGGACTACTTCCTGCCGCCGCTGACGACCGTCAGACAGGATTTCCCGGCGCTCGCCCGCGCCACCATCGAGGTGCTGCTCGGGGCGGTCGAAGGTCGCGAGGTCGATCGCACGCCCAGCGTGCCGACTCTGGTGGTGCGCCAGAGCGCCATCCGCGCCTCCTGAGGCTTCCCCGGAGCGACGCCGACGCGGAAAACCGGGTCGCCGGTCGCGCTTGACAAACATCTCCGTGAACGTTCACGATAGATCCTGCCGACGGAGTTCGACGGAGCTGCGGCGGCGAAGTCCACGCAATCGATCCGGCCCGACGTCAGTGACGACTGTCCAGGGAGCAGCTCGGTCGCGGGGACGAAACTCACTACCGGCGCGCCCGACTGCCGTTCCAGCAGGATGCGCGAAGGCCGGACATTCATGCACCCCTAACGCAATCCAGAAAGGACTGGAGAAGCATGCTCCGAAAAACAGCATTGGTGGCAGCAACCGCGGCACTCGTCTTCGCGATCGTCGGTTGCAGGTCCACGACGCCATCCAGCAGCAACCAGGACACCGCCGCCTCCCAGAAGGCCGAGAAGGCGCTCGAGGAGGTGACCGGGCAGGTGTTCAGCAAAGGCCCGAACGGCGAAGACCCGTCACCGGCGTCCGCCGCCGACCTGTCCGGCGACGAGATCGCGAAGGTGAAGGCGCTCGGCGCGACCGCGGCGATCGTCATGCACTACGGCGGCAACGACTGGGCGACCGCCCAGATCGCCGGCCTCAAGAGCGAGTTCGGCAAGCTGGGCATCAAGGTGATCGCCACGACCGACGCCAACTTCAAGCCGGACAAGCAGGTCTCCGACCTCGAGACCGTGCTGGCGCAGAAGCCGAACATCATCGTCTCGATTCCGACCGACCCAGTGGCGACCGCGTCCGCCTACAAGGCGGCTGCCGCGGCCGGCGCGAAGCTCGTGTTCATGGACAACGTCCCGCATGGCCTTCAGGCCGGCAAGGACTACGTCTCGGTGGTCTCGGCCGACAACTACGGCAACGGCGTCGTCTCCGCCCACGAACTCGCGAAGGCGCTCGGAGGCAAGGGCACCATCGGCACGATCTTCCACCAGGCCGACTTCTTCGTGACCAAGCAGCGCTACGACGGCTTCAAGGCGACCATCGCCAAGGACTACCCCGACATCAAGATCGTCGAGGAGAAGGGCATCTCCGGCCCCGACTTCGCCGGAGACGCCCAGGCCGCGGCCAACGCCATGATGAGCAAGCACCCGGACCTCTCCGGGATCTGGGCAGTCTGGGACGTCCCGGCCGAAGGCGTGATGGCAGCGGCCCGCGCCTCCGGGCGCACCGACCTCAAGATCGCGACGGAAGACCTCGGAACGAACGTCGCCATCGCGCTCGCCAAGAACCAGCTCGTCGTCGGGCTGGGAGCCCAGGTGCCCTTCGACCAGGGGGTGACCGAAGCCCGCCTCGGTGCGGGGGCCCTGATCGGCAAGACCGCCCCGCCGTACATCGCGCTGAGCGCCCTGCCGGTCGACCACTCGAACGTCCTCGACGCCTGGAAGAAGGTCTACCACCAGGACCCGCCGAAGGACCTGACGAACTCGTACAAGAAGTAGGCAGCCGGTCGGGAGCGCGACCCCGCTCCCGGCCGGCCGGAAGGCGAATCATGACCACACTGAACAACGCCGTCGACATGCGCTCCGTCTCCAAGGCGTTCAGCGGCGTCGTCGTCCTCGACAGCGTCGACTTCGAGGTCCGCCCGGGAGAGGTGCACGCGCTGGCCGGCGGAAACGGTGCAGGCAAGTCGACCCTGATGAAGATCCTGCAGGGCGTCTACCGCGCCGACGCCGGCGAGATCCTCATCGACAGCGTCCGTGCCCGCATCGACTCGATCCACGCCGCGAAGGCCGCCGGTGTCGGCATGGTGTTCCAGGAATTCAGCCTCGTCCCGAGCCTGAGCGTCGCACGGAACATCTTCCTCGGCGACGAGCCGCTGACCCGGATCGGACTCATCGACGAGCGGGCTCTCGTCCGTCAGGCGAACGAGATCTTCGCCGGGATGGAAGTCACCATCGACCCGCGCGCACAGGTCGGACAGTTGGGCACCGCGTACTGGCAGCTGACCGAGATCGCGAAGGCGCTGTCGCAGAACGCCCGGGTGCTCATCATGGACGAGCCCACTGCGAGCCTCGCCCGGCACGAGACAGAAGCGCTCTTCGAACTGATCGGACGGTTGAAAGCCCGGGGCATCTCGATCATCTACATCTCGCACCGGATGGACGAGGTGTACCGGATCGCGGATCGCATCACCGTGCTCCGGGACGGACGCCGCCTGTTCACCGAGTCGCTGAGCGTCGTCAGCCCCGAGGACATCGTCGAGGGCATCGTCGGCCGGAAGATCGAGGGCAAGCTCACCTACCGGGAGCGGGACGCGGTCGAGCACGACGGTCCGCCCCTGCTGGAGGTGCGTGGTCTCACGGCGGGCGACCGTGTCCGGGAGGTCTCCTTCACGCTGCGGCGCGGGGAGATCGTCGGGCTCGCCGGTCTCATGGGCAGCGGGCGGACGGAGCTCGCACGGGCCCTCTTCGGCATCGACCGCTCCCAGCGCGGCGAGGTGCTCGTGAAGGGCAGGCGGGTCTCCCTCGCCTCCCCGAAGCACGCGATCGCCGCCGGCCTGGCGCTGGTGCCGGAAGACCGGCGCGAGCAGGGGCTCGTCCTCGATCACTCGGTGCGTGAGAACCTCCTGCTCCCGCTGCTCGACGAGGTCCGTCGCGGTCCCCTCCTCAGCACGGCTGAGAGCCGGAGCCTCTCGGCATCCCTCATCAAGCGGTTGCGCATCAAGGTCGCCCACCCGAACCGGCCGGTGCGGCTGCTCTCGGGAGGGAACCAGCAGAAGGTCGTGATCGCCAAATGGCTGGGAACCGACCCGGACGTGCTCATCCTCGACGAGCCGACCGCCGGCGTCGACATCGGCACCAAGAGCGAGATCCTCGACCGCGTCCGCGAGCTGGCCGCCTCCGGCAAAGCCGTGATCGTCATCTCGTCCGAATACCCCGAACTCCTCGCCGTGAGCGACCGGATCCTGATCATCCGGGAGGGCTCGATCGTCCGCGAGGTTGCGCGACGTGACATCCCCGACGAGGAGACCCTCGAACTCGCAGTACAAGGAGTCAAGAAATGAACAAAGCGGCAGTGGCCGACCTGACCGGACCGCGCCCCGGCTTCGGCGCAGCCGTGAAGAGCTGGGATTGGCGACGGTATGTGATCTACATCGGGTTCGTCGTCGTCTTCATCTTCTTCGCGATCCTCCTCCACGACCAGGGATTCCTCTCCCCGAACAACCTGCTGAACATCTTCCGGCAGACCTCGACGATCACGATCATCGCCGTCGGCATGACCTACGTGATCGCCGCGGCGCAGATCGACCTGAGCGTCGGATCCACGGCAGGCCTCGCGAGCGTGGTCACAGCGATGGGGATCGCCGCCTGGGGCCCGATCCCCGGCATCCTTTGCGGGCTGGCCGTCGGCGTGATCGTCGGTGCCCTCAACGGGGCACTGGTCAGTCTGCTCGGCATCCCGTCATTCCTCGTGACCCTCGGCATGCTCGGCATCGCCGTCGGCACGGCCCAGTGGATCACCGCCTCCGCGCCCATCCCGATCCTCGACGACACCTTCAACACGATCTTCGGATCGGGCAACATCGGCCCCGTCCCCGGACTGATCGTCTGGAGCGGCGTGTTCGTCGCGGTCGGGGCCGTCGTCCTCGCCCGGACGAAGTTCGGCCGGCAGGTGCTCGCGACCGGTGGGAACCGCATGGCGGCTGACTTCACCGGCATCAACACCAAGCGGATCACCTTCCAGGTGCTGCTCCTCTCCGGCGTCGTGGCGAGCATCGCGGGCATGTTGTATGCCGGACGCCTCCAGTCCGGGAGGTTCCAGTGGGGCACGGGCGACGAGCTCTCCGCGATCGCTGCCGTCATCCTCGGCGGGACCAGCCTGTTCGGCGGCAGCGGAACGGTGATCGGGACCCTCTTCGGCTCGCTGCTCATCGGGCTCATCAACAACGGCCTCATCCTCGCAGGCCTCGACAGCAGCCAGCAGCAGGTCGTGCGCGGCGGGATCATCATCCTCGCCGTCGCACTGGCCCGCAAGAAGTGACCAACCACCGGAAAGGCGACAAGCGAATGAGACTCGGATACTGCTCGATCACCTGGGGCGGAGTCGTCGGCCACCCGACAGGGGTGACCAGCGTCAAAGACCTCTTCTACCTCACGCACGGCGACATGCGGCAAGCGGTGACGGACATCGGCGAGGCAGGATACGAGGGGGTCGAGATGTTCGACGGCAACCTCGTCGAGTTCGCCGACCGGCCCGAGGTGCTCGCCGGGCACCTCCACGACGCCGGCCTGGAGCTCGTCAGCGTCTACAGCGGGGCCAACTTCATCTACCCGGACATCCTGCCCGACGAGCTCGACCGCATCCGGCGTTCGGCAGCGCTCGCGGCGCAGTTCGGGGCCGAGCGCCTCGTCATCGGCGGAGGCGCGCGCCGCGCGGCCGGAACGACCGACGACGACTACCGCCGGCTGGCCGATTCCCTGAACGAGGTCGCGGACATCGCCGAGAGCCAGGGGATCGAGGCGAGCTACCACCCGCATCTGTCGACCATCGTCGAGAGCCCGGAGGAGCTCGACCGGCTGCTGCCGAACACGCGCATCGGCTTCTGCCCCGACGTCGCGCATCTGGCGGCCGGCGGCGGCGACCCTGCAGCGATCATCCGCAGCTACGGCGACCGCATCAACCATGTGCACCTGAAAGACCTGACCCGCGCGTCGGTGAGCTTCCAGCCACTGGGCGACGGAGACCTCGACCTCGCAGGCATCGTCGGGGCGTTGCGCGAAACCGGCTACGACGGCTGGCTGATGGTCGAGCTCGACGAGTACGACGGCGATCCGAAGGAGGCTGCAGAGCGCAGCGGTGAGGCCGTGCGTCGCCTGCTCGCGGACTGACGGCTCCGCATCCGAAAACCACTCTCGAAAGGACACCCAACACAATGCAGCACCTCAACGTCGGGCTCATCGGCGGCGGATTCATGGGCAAGGCCCACTCGCTCGCGTATGCGGCCATGCCGATGTTCTTCTGGCCGGCACCCGCGCTCCCCGTCCGGCACACCATCGCGGAGGCGACGGACGACCTGGCCGCTGATGCGGCACGCCGGTTCGGTTTCGAGCGTTCGACCTCCGACTGGAGGAGTGTCGTGAACGACCCCGACATCCACGTGGTCGACATCGCCACCCCCAACCACCTGCACGCCGAGATCGCGATCGCGGCGGCTGAGGCGGGCAAGCACATCATCAGCGAGAAGCCGCTGGCCCGCACGGCAGCCGAGGCCAGGGGGATGTACGACGCGGTCACCGCGGCCGGGGTGGTCAACATGGTCGCCTTCAACTACCGGCGCACCCCCGCGATCGCGCTGGCGAGGAAGTTCATCGAGGAGGGCGCCATCGGACGCATCCTGAGCTTCCGCGGCACCTATCTGCAGGACTGGAGCGCGAATCCCGATTCGCCGTTGTCGTGGCGCTTCCAGAGGTCGATCGCCGGATCCGGCGCGCTGGGCGACATTGCGACCCACGTCATCGACATCGCCCGGTATCTCGTGGGCGAGTTCCGGTCGGTCAACGCGATCATGAAGACCTGGATCGACGAGCGTCCACTGCAGGCGGGAGGGGCGGACAGTCTCGGGAACGCCCGCGGCGGCGAAGGGCCGCGCGGCGCGGTCGACGTCGACGACCAGGTGATGACGATGATCCGCTTCGACAACGGTGCGATCGGCTCCATCGAGGCCACCCGCAACGGGTACGGCCGCAACAACTACATCACGTTCGAGATCCACGGCACAGAAGGCAGCATCGTCTTCAATTACGAGCGCAGGGACGAGCTGCAGGTCTGCTTCGCCTCCGACGGCGACGACCGCCGCGGCTTCCGGACCGTCTACACCGGCCCGGCTCACCCGAACGGCGACGCACTGTGGCCGATCCCCGCACTGGGGATCGGGTACGGCGAGACCAAGATCATCGAGGCGCACGACTTCTTCACCGCCATCGCGAACGGCACCGGTGTCAGCCCGAACTTCGCGGACGGGTACAAGACCGCCCTCATCGACGACGCGATCGTGGAATCAGCCGAGACCGGTCTGTGGGTCGAGGTGCCGGGGATCAGCTGAGGTCGGAAGGGCGGTTCGGCGCCACCGATCGCACGCCGCCCCGCCTCGGATCGCTCGCACGAGCCGTGGCGGGGCGTCGGCGTCGGTGTGAAGAATGCTGTCGGTCGCCGTGGACGCGATCCTGGACTCCGCAACCATCTTTGGACTTAGAGGTCGCGCCGATAGGTAGGGGTGTGGCGTTGGCGTCGGGCAGGCACGAGCCCTGTTAAACACGGTTTCGACCAAGATTCCGTCGTTGCCCAGGAGTGCTCGTGCCTGCTGTTCCATCTTCCATCATCGAGCCCATTTGGGCGCAGTTCGAAGCGTTGATCCCACCCGTCGTGGACGAGCACCCGTGGGGTGGCCACCGGCCGAGGATCCCGGACCGGATCGTGTTCGACAAGCTGATCCAGGTACTCGTCCTCGGTGCCGCGTACGAGAAAATCGCCGACCACACCTGCTCGGCCACCACGATCCGCCGCCGCCGCGACGAATGGATCACCGCGGGACTCTTCACCGAACTGGAACGGCTCTGCCTAAACGGGTACGAGAAGATGATCGGCCTGGATCTGGCGAACCTGTCCGTGGACGGGTGCATCGTGAAAGCACCCTGCGGAGGTGAGGCCGCGGGCAGATCCCCGGTAGACCGGGGAAAGCAGGGCACGAAACGCTCGGTCCTGGTCGATGGCGGCGGGATCCCGCTCGGCGTCGTCGCAGCGCCAGCGAACCGGCACGACTCGCCCCTGCTCGCCCCGACCCTGGAGAAGCTGGCCCGGTTCGGGTTCGACCTGCCCGAGCAGATCACCGTGCACCTGGACGCCGGCTACGACTCGGGCAAGACCCGCAACCTGCTAAGCAGCCTCGGCTGCGACTGGGTCATCAGCAAGAAGGGCACCCCGCTCCAGGCCGGCGCCCGCTGGGTCGTGGAACGCACGAACTCCTGGCACAACCGCGGCTTCAAGAAGCTCCACATCTGCACCGAACGCCGCGTCCGCGTGATCGACGCGTTCATCGCCCTCGCCAACGCCATCATCATCGTCCGCCGACTACTTCGCGAAGGATGGAAACGCCACCGCTGGCACGGCAGGAGCGCCCGACAACCCTGACCTATCGGCGGAAGCTCTTATGGCGCGCATGCTCGTGATCGAGGACGATGAGTCCATCGGTGGCGCTCTCGAATGGTCGTTGCGGGCAGCCGGTCACGATGTCCGCTGGAGTCGGAGCGGCTGGGCGCGGTCGAGGGGGTCGGAGAAGAACCGCCGCAGCTGATCGTCCTTGATCTCGGCCTGCCGGACATCGTCGGTCGCGGCTCTGCTGTCGGCTGCGAGAAGCCCTCCCGACGGTGGTGATCGTGATCCTCACGGCCCGAACCGAGCCGCTGGACATCGGCCGTCACCGGCCTCTCGAACAGCGTTCACGACCTCGTAAGCCACCCGCCTCGGTCAGGTGTACTTGGTGGAACCGAATCGCGTCCGGCGCCACCGAGCGCCGGTGAAACAACGTAACGAGGGAGGATCCCGAGCCGATCACGCCGGGGAGTCCTCCCTTCACTGCTTTCCGGCAGCGCGTCGCCGCGGATCTCCTCCGTTATCGCGCGGCGACCACGCGCACCGCGTTCGCCCAGGGGTCGTCGAACGCGACCGACCGTCCGTCGTCGCGCGCCTGCACACCGAAGTGGCGCATCCGCTCGGTCAGCGCGCCGACGTCGTCGGCGCCCGGGAGGCGCAACTCCACCTCGCCGAGGCCCAGCGCAAGGCGGCGCGCCCCAGCGCCTCGGCTGTTCCAGGTGTTCATCGCTATGTGGTGGTGGTAGCCGCCCGCCGAGACGAACAGGGCGGACGAGCCGAGGGAGGCCGTGGTCTCGAACCCGAGCCGGTCGACGTAGAAGGCGCGCGCGGTCGCGACGTCGCCGACAGAGAGATGCACATGCCCGACGATCGCGTCGCCGAAACGCGGGTCGCCTTCCCCAGTGCCGACCACAGCCTCGGCCAGTGCGGCGCCGCGGTCGGTGAGGTGCTCGCGGAGGAACGCGTTCGGGTCGAGGTAGAGCGTGTCCATCTCGACCTGACCGTGCGTCCAGCTCCACTGGCTTCGGGCGCGGTCCCAGTACAGCTCGACGCCGTTGCCTTCGGGGTCGGTGAAGTAGAACGCCTGCGACACCAGATGGTCGGCGCTGCCGGTGAACGTCCCGGGTGCGCGGCGCGCGACCGAGTACACCGCTGCGGCGAGGGCCTCCTGGCTGTCGAAGAGGATCGCGGTGTGGAACAGCCCGGCCTCCCCGGGCGACGCGTGCTTCAGCTCCGGCGCGTGCTCCAGGATGACGGAGGGCGTCGAGCCTCGGCCCAGGATCACGCGTCCGCCCTCGGCGGCCAGCACGGAGAGCGTGACCGCGTCGCGGTAGTAGGCGGTCATCGCGTCGAGATCGGCGACGCGCAGGGTCACCGCTCCCATGACGGAGTCGGCGGGCAGGAGTTCGGGCATGGGAGGTTCAACAGCCGGGACCCTCGGATAATTTCAGGTCTCGATCGCGCCACCGGTCTCGGCGAGGTAGCGGCGTAGCGTCAGCGACGGGTCGCCGGCCTGGAGCTCGCGATAGCGGCTGAAGTGGAGCTGGTCGCGCAATGAGGCGCCCGCCCGCATCCGCTCGGCCTGGGCGCCCTCGACCGATTGGATACGGCGCGCCTCCGCGAAGAGCTCGTCACCGCGGTCGCCGCCGATGACGAGCACGCCGTCGTCGTCGGCCGCGATCCAGTCGCCGGGGCGGATGGAGACGCCGTCGAGGAATGCGCTGCGCATTGCCGTGCCGGCTGGCGGCACGCGTCGCGGACCGAACGGATGCGCACCCAGACTGAACAGGGGGAGGCCGATCTCGCGCAGCTGGGCGGTGTCGCGGTGCAGCCCCCAGATCACCGCGCCCGCCATCCCCGCGAGCTTCGCCTCCAGCAGCATGAGGTCGCCGACGCAGGCCTCATCGTGGCGCCCGCCATTGTCGACGACGAGCACTGCTCCTGGCGGCGCGTCGTCGATGGTCTCGAGGAGGACGTCGACGCTGCCGAGGTGGGTGACGGGGGCAGCGGGGCCGTGGAAGGGGCGTCCGGGGAGGAGTGCTGCGAGCGTGACGGGCGCGACGGCGACCGGGATGCCGAGGCGCACCGCGGCGTCGGCTAGGGCCGCGGTTGCCGCGGTGGTCGGGCTGGTCGGGGGCAGTGGAGCGGCGTTCGTGTCCATGGGCGCGACGCTACCGCTGTGCGCAGGCGCATGGGGGATTGCGGTTCGCGTGGAAGTCCTCCACCTTCGCGCGGTGGCGTGAGTTGTCCACGGATTCACGTCGGGGCTTCTCCCCGCGTTGTGGCTGCTCAAGGATGGACGCGGGAGGTGCGATGAGAAGGATCGCGAGGCTGGCCCGCCGGTACTGGGTCGTGACGTTGACGTTGGGCATCGGCGTCGCCGGCATCGTGCTCGCGCTCGCCGGAGCGGGGTGGCTGGTGCAGTGGCTGTTCAGCGTGTACGCGCTGGGGGCCGCGGTCTGGCAGGCCATCGGCATGGTGCGCTCCATGGCGCACGGGCGGTTCGGCCTCGACATCCTCGCCATCACGGCGATCGTCGCCACTGTGGTGGTCGGCGAGTATGTCGCCGCGCTGATCGTGGTGCTCATGCTGACCGGTGGCGCCGCGCTCGAAGACTACGCGAACCGTAGGGCGAAGCGCGAGCTCGACGCCCTCCTGACCCGCGCGCCGCAGTTCGCGCACCTCGTGGTCGACGGCGGCTACCAAGAGGTGCCGGTCGACCAGGTGCGCGTCGGCGATGAGCTGCTCGTGCGGCCCTCCGAGATCGTCCCGGTCGACGGGGTCCTGCTCTCGGCACGCGCGGCGTTCGACCAGGCGTCGATCACCGGCGAGAGCATCCCGGTCGAGAAGGCGACAGGCGACGAGGTGCTGAGCGGGTCGGTCAACGGGCAGGAGGCCGTCGAGGTGCGGGCGACGTCGACGGCCGCGTCCTCCCAATACCAGCAGATCATCGCGTTGGTGGCGCAGGCGGCAGAGAGCAAGGCGCCGGTGGTGCGGCTTGCCGATCGCTACGCCGTCCCGTTCACCGTGTTCTCGCTGGCACTCGCCGCGGTGGCCTGGTGGGTGAGTGCAGACCCGGTCCGGTTCGCGGAGGTCCTGGTGCTCGCGACGCCGTGCCCGCTGCTGATCGCGGCGCCGGTGGCCTTCATCGGCGGCATGAGCCGCGGTGCGCGCAACAGCATCATCGTGAAGTCCGGCGGCGTGCTGGAGCAGCTCGCGCGGGCACGCACCGCGGTGTTCGACAAGACGGGCACCCTGACCTACGGGTCGCCGGAGCTCAGCGAGGTGCGCCCGGAGCCGCCGTTCGGGGCCGACGAACTGCTGGCCGCCGTCGCCAGCGCGGAGCAGTACTCCTCGCACGTGCTCGCGGCGTCGTTCATCAGCGCAGCGCAGGAGCGTGGGCTGAGCCTCCACGAGGCGGTGTCTGCTCAGGAGGCCGCGACCAACGGAGTGGTCGCGCAGATCGACGGCAGAGAGGTCGTGGTCGGCAAGTTCGCGTTCGTCGCCGAGCACGCGCCCGAAACGGCCCGCACGTCGATCGCGCCAGGAGCGCTCGCGGTCTACGTCGCGATCGGCGGGCGGTACGCCGGGGCGCTGCTCGCGAGTGACCGATTGCGCGCGAACGCCGCCTCCACCCTCCGCGAGCTGTCGGCTCTCGGGGTCACGAACACGATGATGCTCACCGGCGACGCACGGGAGACGGCGGAGCACATCGCCGCCGAGCTCGGGATCACCCGCGTGCGTGCGGAGTGTCTCCCCGCGGACAAGGTTGCGGACGTGGCAGGTATCGCCGAGCGCCCGGTGATCATGGTGGGCGACGGAGTGAACGACGCTCCCGTGCTCGCCGCCGCCGACATCGGCATCGCGATGGGCGCGAAAGGCGCGACGGCCGCCAGCGAGTCCGCCGACGCGGTGATCCTCGTGGACGACATCCATGGTGTCGCCCGGGCGGTGAGGATCGGCAGGGACACGGTGCGCATCGCGCTCCAGAGCATCTGGCTCGGGATCATCGTGTCGGTCGTGCTGATGACGATCGCCGCGTTCGGCTTCATTCCGGCGACGGCCGGCGCGCTCATCCAGGAGCTGGTCGATTTGGCGACGATCCTCGCGGCGCTCCGTGCCATCGGCGGCCGACTCGACGCGCGAGAGGCCAGCCATGACGAAGCGGTGGTGGCGGCCTACTCCCCGGTCAGCCGCTCGAGCAGCTCGCGGTAGCGGTCGGCCGTGCGCGCCGCGATCTCGGCGGGGAGTTCCGGCGGCGTACCGGTCTTGTCCCAATTGGCGGCCAGCCAGTCCCGGACGATCTGCTTGTCGAAGCTCGCCATGCGTTCGCGGGGGGAGGCAGCGGTGGCGAACACCCGCTCGTCCCAGTACCGGCTGGAGTCGCTGGTCAACACCTCGTCGGCGAGGGTGATCTCGCCGGTCGAGCGGTCGGCGCCGAACTCGAACTTGGTGTCGGCGATGATGACGCCGCGGTCCTCCGCGATCGCCGCGCCGCGTGCGTACAGCGCGAGCGAGAGCCGGCGCAACTGCTCGGCGATCTCCGGCCCGACCAGTTCGACGGTGCGCTCGAAGCTGATGTTCTCGTCGTGCTCGCCGAGCGGCGCCTTCCACGCGGGGGTGTAGATCGGCTCGGGAAGGCGGTCGCCGTCGGTGAGGCCGGCGGGGAGGGGCACGCCGCAGACGCTCTGCGTCTGCTGGTACTCGGCCCAGCCGCTTCCGGTCAGGTAGCCGCGCACGACGCACTCGATCGGGAACATGTCCAGAGGCTTCACGAGCATGGCGCGACCCGACACCTCGGCGGGGATCCGCTCGACGATCCGTTCGCCGTCGAGCTGGTGATCGGGGATCAGGTGGTTGGGCACACCGTGCAGCCGGTCGAACCACCAGAGGCTCAGGGTGGTGAGCAGCTCGCCCTTCCCCGGGATCCCCGGCTCCAGGACGTGGTCGAAGGCGCTCACCCGGTCGGAGGCGACGACGAGCACGGCGTCGGTGTCCTCCAGCCCGTCCGCGCCTTCGGGCACATACAGGTCGCGGACCTTTCCGGAGTAGACGCGCTTCCAGCCTGCCAGTTCGCTCACCCGTCCATCGTAGAGGCGGCGGGCGCCCGCCACAGACCGCGACGACTGGGCCGGCCTCCACCCGTCCCCGCCTCAGACCGTGCGGCCCCCGTCGACCGCGAGCACCGTTCCTGTCACGTACGCGGCGGCGGGCGACGCGAGCCACGCCACCGCGGCCGCGACCTCCATCGGCGACCCCATGCGGCCCAGCGGTACGAAGCCGCCGACTCGCTCGCGCACGGCTGGATCCTGCTTCATGATCGGGCCGGACTCGATCGGCCCTGGCGCGACGGCGTTGACGCGGATGCCCGCCCGCGCCTCGTCGAGCGCGCTCGTACGGGTGAGCCCGACGATCGCGTGCTTCGCCGCCGCGTAGGCGGCCATACCGGGTGCTCCCCGCACGCCGGCGGTGGAGGACACGCTGACGATCGCACGGGGGCCGGAGGTCGCCCGCATGGCGAGCACCTCCGCGCGCAGGGCGACGGCAACGCTGCGGAACGTGACCGCCATGACGGAGTCGAACTCGGCGAGGGGCATGTCCGCGAGGGGAACCGGCTGGTGGCCACGGCCGACGTTGTTGACGGCGACGCTGAGGCTGCCGAGGGCGGCGGCCTCCGCGATCGCGTCCGCCAGGGCGACATCGTCGGTGGCGTCGACCGCGATGGTGCGCGGGCAGTCGATCCCTGCGTCCACGAGTTCGCTTCGGAGGTTCTCGAGCGCGGGCGCGTCACGAGCGCACGGCACGATCGCCAGCCCATCCGCGCCGAGCGCGTGACAGATCGCGTTGCCCATCCGTCCGTCGGCGCCGAGGACGATGGCGACCCGGGTGTCGGAGGCCGCGGCGCTCACGATCGCACGTCCGCCCGCGCGCCGCGTGCGTCGCGGACCTCCCGACGGTCCAGCGGAAGCAGGAAGCCCGCGGCGATCAGCCACGCCAGTCCGACGAACCGCCCGATCGGCAGGAGGAACTGCAGTGGCTCCACGGCGAGCGACAGGAACGAGAGCTCGGAGAGGGCGGCGACGACCAGTCCGACCCATGCCAGCCATCGGGGGAGGAGGCGCAGGATGAGCCCGGGCACGGCCATCCCGGCGATCAGCAACCCCAGGCCGACGACGTAGCCGACGCCGCCCGCGGCGAACGCGAGGAAGGAGAACGCGAGCGCGAGGTGCGGGTCGGCGGTGAGTTCGGGTCGGCTGAGGAGGTAGCTGCCGAGTGCCGACACCATCAGCATGATGGAGGCTGTCAGTCCGCCGGCGAACCCGATAGCGGGGCCGGGAACGCGGACGCCGAGCCGCTGCAGACGGACGAAGGCGGTGGCGGCGTAGATACCGAGCGGGACGGCCGAGCCGAACTGCAGCATCGCTCCGATTCGGATGGCCGCCCAGTCGGCGTGCGCGTGCGCTGCCACGGCGTCGGCGCCGGAGAAGGGGGAGAGGAAGAGGCCAGCGCCCGAGAGCAGCACCCCCACCAGCAGGGCCAGCAGAAACAGCCCCGCGTGGACGGTCGCGAGGATGCCGAGCGGGGGTCCGCCCGAGCCACGACGGCGGGAGGTCGGCTGGATATCGTTCATGTTGGTAATCGTTACACAGTGTAATCGTTACGCGCAAGCGTTACTCTGGATCCGTGACGAACGCCCCACTCACAGAACCCGCCGATGGCTCCGTCCCTTCGGCTCAGCCCCGCCGCGGAGCGCCGCCGCGCACGGCGTTCCTGCTCGCGCAGCTCGGAGCGGATGCCGCCGACCGCTTCGCCGAGCGGGTCGCCTCGCTCGGCCTGACGCCACGGGAGGCCGGTGCCATCCGCGTCCTCGGCCGTCGCCAGGGCCTCAGTCAACGCGAACTCGCCGAACTGCTCGGCACGGTGCCGAGCCGGCTGGTCGCGCTCGTCGACGAACTCGAGACCAAGGGGTACGTGGTGCGCGAGCGCAGCGAAGGGGACAGGCGCAACAACGTCCTGACGCTCGCGCCGGGCGGCAAGCGGATGCTGGCGCAGCTGCGGGAGGTCGCCCAGGCGCACCAGCGCGACCTCCTCGCCCCGCTCGACGCAGACGAGCAGCAGACGTTCGCCGCCCTCCTCGCCAAGCTCGCCGCGGCCTCCGACCTGACCCCCGACGGCCACCCCGGCTACCGCCGCTGACGCGCCCGGCCCGCCGCAGTCGCTCAGCAAACGGTTGGTCCCCTGCGCCGCAGGCGCGGGCGCCCTCGCGGCGTGTCGGGATGAACAGATCGCCGGGGTCGGCGGGAGTGCCTGAACCAACTGGCAGGACACATCGCTCGCGACACTGCCGCGGCGGCGTGTCCTGCCGGTTCGTTATGCAATCGACCTCGGGGCGGTCGTGCTGCTCACGCGAGTAGCTTGGCCTTTGCGGCCGCGAACTCGTCGTCCGACAGGACGCCCTGCGTGTGCAGCGTGGCCAGCTGCTGCAGCTTCGTCATCATGTCGTCCGCGGGCGCGGCCGCTGGCGCAGCCTGCTCGGCGGCGGCCGCGGCCTGCTGCTGCTGGGCCTCGGACTGCTGCTGCTCGTACTGGTCTTGCGCCCTCGCCTGCTGGCGGCGCTGCACGTTTCCGGAGACCGCGGTGGCGGTGCCGGCGACGACCGCCGTTCGCGCGGCCATCCCGATCAGCCCCGGTCGTCCCATCCGTCCTAATGGCATGTCTGCTCTCCTACTTCTTGACCGGCTGGATGTCCGGTTCGGAATCCGACTCGAGGAACGCCTCGAAGTCCTCGGCGACCACGGCGTTGACCACCGGGGCCGGGATGCGTTCGCTGTGCACGACGACCCCGCCGGCCTGGAAGAACTTGCTCGCCAAGTCCTTCGCCCAGAGGTGCTCGACCACGAGGATCGCCCCTGTCGTGCCCGGCTCGATCAGTTCGACGATCGAGTCCACGTCCTCGTCGCCGGCGATGCCGCTCGCTTCGAGGCTCACGCCCGCCATGCCGATCTCGTCGCCGATCTCCTCCAGCTCGACGATGTCGACGCCGCCATCCGCGTGACGGGTGACGAACAGGAGGTCGAGCAGCCGCAGCGTGCCGCTCTCGACCAGGTCGAGGATGGCCTGCACCACCCCGGGCGACGGTCTGTCGTTGTCGAACTGGGCGACGATGAACTCCGCCGGTCCGTACTCGAATTCAGCCATCTCGTACCTCCGTCTGCGGGCCGGTCCCGCTTTCACGGGCGACGATACACACGCGTACTCGGCCCGGCAATGATCGATTTCGTGCCGGATCCCCGCGCGGGATGTGCACGTTCACATCCCTAGACTGAGACCCGCGGACACGGCCGCAGACGGGCGCGCCGACGCGAGGAAGGACCCCTGTGGGCGAGAAGAACTGGGCGGGAAACTACGACTACCGGGCGCAGCGCATCGTGCAGCCCGCCGATCTCGACGAGCTGCGCGAGATCGTCACGACGGCTCCGAAGATCCGCGCGCTCGGCAGCAGGCACTCGTTCAACGACCTCGCCGACACCGACGCCGACGGCGTGCTCGTGAGCACCGCCGCCCTCCCGGGCGACATCCGCATCGACCCCGGCGCGCGCACCGTCACGGTGGGAGGAGGCGTGCGCTATGGCGACCTCGCCCGCGAGCTCCAGACCGCCGGGTGGGCGCTGCACAACCTCGCCTCCCTGCCGCACATCTCGGTGGCAGGCGCGATCGCCACCGCCACTCACGGGTCGGGAGACCGCAACGGCAACCTCTCGACGGCAGTCGCCGGCCTGCGCATCCTCGCGGCCTCCGGCGATTTCGTGGAGTTCGCGCGCGGCGACCCCGAGTTCGCGGGCGCCGTGGTCTCGCTCGGCGCCCTCGGCGTGGTGACCGAGGTCGTCCTCGACATCCGCCCGACCTTCGACGCGCGTCAGCGGCTCTTCGCCGGTGTGCCGTGGGAGGCCGTGCTCGAGCGTTTCGACGAGGTCACCTCGGCCGCCTACAGCGTCTCGCTGTTCACGACATGGGACGAAGATGCGGTGGCGCTCGCCTGGCTCAAGGAGATCGACGGCGCCGAGACCGCGATCGGCGACGACTTCTTCGGCGCACCGGCTCTCACCGAGGCGCGGCACATGATCCCGACGATGGACGTGCTCAACACCACGCAGCAGCTCGGCGTCGTCGGCCCGTGGAGCGAGCGGCTGGCGCACTTCCGCTTCGAGTTCACACCCTCCAACGGCGAGGAGATCCAGTCGGAGTACCTCGTGCCCCGCGCACGGGCGGTGGAGGCGATCCGGGCGGTGCGCGAGCTCGCTCCGGTGATCGCGCCCGTTCTGCAGATCAGTGAGATCCGCACCGTCGCCGGCGACGACCTGTGGCTGTCGAGCGCCTACGGCACCGACGTGGTCGGCCTCCACTTCACCTGGCTGCGCGACCAGGCCGGGGTGGAGGCCGTCCTCCCCGCGGTGGAGGCCGCGCTGCTGCCGCTCGGCGCGCGCCCGCACTGGGGCAAGCTCTCCCTCGACGCCGATGGCGTCGTCCCCGGCCTCTACCCGAGGCTCGACGAGTTCCGCGCCCTCGCCGACCGCCTCGATCCCGAGGGCCGCTTCCGCAACCCCTTCCTCACCCGCCTCCTCGCCTGACGACAAACTGCCGAGTGCGCAGACTGTCTGCGTACTCGGCGGTTTCTGACCGATTATGGGCGTACTCGGCGGTTGTCCGAGTGGCTCAGGAGTGCGCGACGCGGGCGGCGATGTCGGTGCGGTACTGGGCACCGGGCAGGTGGATGCGGGCGATCGCGTCGTAGGCGCGGTCGCGCGCCTCGTCGAACGAGGTGCCGCGCGCGACCACCGAGAGCACACGGCCTCCGGTCGCGAGCAGCGCGCCGGTCTCCGGGTCGAGGGCGGTCGCCGCGTGGGCGATCGTGACCTCCGGCACCTGTGCTGCCTCGTCGAGTCCGGTGATCGGGCGACCGGTCTGCGGCGCCTCCGGGTAGCCTTCGCTGGCGAGAACGACCGTGACGGCGGTGTCGAGAGCGAACTCGGGGCGCGGCATCCCGCCCAACTCGCCCGTCGCGGCGGCGTACAGCAGAGAGGACAGCGGCGTCACCAGCCGCGGCAGCACGACCTGGGCCTCGGGGTCGCCGAAGCGCGCGTTGAACTCGATGACCCGGATGCCCTTCGGCGTCACGATCAGGCCGCAGTAGAGGAGGCCGATGAAGGGCGTCTGCTCGGCGGCGAGCTGGCGCACAGTGGGCAGGGCGATCGTGTCGATGACCTCGTCGACGAAGGTCTCGGGCAGCCAGGGGAGCGGCGAGTAGGCGCCCATTCCTCCCGTGTTCGGGCCGGCGTCGCCGTCGAGGAGGCGCTTGTAGTCCTGCGCGGGGCTCAGCGGGAGGACGGTGTGCCCGTCGCTGACCAGGAACAGCGACACCTCCTGCCCGTCGAGGAACTCCTCCACGAGGACCCCGCCCTGCGCGAGGTAGTGGCGGGCGTGCTCCACGGCGGCTTCGCGGTCGGAGGTGACGATGACGCCCTTGCCCGCTGCGAGACCGTCGGCCTTCACGACATAGGGCGCCCCGAACTCGTCGAGCGCGCGCTCGGCCTCCGCGAGGGTGCTCGCGCGCACGGCGCGGCCGGTGGGGACGCCGGCTTCCTCCATGATCCGCTTGGCGAAGGTCTTGGAGCCCTCGAGCTGGGCGGCCGCACGGCCGGGGCCGAAGACTGGGATGCCGCGTGTGCGCAGCGGGTCGGCGACGCCGGCGACCAGGGGGGCCTCCGGACCGATCACGACCAGCTCGATGCCGTTCTCGTTCACGTACTCGGCGACCGCGGCGCCGTCGAGCGGGTCGAGCCCGGGCTCCACGGCCACGTCGGCGGCGATCCCCGCGTTGCCCGGGGCGGCGACGATCGCATGTCCCGCCTCCTCGGCCAGGAGCGCGGTGATGATGGCGTGCTCGCGGGCACCGGAACCGAGGACCAGAATCTTCACGCGAACCATGCTAGAGGGCAGTGCGACCCCGCGCAGAACCCCGGTGGAAGGATGGAGGCATGGCACGAGCGAAGATCCCGACGGACGAGGGCGGAGCCGCGGTGCGCGCCGCACTGGGCGCTGGGGCCGACCGGAACGCCACGGCGACGGCCGTGCGCTACCTCTTGCAGCTGCTGGCGGAGCGGGCGCCGGGCAACACAGTGGAGGTCCGGGTGCCGCCGTTCGGCGCCGTGCAGTGCATCCCGGGGCCACGGCACACACGCGGCACGCCGCCGAACGTGATCGAGACCGACGCCGCGACCTGGCTCGCGCTGGCCTCCGGGAGCCTGTCGTGGGGAGACGCGCTCGCCTCTGGAGCCGTGCACGCCTCCGGTCAGCGGGCAACGCTGGAGGGGCTGCTGCCGTTGCGCTATTGACCGCCGTCGTCGTGGGCGTGCGCTCAGGTGCGGTGAGGGAGAATGGGGGTCATGAGCGACACCGCCCCGCGACCCGAGCAGCAGCCCGAGGAGCCGCAGCCCGAGCAGCAATCGGCCGACGCGCAGCAGGCCGATGCGCAGGCCGACGTCCAGGCGGCCGAGGAGCAGGCCACCGTCACCGAGGCGGCCGTGCGCGTCCAGCGCTCCCCGCGGTACTTCCGGTTCATGATCACCGGTGCGGTGGTCTTCGCGGTGATCGCGCTCATCCTGACGTACTCGTTCCCCGAGAACCCCACCTACGACCGGGGGGCCGTCTTCGGCTTCCTGCTGGCGATCTGCGCGACCATCGGCGTCGCCCTCGGCGCCCTGGTCGCCCTCCTGATCGACCGGGCGGCGACCCGTCGGGCGCGCACGGTTCAGGCGGATAGAATCGACGTGCGCCTGCCCGACTCCGAGAACGACTCCGAGAGCCACTCCGAGCCGGGCGACACGCGGCCGAGCGATCACCGCCCGTCCGTCGACAGCTGAACATCCCGACACACCGTGAGAAAGGGGCCCGCTGTGGCCGGAGGCGACGGTCGTCTGAGTCACGATCTTCTTCCAGGAGAGAAGGGCCCGCAAGACGCCTGCGGCGTGTTCGGGGTCTGGGCCCCCGGCGAGGAGGTCGCCAAGCTCAGCTACTTCGGCCTCTACGCGCTGCAGCATCGGGGCCAGGAGTCGGCTGGCATCGCGACCAGCGACGGCAACAAGATCCTCATCTACAAAGACATGGGTCTGGTCTCCCAGGTCTTCAACGAGAACGCGCTCAACTCGCTGACCGGCCACATCGCCGTCGGCCACACGCGCTACTCCACGACGGGCGCCTCCAGCTGGCAGAACGCGCAGCCCACGCTGGGCCGCACCTCCAGTGGAACCGTCGCCCTGGGCCACAACGGCAACCTGACCAACACCGCAGAGCTCATGCAGCTCGCGCACGACCGCTACCCTCAGCTCGACGGCGAGCTGAGCCGCGGCAACACGACCGACACCGCGGTCGTGACCGCGCTGCTCACGGGCGACCTCGATCACACGCTCGAGGCGACCGCCCTGGAGGTCCTGCCCCGGCTGCGCGGCGCCTACTGCCTGGTCTTCATGGACGAGCACACGCTGTACGCGGCGCGAGACCCGCAGGGCGTCCGTCCACTGGTGCTCGGCCGCCTGGAGCGCGGCTGGGTGGTCGCCTCCGAGACCGCGGCGCTCGACATCGTCGGCGCGAGCTTCGTGCGCGAGGTGGAGCCCGGCGAGCTGATCGCGATCGATGAGAACGGCCTCCGCACGCAGCGGTTCGCCGCCGAGAGACGCGCCGGCTGCGTGTTCGAGTACGTCTACCTGGCACGCCCCGACACCACCATCGCCGGCCGCGGCGTCTACGAGGCGCGCGTCGAGATGGGCCGCCAACTCGCTCGCGAGCACGAGGTGGAGGCCGACCTCGTCATCCCGACGCCCGAGTCCGGCACCCCGGCGGCGATCGGCTACGCGCAGGCGTCCGGCATTCCGTTCGGTCAGGGTCTGGTCAAGAACTCCTACGTCGGTCGCACGTTCATCCAGCCGTCGCAGACCATCCGCCAGCGCGGCATCAAGCTCAAGCTGAACCCCCTCAAGGAGGTCATCAAGGGCAAGCGCCTCGTAGTGGTCGACGACTCGATCGTGCGCGGCAACACCCAGCGCGCGCTGGTGTCGATGCTGCGGGAGGCCGGTGCCGCCGAGGTGCACGTGCGCATCTCCAGCCCTCCCATCACGTGGCCGTGCTTCTACGGCATCGACTTCGCGTCCCGCGCCGAGCTGATCGCGACCGGATTGGGCGTCGACGAGGTGCGCCAGTCGATCGGCGCCGACTCGCTGGGCTACCTGTCGGAGGACGGCATGATCGCCGCGACCGAGCAGCCGCGCGAGCGTCTCTGCACGGCGTGCTTCACGGGCGTGTACCCGATCGAGCTCCCCGACGCGCACCACCTGGGCAAGAACCTCCTGGAGCGCCCGGAGGCCGCGGCCGAGACGGTCGCAGCGACGGACACCGGCGCCGACGCGACCAGCGACGGCTGCGAGCCGGGGCCGGATGCGGAGTACGAGCGCCTGCTGAGCTTCGGCGATCCGGGGCGGCAGGAGTAGACCTCCGTCTCCCCGTCACAAACCATACCGATCGTCAGGTATCGTACCTTACATATCAGGCGACGGATCGTGAGCTTTCTGCCAACGGCTGCGCCCGCGTGCAAGGAGCTACCATGACATCCGTCTCTTCCGCTGTCCGTGTCCGCACCGTCGGCGCTGTCATCGTCGTCGCCGGCATCCTCGTGGGGCTGAGCGGGTGTGCGGCGGGGGATGGCGGCGTGCCGACTCCCTCGTCGAGCCCGGCGGCCTCCGCGACCTGGTCGTACGGCGGAGCGAACGGGCCGGAGCACTGGGGCGAGATCGCCGAGGCGTGCGCCCCGACGCCGACGTCGCACCAATCTCCTGTCGACATCGTCGCCGCCGAACTGGCGCCCAGCGCCGACGCGAGCGCAGCGACAGTGCACTACGCACCCGCGTCGTTCGCCGTCGAGAACAACGGCCACGCCATCGAGGCCGTCGCGGAGGACACGAAGGCGAACTCCGTCGAGCTCGGCGGACAGACGTACTACCTGCAGCAGTTCCACTTCCACGCGTCGAGCGAGCACACGATCGACGGCGCCCCCGCCGCCGCGGAGCTGCACCTCGTCCACGCGTCGGACAGCGGCGAGCTCGCCGTCTTCGGCGCCCTCATCGAGACGGGCGAGGCGAACACCGCTCTCGCCGAGCTGTTCGACTCGATCCCCGAGTCGGAGTCGATGCACGGGGAGGGCGGCAAGAAGCTCTCCGCGCCGATCGATCCGGCGGCCCTCCTGCCCGCATCCGGCCCGAGCGCGCGCTACACGGGTTCGCTCACGACGCCGGGGTGTGCAGAAGGGGTCAGCTGGAGCGTCTACCTGACTCCCATCACGGTGTCGGAGGCTCAGCTGGCCGCTCTGACATCGGTCTACGCGGACAACCATCGCCCTGTCCAGCCGCTCAACGGCCGCGAGGTGAGCCGGGTCGGCGGCCTATAGGCCTCCCCGATACCATGGAGCAGTGATCGAGCCCACCGCATCCTCGTCCTCTTCCTACGCCGCCGCCGGTGTCGATACCGCAGCAGGCGACCGCGCCGTCGAGCTGATGAAGGCGGCCGTCGCGCGCACGCAGGGCACTCAGGTGCTGGGCGGCGTCGGCGGGTTCGCCGGGATGTTCGACGTGTCGGCGCTGAAGGACTTCCGCCGACCGCTGCTGGCGACCTCCACCGACGGTGTCGGCACGAAGGTCGCGATAGCGCAGGCGCTCGACAGGCACGACACGATCGGGCAAGACCTGGTCGGCATGGTCGTCGACGACATCGTCGTGGTGGGTGCGCGGCCGCTGTTCATGACCGACTACATCGCGTGCGGCAAGGTCGTCCCCGAGCGCATCGCCACGATCGTCGCGGGCATCGCCCGCGCGTGCGAGGCGACGGGAACGGCGCTGGTCGGCGGCGAGACCGCCGAGCATCCCGGGCTCCTCGGGCCCGATGACTACGACGTCGCGGGAGCGGCGGTGGGCGCCGTCGAGGCCGACGAGCTGCTCGGCGCGGAGCGCGTGCGCGACGGCGACGTCGTGTTGGCGCTGGCGTCGTCCGGCCTGCACTCCAACGGCTTCTCGCTGGTGCGTCACATCCTCGCCCAGCGCGGCATCGGCTTCGATGACCACTCGGACGACTTCGGCGGTGTGGTCGGGGAGGCTCTTCTGGAGCCGACGCGCCTCTACACGTCACCCCTGCTGCGCGTGCTCGACGAGCCGTCGCTGCACGGCGCGGTGCACGCGCTCAGCCACGTGACCGGCGGTGGCATCGCAGCGAACCTGGCCCGCGTGCTCCCAGTGGGGTCGTGGGTGGAGGTCGACCGCGCGACCTGGTCGCCCAGCCCCGTATTCCGGGTGTTGAGCGACCTCGCCGGCAGCGCGCTGGAGTCGTCAGAGGGAACCTGGAACCTGGGAATCGGCATGTTCGCGGTCGTGGCTCCGGAGGCCGCGAGCGCGGTCGCCACGGCGATCGCGGCCGACGGCATCCCGACCTGGACGGTGGGCTCCGTCTCCACCTCGGTGCGCGACCTCACCGGGTTCGAGCAGGGGGCCAAGGGCGTCGACGGCGGCGCCGTGCGTCTCATCGGGCGTTACGCCGCCTGAGCGCGCGCCTCGAGTTGGCGGGACACGCCGCACGGCCGACGGGCGAGACGGCGTGTCCTGCCAATTCGATCGAGCGCGCCGAAGGCGACATTCGTGGTGAATGTCGCCTTGTGCGGCAGGCGCATAGCGAGGCGCGCTCAGGCGCGCTTCGGCGTCTCGGACTCGGTGTCCTCGTAGTCGTCGTCGGCGTCGGCGTCGTACTCGTCGGTATCGTCGTCGTCGCCTTCGGGCTTGTAGTCGGCCCACGCGGCGTACTGGTCGTCATCGTGGTGAGAATGCCCGGTGAGCTCACGCTCGAGCGCGTCGTAGTTGACGTTCGGACTGAACGACTTCAACTGGCGAGCGATCTTCGTGTGCTTTGCCTTTTGACGGCCGCGCCCCATGCGTGACCCCCTTTTGGTCGTGCCCGGGGAATGGCACCCGGGGATCCAACAGAAATAGTGAAAACTAGCGTCGAGTTTAGCATGGTGACCCCCATGGACCCCGAGTTGCCGCACAGCGTCGGATGATGGAATGAGCGCGTGATCAGTGGAATGACCGACACCCAGGTGGTGATCGTCGGCGCCGGGCAGGCCGGGCTCGCGGTCGCATTCTACCTGCGTCGGTTCGAGCTGACTCCCGGCGAGGATTTCGTGATCCTCGACCGCGGCCCTGGCACGGGAGGAGCGTGGCAGCATCGGTGGGATGCGCTGCGTCTGGGCAGTGCCCACCATGTGAACGATCTTCCAGGAATGTCGGAGCTGGGACTCAGCTTCGACACCGCCGATCGCACCCTCCCGGCCAAGGACATCGTCGCCGGTTACTACCGTCGCTACGAGGAGCACTTCGGCCTCCGCGTGCAGCGCCCGGTCGCCGTGTCGCGCGTGTTCGACCGCGGCGCCGACCTGGTCGTCGCGCACGACCACGGCGAGACGCGCACCCGCATCGTCGTCAACGCCACCGGCACCTGGGGCGCGCCGTTCATCCCGTGGTATCCGGGGATGGCGGACTTCGCCGGGCGGCACCTCCACACGTCCTCGTACTCGTCGGCCGAGGAGCTGGCGGGGAAGTCGGTCGTGGTGGTCGGCGGCGGCACGAGCGCCATCGGCTTCCTCCTCGAGTTGGAGGGTGTGGCCGGCGAACTGACCTGGGCGACGCGTCGCCCCGTGGACTTCCGCGACGAGTCGGAGCTCACGATCGAGGGCGGCGTCGCCGCCGTCACGGCGCAGGACGCGGCCGCGCGTGCCGGGCGGGCCCTCCCGAGCATCGTCAGCGGCACGGGCGTGCCGCGCACGCGACGCATCGCCGCGGGAGTCGACCGCGGGCTCCTGGTGGAGCGAGGGATGTTCACCCGGATCGAGCGCGACGGGGTCGTCTGGGACGACGGCTCCACGACGCGCGCCGACGCGATCATCTGGGCGACGGGCTTCCGACCGGAGCTGCGCCATCTCGCGCCGCTCAAGCTTCGCGAGAAGGCGGGAGGCCTGACGGTGGCTGCGGGCGCCTCCTGGCAGGACCCGCGAATCTTCCTGGCGGGGTACGGCCCGCAAGCGAGCACGATCGGCGCGAACCGCGCCGGCCGCGTGATCGCCCGCCAGATCATGGCCCAGATCTGACGCGTCCGCGCCCTCCATCGTCTGCCGAGACGCCAGAAACGCTGAGGGGCACCTTAATGCCCCTACCCGCGCCGCTTTCGGGCACTTGCGTGCCCCTCGGCGGTGCGGCCGCTCGCGCCGTCACGCGCCTCCTGCTCCCCAGCTGCGCCGCTGATCGCTTCGGGTCGGGGATGTCCCTGAGCCTCTCCCTGGCCCGACCCTGAGATTCGCGCTCGAGGCTTGCGCTTCCCCAACTCGCGATATAGCGTGATTACGTCAACATCGCGATATATCGCGAGTCACCGAGGGCTCCGCCGGAGCCCAGCTGCACGAAACGACGCAAGGAGCGCGAGAAGCATGGCACAGGAGAAGTGGCTGATCCAGCCGGGCGAGAGCCGCACGATCGACGTGGAGCTCGTCCGCTCCCTCAAGGTCGGGCTGCTCGGCGGCCAGATCGACATCATCGGGCACGACGAGCCGAGCGCACGGGTGGAGGTCCACTCGGTGACCGGCCGCGACCTCAAGGTCTCGGTCGACGGCGAGCGCCTCGAGATCGACCACCCGCAGCTGCGGTGGGACAACTTCATCGAGGTCTTCAAGTCGATGAAGTCGAGCGCCCGCGCCGACGTCAGTGTGCTGGTGCCGCGCGACGTCGCCCTCAAGTTCGGCGTCGTCTCCGCCGGCGCCCTGGTCTCGGGCCTGAAGACCGATGCGCGCCTGAGCACCGTCACTGGCGACGTGATCATCGACGGTCTGGTCGGCGACCTCGAGCTCAACTCCGTCGGCGGAGAGCTGTCGGTGCGCGATCACACCGGTCGCATCAGCGCCCACACCGTCTCGGGCGACGTCACCGCGACCGGTACCATCCCGCGCTTCAGCGCCGACGGCGTCTCCGCCGACATCATGGTGGACGTCGCGGGCACCCCGGACGAGATCCAGGTCAACACGGTCTCGGGTGACACGACCATCCGCATCCCGGAGGCGCTCGGCGCGCGTTACCGCGCCAACACGGTCTCCAGCCGGGTGCAGCTCGACAACGTGATGGTCGTCGGCTCCCGAGGCAAGGGGTACTCCGCGACCACCGGCAGCCTCGACGGCTACTGGGTGGACATCTCCGTCAACTCGGTGTCGGGCGCCGTTTCGGTGCTGCGCAGCTCCGCCGAGCAGAACGGGGCGACGTCGTGACCCCCGCGGTCTTCGCGCACGGCCGCCTCCGCCTCTACCTGCTGAGTCTTCTGGCGGAGGAGCCGCGCCACGGTTACGAGCTGATCCAGGCGCTCAGCGACCGCTTCGGGGGCACCTATGTGCCCAGCGCCGGCACGATCTATCCGCGCCTGGCCAAGCTGGAGGAGGAGGGGCTCGTCACCAAGGCGACCGATGGCCGCAAGACCGTGTACTCCATCACCGACGCCGGTCGCGCCGAGCTCGCTTCGCGCGAGCATGAGCTGAACGCCATCGAGGAGGAGGTCACCGACTCCGTGCGCCGGCTGGCCGACGAGGTGCGCGCGGGCGTGAACGACGCGATGCGCACGCTGCGCGCCGAGCTGGCCTCGGCCGCACGCGAGGCGAAGCGGGATGCGACCCGCGTCGATCCGCGGCAGGAGGCGCGCGACGCGAAGCGCGACGCGCGCGCGGCGGCCAATGCGGTGGCACGGGAGGCCGAGGTCGCGATCAACGAGTTCCGGCAGCAGCTTCGAACCGACCTGCGTTCCCAGGCCGCTCGCGGCGCGCTCCCGGCGAACGTGGCGCCAGTCCTCAAGGAGGAGCTGAGCCGCGTGCGCAGGACGATCGCAGAGGTGGTCGGCCGCACTTAACCCGCGGGTGAGACGGGTTTCCGGGCGGCATCCAGAAAGTCTCAGCCCGTGCTCATCTCGCTCCCAGTGAGGCCCTTGACGAGTCGCACCCCGCGAGATTCCGCGGCAACGGACCTCCGGCGGCGAGCGGATCAAGCTCCGCCAGAATCACATCCTGGTGACGACGCAACGCGCCGACTTGACAGTGTTTTGGCAGCGAGTATTCTCGACCCTCGTGACAAACGAGGGGAGATCCCCGAAGCGGTGGTTGATCGGCGACCCGCTTCCGAGCGAGAAACTCGAAGGACAGCTACTCCCGAAGCACCTCGCCCTACCGATCTTCGCCTCTGACGCACTCTCCAGCGTCGCGTACGCCCCGCAGGAACTCCTGATGATCCTGCTGCTCGGCGGCCTGGCGTTCCTGTCGTTCGCCCCGTGGGTGGCGGCGGCGGTCGTCATCCTGCTCATCACGGTGGTGCTGAGCTACCGGCAGCTGGTCAAGGCCTACCCCTCGGGCGGCGGCGACTACGAGGTCGCGCACAAGAACCTCGGTGAGAAGGCCGGCCTGGTCGTGGCCTCCGCGCTGCTGGTCGACTACGTGCTGACCGTCGCCGTGTCGGTCGCCTCGGGCGTCGACAACGTCATCTCGGCACTGCCGTTCCTCGCGCCCTGGCGCGTGGAACTCGCGGTGATCTGCGTCATCATCCTCGCCGCGGTCAACTTGCGCGGCGTGCGCGAGTCGAGCAAGGCGTTCGCCCTCCCGACCTACGTCTTCATCGGCAGCATCTTCGTGATGATCGCCACCGCGCTCGTGCGCACGGCGCTCGGCAGCCCGCCGGTCGCCGAGTCGGCCGGGTACTCCGTCCACGCTGCCGGCATCGCGCAGGCGGGCGTGGTGCTGCTGCTCCTGCGCGCCTTCTCGAGCGGCTGTTCCGCGTTGACCGGTGTGGAGGCCGTGGCCAACGGCGTGCCGGCGTTCCGCACTCCCAAGGTCCGCAACGCCCGCACCACGCTCGGCCTGATGGGAGGCATCGCGATCGTCCTGTTCGCGGGCCTCACCGCCACCGCGCTCATCAGCGGCGTCCACTATGCCGAGAACCCCTGCGACCTCCAGGGCTGGGCGCAGTGCGCGACCTCCCCGCAGCGCTCGCTCATCGCGCAGATCGCGGCGGCGACGTTCGGCAACAACACGATCTTCTTCTTCATCGTGCAGGCCGCGACCGCGGTCGTGCTGCTCCTCGCGGCGAACACCGCGTTCAACGGCTTTCCGCTGCTCGGGTCGGTGCTGGCGCGCGACTCCTATGCGCCCAAGGCCCTCAACACCCGCGGAGACCGGCTCGTCTACTCCAACGGCATGATCCTGCTGGCCCTGGCCGCGACGATCCTGCTGCTCGTCTACCAGGCGAACCTCACGCAGCTGATCCAGCTCTACATCATCGGCGTCTTCGTGTCGTTCACCCTCGGCCAGTCCGGGATGGTGAAGCACTGGATCACGCTGCTGCGCAGCAGCGGCACAGACGGCGCCGCGTCGCTGAGCTCGCGCGAACGCAGCAGCATCGTCCGCTCGCTCTGCATCAACGCCTTCGGTGCGACGCTGACGTTCATCGTGCTCATCGTCGTCACGATCACGAAGTTCACGCACGGCGCCTATCTCGTGTTCATCTTCATGCCGCTCCTGTGGTTCCTGATGCTCGGCGTGAACCGGTACTACCGCGATGTCGAGAAGGAGATCGAGGTCGACCCGGTCACGACCTTCGGCAGCGTCGGCGACCACGCGATGGTGCTGATCGGCAAGATGCAGAAGCCCGCCCTCAAGGCCCTCGACTACGCGATCGCGGCTCGGCACGACTCGATCGAGGCCGTGCACGTCTCCATCGAGGAGGAGGCGACGCAGAAGCTGCAGCGGCAGTGGATCGAGCAGAACATCCACGTGCCGCTGACGATCATCGAGTCGCCCTACCGCGAGTTCGGCGTGCCGCTCATCAAGTACCTCAAGCATCGCCGCGAGGAGCACGGCTCCGAGGTCGTGACCGTCTACCTCCCGCAGTACATCGTGGGCCACTGGTGGGAGTCGCTGCTGCACAATCACCGCGCGCGCCGACTGAGCAAACAGCTCATGCTGTGCCACGGCGTCACGGTCACGCTCGTGCCCTGGCTGCTCGACTCCTCTTCGCTGATCTACGGCCGGCGCTCGCGCCCGCTCCCGGGTCAGGACCGTCGTGGCGAACCCGTGCGTCCCATCGCCCGCCGACCGCTCACGCCGGCGTCGGCGGCGCGGGCACGGATCCACATCCACTCGACGCCGATCACCATGGGGGAGCCGGAGGCCGCTCAGGGCGGGCTCGCGTCTCCCGGTGAGTTCGCGCCCCCCGGGGAATTCGCGGCTCCCGGGGAACTCGCGGTTCCGCCCGCGCCCGGGTCGGACCAGACGACGCCCGCTGCCGAGCGCTAGGCGCGGAGTCGTCGCGAACGAGTTGGCAGGACACGCCGCGTCGGCGGTACGCCTGGCGGTGTGTCCTGCCAACTCGATCGCGCGAGGGGCTTGACCTTGACGTAACGTCAACCTTTAGCGTGGGTCGCACAGCCCACGAGAGAGGGGGACGGACATGGTGGAGGCAACCGCCGACTGGAGCATCCAGGACATCGCGCGCATCGCCGGCACGACGAGCAGGACGCTGCGTCACTATGACGAGCTCGGCCTGCTCGCGCCGAGCCGGATCGGCGCGAACGGCTACCGCCACTACGACCGCGACTCCCTGGTGCGGTTGCAGCGCATCCTGCTGCTGCGCGACCTCGGCCTCGGCCTGCCGGCCATCGCCCGGGTGCTCGACGACCGGCAGGATGCGGTGCCCGCCCTCCGCGACCATCTCACGTGGTTGCGCGGCGAGCGGGAACGGCTGGCGCGGCAGATTGCGTCGGTCGAGGCGACGATCCACGCAGTGGAGGAAGGAGAGGAGATCGTGGCGGAAGAGATGTTCGACGGCTTCGACCACACCCAGTACAAGGAGGAGGTCGAGCAGCGTTGGGGGAAGGACGCGTATGCGGCCTCCGACCGCTGGTGGCGCGGGATGACCGCCGAGGAGCGCGCCGGTTGGCAGCAGCGGCAGAAGCAGCTGGCCGCCGACTGGATGGCCGCCGCCGAGCGCGGGGCGGAGCCGGAGTCGGAGGAGGCGCAGGCGCTGGCGCAACGGCACTGGCAGTGGCTGGCCGACATCCCGGGAACCCCGGGCCACGGCCAGGGCGGACCGCCGGCCGCCTACCTGACGGGCCTCGGCGACATGTACGTCGCCGACCCGCGCTTCGCCGCCAATTATGGCGGCACCGAGGGCGCTGCCTTCGTGCGCGACGCGCTGCGCGCCTACGCCGCGGCGCACCTCGCGTAGCCCGCGAACGCGAGGCGGCGGATTGTCCGCCGCCTCGGCGTTCTCAGCCCCACTGTGCGCCGTGTCGGCGGGTGGCGGCGTGCGAGAAACCGCTTTCTCGACTACTGTGGTGGGGTGCAGCAGGAGACGAAGCGCCGTGGGGCCGCGACAGACGAGGCGACCGCGCGGGCAGCCGAGTTGGAGGTCAAGCTCCAGCGGATCAGGCGGCTTCTCGACCGCCGAGGCGCGCCGGCCGTCGCCCTGTCGTCGCGTGAGAGCCTCGCCTGGCTGTTCGGCGGCGCACGGGTCACGGTGCCGACCAACGGCGACCCGGTGCTCAGCGCCGTGGTGTCCGCCGACGACCTGACCCTCCACGTCTACTCCAACGAGCGCGAGCGCCTGCTCGACGAGGAGCTGCCGACACCGCAGACGGCCACTGTCGTCGACCATCCCTGGTTCGCGCCGCTGCCCGGCACGGCCGGGCAGCTCCCATCCGGCGGGGTGCTGCGGGAGGCCGACGCCGTCCACGACCTCCGCGCCCTCCGCGCCCCGTTGCTCCCGATCGAAGCCGCGCGATATCGCGCGCTGGGTGAGGAGGTGGCCGCCGCGGTCACTCGCGTCGCCACCGGCGCCCGCCCCGAGCAGACAGAGCGCGCCGTCGCCGCCGCGCTCTCCCGTGAGCTCGTCGGACTCGGCGCCGAGCCGATCGTCCTTCTGGTCGCGGGCCGGAGCAGGCTGGGGCTGCGTCACCCGCTTCCCACCGAGGAGCCGGTGGGCGGCCGGGCGATGCTGGTCGTCGGCGCGCGTCGTCACGGCCTCATCGTGAACCTGACGCGGTGGATCGGATCGGAGCCGCACAGCGAGGGGGCCGACGCGCGGCTGTTCGAGGTGGAGGCCGACGCCTTCGAGGCGACCAGGCCCGGCCGCACGCTCGCCGAGATCCTCGGGGACATCGCGACCTCCTATCGCGAGCATGGCTTCGCGGCCGACGAGTGGATCCGCCACCACCAGGGCGGCCCCACCGGATATGCCGGTCGCGATCCCCGGGCCACCCCCGTCGCCGCTGACGTGGCCGTCGCCTGGCAGGCCTTCGCCTGGAACCCGAGCGCACCGCGCGTCAAGGTCGAAGACACGGTGCTCATTGGCGATCGGCGTCCCGATGTGCTCACGGTCGACCCCAGCTGGCCGTCCCGGGCGGTGCGCGGCATCGAGCGTCCGCTCGCCCTGCCCTTCGCCTGACACGACCGAGCCGACCGACCTCCCGAATCCCGGACACCGCAGCAGAACGGAACGCGATCATGACCGACCTCACCTTCCTCCGCGTTCGGGGCACGGACCTCGTGGACGAGGACGACCGCGTCGTCCGCCTGGCCGGTGTCGGCCTCGGCGGCTGGATGAACATGGAGAACTTCATCAGCGGCTATCCGGGCAATGAGGAGCGCATCCGCCGGCTGATGCTCGACCGGATGGGAGCGGAGGCCTACGAGGCGTTCTTCGACGAGTACCTCGACGGCTTCTTCGGCGAGGCCGATGCCGCCTTCCTCGCCGGCGTGGGCATCGACAGCGTGCGCATCCCGTTCAACTACCGGCACTTCGAAGACGACGCACGGCCGTTCGCGCTCAAAGAGGAGGGCTTCCGCCGCCTCGACAGGGTGGTGTCGCTGCTCGGAGGCCACGGCATCCGGTCCATCCTCGACCTCCACGCCCTGCCCGGTCGCCAGAACCAGCACTGGCACAGCGACAACCCGACGCACGTCGCCGAGTTCTGGAACCACCCGCACTTCCAGGACCGCGTCGTGCACCTGTGGGAGGCGCTGGCCGACCGGTTCAAAGACCGGCCGGAAGTCGCCGGGTACAACCCGATCAACGAGCCGTCCGACCCGAGCGGGGAGGTGCTGCTGCCGTTCTACGAGCGGCTGGAGGGCGCCATCCGCGCGATCGACCCCCGCCACGTGCTCTTCCTCGACGGCAACAAGTACTCCACCGACTTCTCGCTGTTCGACAGGCGAGCGGAGCCGTTGCCGAACGCGGTCTACACCGCTCACGACTATGCCCTGCCCGGCATCACCAGTGCCTCGGAGTATCCCGGGATCACCCGCGGGGAGTTCTTCGACCGAGCTGTGGTCGAGCAGACCTTCCTGCGTCGAACCGAGTACATGCGCCGTACGGGAACGCCGATCTGGATCGGCGAGTTCGGGCCCGTCTACCCGACCCGCGCCGAGACCGAGCCGTGGCGGTTGCGGCTGCTGCGCGATCAGCTGGAGATCTACCGCGACCATGGCGCGAGCTGGGCGCTCTGGACGTACAAGGACATCGGCCTCCAGGGGCTCGTGTCCGTCGCGCCCGACAGCGACTATCTGCGACTCGTCCGTCCGGAGCTCGAGGCGAAGGCGCGGCTCGGCGTCGACTCGTGGGGAGGCTCCGACGCGGGCGTGCGCGACATCCTCGACCCGATCGACGCGCTCTTCGACCGCGAGTTTCCCGGCTACGCGCCCTATCCGTGGGGTCGGCAGCCGCATATCGCGGTGCTCGTGCGCCACATCCTGCTCGCCGAGCCGCTGGCTGAGCGATTCGCCGACCGCTTCCGCGGTGTCGGCGCTTGCAGGGCGCGGGAGCTCGCGAGCGCCTTCCGGTTCGAGAGGACGGTTCAGCGCGGCCCGCTCGTCGACGTTCTGCGCGAGCACCTGGGCGTGAACGCCCCCGCGTGAGCCGTGAACCCTGTGCCCTTGGAGGGAGGAGTCAGGGCCCTTGAAGGAAGGAGTCAGGGCAGCGGCGAAATGCCTTCCTGGCGGGCGCGCCATCCCGCGCCGAATCCGACGGCCGCCGTCGCGTCCGAGCCCGCGGCGAGCAGGCCCGTGGCGAGCAGCAGACCGCCGTTCCCCGGGAGGTAGACGGGCAGCGAGTCGTCCTGCCAGTTGTGACCGTTGGCGAGGTAGGTGTTCTTGGGCTGGTCGAGCAGCAAGCAGTCGACCGCGAGCGACGGGAGGCCGAGCCGAGCGGCCGTCATCGCGGCCATCGGGAAGTCCCAGCCCCACGCCGTCTCCCAGCGCCAGTCGGCGAGCACGTCGTCGAGGGTGCGTCGCATCGCTGCCGCATCGACCAGGGCGGTCGGCGGGACGACACCGAGCGCCGCGAGCATGCTCGGATGGTCGTTGCGCTCGAGGAACGGAGGGGTGCTGAGCGCGACGTATCGCCCGTCGCGCATGGGCAGCGGCGACATCCCGGTCGCCACGTCGCGCCAGCGCGCGGGCACCGGCCTCCCGAGCTGTTCGAGCCATCGGCAGGCGACCTCCAGCGCCCACGACCAGTAGGCGAGTTCGAACGTCGGGTTCTTCGCCGTCGCTCGGGTGTCGGCGTACGACTCCTGCGAGGGGACGAGGGGAGGCCCGAGCTCGAAGCCCGCGGGCCCGCTCGCCGCGTACGCGGCCATGAACTCGGCCGTCTCGATGACGATCGGCGCCCAGCGTTCGAGCGCGGCCCGACCTGGCCGTGCCCGGCGGACGAGTTCGGCCAGGTGGATCGGATGCGGTTGCTGCCAGATCAGGAACGGGCCGATCGGGCTGGGTGCCTCTATCCCGTCGGGGCCGACCTGTTTCGGCCAGCGTGCACCGGGGAGTCCCTGGCCCTGCGCCGTCGCCCGGGCCCGGCCCATGATCCGCCCGTACCAGTTCAGCGAGCGCTCGAGCAGGTCTGGCCGGCCCCATTGCGCCAGCCAGCCGTGATGCCACCAGTGCATCTCCAGGTGGAACTTGCCGCGCCACGAGTTGAGCGCCAATCCCGTCTCGGCGGGTGGGAGGCTGCCGGCGCTGAGCGCGCTGAGGTATTGGGACAGCACGACCCGGCGTTCGAGCTCGCCCGCGCGGGGGTCGTCGCTGTCGGCGAGGTCGAGCGCGCCGCCCTTCTGCCAGAACGCCGACCAGTGCGCGGTGGAGGCCGCGAAGGTCTCCTCGGCGCCGAGCGCCACGCCCGGGCCGTCGCCGCGGAAGTACTCGACCGTCAGTGCCCAGTCGGTCGTCTCCGGACCGGGCCGCACGACGTACCGGTGCGGGCCGACCTCCTCCAGCACGGACCCGGGGGCGGTGACGGAGACGGTGTAGACGGTCTCATCGAGCGTCCGCAGGATCCGCCAGCCCGCCGGCGTGCGCTCCACTCGGCTGACGTGGGTTTCCGGGTGCTGCCAGTCCGCTGCGTTGGCCCAGGCTTCCGAACCCCCGGCGAAGGCCAACCGGAGGCCGAACTCGCCCCCGCCCCTGATCCGTACGCCGATCGCGTCGCGCTCCGGGTGGACGCCGGTGCGTACGGCGAAGCCACGGCCGGCGAGCCGGAAGCTGCTCGCGATGATGCCGGTCGCGAGATCCAGCGTCTGGTCGACAGCGGTCAGCGCTCCAGCATGCGGCTCGTCGCCTCCGGTCCACAGCCCGAGCCGGCCGAGGTCGAGCCGGTGCGGGTTGTTGCGGAGCCACTCCTCGGCCGGGCTCTGCCCGCTCGCGCTGACGGAGTCGAGACTGCCGCCGAGGTCGGCGTATCGTGCGGGCCCGTGCGGCGACGCGTACTCGCGCATGGTCGGTTCGAGCTCCACCCGACCCGGTGAGGAGTGCCAGCCCCAGTTGCTCAGGGTCCCGAGCAGCGTGCCGGGCACCTCGCCGTACCGCGCCGCGACAGGATACGAGTCGGGGAACGTCTGCAGCCCTGTCGGGTCGACCGTGAAGCAGAACTCACCGTTTCCGACGGTGAGCGGCGACAACGGGTCGAGGCCGCGCAGCCGGACGCGATGCCGGGCGATGAGGGCGGTGCGGTCGATTTCGGTCACGGGGTGCTCCTCCCGAGCGGGAGACTCCGATGCGGCGGCGGACCGCGAGGCCCGCGAGGCCCGCCCGCCGCACCGGCGTCGAGATCGGTGTCAGCCCTCGTTGTCGATGGACTGCTGCAGCTCCTTCAGCCAATTGGCAGCGCCCTGCTTGGCCGTCACCTTGCCGAACAGGATGTCGGACTCGGTGCGTTGCGACAGGTCGTTGAGGATCGACCCGCCGGCGGGCTGCGGCGGCGAGGTGACGCCGGTCTTGAGCGCGGACTCGAGGTAGGTGGCCGACTGCGTGTCGACCGCGCTCAGCAGCGGCTTCACCACGGCGAGGACGTCGCTGTTGAACGGCAGGCCGCGGTCGGCCAGGATGACCTTCGCCGCATCCTTGTCGTTCACCAGGTAGTTCACGAGGAGCGCCGCCTGGGCCGGGTGCTTGGTTCCGGAGGCGATCGACCAGAACTGCGACGGCAGCACGGACACCCCGTTGGTGGAGGTGTCCGTCGGAGGTGAGACGATCTGCACCTTGGCGTCGCCGAGACCCGCCGAGTACGCGCCGATCTGGTTGCTGTAGGCGAAGCTCATCGCGGCCTTGCCGGTTCCGAAGAGCGACTGGTCGGGAGTGACGTTCCAGTGCTGGACGATCACCGACGGGTCGGGCAGGCCGCCGCCCTTCACGAGGGCCTGCTCGCGCTCGTACCAGCCCTGGATGGTGGCCGCATCGGTCGCGATCTTGCCCTTGTCGGAGTAGATGCCGATCTTGTTGGTCTGTGCGACATACGTGCCCAGGATGTCCTGGACGCGCAGATCGAGACCGACCACGCCGTCTCCGGCCTTGGCGGAGATCGCATTGGCGGCCGTGACGAGGTCGTCCCAGGTCCACTTCGAGGTCGGCAGCGCGACACCGGCCTTGGTGAACAGATCCTCGTTCACGAGCAGGCCGATCGCGTTGCCGCCGGTCGGCACCCCGTACACGGTGCCGTCGACCGTGGAACTGCGCAGCGCCGACGTGGGGAACTTCGTCGTCGGCAGGTAGGTCGACACTGTGGAGAGGTCGAGGAGGGCGCCGGACGCGCCGTAGTCCTGGGGCTTCGAGCCGCCGAGGGCGAAGACGTCCGGGGCGGTGCCGGACGCGAAGTCGGTGGAGAGCCGGTTGAAGAGGTCGTCGGGGGCGCCGACCGGCTCTGCGACGACATCGATGTTCGGGTACTTCTTCTCGAAGTCGCCGAGCACGGTCTTCATGATCGCCGCGCGAGCGTCGTTGCCCCACCACGAGAGGTGCAGAGTGACCTTCTCGTTCGGGTCGTAGGAGGCCGTGGAGCCGGAGCCGGAGCTGCCGGCGCAGCCGGTGAGGACGAGCGTCGCCGCCAGTGCGGCGCCGAGCACGGCCTGGGTCATCAAACGTCTGTTACGCGTCATTGCGCCTCTCTTCGGTGCGAATCGTCAACGGGCGGGACTGGTGTCTCCGCCGCCTTCCGTGGAACGTTTCTCGCCCAGAGGGGCACCTGAGGTCGAGCGGGACCCCTTTTCGAGAAACCGGTTTCTCGAAAAGTAGCAGCGTCGGCATCGTCTGTCAACGCGCAGGACGACGACGGGAAATCCGGTGTCGCGCTCAGGCGGGAGCGGCGCCGGTCGACGCCCGGACTTCGACGCGCGGCTGGAACACGAGGTTGTGCGACGGCCGCTCGTCGCGGATGAGCGACCGCAGTCGCTGCCACGCTTCGACCCCGAGCTCCTGGTGAGGTACCGATGCCGTCGTGAGCGTCGGGGCGCAGAACTGCGCGAACGGGATGTCGTCGAACCCGGTCACCGAGATGTCCTCCGGCACGCGGACGCCCAGGTCGGCGAGACCGTTGATCAGGCCGATCGCGACGAGGTCGTTGAACGCGAGCGCTGCGGTGGCGCCCGTGTCGCGGACGGCGGACGCGGCGTCGAGCCCGTCCTCGAGTCCGGCGCCGGCCTGCACGCTCGTCACGTCGATGTCGCCGACCGTGGCACGGAACTCGTCGAAACCGCGCTGACGCTGAGCGGTGGACGCGCTCTGCTCCGGCCCCAGCACCAGGGCGAAGCGCCGGTGGCCCAGGTCGTACAGGTGCCGTGCCAGGCCTTGGATCCCTGACTGGTAGTCCACCGAGAGCGACGGTGCGGAGATCAGTGGGCTCGGCCGGTTGATGACCACGAGCGGCTTGAGGGTCTCGGTGAGCCGGAGGAGGTCGGTCTCCGGCATCCGCGGCGCGCAGAGCACGATCGCGTCGGTGCGCCGGCGGATCTCGGTCGCGAGCAGCTCCTCGTCGGCGGGAGACTCGGCCGAGTCGGCGACGAGGGCGCGGTAGCCGTCTTTCGCCGCCGTCTTGCTGAACCCCGAGAGCACCTCCTGGAACGTCGGGTTCGCGAGGTCGGGCACCAGGAAGGCGACGGCCTTGGTCTGACCGAGGGCGAGCGACCTGGCGAGATGATTCGGCTCGTACGCGAGCTCGCGCGCGGAGGCCCGCACGCGCTCCGCCACCGCGGGCTCGCCGACGAAGATGCCGTTCATGACCCGCGAGACGGTCGCGGGCGACACGCCCGCATGTGCTGCGACCTCGGAGATGGTCGCAGTACCCGATCGCCGCGCCATGTGTTCGCCCTTCGCTCGCTGGAATGGTCCCACACTAGTGCGTTGCGAGAAACGCGTCGTTTGACAATCGCCGCATTGAGCGGGCACAATCGGTCCGTCGCGTGAAACCGCTTTCTCGCGAGGAGCCGGACAAGGAGGTCTCGTGAGCAGTCTCGGCGAGCTGCGGAAGGTCGCACTGGCGGCCCGCAGCACAGGCCCCAAAGCGAAGCCGCGATTCACCGACAACAAGGCCGGCTACGCATTCATCGCCCCCTGGCTGATCGGCCTCGTGATCTTCACCATCGGCCCCATGCTCTACTCGCTGTACCTCGCGTTCACGAAGTACAACCTCCTGCAGCCGCCCAAGTGGATCGGCCTGGACAACTTCACGCAGATGCTCGGCGACGAGCGGCTCTGGAACTCCCTGCGGGTCACGCTCATCTACGTCGGTGTGGGCGTGCCGCTCCAGCTCGCGATCGCGCTGGCGATCGCGGTGCTGCTCGACCGCGGGATGCGCGGCCTCGCCCTCTACCGCTCGATCTTCTACCTGCCGAGCCTCCTGGGCGGATCGGTCGCGATCGCGATCCTCTGGGCGCAGGTGTTCGGCAAGAACGGGATCGTCAACGGCTTCCTGTCGATCTTCGGGATCGACGGGCCAGGTTGGATCTCCGACCCCAACACGGCGCTTGGCACGCTCATCGTCCTGCACGTCTGGACGTTCGGGTCGCCGATGGTGATCTTCCTCGCCGGCCTGCGGCAGATTCCGGAGCAGTACTACGAAGCCGCCCAGATGGACGGCGCAGGCAAGGTCCGCCGGTTCTTCTCCATCACCTTCCCCCTGCTGACGCCGATCATCTTCTTCAACCTGGTGCTCCAGGTGATCTTCGCCTTCCAGTCGTTCACCCAGGCCTACATCGTCTCCGGCGGCAGCGGAGGGCCCTCCGACTCCACGATGTTCTTCACGCTGTACCTGTACCAGCAGGCGTTCACCCAGCTGCACATGGGGTACGCGTCCGCGATGGCGTGGGTGCTGCTCGTGATCATCGCGGCGCTGACCGCCCTCAACTTCTGGCTCTCGCGGTTCTGGGTCTTCTATGACGACTGAGCGCCGCCGCGACCTCCGCCCCTGGCACGACCACGCCCTCCCGCACGCAGCTGAAAGGCCGGTGAGATGACCGCACTCCAGGAGTCGCCCGCGACCACGACGTCGGCGCCGCCCGCCGCGCCGCCCACCGAGCGTCGACAGCGGCGCCGCAGCCGCACGTATGCCACCTCGGCGCTCAAGCACACCGGGCTGATCGCGCTCTCGATCGTGATGATCTATCCGCTGATCTGGCTGGTCGTCTCGTCGTTCAAGCCGAACGACTCGATCTTCACCGACCTGAGCATCTTCACCTCGAACCTGACACTGCAGAACTACGTCGACGGCTGGTCGTCGCAGGGCCTCCCCTTCGGCGTCTTCCTGGCGAACTCGTCGATCATCGTCGTCGGGGCGATCATCGGCAACCTGGTGTCGTGCTCTCTCGCGGCGTACGCGTTCGCGCGCTTGAACTTCCGGTTCCGCACGCTCTACTTCGTCATCATGCTGGGCACGATCATGCTGCCCATGCACGTGGTGCTCGTGCCGCAGTTCATCATCTTCAAGCAGCTGGGCTGGCTGGGCACCTTCCTCCCGCTGGTCGTGCCCAAGTTCCTCGCGACCGACGCGTTCTTCGTGTTCCTGATGGTGCAGTTCATCCGCGCCCTCCCGAAGGAGCTCTTCGAAGCGGCCCGCATCGACGGCGCAGGACACCTGCGCTCGTTCGTCCAGGTCACCCTCCCGCTGATGGTGCCCGCCCTCGCGACGACGGCGATCTTCACGTTCATCTGGACCTGGGGCGACTTCTTCGGGCCGCTGATCTACCTGCGGACCACGAGTGTCTTCCCGGTGTCGGTCGCGCTGAAGGGCTTCGTCGATCAGCAGTCCACCTCCGACTACGGAGGGATGTTCGCGATGTCCGTCGTCTCGCTCATCCCGCTCTTCGTCGCGTTCCTGCTCGGCCAGCGCTTCCTGGTCAAGGGGATCAGCACGACGGGCAGCAAGTAACCGAAAGAGAGCAATGAACACCCGTATCCGATATGCCCTGGTCGGCGCCGGCTCGCGTGCCCAGATGTACCTCGACGCCATCGCGGGAGTGCACGCCGACGTCGCCGAGCTCGTCGCCTGGGCGGACACCAACCAGGGCAGGCTCGACTGGTACGAGACCCGGCTCGTCGCCGCGGGCGTCGCGGCTCCCGCCCGGTTCGACCCGGCCGAGCTCGCGGAGACGATCGCCGGCCACGGCATCCAGCGCGTCATCATCACCTCCCCCGACCACACCCACGCCCGCTACGTCGTCGCAGCGCTCGATGGCGGCGCCGATGTCGTGGTCGAGAAACCCCTGACCACGAACGAGCAGGGCGTGCGTGCCATCGCGGAGGCGGTGGAGCGCACCGGCCGTTCCGTCACGGTGACGTTCAACTACCGGTACTCGCCGCGCAACAGCGCCCTCAAGCAGGTGATCGCCTCGGGCGGGATCGGCGAGGTGACCTCCGTGCACTTCGAGTGGCTGCTCGACACCGCGCACGGCGCCGACTACTTCCGCCGCTGGCACCGCGACAAGGCGAACTCCGGCGGGCTGCTCGTCCACAAGTCGTCCCACCACTTCGACCTCGTCAACTGGTGGCTGTCCGACTCTCCATCCCGTGTCTTCGCCAGCGGGGGCCTGCGCTTCTACGGCGCCGAGAACGCCGGACGGCGGGGGCTCGGCCCCCGGCCGTCGCGCGGCACGGTCGACTCGCCGCTGCGCGACGCGTTCAGCCTCGACCTGCGCGAGGACCCGGTGCTGCGCGGTCTCTACCTCGACCAGGAGGGCCACGACGGCTACCTCCGCGACCGCGACGTCTTCGATCCGGGCATCACCATCGAGGACAGCCTTTCGCTGGTGGTGGACTACGACCGCGGCGCGTCGATGTCGTACTCCCTGAGCGCGCATTCGCCGTGGGAGGGGTACACCGTCGGCGTCAACGGCACTGCAGGCCGCGCGGAGCTCACGGTCGTCGAGCGCGGTGCGGTGCTGCTCGGCGACGAAGGCCGACCGGTCGTCGACCCGAGCGCCAACCCCGACCGGGTCGACCGGGAGAGCGGGCGGCCGGTCGGTGAGCGCATCGTCGTGCAGCGCCACTTCGGCTCGGCCGTGGAGGTCCCCATCCCCGAGGCCGCCGGTGGCCACGGCGGCGGAGACGCCGAACTCCTCCGTGAGGTGTTCGTGGGCGGCACGGAGGCGGACGCGCTGGGTCGCGCGGCCTCCTGGACCGACGGTGTGCGCTCGATGGCTGTCGGACTCGCGGGCAACCGATCCCTTGCGACCGGTCAGGCGGTTCGCACGGCCGACCTCCTGCTGGGGCCGGCGTCCGAGGCGCTGCGGGGGTCCCTCCGATGAGCCGGTACCTCGTCACCGGAGGCGCCGGGAGGCTGGGGCGCAGTGTCGTGACCGGTCTGGCCCAGGCGGGCCACGACGTCGTGTCCGTCGACCGCCTGTCGGTCGACGGACTGCCCGCGACCCAGCTCGTGCGCGACCTGACCGACGCCGGTGCGCTCCGCGCCGTGCTCGCCGAGCACGAACTCGACGCGATCGTGCACCTCGCCGGTATCGCGGTGCCGTTCAGCGCACCGGACGACGTCATCTTCCAGACCAACACCTCGCTCAGCTACACCGTTCTGGAGGCGGCCCGCGAGGCGGGCGTGGGGGCAGTCCTGCTCTGCAGCAGCCCGACGGTGATCGGCTACAACGCACCAGAGGGCTGGGCGCCGACCGACCTCCCGATCACCGAGGACCACCCGGTCGCTCCGTGGAACGCCTACGCGCTGGCGAAGGTCGCGATCGAGGACCTCGTCGCCGCTCAGGTGCGTATCGGAAACCCGACCCGGCTGGGCGTGTTCCGTCCATGCTTCGTCATCTCGCCCGAGGAGTGGGACGGCGCGCCCACCCAACAGGGTCACACGATCCGCGAACGTCTCGACGATCCCGCCCTGGCCGCGGTGTCGCTGTTCAACTACGTGGATGCGCGCGACGCCGCCGACTTCGTCCTCGCCTGGCTGAGCCTGCCGGACGCCGCGCCGAGCGGCACGGTGTTCTTCGTGGGCGCCGCGGACTCCCTGGTGGCCGAGCCGGTCGGTGACGCGCTCGCGCGGCTCGTCCCGGAGACCGCCGCGCTCGCCGGGCGCCTCGGACCGAGGGACCCGGTGTTCTCCAGCGACCGCGCCGAGCGCCTTCTCGGCTGGAGGGCACGACGCAGCTGGCGCACCGAGCGCACCGAGCTCGCCGAGCGCGCGGAGCTCGCCGAGCGCGCGGAGCCGGGCGCATGAGCGGGCAGACAGCCGGCGGGCTGGCCTTCGGCGACGGAGTGCTGTTCTTCCCCGTCACCCCCTTCGACCGCTCCGACCGCATCGATCACGCCCTGCTCGCCGAGCATGTCGCCTCCGGCGTCGAGGCCGGCGCCGCCGGGGTATTCGCGGCGTGCGGCACCGGCGAGTACCACGCCCTGTCGGCGACGGAGGCCGAGGCCGCGGTCGGTACGGCGGTGACCGCGACGGCCGGGCGCGTGCCTGTGCTGGCGGGCGTCGGCGGCCCGCTCGCCCACGCCAGGGATGTCGCCAGAGCCGCTGCCGCACGTGGCGCGCAGGGCCTCCTGGTCATGCCGCCGTACCTGGTGCAGGCGCCGCAGGAGGGGCTGATCCGCTACGTGCAGGCCCTCGCGGACGAGACCGAGCTTCCCCTCATCGTGTACCACCGCGGCAACGCGGCGCTGACCGAGGCCACGGTGGAACGCCTGCTCGACCTCCCCCTGGTCGCCGGGATCAAAGACGGCGTGGGCGACATCGCGCTCGCGCAGCGGTTCGTCCTCGCCGCCGAGCGCTCCGGCCGCGAACTGCTGTTCTTCAACGGACTGCTCACCGCGGAGCTCAGCCAGGCCGCCTACCGTTCGATCGGGGTGCCGCTGTACTCGTCGGCGGTCTTCGCCATGGCGCCCGACATCGCGACGGCCTGGTTCGACGCCTACCGCGGCGGCGACGACGAGCGTCAGCGCCACCTCCTCGAGCACTTCTTCGTCCCGCTCGTACGCCTGCGCGACGAGACTCCCGGATTCGCGGTCTCGCTCATCAAGGCGGGACTGCGGCTGGCCGGCCTGCCGGTGGGGCCCGTGCGCGCTCCGCTCGTCGACCCGAACGCCGAGCACACGGAACGGCTGCGCGCGATCCTCGCCTCCGGGCGGGACGCCCTGTGAGCGTCCCGCTCGTCGCGGGCGTCCGCACCCGGCTGATCACCATCCCGCTGCGGCGGCCGTGGGGAGCCGACGTGACGGACCTCCGGGTCGTCGAGGTGGAGGTCGCCGACGAGAGCGGCGACCGGGGCTACGGGTTCTCGTGGACGCCCAGCATCGGCGGCACGGCGGCCCAGGCGCTGATCGAAACCGACCTCGCACCGTTCGCGGCCGGGCGCCCGGCGGAGCCGTCGTGGTGGGACGACGCCTGGCGCCACCTGCACGAGGCGGGGGGCGGCGGGATCACGACGATCGCCCTCGCGGGACTCGATCTGGCGCTGTGGGACCTCGCGGCCCGCCGGTCGGGGCGCAGCGTGACCGAGGCGATCGGCCGGCGGCACGACGCGCTCGTCGCGTATGGGAGCGGGGTCAACCTCCACTACTCGATGGACGAGCTTGTGGCTCAGGCGACGCACTGGGTCGAGGCCGGATTCGGCGCGGTCAAGGTGAAGGTCGGCAAGCCGGACCTCGCCGAGGACGTGGAACGCCTGCGTGCCGTCCGCGATGTCATCGGCCCCGATCGCGCCCTGATGGTGGACGCCAATCAGCGCTGGGACCTCGAGCGGGCGGTGGCGGCGGCGGCAGCCTTCGAGCCGGCACGGATCGCCTGGCTGGAGGAGCCGCTGCGGGCGGAGGACCTGGGTGGTCACGCGGAGCTCCGGCGACGGACGGGCGTGCGGATCGCGGTGGGCGAGAACCTGCACACCGAGCACCGGTTCGCCGAGTACCTCGACGCCGGTGCCGCGGACGTCCTGCAGCCCAACATCGTGCGGGTCGGCGGGATCACTCCCGCCCTCCGCATCGCACGCCTCGCCGAGTCCGCCGGAGTGGAACTGGCGTTCCATCTGCTGCCCGAGCTGTCCGCTCAACTCGCCTTCGCCATTCCGCAGGCCACGCGCATCGAAGTCGTGGAGGACGCGGGATTCGCCGAGCTCGGCGCCCTGTCCGCTCCGTCGGGCCTGGCGGTGGTCGACGGCGCCGTCACCGGAGGGGCTGCGCTCGGACTCGGGCTGCGATTCCGGTGAACATCTCGACCGCATGGGAGGAACAACGATGACCGACGCACTCACGATCGAACCGGCGCACCGGGCGAGGCCCGGGTCCGAGTCCGACTCCGGCTCCGGGGAGGTCGACCGTGCCGTGCGCGCTGCCGATCTCGCGTTCCGGACGAGCGTGCGGAGCCCTGCAACGGATCGCACGCGCTGGCTGCGGACCGTTGCGGACCGCCTGGACGACGCCGCAGACGAGCTGATCGCGATCGCGACCGCCGAGACCGGCCTCGCGACGCCACGTCTGGTCGGTGAGGTCGCACGGACCACCGGCCAACTCCGGATGTTCGCCGCGGTGATCGAGGAGGGCTCCTACGTCGAGGCGATCATCGACCACGCCGCAACGTCGGCTACGCCGCCACGTCCGGACCTCCGGCGCACGCTGCGGCCGATCGGTCCGGTCGCGGTCTTCGCCGCCTCCAACTTCCCCTTCGCGTTCTCGGTCGCAGGCGGCGACACGGCCTCGGCGCTTGCCATCGGCGCACCCGTCATCGTGAAGGCGCACTCCGGCCACCCGCTGCTGTCGCTGCGGACGGCGGAGATCGTGAGCGCCGCGCTGGCGGAGGCGGGCGCACCCGACGGGCTGTTCGGCCTGGTCGGGGCGGCGGCCGATGGTTCGTCGCGCGCGATCGGCATCGAGCTGGTCGAGCATCCACTGGTCGCTGCCGCGTCGTTCACCGGTTCGGTGGCGGGCGGGCGTGCGCTCGCAGACCGTGCCGCGGCACGCCCTGAGCCGATCCCGTTCTTCGGGGAGCTGGGGAGCCTGAACCCGGTCGTCGTGACGGCGGAGGCAGACGCCGCCCGCGGGGAGGCGCTCGCCGCCGGGCTCGCCGGATCGTTCCAGGGGAGTGCCGGTCAGCTCTGCACTAAGCCGGGGATCGTCTTCGTACCGCGCGGCTCGGTGCTGGAGGCCGCGCTTCCCCCGCACGTCGGCGCGGCGCCGCACCGCCTTCTGACCGAGGCCATCGACGGAGGCTTCCGCAACGGGGTCGAGCACCTGGCCGCCGTACCCGGCGTCGAGCTCGTCGCCGGAGGGATCGGGAGCGAGAACGGCCCGGCGCCCGTCGTCTACGCCGTCGGGCTGGACGCGTTCGCCGACGACCGGCACCGCGACGTCCTCACCCGCGAGGTCTTCGGGCCGACCACCCTGCTGGTCCGCTACGACGCGCAGGACGCCCTGCTGCCGGTGCTGACCGAACTGGAGGGCTCGCTCACCGCGACGATCCACGCCGCCCCGGAGGGGGAGCTCGTGCTCGACGGCCTGGTGGAGGTGCTCGCCGCCCGCGCGGGCCGCCTCCTGTTCGACGGCTGGCCGACCGGCGTCGCCGTCACCTGGTCTCAGCATCATGGCGGCCCGTGGCCCGCGACGACCTCGCAGCACACGTCCGTGGGGGGGACCGCGGTCCGTCGCTTCCAGCGCCCGATCGTCTACCAGGACGCCCCTGCCGCCGTGCTGCCACCGGAGCTCCAGGAAGACAACCCGCTCCGCATCCCGCGCCGCGTCGACGGCGCCCTCCGCCTTCCGAGCCGCCCCTGAGCGCGCTTCCTCCCGCGAACGCGAGGCGGCGGAGTGTCCGCCGCCTCGGGCCCCACTTTGCGCCGTATCGGCGGGGCTGGGTGTGTCCGGGGTCCGGGCGGGGGCGTGCCTCGGCTCGGTTCTTCCGGAGTCTTGGCGGAGTTCGCTGCGAGAATCCGGATGAACGGACTCTCGTGCGGTGTGTCGTCTGTGACCTCCGGAGTTGCCCGCACGGCCCACGGAGTGTCCGTAACTCCGGAACCTTGTGGGGACACGCCGGTGTTGGGGCCGTTCCGCCGGAGGTTCGCAGGCGGGGGACCGCGAACTCCGGAATTGCTCGCAGCAACGCGCGCTGCCCCCGGAGACAGCGCGTCTGCGACGTGTCGCCTGGACCCCGTAACGACAAGACACACGCTAGGCGCGGCGGGTGCGGGGGTGCGCGTCGCGGGTGCGGCCGGTGAGGCGGTCGTCGAGCCAGTGCGCGGCGATGAGCCGCGACGGGCGCGACGTGCGCGGCTCAGCGGGGGCGCGATCGGGCTGCGGGCCGCGGACGAGCGGGGAGGCCGACCGGTCCACGCCACGCGCGCGGGTGCGCGCGTCGGGCTCGAGCAGTATGCCGTCTCGCACGTCGAAACGGACGGCATCCCGCTCGCCCACACCCTCCCCACGGAGGCCGGGGCCTTGCTCCGCCGTGCCTTCGAGGTCGCCCTCCAACTCGGCGTCCGCGGGCGCGGGCGCAGGCAGCCGGATGGCGAAGAACGGGAGGGTGAGACTGCAGAGCGGGCCGACCAGCAGCGCGAACGCGAGCGTTCCGATGCCGACGTCGCCGCCGAGGAACCACCCGATCACGAGCACCGTCAGCTCGATGGCTGTGCGCACGGCCCAGATCGGCCGGCCGGTGCGCGCGTGGAGGCCGGTCATGAGGCCGTCGCGCGGCCCGGGCCCCAGCTTGGGTCCGATGTAGAGCCCGGTGGCGACCGCCAGCAGCGCCAGGCCGGACGCGAAGAGCAGCACCTGCGCCCAGAGCTGCGTCTGCTGCGGGATGAGCCACAGGCCGAGCTGCGCGCTCGGCCCGACCAGGAGCACGTTCAGCACGGTGCCGAGGCCCGGTCGCTGCCGCAGCGGGATCCAGAAGGCCAACACCACCACACCGACGATGTTCGTCACGAGCCCGAACGGGATGCCGGTCTGGAACGAGATCCCCTGCGCCAGCACGTCCCACGGCGAGACGCCGATCCCGGCACGGACCATCAGCGCGATCGCGATGCCGTACAGGAGCAGGCCGACCAGGAGCTGGCCGATGCGGCGGACGAGAAGGAACCGAGACATAGTGACAATCCAATCGATCGATTGGCCTTACATCAAGATGCCAATTCGGATAAAGTGGCCCGCATGTCCGACGCGCACGTGACCGCCCGCTCCCTCGAGTCGCTCCTCGGCGACTGGCGCGGGGCGGCCCCCGGCTACCAGTCGCTGGCCGACCGGGTGCGTTTGTTGGTGCTCGACGGTCGCATCCCGATCGGCACCCGGCTGCCGGCCGAGCGCGACCTCGCCGGTCGCCTCGGCCTCAGCCGCACCACGGTCACCGCCGCCTATCGGCAGTTGCGCGAGGGCGGCTTCCTCGACAGCGTGCGGGGCTCCGGGAGCGTCGCGCGGCTTCCCGGGCCGACGCTCGCCCTGCCGCTGGCCGGCGGTGAGGGGGTGCTCGACTTCACGAAGGCGGCGCTGCCCGCTGCCGCGTCCCTCCCGGCCGCCGCGCGTGCCGCCGCCGAAGAGCTCCCGCACTTCCTGCCGGACTCCGGCTACGACCCGATCGGGCTCCCGCACCTTCGTCAGGCGATCGCCGACCGCTACACCGAGCGCGGCCTCCCGACCTCCGCCGAGCAGGTGCTGGTCACGGTCGGTGCGCAACAGGCGATCGCGCTCATCGCACGCACCTTCCTCTCGCGCGGCGACCGGGCTCTCGTGGAGATGCCCACCTACCCGCACGCGACGGAGGCGCTCAAGCTCGCCGGGGCGCGGCTCCTCCCGATCACCGTCACCCTGCCGGAGGACGCGCCGCACGCGCTCGGGGCGGAGGAGGAGGACGGCTGGGACGCCGACGCCGCCGAGCAGGCGATCCGGCGCGCGAACCCGACGCTCGCCTACCTGATCCCGGACTTCCACAACCCGACCGGCGCCTCCATGTCGCCGGCCACCCGGGAGCGCCTGCTCGCCGCGGCGGCCGCCCACGGGACCATCGTGGTGGGCGACGAGACGACGGCCGACCTCGACATCGACCGGGTCGGCGAGTACCTCCCGCTGCCGTCGTACGCTCTCAGGAAGACGGGAGATGCGCCGGTCCTGCTCATCGGGTCGGCCAGCAAGAGCCTCTGGGGCGGATTGCGGATCGGCTGGATCCGGGCGGAGCGCCCGCTGATCCAACGCCTGATCGCAGCCAAGCCGTCGACCGACCTCGGCACCCCGATGATCGAGCAGCTGGTCGTCGCGCGCATGCTCCCGCAGACGCGCGAGATCGTGGAGGAACGTCGGGTGCAGCTGGCCGCGGGGCGTGCGACCGTGCGGCGGCTGGCGGAGGAGGTCTTCCCGGACTGGCGCGTCCCGCCCCTCCACGGTGGCCTCGCGGCCTGGATCGGCATCGGCGCGCCGGTCAGCTCCGCGCTCGCGCTGGCCGCACGCAACCATGGCCTGCTCATCGCGGCCGGCCCGCGCTTCGGGCTCGACGGCGCGTTCGAGCGGTTCCTCCGCGTGCCGATCACATACACCGAGGACGAGACGGAGCGGGCGTTCGCGGCGCTGGAGCGTGCGTGGGCGGTGGCGTCGGCGGAGCACGCCCCCTACTTCGACGCGGCGGCGCTGCCCAACGTGGTCTGAGCGCCGGCGGCGGGCCGACGAGCGGCTCGATCCCGGGCTCGCCCGTTTCCGGGTGGGCTTTCGCGAGAGCCTGGAGACCCTGCTCCTCACCGTGATCCGGGGCCTCCGAGCCGGCCGAAGTGGTACCAAGGCATGAGGAACTTGCACAGCCTGCAATGAGATACTTTGGCGGCGTCATTGTCGTCGCCTGCCAAGCACACACTTCCGCCGAGGGGATCCTCCGTGCACTATCTCGCTGTCCTCAGCATGAAGAACCGCGCCCTGATCGCACTCGTCACGATCGTCGCCGCCGTCTTCGGCGGCATCGCCCTCACCAACCTCAAGCAGGAGCTCATTCCGTCGATCTCCTTCCCGCAGCTGGTCGTGCTGTCGACCTACCCCGGTGCGTCGCCCGAGGTGGTGAACCACGACGTGAGCACACCGGTGGAGGCCGTCATCCAGGGTGTGCCCGACCTCGAGTCGACCTCCGCGGTCAGCAGCACAAACCAGTCGATCATCACGGCGAGGTTCACGTACGGCACCGATCTCGCCACGGCCGAGCAGAAGATCGACCAGGCCATCAACCGGATCAAGTCGACCCTGCCCTCCGGGGTCGAGCCGCAGGTCCTCTCGGGATCCATCGACGACCTTCCGGTCATCCAACTCGCCGTCACCGGCGACGCGGACCAGCGCACGCTGGGCGACGACATCACCAAGCTCGCGCTGCCCGACATCAAGAACGTGACAGGGGTCAACGACGCCCAGCTCGTCGGCGAGGTCGGCCAGCGCCTCACTATCACGCCCGACCCGGCCAAGCTGGCCGAGGCGGGGGCCACCAGCTCCGCGATCAAGAGTTCCCTGCAGCAGTACGGCGTGCTCCTCCCCGGCGGCTCGCTCACCGAGAACGGCAAGACCCTCACGATCCAGTCGGGGTCGCAGCTGACGTCGGTGGCCGACATCGCGTCGCTGCCGCTGGTCAAGGCGACGGCGGGACCAGCGGGCGCCGGGTCGACCGGCACGGGCTCGGCGGGCACCGGATCGGCGCCGGGCGCCGGATCCGCGCCGGGTCAGCAGGGCGCCGCCGGTGCCGGACCCGAGCCAGGTCAGCAGGGCGCCGCCGGTGCCGGTTCCTCGGCGAGCCAGCAGGCAGCCGCGGCTCAGACGGCGACCGCCGCCTCCACCCCGGTCACGATCGGCGACGTGGCCACCGTCGCCCAGACCGACGACCCGGTGACGTCGCTCTCGCGTGTCAACGGCAAGCCGGCGCTGACCATCGCGGTGACCAAGCTCCCCTCCGCGAACACCGTGGAGGTCTCGCACGGCGTCTCCGCCCTCATCCCCGACCTCGAGACCAAGCTCGGCAACGGGGCGAAGATCACCGTGGTCTTCGACCAGGCGCCGTTCATCACCCAGTCGATCAACTCGCTCGCCGAGGAGGGCCTCCTCGGCCTGGCGATGGCCGTCATCGTGATCCTGGTCTTCCTGCTCTCGGTGCGCTCGACGCTCGTGACCGTGATCTCGATCCCGACCAGTGTGCTCATCACCTTCATCGTGATGTGGGCGAGCGGCTACACCCTCAACATCATCACGCTCGGCGCGCTCACGATCGCGATCGGCCGCGTCGTCGACGACTCCATCGTGGTGATCGAGAACATCAAACGACAGCTCGTGTCCGGAGTGGACAGAGCGGTCACGATCGTGCGCGCCGTGCGCGAGGTCGCCGGCGCGATCACGGCCTCCACCATCACGACCGTCGCCGTGTTCCTGCCGCTGGCGTTCGTGGGGGACGTCACGGGTGAACTGTTCCGGCCGTTCGCGCTCACCGTCACCATCGCGCTGCTCTCGTCGCTGCTGGTCGCGCTGACGATCGTCCCCGTGCTCGCGTACTGGTTCCTGCGCACGCCCAAGGCGCGCAAGCACGAGGGCGGCGACCACGACGACGAGGCCGCGCACCTGCCGATCGCCGACGCGATCGCCTCCGGTCACGACGAACTGGAGCACCCGTCGATGCTCCAGCGGGGCTACCTGCCGATCATCCATTGGACGCTCAAGCACTCGTGGACGACGATCGTCGCGGCCCTGGTCGTGCTGGTGCTGACCTTCGCGGCCTTCCCGTTCCTGAAGACGAACTTCCTCGGCTCCAGCGGGCAGAACTCGCTGACCGTCACGCAGAAGCTCGAGTCAGGCGCGAGCCTCCAGGCGCAGGACGATGCGGCCAAGAAGGTCGAGCAGAAGCTGCTCGACACCACGGGCGTCAAGACCGTCCAGGTGTCGATCGGCTCCAGCGGCTCGTCCCTGCGCGACGCCTTCACCGGCGGAGGCGGTGCGACGACGTTCTCGATCACGACCGATCCGAACGCCGACCAGGAGCAGCTCCAGACCACGATCCAGAACGAGCTCGACGGCATCACCGACGCCGGCGCCATCCAGGTCTCCGCGTCCAGCGGCTTCGGAGGCTCGACGGACATCGCGGTGAACATCACCGCGACGAGCGACGCCGACCTCCAGAAGGCCACCGACTCGGTCGTCGCCGAGCTGCAGAAGCAGAAGTCGCTCAGTCAGGTCAGCGACAACCTGAGCGCCTCGCTGCCCTACGTGTCCGTGACCGTCGACCGCACCAAGGCGGCGCAGGTCGGTCTGAGCGAGGTCGCCGTCGGCACGATCGTGTCGCAGACGATGCAGCCCACCCAGATCGGCACCGTCGCGATCGACAACTCGACGCTCAAGATCTACCTGCAGACCGACAACCCGCCCACCACGGTTGCGGGGCTCTCCGAGCTGCCCATCCCGACGGCAACAGGCGTCGTGCCGTTGAGCTCGATCGCGACCGTGGCCGAGGCGAAGGGGCCGTCGACCGTCACCAGCCAGCGCGGCCTGCGCACGTCCACCGTGACCGCGACGCCGGGCGACAACCTCACCACGGCGAACCAAGAGGTCACCAAGGCGCTCGACGCGGCCGACCTGCCCGCGGGTGCGACCGCCAAGATCGGCGGCGTCTCGTCGAGCCAGTCGAGCGCGTTCGGGCAGCTGGGGCTCGCTCTGCTGGCGGCCATCCTGATCGTCTACATCGTGATGGTGGCGACCTTCCGTTCGCTGCGGCAGCCGCTGCTGCTGCTGGTGTCGGTGCCGTTCGCGGCGACCGGCGCGATCCTCCTGCAGCTCGCGTCGGGCATCCCGCTCGGCGTGGCCTCGCTCATCGGCGTGCTGATGCTGATCGGCATCGTCGTGACGAACGCGATCGTGCTCATCGACCTGGTCAACCAGTACCGGGCCAGGGGTCTCTCGGTCGCCGACGCGGTCGCTCATGGCGCCTCCCGGCGTCTGCGGCCGATCCTGATGACCGCGCTGGCGACGATCGCTGCGCTCACGCCGATGGCGATCGGCCTGACCGGCCACGGCGGGTTCATCTCACAGCCGCTGGCGATCGTGGTGATCGGCGGCCTGCTGTCGTCCACGGTGCTCACACTCGTCGTCCTTCCGACGCTGTACAACCTGGTGGAGGGCGCCCGCGAACGGCGGCTCGCCCGCCGGGCGGCCAGGCGCGGCGACGGCGGCGGCTTCGGGGGCGCTGGTGGCGACGGCGGCTTCGGCCCCGAGGGGTCGGGACCGGGCGGCGCGGGTGGCGCGGAGGCCGGCTCGGACGCGGAGTCTCCCAAGCCTCCCGTGTTCACGACGCCGGCCGGCGGCCAGCAGCTCTGACCTGACGCCGAGGGGCACGTTAACGCCCCTAAAACTCAGTTTTAGGGGCGTTAACGTGCCCCTCGGGCTTGGGCTGTCTGGGATGTCAGACGGGGGAGCCGTTGCGAGACGCGCCCAGGGTCGGGTGCGTTGCTAGCGTCGCGGGTATGAGCCTGACCACCGGTGCCCTCTCCGTCGACCCGCTCTGGCCGCGCGCCGGCTCGTGGCCGGCGCTCGCCGACCTCCCAGCCGGCGAGGCTGTCGACCTGACTCTGCTCGGCCTCCCGACCTGGCGCACTTCGCTGTCGGCGACGGGCGCGCACGCGACGCCGGCAGCGGTGCGCGACGCGCTGCGACGCTACTCGCTGCACGTGCCCGGGCTCGAGGTGGAGGCGCTGCGCTTCGCCGACGTGGGCGACGTCGCGGAGCCGGACGGCCCCGACGGTGAGCAGCGCGCCATCGTGGCGGTGCGGGAGGCGGCGGAGCGATCCCGCGTGACCGTCGCCGTCGGCGGCGACAACTCGTTGACCGTGCCCGCCGCCCTCGGCGCGTGGAGCGAGCACCTCCCGACGGCGGGGCTCATCACGCTCGACGCGCACCACGACCTGCGAGACGGCGTCTCCAACGGATCACCCGTGCGCCGGCTGGTGGAGGCCGGGCTCGACGGCCGACGGATCGTGCAGATCGGCATCGCCGACTTCGCGAACTCCGCCGCCTACGCCCGGCGCGCGCAGGAACTCGGCATCACCGTCGTGCCGCGCGACGCGCTGCACGGCCGACCGCTCGACGACGTGATGGCGGAGGCTCTGGAAGTCGCCGGAAGCGCGGGAGGCCCTGTGCACGTCGACCTCGACGTCGACGTCTGCGACCGGTCGGTCGCGCCCGGCTGCCCCGCCTCGGTCCCGGGCGGCCTCGCCGCCTGGGAGCTGCGCCGGTTCGCCCGGCTGGCGGGCGCCTCCCCGCTGGTGCGCTCGATCGACATCGCGGAGGTCGACGCCACCGCCGACGCCGACGACCAGCGCACCGTGCGCCTTGCCGCGCTCCTCATCCTCGAGGCCGCCGCCGGCCTGGCCTCCCGCTGATCCCGCTGATCCCGCTGATCCCGCCCGAGCAACCGCCGAGTACGCAGATTGTCTGCGTACTCGGCGGTTTTCGCCTGATTTCGCGCGTACTCGGCAGGTGCTGTCGGCAGTGTGGGGCGGTCAGTGCGGGGCGATGCGGGTGCGGGTGACGAGGGGGACGCCGGGGCGGTAGGCGAGGTGCACGTACGACGGCGCGTCGAGCACGACGTAGTCGGCGCGCGCGCCGGGGCGCAGGTGACCGACATCGTCGCGGCGCAGCGCCTCCGCGCCGCCGAGGGTCGCGGCGCGCAGAGCCTCCGGAACCGTCATGCCCATGTCGCGCACGGCGACCGCGATGCAGAACGGAAGCGACGACGTGAACGACGAGCCCGGGTTGCAGTCGCTCGCCAGCGCCACGCGCACGCCGGCGTCGATGAGGCGCCGGGCGTCAGGATAGGGATGCCGCGTCGAGAACTCGACGCCGGGCAGGAGCGTCGCGACGGTGCGCGAGCCGGCCAGCAGCGTGACGTCGGCGTCGGTCAGGTAGGTGCAGTGGTCCACGCTCGCGGCGTCCAGCTCGACCGCGAGCGCAACGCCGTCGCCCGGCCCGAGTTGGCTGGCGTGCACCCGCACTCCGAGCCCCCGCTCGGTCCCGGCCGTCAGGATGCGGCGCGACTGCTCCACAGTGAAGGCGCCGGTCTCGCAGAACACGTCGATCCAGCGAGCGTGCGGCGCGCAGGCCTCCAGCATGGCGCCGGTGACGAGGTCGACGTACGCCTCCGGATCGTCCGCATACTCGGCGGGAATCACATGCGCACCGAGGAATGTGGTCTCCGGGGTGGCCTCCCTGGCCAGGCGCAGGATGCGCTCCTCGTCCGCGATGGTCAGGCCATAGCCGCTCTTGATCTCGAACGTCGTCGTGCCCTGCCCGCGGAGTTCGGTGACGAAGCGCGTCAGGCGGACGCGCAAGGCGTCCTCCGTCGCCTCCCGGGTGGCCGCCACTGTGCCGCGTATGCCGCTGGCGGAATACGGTCGACCCGCCATCCGCGCCTCGAACTCCGCCGAGCGATCGCCGCCGAAGACGAGGTGCGTGTGGCTGTCGACGAAACCCGGGATGACAGCAGCTCCGCCGGCGTCCACGATCTCGTCCGCATCCGAACGCGGCGCCGCCGACGCCAGGCCGGTCCACTCGACCCGCCCGTCAACGTCGAGCAGCGCGGCGTCGCGGACGACGCCGAGCGGTCCCTCGTGCACCGGGTCGAAGGTGACGAGCTCGCCGACCCCGGTCAGCAGCGTCGCGCGCGACATCAGACGGTCTCCTCCGAGGCTGCGGCCTCCTCCATCGTGCTGCGCTGGCTGTGCTGCTCCATCGGACTGTGCTGGCTCATGGGACTGTGCTGCTCAATCGGACTGTGCTGGCTCATGGGAATGCGCAGCCCGCGCTCCCGCGCCACCTCCGCGGCGTGCTCGTACCCGGCATCCACATGCCGCATGACGCCCGTGCCCGGGTCGTTGGTCAGCACACGCTCGATCTTCTCCGCGGCGAGCGGGGTGCCGTCGGCGACGACCACCTGCCCGGCATGGATGCTGCGGCCGATGCCGACCCCGCCACCGTGGTGGAGCGACACCCAGGTGGCGCCGGAGGCCGTGTTGAGCAGGGCGTTGAGCAGTGGCCAGTCCGCGATGGCGTCCGAGCCGTCCTTCATCGACTCGGTCTCGCGGTACGGCGAGGCGACGGAGCCGGAGTCGAGGTGGTCGCGGCCGATCACGATGGGCGCCGTCAGCTCCCCGGAGGCGACCATCTCGTTGAACTTCAGCCCCGCGAGGTGCCGCTCCTGGTAGCCGAGCCAGCAGATGCGCGCGGGGAGCCCCTCGAAGTGCACCTTCTCGCCGGCCTGAGCGATCCATCGGCGCAGCTTGTTGTCGTCGGGGAACAGCTCGAGGATGGCGCGGTCGGTCGCGGCGATGTCGGCTGGGTCGCCCGAGAGCGCCGCCCAGCGGAACGGGCCGCGCCCCTCTTCGAACTGGGGGCGGATGTAGGCGGGCACGAAGCCGGGGAATGCGAACGCCCGGTCGTAACCGCCGAGTTGCGCCTCAGTGCGGATGGAGTTGCCGTAGTCGAAGACCTCGGCGCCGGCGTCGAGGAAGCCGACCATGGCCTCCACTTGCTTGGCCATCGACAGCCGAGCGGCGATCGTGAACGCCTCCGGGTCGGCGGCGGCGCGGTCGTGCCACTCCTCGACGGTGATGCCCTCGGGGAGGTAGCTGAGCGGGTCGTGCGCGCTGGTCTGGTCGGTCACGATGTCGATCGGCACGCCGCGGCGCAGCAGCTCGGGGAAGACGGTGGCGTCGTTGCCGACCAGCCCGACCGAGAGCGCCCGTTGCTCGTCCTTGGCTGCTGTCACGCGGGCGATCGCGTCGTCGAGGTCGTCCGCCAGCTCGTCGAGGTAGCCGTGGTCGACGCGGCGCTGGAGGCGGGCGCGGTCGACGTCGACGATGAGCACGGCGCCGCCGTTGAGCGTGACGGCGAGCGGTTGGGCGCCGCCCATCCCGCCGCAGCCGCCGGTGAGGGTCAGCGTGCCAGCGAGGCTTCCGCCGAATCGTTTGTCCGCGATCGCCGCGAACGTCTCGTACGTGCCCTGGAGGATGCCCTGCGAGCCGATGTAGATCCAGGAGCCGGCGGTCATCTGGCCGTACATGGTCAGTCCGAGCGCTTCCAGCCGGCGGAACTCAGGCCAGGTCGCCCAGTCGCCGACGAGGTTGGAGTTGGCGATGAGCACGCGCGGCGCCCACTCGTGGGTGCGGAAGACGCCGACCGGCTTGCCCGACTGCACGAGCAGCGTCTCGTCGGCCTCCAGGTCGCGGAGGGTGGCGACGATCGCGTCGAAGGCCTCCCAGCTGCGCGCGGCGCGGCCGGTCCCGCCGTAGACGACCAGGTCGTCGGGACGCTCGGCGACCTCCGGGTCGAGGTTGTTCATCAGCATGCGCAGCGGCGCCTCGGTCTGCCAGCTTTTCGCGCTGAGCTCCGTGCCGCGCGGCGCCCGTACGGGCCGTGATCCCTGCATTCCTGTGGTCCTTTCCTTACCCGCCGAGTACGCGGATTGTCTGCGTACTCGACGGAAAACGGCTGATTATCTGCGTACTCGCGTGTTTGCTACTGGAGGGGGGTGATGGAGGTCGCAGCGTGGAGCGCGGCGCCGGAGGCGACGAAGGCCACGGCGGCCTCGATCTCAGGGGAGAGGTGGCGGTCGGGGCCGGGGCCGGGCACGGTCGCCCGCAGGGCCGCCGTCACGGCGCCCGTCGCCGGCCCCTGCTGCAGCGGGGCGCGCAGCTCGGCGCCGCGCGCGGCGGTCATCAGCTCGATCGCGAGAACGCGGCTCAGCCCGTCGATGGCCCGGCGCAGCTTGCGCGCTGCGGTCCAGCCCATCGAGACGTGGTCCTCCTGCATGGCCGACGAGGGGATGCTGTCCACCGACGCGGGGGCGGCGAGCCGTTTGAGCTCCGAAACGATGCCGGCAGCGGTGTACTGGGCGATCATCAGCCCGGAGTCCACGCCGACCTCGTGGGCGAGGAACGGCGGGAGGCCCTGGCTGCGCGCCTTGTCGAGGAACCGGTCGGTGCGACGCTCCGACATGCTGGCGACGTCGGCGACGACGATCGCCAGGAAGTCGAGGACGTAGGCCACGGGCGCGCCGTGGAAGTTGCCGTTCGACTCGACCCGACCGTCGGGCGTCAGCACCGGGTTGTCGATGGCCGACGCGAGCTCCCGCTCGGCCACGGTGGTCGCGTGGGCGACGGTGTCGCGGGCGCCGCCGTGCACCTGGGGTGCGCAGCGGAGCGAGTAGGCGTCCTGCACGCGGGTGCACTCCGGGCCCTTGTGGCTCGCGACGAGCGCGGAGTCCGCGAGCAGCGCGCGGAGGTTGGCGGCCGACACGGCCTGCCCGGCCTGCGGTCGCAGCTGCTGGAGGTCGGCGGCGAAGACCGCGTCGGTGCCGAGCAGGGCCTCCACGCTCATCGCCGCGGTGATGTCGGCCGTGGCGAGGAGGGTGCCCAGGTCGTCGAGGGCGAGCGCGAGCATCCCGAGCATGCCGTCGGTGCCGTTGATGAGGGCGAGTCCCTCCTTCTCGGCCAGGACGACCGGCTCGACGCCTGCCTCGGCGAGGGCGTCTGCGGCCTCCACGAGTCGCCCGTCGACGCGCACCTGGCCTTCGCCCATGGCCGCGAGCGCGCAGTGCGCGAGCGGGGCGAGGTCGCCCGAGCAGCCGAGCGAGCCGTACTCGCGCACGATCGGCGTGATTCCCGCGTTGAGCAGTGCGGCATACGTTTCGACGGTGCGCCGCTGCGCGCCGGTGCGACCGGTCATCAGCGTCGCCAGGCGCAGCAGCATGAGCGCGCGCACGACCTCCCGCTCGACCTCCGGGCCGGAGCCGGCCGCGTGCGAGCGCACGAGGGAGGCCTGGAGCTGCGCCCGGCGCGCAGCCGGGATGAACGTGGTCGCGAGCGCGCCGAAGCCTGTGGAGATCCCGTAATGCGGTTCGACGTCGCCGGCCAGGGCCTCGATGATCGCCCGGGAGGCCTCGACGGCCTCGAGCGCGGCGGCGTCGAGGTGCACGGGAGCGTCGTGGCGGGCGACGGCGACGACCTCGGAGATGGTGAGGGGGCGCGCGCCGACGGTGACGGGAGCGGCGTCGCCGTCGGACGGTCGGGTGGTTGCGGAGGTGGAATCGGTGGTGAGGGCGGCCATGCTCCGATCATGCGCCGAGGTGCCCTCCTCGCGCCTGGGGATTAGGCTCTTCGGTGTCCGGGATACCAGACTCGATGCGGACGACGAGCGGGCGGGCCGGCACGCGAGCCGGCACGCGAGCAGCACAACGGGAGGCGCCATGAGCAAGGTCCCTGCCGCGGACAACACCCTGCGGATCCTCGGCTTCCTGGCGACCCAACGGGGACCCGTGCCGGCGGTCGTCATCGCGGCCTCCCTCGGCCTCCCGCGCTCGACCGTGTACCACCTGCTCACCGTGCTCGCCGAGCATGGCTTCGTCCTGCACTTTCCGGAGGCGCGCCGCTACGGCCTGGGCGTCGCCGCCTACGAACTGGCGAGCGGGTTCTCCCGCCAGCAGCCGTTGAGCAGGCTCGGTCGCCCGATCGTCGCGGCGCTGGTCGATGCGCTCGGCGAGTCCGGGCATGTGGCCGTGCTGCACGGCCGCGATGTCGTCTACATCGTGGAGGAGCGGGCGCCGCGCCGGCCACGACTGGTCACCGACGTCGGGGTGCGGCTGCCCGCGCACCTGACGGCGAGCGGCCGTGCGCTGCTCGCCTCCCTGCCGCCGGGCCAGCTGCGCGCCCTCTACCCGGACGCCGACGCGTTCGAGGACCGCACGGGCGCCGGGCCGCACTCGTATGCCGAGCTGCGCCGCCTGATCGTGGAGGCCAGGGAGCGCGGGTACGCGACAGAGGACGGCGATGTCACTCCCGGCTTCGCGTCCGTCGCGGTTTCGGTGCGCGACCACGCCGGCTGGCCGGCCGCCGGCATCGCCGTCACCTTCCCGCGCGAGAACGTGCCGCCCGCTGAGTGGGACGCGCTGGCCGCCCGCGTTCGGGACGCCGCCGCCGAGCTCTCCCGCCGCATCCGCGGCAGCTGAGCCGCGTGCCCACCGACGGCCGAGGGGCACGCAAACGTCCCTATTCCGCGGTTTTACGGGCGTTTGCGTGCCCCTCGGCGTCTCGTCGGGCGCGCCCGGCGACTATTCGAGCGTCAACGTCGTGGTGTGCGAGGCGCCGTCGCGGACGTACTCGACCTTCACCTCGTCGCCCGGCTTGCTGGTCACCTGGATCGCGGTCAGCACGTCGATGTTCGACGCGGCGTGCCCGTTCACCGACGTGATGACGTCGCCGACGCGGAGGCCGGCCTGCTGCGCGGGGCCGCCGGAGGCGATCGTCTGCACGAACAGCCCGTCGGTGACCCCGAACGCGGCGGCGGCGGCCGGCGGGATCGGCACGACGGTCAGGCCGGCGATGGGATGCGCGACCTCGCCGTGCGCAATCAGCTCGTCCGCGATCGTCAGCGCGAGCGACTCCGGCACGGCGAAGCCGATGCCGACGCTGCCGGTGCTGCTCTGCCCTGCCGAGCCCGGAACGGTCGCGATGGCCGTGTTGACGCCGATCAGTCGGCCGTTGCAGTCGACGAGAGCGCCTCCCGAGTTGCCGGGGTTGATGGCTGCGTCAGTCTGGATCGCGCCGGCCAGGACCGCGTTCCTGTCGTCGTCGCTCGGCACCGGGACCGTGCGGCCGAGAGCACTGACAATGCCGGCGGTCACGGTGCTGGAGAGCCCGAGGGGCGCGCCGAGCGCGACCACCGGCTGGCCGACCACGAGCGAGCCGGAGTCGCCGGTGGCGATGACGGGGAGGGACTTGTCGTCGGAGACCTTGATCACCGCGAGGTCGGTCTTGGGGTCCCGTCCGGTCAGCGTCGCCGGCAGTTGGTGCCCGTCGCTGAACCGGACCGTGAGCTTCGCGCCGGACGCCGCGTCGGCGACCACGTGGTTGTTGGTCAGGATGTAGCCATCGTCGGTGATGATCTCGCCGCTGCCGTTGCTGGTGCCGCGCTGGCCGACGACCGCGATCGTCACGACGCTCGGGAGCACCTGATCGGCGACCCGAGCGGAGTCGCACGAACCGCTGCGGCCCGCGGAGAGCGCCGCGACGGCGAACCCTCCGGCGACCATCCCGCCGCCGATCAGCACCAGTGCGGAGCCGACCACGAGCAGCGCGACGGTCCAGGAACGGACGGTGGTCTTCTTGTCGGTCACGAGTGGCCTCTCTCGACGGTGGCGCCAGGTTAGCGGGAGCGTCTGTTGCGCACCAGGACCGCCTCCACCGCGCGGCGGGGGCTACCCTTCGTGCATGGTGAGATTCCTGATCCGTACGGCGATCTTCGTCGTCACCGCTGCGCTCGGCCTCCTGGTCGCGTCGTGGCTCCTCCCCGGTTTCCATCTGGACTGGGAGGGCCTCCTCATCGCCGTGGTGATCTTCGCCGCGGCACAGAGCATCCTCGCTCCTTTCATCTTCAATCTCGCCCGCAAGTACGCCTCGGCGATCCTCGGCGGTATCGGCCTGGTCTCGACGCTCATCGCGCTGATCATCGCGTCGCTGTTCCCCGGCGGGATCCGCGTGGACGATTTCGTGACCTGGGTGCTCGCCACCCTCGTGGTCTGGGTCGTCACCGCGCTCGGTGGCTGGCTGCTGCCCCTGATCTTCCTGAAGAAGAAGGTCGCCGCCCGGGGCGCGACCGCGCGCAGCTAGGTGTAGTTCCCCGACACGTTGTGAACGGTTGAGGTGAGCGAAGGCCTCCGTGGAGGATGTGGGTTACCACACTCACATCTAGCCAACGGAGGTCTTCGTGACTCACGCTAATGCACCGTTGACGCCGGAAGGGCGTCGACGGCTGGTCGAGCTGGTTCTGGAGCGCGGGTGGTCATTGCGGCGGGTGGCGGAACGGTTCCAGTGCTCGCCCGCGACGGCGAAACGGTGGGTCGATCGGGCACGCGCAGGCTTGCCGATGACCGACCGACCCTCCCGCCCGCACTCGTCCCCGAATCGGTGTCCGGCCCGGTTGGAGCGCCGGATCGTGGCGTTGCGGTTCAGGTGGCGGTGGGGTCCGCATCGGATCAGCTACCACCTCGGTGTTCCCCGTTCCACCGTGGGCAGGGTGCTGGCCCGGTATCGGATGCCGCTACTGCACCACCTCGATCAAGCGACCGGGCTCCCTATCCGCAAACCGAGGGCTGTCCGTTATGAGCACGCTCGCCCCGGCCAGCTGGTCCATGTCGATATCAAGAAGCTCGGCCGCATCCCCGATGGTGGTGGCCACCGAGTCCTGGGGCGGGCAGCAGCACCGTCCCGGCACCGCGGCCGCGGCTATGCGTTCCTGCATCACGCTATCGATGACCATTCCAGGCTGGCCTACTCGGAGATCCTGAACGATGAGCGCAAAGAGACCGCCGCCGGATTCTGGCTGCGCGCCAACGCGTTCTTCACCGCCGCTGGGATCACCGTCACCGCGGTCATGACCGACAACGGTGCGTGCTACCGGTCGAAACTGTTCGCCGACGCTCTCGGCACGAGAGTCAAGCACCGGCGCACGCGCCCCTACCGGCCGCAGACCAACGGGAAAGTCGAACGGTTCAACCGCACCCTGGCCACCGAGTGGGCCTACGCGCACGCCTACCTCAGCGACGAAGCCAGAGCCGCAACCTACGACACCTGGCTCCATCACTACAATCACCACAGACCCCACACCGGAATCGGCGGCCTCGTCCCCTCAGCCCGCGTTCACAACCTCACGGGGAACTACAGCTAGGCGACGGATCCTCGACGCCTCACTTCACCCGCCCGGTGAGCAGCGCGTGCACGACGTCGTGCCGGCCGTTTGCCTGGGCCGCCTCCGCCGCTTCGTCCCACGGGTACTCGATCGCGTGGAACGTCGCGTCCCACCTCCCCGCGGCGTCGTCGAGCACGGCGAAGCGGGCGTGCGGGCTGCCCGCCTCGATGACGTGCGGCGTCGGCCCGTCTTCCCGATAGGCGGGCATCCCGACGCTTCCCGGGTTGACGACGAGCGCGCCGCTCCGGAGCCGGAGCTGCCGTTGAAGGTGCGTGTGGCCAGACAGCAGCAGCGAGTATCCGTCGATCTCGGTTTCGCCCAGCCGCTCGACGACCTCGGCCTCGGTGGCCGGCCGAACGCCCTCGGGTGTCACCGTTTCCAGGAGATAGACGAGGTCGTCCTCCGGGCCGCCGTGGAACGCCAGGACCCCCGGCGCCGCTTCAGCGCGCACGGGCAGGGCTCGCAGCCACCGTCGGTGCTCGTTCGAGATTGTGTCGGCAGCGAGGCCGTCGGACGCCCCCATCCGATGGCGCGGATACTCCAGCAGCTGCCGTTCGTGGTTGCCTCGCACTGAGACCGCGGAGGTGGCCAGCAGTAGATCGGCGGTGGCGGCGGGATCGACGCCGCCCGACAGGTGGTCCCCGAGGTTCGTCAGCACGTCCACCTGCATCGTGCGCAGAGCCTCCAGAACCGAGGGGAGGGCGAACACGTTGCCGTGGACGTCGGATATGGCGGCGATCCTCATCCGCCGACGCTATCGACGACGGTGCGGAGGGCGACGAATGTTACGGGAACCGCAGCGCTTTGGCGTAGCAGACCGAGTGCGGGTCGCCCGCGTAGGCGCCGAAGTTCGGGATGCGCGCGTAGCCGCGGCTCTCGTAGAGGGCGATGGCGGTGTGCTGGAGGGGACCGGTCTCGAGCTGCAGCACCGGGATGCCGGCCACCGCCGCCTGCGCCTCCACCGCGCGGAGCAGGCCGGCTGCGAGGCCGCGGCCGCGCGCGTCCGGGTGCACGAACATCCGCTTGAGCTCGGCGGTGCCGTCGTCCTTCTCGACCAGCGCGGCCATGCCGAGCGCTGCGCCGACTTCGTCGCGTCCGACGAAGACGGTGACGCCTGGACGCTCCAGTTCGGACACATCGAGCAAGTAGCAGCTCTCGGCCGGGTAGAGCGCGAACGTGAACTCGTCGCTCAAGCGCAGCAGTTCTTCGACGCCGGGTGAGCGGGCGGGCTCGACGGACACGCTCGTGATCATGCGGTCGATGCTATCGACAGCGTGTGTCGAGGAGGTTACGCCCGCCTCTTCTGCCGACTGATGCCGCGCGCGACCCACTCCAGCCGGCGCAGGGCCTCCCGGTTGCGCACCCACAGGATCGGTTCGGCGACCACCCGGGGAATGCGGGCGGCGATGCCGGTGATCGCCTCCTCCTCCATGCGCACCACGCAGCCACGGCCGCGCGGACGCACCTCGATCACGACGCGTTCGGTTCCGACCGGTCGGGTCTTGGCCTCCAATTCGAAGCGCCGCGGCGGGTCCCACGCCTCGACCGTCGTCTCGTCGTTCAGCACGAGCGGCCAGACCCCGATGGAGTGGTGGAGGCGCGACCCCGGATCGGGAAAGTGGCCGTCGGCCCCGCGCAGCCGCGAAGCCCCCACCACCCAGGTCGGGAACACCCACGGATCCGCGAGGGCGGTGAAGACCTCCTCAGGGGTGCACGCGAAACGGCGCACGTTGACGGACATCAGGCGACCTCCTCCTCGACCGGGGCTCCCGGCGCCGACGTGCCGGGCGCGAGCGACGGCATGCTGGTGACGCCGAACTCATGGCGCAGCGCGCTGCGTGCCGCGTAGTAGCCGGCGAGACCGTGGACGCCCGGACCCGGAACCGCGGACGACGACGCGAGGTAGAGTCCGCGGCCGGGCATCCGCCACGGATCCGTCGACAGCACGGGCCGCATCACGAGCTGGGACAGGTCGGGCATGCCCGACGAGATGTCGCCGCCGATGTAGCTCGGGTTGTAGCTCTCCATCTGGTGCGCGGTCTTGGTGGCCGTTGCGAGGATGAGGTCGCGGAAGCCGGGTGCGAAACGCTCGATCTGCGCGATGACGGCCTCGCTGCGGTCGGAGGTCGACCCGCGTGGCACGTGCGTGTACGCCCAGAGCACGTGCTTGCCGGCGGGAGCCCGGCCGGCGTCGAACAGCGTGGGCTGCGAGACGAGCACGTACGGGTCGTCGCTCTCGCGGCCCGCTGCGACGACGCGCTCGGAGCGGGCGATCGCCGAACGCTCGCCGCCGAGGTGCACCGTCGCGGTCTCCAGCAGTTCGGGGTTGCGCCACGGAACAGGGCCGGAGAGCGCGAAGTCGATCTTGAAGACGCCGTTCCCGTTGCGGAACGCCGCGACCTTCCGCAGATAGTCGGCTGGGAGGCGGTCCTCGCCGAGTCTGGCCGCGATCGCCACGTGGGTGTCGAACAGCACGACCCGGGCGTCGGGGAGCTCGCCGAGGGACTGGACTTCGGTGCCGGTCATGACCTCTCCGCCGTGCGCGCGGAGGTCATCGACCAGCGCGTCGGCGATCGACTGCGAGCCGCCGACCGGGATGGGCCAGCCGCGGGCGTGGGCGTACGTGGCCAGGGCGAGCCCCGCGGCAGCGCCCGCGAGGTTCGGCAGCGGGAGGGTGGTGTGCGCGATCACGCCGGTCAGCAGCGCTCCCGGCTTCTCCGTGCGGAACGGCAGGTTCCACCACGGACCGCCCTGCGACAGGGCGGTCAGGCCGAACCGTGCGGCGACGAGGGGATGCCGGGGCAGTCGCAGCAGATTCGAGCCGGTGAACTGAGCGACGGCGTCGGCCTCCCGCGCCAGCGGCCCGAGCAGCGCGCGCCAGGCCGGACCGTCGGGGCCGAGCGTCGCCGCGGTGCGGTCGAGGTCGCGGTATGCGACCGCGACCTCCCCGCCTGGCAGCGGGTGGCCGTAGGAGGCCGTCGGCGTGATGAAGGGGATCCGGTCGGCGAGGCCGAACCTCCGGAAGAAGCCGGAGGCGAACGCGAGAGGATGCACCGCGGAGCAGATATCGTGGCGGAAGCCGGGGAGGGTGACCTCCTCCGTCCGCATCCCGCCGCCGACGGTGGCATTGCGCTCGTACACGTGCACGCCCAGTCCGGCCCTGGCGAGGGTCACGGCGGCGGCCAGCCCGTTCGGCCCGGAGCCGATGACGATCGCGTCGACGGAGGTCATGCCTCCTGTATACCCCGATCGCGGTGGCCCGGCAGGGGCCTGCACGATCGGAAGTGCCTTCTCAGGCTTCTTCCTGTATCGTTGGCCAGTCGGCTCTTGACACCGCGCATTTCGACGCGGATGGGTTTGTCAGTCAGGTGGGCCGGTTCCGCAGCCATTCGGCGAGTGGATTAATCACGATGTGAACGGCCCCGGGCGATGTCTGCCGGGGATTCTCCGGTGCGCTTCAGCGTGCCGCCGCGCATTTCAGAAAGCAACCCAGGAAGAACACGCATGCCCCCGTACAAGAAGACCGACCGACGATCCTCGCAGCCGCACACCGGCTCCTCCCACAGCGCCCCCCACGGCGCGGGAAGCCGCAGTCCCAAGCACCGCGGCTACCGCGACGAGGCCCCGGCCGCCGGCAAGAAGCCCCGCTGGTCCACGGAGGATCGCGCCGCGCGCGGCCGCGACACGTTCGGAACCCGCGACTCCGGCCGCGGTGGCTCGGAGCGCGGCGGTTCGGAGCGCGGTGGTTCGGCCGGGCGCAGCGAGCGCCCCAACTGGGAGCCGCGCGGCAAGGACGCGCGTCGCACCGAGCGGGAGTGGGAGAACCGCGCCCGCGCCGGTCGTCGCGACGACGACCGTCCGCGCCGCGACCACGACGACCGTCCGCGTCGGTCGTTCGACGACCGGGCCGAGCGTCCTCGTCGTGACGTAGACGACCGTCCGCGTGGTCAGTTCGACCGCGACGACCGTCCGCGTCGTCAGTCCGACCGCGATGACCGTCCGCGTGGTCAGTCCGACCGGGAGGACCGTCCGCGTCGTCAGTTCGACCGGGAGGACCGTCCGCGTGGTCAGTTCGACCGCGACGACCGTCCGCGTCGCTCGTTCGGCGACCGGGCCGAGCGTCCTCGTCGCGACGTTGACGACCGTCCGCGTCGCTCGTTCGGCGACCGGGCCGAGCGTCCTCGTCGCGACGTCGACGACCGTCCGCGTCGCTCGTTCGGCGACCGGGCCGAGCGTCCTCGTCGCGACGTCGACGACCGTCCGCGTCGCCAGTTCGACGACCGTGGCGACAGGGCCGAGCGCGTCGAGCGTCCCCGTCGCGACCACGCCGACGGTCCGCGCCGCCCGCACGACCGGGACGACCGTCCGCGCCGTTCCTTCGACGACCGCTCCGACCGACCGCGTCGCGACTCCTCCTTCTACCCGTCGCGCGACGACAAGCCCGCGTTCAACGCGCAGGACGACATCGTGCTCGAGCGCCTTCAGGCCGATGCCATCCTGGCATCCGATGTGGAGGGCGTGACCTTCGCCGACCTCGGCCTCGGCGGCAACATCGTCCGCGCACTCGCGGAGCTCGGCGCCGAGACGCCGTTCCCGATCCAGGCGGCCACCGCCCCCGACGTGCTCGCGGGCAAGGACGTCCTCGGCCGGGGCCGCACCGGCTCCGGCAAGACGATCGCGTTCGGCGCGCCGCTCGTCGAGCGCCTCATGCGGCTGTGGGCCGATCAGGGCAAGTCGGCCGGCAAGCGCCAGCTGGGCCGTGCGCCTCGCGCGCTGATCCTCGCGCCGACCCGCGAGCTCGCCCTGCAGATCGACCGCACCGTACAGCCGATCGCCCGCAGTGTCGGCCTGTTCACCACGCAGATCTACGGAGGCGTGCCGCAGGGCCGCCAGGTCGGCGCCCTCCAGCGCGGCGTCGACATCGTGATCGGCACCCCCGGCCGCATCGAGGACCTCGTGGAGCAGGGCCGCCTCGACCTCAGCGAGGTCGTCATCACCGTCTTGGACGAGGCCGACCACATGTGCGACCTCGGCTTCCTGGAGCCGGTGCAGCGCATCCTGCGCGAGACGTCCGACGGCGGCCAGAAGCTGCTCTTCTCGGCGACCCTGGACAAGGGCGTCGCGCAGCTCGTGGACGAGTTCCTCGTCGAGCCGGCCGTGCACGAGGTCGCGGGCGAGGACCAGGCGTCTTCGACCATCGACCACCGCGTGCTCGTCATCGAGCACCGCGACAAGCCGGCCATCATCGAGCAGCTCGCCGACCGCGACGGCAAGACGCTGATCTTCGCCCGCACCCGGGCGTTCGCCGAGATGCTCGCCGACCAGCTCGACGACGCGGGCATCCCGGCCGTCAGCCTCCACGGCGACCTCAACCAGTCGCGCCGCACGCGCAACCTGGCCCAGCTCACCAGCGGCCGGGTGAACGTGCTGGTCGCGACCGACGTCGCCGCCCGCGGCATCCACGTCGACGACATCGATCTGGTCATCCAGGCCGACGCGCCGGACGAGTACAAGACGTACCTGCACCGCTCGGGCCGCACCGGCCGCGCGGGAAAGCAGGGCACGGTCGTGACGCTCATCCCGCGCCAGCGCCAGCGCCGCATGGGCGAGCTGCTGCAGCGCGCCGAGATCGAGGCCGACTTCGTCCCCGCCATCCCGGGCGACCAGCTGATCACCGACCTCGCCCAGGCGGCTGTCGCGCCCGACGAAGCCTGATCTCACCGGCGGCGCCGAGCCGCTCGGTCCGAAGCCCCCGTCCCTGCAGCTCGCGCTGCGGGGACGGGGGCTTCTCTGTCGCACGAAACGGCTGAAAGTGCGCCTTCTCGCCCGATTCGCGCGCACTCTGCGCCGCCTCGCGACCAGGCGGTTCGCGCGTCTACTCCGCGTCTTCGCCGATCTGATCGAGGGTGTGGCGGGCGAGGGCGGCCATGCGCGGGTTGTCGTCGGACGACATCGCGAGCGCGCTCCCCATCGTCACCGCCCAGCCCCGGGCCCGCCGCCAGGTCGCGGCGTCGGGGGCGACGGGGAGGGCGCTGCGGAAGCGCTCGCGCGCCTCCCCGTCGAACGTGAGCCACGCGGTCGCGAGGTCGGTTGCGGGGTCGCCGGAGGTGACGTCGCCGAAGTCGAGCACCGCGGCGAGGCCGGAGTCCTCGGTCGCAGGCTCCCCCGGTGCTGGGGTCGCGGAGTCCTCGGTCGCAGGCTCTGCCCTCGGTCGCAGGCTCCCTCGGCGCTGGGGTCGCAGGATCGCTTCGCGCTCCTTTTGAGCTCCACCGCGCGGCGCTGGGGTCGCGGCATCGCTCCGCGCTGCCTCTGAGCTCCACCGCGCGGGATGGGTGAGCAGTAGGTTGCCCGGGTGGAGGTCGCCGTGCAGCAGCAGCGGAGGGCCGTCCCACTCGGGCGCGGCGAGCGCCTGCCGCCAGGCGTGTTCCAGCGCTGCGACCTCGATGCGCCCGGACAGCGAGAGCAGCCGCGTGCCCACGACCTCCGCCCGGGCCGAGAGCGGGACGCCGCGCACCGGATTGCGGGGCGCATCGGGCGCCGGCACGGCGAGCTCGCCGACGAACGCCGCCAACGGCACCGCCAGCCCCGAGCGCTCGCCGGCGCTCACCGAGGCGCCGTCGATGCCGTCGACCCATTCCACGATGCTCCACGCGAAGGGGAACGCGTCCGACGGAACGCCGACGCGGACCGGAACAGGCACCCGTGCCTGCACGCGCGCGGCGATCCCCGGCAGCATCTGCTGCTCGTGCTCGATCAGGTGCGCCGCCACCTCCCGCCGGGGGATACGCACGGCGTGGCAGTCACCCAGGCGGTACAGCTGGTTGTCCCACCCGTCGGAGACGAGCCGCAGCGGCCCGGCCAGGTCGGGATGCTGCGCCTCCACGAGCGCGGCGACGAGCGCGGCATCCGTGGGGATATCTGCGGGAGGGGTGAGCGGCACCGCACGACCATAGCGCAGATCCCGCTCTCCCCCGCTCCTGGCCACAGCAGAGAGCGCGGGTAATGCGCGTGGGCAGTCGACAACGCGCAGAAAAGCTGCGTCTGCGGGCGAAAAGGTGACGGGTGGCGTATGTCAGCATGGGTGCGGAGGCCCCATGACTACCGATTCCGCCCGCATGCACAGCGTCACCGCCGAGACGAGCGAGTTGGTCGACCTCGTGCTCGACTACTCGCGGCGGCGCATCCTGGCCACCGACACTCCGCTCGACAAGCCGCTGCCGGAGTCGGAGCTGCGCCGGCTCGCTGGACGCACCGTGTCGGAGGGCGGGATGGGCGCAGAGCGTGCACTCGCCGTGTTCGAGCACGTGCTCGCCCCGGCCTGCATCACCACCGACCACCCGCGGTACCTCTCGTTCATCCCGACGGCGCCGACGAAGGCCGCCACGGCCTTCGACCTCGTCGTCTCCGCGAGCGCGGTCTACGGCGGCTCCTGGCTGGAGGGCTCCGGCGCCGTGTACGCCGAGAACCAGGTGCTGACCTGGCTGGCGTCCGAATTCGGATTGCCTCCCGCTGCCGGAGGCGTCTTCGTGCAGGGCGGCACGCTGGGCAACCTCTCTGCGCTCGTCGCCGCGCGGGACAGTGCCCGCGCCGACCGTGGCAACCCTCCCGGCCGCTGGATCATCGTCTGCAGCGCAGAGGCGCACTCGTCGGTCGCATCCGCCGCGCGGGTGATGGACGTGGAGGTCGTGACCGTCTCGCCGGGGGAGTCCGGGGTGCTCACCGGCGACGCCGTGCGACCGGCGCTGGCCGAGCACGGCGACGCGGTCTTCGCGGTCGTCGTGACAGCGGGCTCCACCAACTTCGGCATCGTCGACGACATCGCCTCCATCGCCGCGCTGAAAGACGAGTTCGGGTTCTGGCTGCACGTCGACGGCGCTTACGGGTTGGCCGGGATGCTGTCGCCGCTCGCGCGCTCGCGCTTCGCCGGCGTGGAGCTCGCGGACTCGCTCATCGTCGACCCGCACAAGTGGCTCTTCGCCCCCTTCGACGCCTGCGCGCTCCTCTACCGCGACCCGGAGGCCGGCCGCCGCGCCCACACGCAGCACGCCGAGTACCTGGACACGCTCACCGACACCACCGAATGGAGTCCGTCGGACTACGCCGCGCATCTCACGCGGCGTGCGCGCGGCCTCCCGTTCTGGTTCTCGCTGGCCTCCCACGGCGCCGCCGCCTACCGTGACGCCGTCACCGCCTCGCTGCAGCTGGCACGACGCATCGCCGACGAGATCGACCGTCGCGAAGGCTTCCACCTGGTGCGTCAGCCGCAGCTCTCTGTGGTGGTGTTCGAGCGCGAGGGCTGGACGAAGGAGGACTACGCGATCTGGTCGGCACGCCTCCTCGACGAGCAGCGAGCGTTCGTGACGCCCAGCTCGCACGCCGGACGACCCAACACGCGCTTCGCAGTGCTCAACCCGCTGACCACGTACGACGACCTCGTGGAGATCCTCGACAGCATGGAGTGAGAAGAGAACTCGGAGCGTACCGTTCGAAAGTTCCTGATTCAGCGCTGGGAAAGGCAATCTCGAGCGACTGTTCCGATTCAAAGCTCGAGGGCCTGAGCCTGGTGCGATACCGGACCCAGGCCCTCGCCGCTAGACCACTACACTCTCACTAACCCAGTCCAACAATCGGGGACCAGTTTCCGAGGGTCACACGATGTCGTCGTTGTCGTCTACCCGACGAGTGACTCGGTCGCCGTTCACCGGGTCGACCGCTGTGTGCGTGGTCGCGACGGTGCGGCGGCGGCGGGCCAGCAGGATGATTCCGAGAACGATACCGACGGCACCGGCGATCATCAGGATGTAGCCCACCAGGTGGAGGTCGATCCAGCTGACCTGCACATTGAGGGCGAACGCCAGGATGGCACCGATGACGAACAACACGATTCCGGTACCGAGGCTCATGGGCGGCCTCCTCTAAACTCGGCGGCTGCCGGTCAGCAACCGTACCAGCCAGACGATCACGGCCAGGACCAGCAGGATGATGCCGACCCAGAGCAGGAAGTTCAGAGACTGCACGAAGCCGCCGGTGAGCAGCAGGATGACCGCGATGATCGCGATGATGATGAGCAGGATGTTCATGGAGGGGTGTCCTTTCCTTGACGTACACCACCGAACAACTGCTTCGGTTGTCGAACAATCCCCTTGACCTCAGGTCTTTTCGGGCCTATTCGCGTGTCGTTCCCCGCTGATGCGATCCACTGTCTCGCGCATCTTGGTGAGGAAGCGTGTGACCGTCTTGGCGTCCTCCTCGCTCAGTTCGGCCGCCTGCGCGGCGATCTGCTCCTGAGCGGCCATCATCGGGCCGGTGTCGCCGAACGCCGCACGCGTCGGCACCAGGTCGACGGATCGGCGGTCGGAGTCGTTGATCCGGCGCTCGACGAGCCCGGCCTGCACCAGTCGGTCGATCAGCGCGGTGGTGGAGGCGCTGGAGACGCCGACGTAGGCGCTCACGTCCTTGGCGGCGGTGTGACGGCCTCCCGAGGCGTTGTCGAGGATCAGTCGGAGCGCGAGGAAGTCGTTCTCGCCGATGCCCATGGCCGCTCCGGTGCGTCGGCGCATCGCGGTCTCGGCTGCCCGGTACACCTGGAGCGCGTCGAGCACGCCCCGGTCGGGCGGCGGCACATCTGCGGGCGGCGCATCCGATCGATCAGTCACTCCACTCAGTCATCTCCCGGTCGCGGCCGAATGCAACGGGCAGTTCGATGACTTTCGGCGGATTCACGGCATCACTCGATGCGCGTATGCTCGCGTGGTGCTACCCGACACCGTCCTGCTCGATCGCTACGTGCTTGGCGATCGCCTCGGCCGTGGCGGAATGGCGACCGTCTACCGAGCCTACGACCGGGAGCTGGAGAGGTTCGTCGCGATCAAGGTGTTCGCGCCAGGGGAGGCCGGCGACGACGCCCGCCGTCGCAGCGAGGCGACAGCGCTGGCACGGTTGTCGCACCCCAATCTGGTGAGTCTCCACGATGCGCACCTATCGGTGGACGACGACCGCACACCGAGCTACCTGGTGATGGAGCTCGTCGAGGGCGAGGATCTGGGCACTCGGCTCGACCGGGGGCCGCTACCGGGTGAGGAGGCCGCTGCGATCGCGGCCGCGATCGCAGAGGCGCTCGTCGTCGTGCACGCCGCGGGTATCGTCCACCGGGATCTGAAGCCCGCGAACATCCTCCTCGCGGAATCGGAGGTGCCGGGCGGCATGCCGCACGCCAAGCTCACGGACTTCGGCATCGCGCACCTGATGGGTGCCGAACGGATGACGACGGCCGGGACCATCATCGGCACGGCCGCCTACCTGAGCCCCGAGCAGGCGACCGGCGCGGAGCCCGGCCCGCCGGCGGACATCTACTCCCTGGGTCTGGTGGTGCTGGAGACGCTCACCGGCGTGCGGGAGTACCCGGGGAGTCCGGTGGAGGCCGTGACCGCGCGGGCCGCGCGCGATCCGCGCATCCCGAGGTCGCTCCCGGAGGACTGGCACGGTTTGATCGGGGCCATGACCTCGCGCGATCCCCGGATCCGTCCGACGGCGCTGGAGGTCGCGGTCATGGCGCGAGAGCTCGCCTCGCAATTGGTCGGCTGGGTGGTGCCGGAGCATTTCGTCGAACCGTCGGGGCCGGGCTGGACCGGTCCGACTGTGGCGGTGAGACCGCCGGCGTTCCCGGTCGTTCACTCCGAGCCGCTGTCGCGTCCTCGGCGGCGTGTGCGCGCAGACGGACGCCGAAGGTGGGCAGCGGACGCGGTGCTCCTGGCGTCGGGTGTGACCGCGATCGTGGCATTCGCTCTGAGCCTCGGAACGGTCTTGGCGCCGGCTTCCTCGGTGCCGAAGACCGAGCCGACGCATCGGCCGACCCCGACCGTGATCGCTCCACCGCAGACGGTCGTACCGGCGGTCGTACCGACGGAGACGACCCGGCCGGCGCAGCCCGTGCAGCCCGCGCCCGCGACGCAGCAGGTTCAGCCGCAGCCCGCTCCGCAGAACGGGGACCATCCCAACAAGGGACCGGGAAAGAACAGCGGCAACGGAAACGGCAAAGGCGGCGGTTGAGTGTTAGCGGCCGAGGCCGCGGTAGCGCCAGCCGGCTGTTTGCCAGGTTTCGGGGTCGAGGGCGTTGCGGCCGTCGATGATGATCTTGTGGGAGACGAGGTCGCCGACTTCGTGGGGGTTCAGTGCGGTGAACTCGGGCCATTCGGTGATCAGGATGACGATGTCGGCGTCGATGACGGCGTCGGCTGCGGTGTCGACGAGGGTGAGGTGGGGTGCGCGCTTTCGGGTGTTGGGGTTGGCTTCGGGGTCGGTGGCGGTCACGATGGCGCCGTTGTCGGCCAGCCGGAGGGCGATGTCGAGGGCGGGGGAGTCGCGGATGTCGTCGGAGTGGGGTTTGAACGCCAACCCGAGGACGGCGACCTTCACCCCGTCCAGGTGCCCGGATTCTTCCCGGACCAGGTCGACGACGCGTTGCCGGCGGCGCAGGTTGATCTGGTCGACCTCGTCCAGGAACCGCACCGACTCGCCACGGCCGAGTTCGCGGGCGCGGGCGGAGAACGCACGGATGTCTTTGGGCAGGCAGCCGCCACCGAAACCGACCCCGGCGTTCAGGAACCGGCGCCCGATCCGGGCATCGTGCCCGATCGCGTCGGCCAGCCGGGTCACATCGGCGCCGGTGACCTCCGCGATCTCGGCCATCGCGTTGATGAAGGAGATCTTCGTGGCCAGGAACGCGTTCGCGGCGACCTTCACCAACTCCGCCGTCGCATAATCCGTCACGATCACCGGAGTGCCGGCACCGACCGCGCTGGCATACACCTCATCCAGGATCCGAGCCGCCCGCACACCCGCCTCACCCGCAGGCACCCCATACACCAACCGGTCCGGGGACACGGTGTCCTGCACCGCGAACCCCTCCCGCAAAAACTCCGGGTTCCACACCAACGTCGCCCCCGGCACCCGCTGCGCCACCAACCCCGCCAACCGGGAAGCCGTCCCAACCGGGACCGTCGACTTCCCCACGATCACATCCCCCGGCGACACCTGCTCCAACAACGACTCGAACGCCGCATCCACGAACCGCAGATCAGCAGCATCCCCATCAGAGGACTGCGGCGTCCCGACCGCCACGAAATGCACATCCGCATCCGCCACCGCAGCAAAATCCGTCGTGAACCGCAACCGCCCACTCGCCATCGCCGACGCCAACACCTCCGGCAAACCCGGCTCGAAGAACGGCGCCCGCGCCTGCGACAACGCCGCGATCTTCACCTCATCCACATCCACACCCACCACCGTGTGACCCAAATCGGCCATCGCCGCAGCATGCACAGCACCCAAATACCCACAGCCGATGACTGAAAGTCTCACTGAATCGTTCTCCTGCCCGTTGTGTCGTCGGACGGCCCGACGGAACAAGCGTCGAACGTGGCCGGTGCGGGTGCCGCTCGATGTCAGGGGAGGCACCCGCACCACTCGCCGCCGGAGGGGATGATGGTGGCGGCGGGCCGACCGCGGCGATTCCCGAATGTCGTCGCGATGTCTGAAATTGTGTGCTCCAGTCCCGTTTCGCTGCAATGCCCTGAGCGGTAATTCACCCTCCTCAGCGGGAAGATCACCCGTCACCCAGCAATGCATGTGTGATGCATGCATTTCACCTCGACCTCGCCCCGGCACTCACCCGATCCGTCGCTACCGTGGGCCGCACGTTCGGGAACCAAACACGACAGGATCTTGCAGTCCGATCCTCTCCGAGCGTCCGAGGAACTCATCAGAGACGGTTGGAGAGACCGATGAACAAACTCACGAAAGCGCTGATCGCCGGCGGCGCGGGCTTAGCCCTGCTGATCGGATCGGCGGGGACCCTTGCGCTCTGGAACGACGCGGCCACGCTCGACGCGGGCTCAGTCGACTCCGGTGTGCTGACGGTGAACGCGATAGGAGGAACGTGGGACAACACGATCACCGCGTGGTCTCCGGGCGACACCGCGACATACACCGCCGACGTCACGATCGTCGCGCAGGGTGACAACCTGCATTCCCAGCTTTCCATCGACCCGTCGTCGATCACGGGCGACCCGGAGCTCCTCGCGGCGCTCCAGATCACGATGTCCGTCGGCACGGCCACCGGAGGAACGCTCACCCCGGTCGCTGGGGTGCCGAACACTTTCGACGTCGTCTCCAACGCGCCGACGACGACCGCCCCGATCACGGTGCCGGTGACGGTCAACGTCACCTTCCCCCCGGACTCGGTCACCGGCACGGTCGCCCAGGCCCAGTCCGTCCAGCTCACCGGGCTCCAGTTCCTGTTGCAGCAGACACCCTGACGGTAGCGCGGCCGAGCGACGCTCGACGGGAGGGGCGGTGATGAGAGAACGACAGGCGAGACGATCGCCGCTGTATCCCGCCCTCCTGACCGGGTCGCTCGTGCTCGTCGCCGGTCTCAACGTCGGGGGGAGCTACGCACTGTGGAACGGGAGTGCTCCCATCTCCGAGACGGAAGTCCGTTCCGGAACCCTGACGGCAACGGTCGCGGTCGGCGATACGGGCTCGCCGACCGCGACCTCAGCCGCGTTCGACCCGGCCGCGTTCGACGGCATGCTCCCCGGCGAGGCGCGCTCGGAGACGCTCACCGTGGGCAACACCGGGACGACCCCCTTCCTGGTGGCCGCGTCCTTGGATGCCGCCTCCGCGGCGAGTACCGAGGTGTCGTGGGCGCTCGCTCCCGGCTCCTGCGCTGCGCCGGGCGCGGCCGTTCCGCTCGGCGCCACCCCGCAGAACGTCGGAAGCCCGATGCTCGGCAGCACGTTCTCGTCGTACTGCCTGACGGTCACCCTCGCCCCCGATGTCCCGGCGGATGCCGCGGGAACGACGGTGGCCGACTTCACCCTCCTCCTCGACGCGAATCAATACCGGCCATGACCCGAGAGCCTGGTTCGCGAACGCGCTACCGCGCCGCCGTCTCCACGGTGGCCGTGACGGCCGTGCTGGCCGGCGTGCTCGCCGGCCCGGCCGCGGTGGCCGTGTGGAGCGCGCAGCTGACGGTGTCGGGGTCCGTCACCGCTGCACAGGTCGGGGTCTCCGCGGGACTCGCCCCGCAGACGGCGACGATCGCCAACGAGGCGCGTACGCGTGCGGCGCTGGTGACGATCACCAACACGACGACCGGCTCGACGGTGCCGGCGGACGCGCGGGCCGATCTCTCGGTTCCCTCAGCCCTCGGCCCGGGAATCCTCGCGACCGCCTGGCCGGTGCAGACTCCCGCGGAGTGCACGGACTCCGCCGCCGCGCCGCCGAGCTCCGCGACGGGCGCCTGGACGGACGGGCTCACCGTCGCCGGCGATCCGGTCGCGCCAGGAGCCGAGACCTACCTCTGCGTGCAGACGACCGGCACCGCCAGAGCCTTCGGCGTCGACGGAGGCACCCAGACGTTCGCACCGACGGTCAGCGTGACGCTGTCGGTGCGCAGTTTCGCGGCGACGGCGACGGCGACGGCGACCTACACGACGCAGTTCATCTATCGCGTCAACCTCTGGAGCGACGGGCGCGTCCAGCAGATCCGCCCGGACCGCGACAGAACCCTGTGCATGGACGTCGGTGACGCCATGGGTCAGCTGGTGGCCTTGGCCGCCTGCCAGGGAGCCCCCGCCACTCCGGGTCCGAACCAATTCTTCATCTGGAACACCGTGGCGCCCGACTTTTCGACCCTGACGGCTGGCAGAGCCGCGGGCGGGCTCGTGACGATCGACCCCGACGGCACGCTGCTCACGCGCGCCCAGGGCGCCGCGGGTGTCCAGACCTGGCAGCTGCAGCTGCGGTCGGGAACCACCATCTTCCAGATCGTCTCGGGGAGCGGCCTGTGCTGGACCGCTCCCGTCGCCGCCGGTCCCGTGACGGCGGCGGTCTGCGACGGGTCGTCGGCGCAGCAGTGGGTGTTCTTCCTCGTCTCCGCGGGCACGGCAGGAAATCAGGTGGACAGCTTGTGAACGCCGTCGTCGCCGCTCTCGCACTCGCCCTCGCCGGGGTCACCGGCGCCTCCGGTCTCGGGGTGCAGCCTGCTGCGCCGCCGGCCGCCTCGGACGTCTACGTGCTCACGGCGCAGGCGGACAGCATCGTGCGGACGTCGCATCCGCTCTTCGACGGATCGATCCTCGTGCCGCGGGCGAGCGCGCACGATCGCTTCGCCGTGCAGAACGGCTCGGGAGGCGTCGCCTACCTTCGCGTCGCGTTGATGTCGGTCGACGTGCCAAACGCCGATCTGCGTCGCGCACTGTCGCTCGGAGTCTCCACGGCGCAGGGCTCGGGACCCGTCGTTCCGCTCGACTCCCCCGGCTCGTGCCTGCCTCTACTCGCGCCGCAGGCGGTGGCCTCCGGCGCCACCGTCGACGTCGACGCGGCCCTCGCGCTGGGCGATCTGACCGGGACCTCCGGTCAGTCCCAGCCGATCGGCTTCTCGCTCCTGGTGGTTCTGGACGCCGACCCGACGGGCGCCGGGTGCGACACCGGAGGTTCGGGCGGGGGAGGCGGCACGACGCCCGCGGAGCCTCCCGAGCGTCCGAGCGCCGCTCCGCTCGCGGCGACCGGATCCGACATCCTGGCCGCGATCTGGATCGCCGCGACGCTGGGAGGCGCAGGTACCGCCGTCTTCCTGGCGGCGCGCGCGTACGCGGCGAGGCGCCGGAGCACCCGTCACGACTCGAGAGACGAGGGATGAGGCATGGACATCGCGAACGTCATGCACGAACGGCGGACGGCCGGGTCGCACAGTCCCGGCAGGGTCGCGCGGATCGCCCGCGCGGTCGGAACGGCGATCACCGCGGGGCTGCTGATCCTGGTCTGCGGACTTCTCGTGGCGACCATCGGCGTCCCCATCGCGACGGGCTCCGACACCTACACGGTGCTCACGCGATCGATGGAGCCCGGCCTGCCGCCCGGCACCCTCCTCGTCGTGCGTCCCGTAGCCGAGAACAGCCTCCACGTCGGTGATGTCGTGACGTATCAGCTCCACTCCGGCAAACCCGATGTCGTCACCCATCGCATCGTCCGCGTCGAGGCGAGCTCCGATGGGACGAGGCGATATATCACCCGGGGCGATGCCAATGCCGTCGCCGACGCGTCCCCGGTGCGCGCGGAGCAGGTGAGGGGTCGGGTCTGGTACGCGGTTCCGGCCGTCGGTTGGCTGGCGATCGTGAGGAACGGCTCGTCCCTGCAGCCCTGGCTGATCGGGATCGGGGCGCTTCTGCTTCTTTACTCCCTCGTCTCGATCGTCTCGTGGGTGCGCAAGGGACGACGCAGAGGCGACGCGTCGGTCGGCCACGGCGAGACGTTCATCCCGCTCTAGGGGCGAATACGCGCCAGCGGCGCCAGAGCAGCGATCACGTCCGCCAGGACGTTCGGCGCGAGATCGACCAGGTGCCGATCCGCCACCTCCTGAATGCGGTGGGCGCGGAGCGTCAGGATCGCGCCGGCCATCGCCTCGAGGGCCGGCGGGAGTGCGCCGCCCTCCAGGAGGAATGACGCGGGAACGCCGAAGACCCGCGCAAGCCCCGCCAACACTTCGCTCGGGGGGAGGGTGCCGCTGCCGCCCCCGACCAGCTGCGACCACTGAGACGGGCTGAGCGAGAGGTCCTGCCGCCGCAGCGCGCCGACCAGCTCCGCGTACGAGAACGGCTCGCCTCTGACCACCTCGGCGAAGTCCTGCAGGAGCTGGATCCGTCGGGCGAGGGCGGCTCTCGAGAGGTCGTCGTGATCGGTGTGCTCTGTCATCGAGCCTCCTCGGTGCCGGTGCGCCAGACGCCTCCACGGTTGCACGGGAACGGTGGCGGACGGGGTCGTCTACCCGCGGGCAGCGTCGACTTTCACCCGGTGATTCGTCTGCAGCCGGGTTTTCCGACCAGTGGGCCAGCGGGTGAACCCACAGGTGAGGATAAGGAACGTCGTGTATGGTCTCTATCATGTTACCCACATACGTTGGGTGATTCAGAGGATGAAGACCCCCATACGTGGGGGCGCAGACCACCGTGATGGTCTTCCGCTGAGCGGTACCCCTCGCAATCGGCCTGCGATCATCGCACATGCGCTCCAGCGAGCGCCCGACCGATTGGGGGGCCGGGGCAGGAGGGCGGGCCGAGCACGAGGGGGAGATACGGGATGAGTCAGAAAAGGGTCGCGTCGCGACATGTGCGCGTTACGTTCCGCGCCGTAGCGGGATCGTACGCAGTGACACCGAGCCGAAGGAGTCCAGCATGACCACCACGCATCTGCGCGACACACGACTACCGAAAGACGGCGGAGAGCCGTCGCGGCTTCCCCGGCTGTCGCGGTACACGATCGAGCGGCCCGCGCTCTTCGAGCGCCTCGACCGCGGCCTGCGCGAACAGGCGACTATCGTCCGGGCTCCCGCGGGCTACGGCAAGACGTCGCTGGTCCGCAAGTGGCTCGACCGGCCGGAGGGCGCGAACCATCCGTCGGCGACCTGGATCGACCTCGACCTCATCAGCGGAGGGCTCGACGAGTTCTGGTACGCCACCCGCAAGGCGTTCGATCCTCACGACGAGTCGGCGTTCTGGGACGCCGACCCCCTCGCAGCGGCGCAGGAGGCCATCGGCCGGCGCATCGGAACCGTCGTGCTGGTGCTCGACGGCTACACCCGCCAGTGGGACGGCCGGCTCTCCAACGAGCTCGTCCAGCTCCTCCGTCGCACGCCGAACCTCCACCTCATGGTCCTCACGCGCGCCCTGACCTCCTTCGAGGCCCCGGCGCTCGCGGCGGTGCTCGATCTGGTAGTCGTTCAGAACGACGACCTGGCGTTCGGGCGCGACGAGCTCGACAAGGTTGTGCAGCTGCTGGCCATCGACGTCGAGCCGCGCGTGCTCGACCACGTGTGGAAGCGCAGCCACGGCTGGCCGCTGGCCGCTCGGGCGATGATCCGCATCTTCGACGACCCGCGGGCCGCGCTGCCAGAGGGCGTCGTGGCACGGGCGCTGGAAGAGATCTCCGAGACCGTGGTCTCCGAGCTGCTCGCGCACGCGCCGATCGGCGCCGCCGAGCGCAACGGGCTCCAGCGAGCGGCCGTCGCGCCGTATCTCGCGCCGCACATCGTTGCCAGGATCGAGCCGGACGGGGCCGACGACGGTGCACTCGCCGTGGCGGAGTCGGCCGGCCTCGGCTTCTGGACGTACGCGCGCGGCCAGGGACGGCTGGTCTTCGAGTTCCTCGACCCGGTGCGCGCCGTCCTCCGCTCGCAGCTCGAGGCGGAGTCGCCCGGTGAAGGCGATCGGCTGGCTGGGGAGCTTCTCGATGTGCTCGAAGCGAACGGCGACCCGATCACCGCCTTGCGGCAGGCGCTACGAAGCAACGAGATCGTGGCGGCCGAGACGATCCTGGCGCGCAACTGGACGTCGGCCTTCACCGAGGAGGCGGACGACTACCTGCAGGAGCTCGGCGCTCTCGACCTCGGAGCGCTCCGCTCCTCGGTGATCCTGCTGACGGTGACCGGCTTGCTCCGCGAGAACGTTGGCAGCGACCCGCTGGGCGCCCTCGACTACTACCACGCCGCCGCCGAGCCGCAGGCCCTGCGCGGCCGTCGGCTCGAGCCGGTGCGGCAGTACTGGACGGAGCTGACCAGCATGATCGCGCTGCGCAAGGTGGGAAGGCTCTCGCAGGCCGACGACTTCCTGGCCACGCTGTCCTCTCCCGACGCATCTGTGACCGAGCCGCCGCTGGCCTGGCTCGAGATCGGACTCACCCAGCTGAGACTGGGCCGCGACCAGGAGGCCGCTACGGCGTTCGAGCGGGCGGCGATCGGGGCGGCGGACGATCCGAACCTCTACGCATACTCCTCCGGCGCCGCGTCGCTGGCGTATGCGCTGCACGGCGAGATCGACAGGGCGCAGGCGGTGGCCGCGCGGGTCGAGGCCTTTGTGCGCGGCGATCACGCGCTGCGGACGTGCGCCTTCATCCCTGTGGCCGTCGCCTCGCGGCTGATCGCCACGGAAGCGCACCCGGACGGCACGGAGGAGCGTGTCGCTCCGTGGGCCGACCTGGAGGCCGACCTCGGCGAGCTGCACAGCTACTCCGCGTACGCCGCTGCGTTGCGCTCTCTCGCCTCCGGCGAGCTGGAGCACGCGCAACAGGTCATCGACGCCGAGCTGATCAGCAAGTCCCCGCACACTCCGAGCAACAGCGAACGGGCACGTTTCGTCGCGCTCGAGGCCGACCTCCTGATGTCGCAGGGCAACCTCGTGGCCGCTCAGAAGTTGATCAAGTCGTTCCCCGACGGCACGAACGCGCTGCGGCCTGTCTCGGCCCGCCTGCTGCTCATGTTCCGGGAGTACCGGAGCGCTCAACTGCTGGCGGAGGCGGTGCTCGGGGAGGGCGCGGGTCCGCGGACCCGGGTAGAGATGCTCCTCGTGGAGGCCGAAGCACTGCAGCGGCTGAAGAGCGCTCGGGCGGCGACGATCCGGCTCAACGCTCATCAGGTCGCCGAAGCCAACAACCTGCTCACGCCGTTCGTGCTGACGATCGCGGGTCACGCCGCGCCGTCGCTCGCGGTGTCGGGCGACGGTGACGACGAGATACCGGGCGAGACCGCGATGGCCAAGGTCAAGCCGCTCTTCTCGGAGGCGGCGATGGCGGCGCAGCTGACGCAGCGCGAGCGCATCGTGCTCGATCGCCTCCAGTCGACGGCGAGCCTGGAGTACATCGCGCGATCGCTGGTGGTCTCGATCAACACGGTGAAGACCCAGACGCGGAGCATCTACCGCAAGCTCGGGGCGAACTCCCGCGATGAGGCCGTCCGCATCGCCTACGACCTCGGGCTGCTGAGGCCGCGGCTTCCGCTCGGACGCAACCGCTACGAGGGCGACGACCGGATCGCTTGATCCGGTCGGGAGGGAGTAGTCGCATGTTCGGGAACCTCTTCAGCGGATGGCACGTCGTCATCCTCCTCGCGGTGGTGCTGCTGTTGTTCGGCGCCACCAAGCTCCCCGCTCTGGCGAAAGGCCTCGGTGAGTCGGTTCGGATCCTGCGCAAGGAGACGACGAAGTCGGGAGACCAGTCCGCCGGCGGTGACAGCGACACCGTCACCGGTTCGGCAGGGGAGGCGCCCGGGGAGCCGAAGCCCCTGGAGCCGAAAGCGGCGGAGCCGAAGCCGGTTGAGTCGAAGCCGGTTGAGTCGAAGCCTGCGGAACCGCCGGCGTCGGACGCACCGGCTGCCGATCCGCCTCAGCGCGACTGACGTGCTGGCGCCGCGCTGATGATCTGGATCAGCGCGGCGCGCAGGGCGGCGGAGTCGTCGACCTGCGGAAACACCTCGTCCTCCAAGCCGCGCACCGCTTCGAACGCCGTCCGGCCCTCCGGAGTGATCGCGACGATGTGGCGCCGGCGGTCGGCCGGGTCGGGTTCACGCGTGACCAACCCTTCGCGTTCGAGCCGGTCGATGGTGCGCGACATGGTCTGCGCCTCCACCTGGGCGACGCGGGCAAGGGCGGTCTGGGAGCTGAAGCCGAGCTCGACGAAGTGCAGCACGATGAGCCCGGCGTGGGTGAGCCCGCGGGCCTCGAGCGCGTCGTACCAGGCGCGCTCCACGGCACGGGAGGCGGCACCCAGCAGGCGGCCCAGGGGCCAATTGCCGGGCCCCGGATCGACGGGCGCAGGATCGACGGGCGCAGGATCGACGGGCACAGGATCAACGGGCGCAGGATCAACGGGCCCAGGAACAACGGGCGCAGTGTCGCCGGGCGCAGCCTCCTCCGTCCCGCCGTCCCCCTCCGACGCCCACGACACGGTCGCTCCTCAGTCGGTCCCGGCGTCGAAGGCCGCGCCCTCGGAGGACGCGTCGATCTCGCGGGAGAGCGCGTCGTCGGCGGCGCTGACGTCGAGCTCGAGGATGGAACGGGCGCTGCCCTCCTGCAGTTTGCCGACGAGCTCGCCGGTCGGCCCTCCGATCAGCCCGGCGGCCGCGTACTGCTCGAGGCGCGAGCGCGAGTCGGCGATGTCGAGGTTGCGCATCGTCAGCTGGCCGATGCGGTCGGACGGGCCGAAGGCGGCGTTGCCGACGCGCTCCATCGAGAGCTTGTCGGGGTGGTAGCTGAGCGCCGGCCCCGTCGTGTCGAGGATCGTGTAGTCGTCGCCGCGGCGCAAGCGCAGCGTGACCTCGCCGGTGATCGCCGAGCCGACCCAGCGCTGCAGGGACTCGCGGAGCATGAGCGACTGCGGGTCGAGCCAGCGGCCCTCGTACATGAGGCGGCCGAGGCGGCGGCCTTCGTTGTGGTAGTTGGCGACGGTGTCCTCGTTGTGGATCGCGTTGAGGAGCCGCTCGTAGGCGATGTGCAGGAGCGCCATCCCGGGGGCCTCGTAGATGCCGCGGCTCTTGGCCTCGATGATGCGGTTCTCGATCTGGTCGGACGCGCCGAGGCCGTGTCGGCCTCCGATCCCGTTGGCCTCGAGCACGAGCCCGACCGGGTCGGCGAACTCCACGCCGTTCAGGGCCACGGGGCGTCCGGCCTCGAACCGCACAGACACGGTCTCGGGGGCGACCTCCACGTCTTCACGCCAGGCGGCGACACCCATGATCGGGTCGACGATGTCGAGCCCGGCGTCGAGCTCTTCGAGCCGCTTGGCCTCGTGGGTGGCGCCCCAGATGTTGGCGTCGGTCGAGTAGGCCTTCTCGCTGGGGTCGCGGTAGGGGAAGCCGCGCGCGATGAGCCACTCGCTCATCTCGGTGCGGCCGCCGAGCTCCTCGACGAAGGCCGCGTCGAGCCACGGTTTGTAGATGCGCAGGCGCGGGTTCGCGATGAGGCCGTAGCGGTAGAACCGCTCGATGTCGTTGCCCTTGTAGGTGGAGCCGTCGCCCCAGATGTCGACGTCGTCCTCCATCATGGCGCGCACCAGCATGACGCCGGTGACCGCGCGACCGAGGGGGGTGGTGTTGAAGTAGGTCTTGCCGCCGCAGCGGATGTGGAAGGCGCCGCACTGCAGCGCGATAAGGCCCTCCTCGACCAGTGCGCGCTTGGCGTCGACCAGGCGGGCGATCTCGGCGCCGTACTCCGTGGCGCGACCGGGAACCTCGTCGATGTTCGGCTCGTCGTACTGGCCGATGTCGGCGGTGTACGTGCAGGGCACGGCGCCCTTCTCGCGCATCCAGGCGACCGCGCAGGAGGTGTCGAGACCTCCCGAGAACGCGATGCCGACTCGCTCACCGACCGGAAGACTGCTCAAGACCTTGGACACGGCTTCCAGCTTAGTGCGGGCGTGCAGGAATGGATTCGCCGCGGAGCTCGCCATGGCGATGGTCATCGGGAGGGGGCTCGGGGCGGACGAACGCCGCGGTCCCCTCCTGGATCGAATTTCCGGACCAGCACCCGCATGATCAGCACGAACGCCACCACGCCGATTGAGAGGCCGAAGTACGTCGTCGCGTGCATCGTCGTCGGGGCGAGCAACGGGCCGGCATCGCTGACGGTCAGCGCGACCGACGCGATGACGAGGGCGACTGCGATGATCGTCTTCAGGAACTCGTGAACGAGTCCGCGCAGGAACGCCCGATCGTCACGATCGGCGAACGGATGGAACCGGCGCGCGAACGCACCGCTGGCAATGTCCGCTGTGATGCTCTCGATGCGACGTGGCAGCCGTGCCCCTGTGCCCGCCAGGGCTGTGGCGCTCGCCTCGAGGCTGTCGGCGGTCGAGCGTGGCGTGACGATCTCGCACTGAATTCGCGGGCCGGCGCAGCGCCCGGCCTCTACGATGTCGAAAGCACGGTCGATGCAGAGGAGTGTGCCCTCGAGAGTCGCGATCGCCCGCAGCGCTGCCGCGATCGCCGGGGGCAGGAGAATCCGGTGGCGCCTGACCACCCGGAACAGATCGGGAAAGAGTTCGCTGCTGCCGCTGTTGCTCGCCCTGGCGATCGTCAGGAGTCTCCCGACGTCGCGTTCCAGCAGCTGACTGTCCACGTCGCCCGGAATGGTGCACATCATCGACAGCGCATCGACAGCGGCGATCGCGTCGTCGGTGTCGAGGGCACTCAGGAGGCGGGCGAGCGCCAGCCGGCTCTCGCGGTCGATGATCCCGATCGAACCGAAATCGAGCAGGATCACCTCGTCGTTCTCGCCGAGGAGGATGTTCCCGGGGTGGAGGTCGGCGTGGAAGACCCCCTCGATGAGTATCTGGTGCAGTATGGCCTCGAAAATCCGGCCCGCAAGCGCCGCGGCATCGGCCTTGGTGCGCGAAGCGATGAGATCCGCAGCACGTCCGATCGGAGTGCCTTCGGCGCGATCCATCGTCAACACGGTTTCCGTCGACAGCGCGGGGTGGAACGCCGGTATCGTGATGGCGGATTCCGTGCGCATGGAGGCCTGTCTGATCAGTTCCAAATGGCGGCGCTCAGCCGTGAAATCGAGCTCGATGGCCAGAGACTCGGCGAATCCGTCCACCAGCGCCGTGATCCCGAGGGATTTGCCCCATTCCGTGCGTGCTTCGATGGTGGCGCCGACGCTGCAGATGAGTTCGACGTCTCGAAACACCCGCGCCCGGGCCTCGGGTCGTTGCACCTTGATGACGACCGATGTGCCGTCGAGAAGGGTGGCGGCGTGCACCTGGGCAATGGAGGCAGCCGCCAGTGGAGTCTCATCGACGTGAAGGAAATGATCGTCGAGCGATCCGCCGAGCTGTTCCTCCACTTCGGCGCGAATATCGCTCCATTCGGCGGGTCGCACCTGGCTCTGCAGTCTCGACAGGGCGACCACATAGTCATCGGAGACGAGGTCACGCCTGGACGAGAGCATCTGCCCGAGTTTGACGAACGTCGGGCCGCATTCCTCCAAGGCGGCCGTCAAAGCTTCCGGAGTCGTGTGCTGAGTGGAGGCCTGACGTCGTGAACGATGCGTGAACTGAACGAGTCCGTGGCGCAACGCGATCCGGCCGATCGCCAGGGTGCGCACGCCCTGCCTCAGCGATCGCCGCACCGCACGCATCGCCGTGAGGGGCGTGGGGATGCTGCCGGTCGGTGCGATGACTTCGAAGAGAACCAGGGCGGCGACACCGAGAGCGAATGCCCAGGCGAGCGAGAGGACGACGATGAGGTACCAGCCGCCGATCGCACTGTCCGGGCCCTGTTCGCGGTCGCCGAGTCCTGCCCATGGGGCGAGCGCGGACAGAAGCCAGAACCAGAGCGGCTCGATTCCGAGTCCCACGAGGAGGCTTCGGGGCCATCCGATCGGTGCGCCCAGCATTCGTCGCGCGAGAAACGCAAGGATGAAGGGAAAAGTGAGAAGTACGGCGTAGACGACGATGTTCGTCATGAGAGCGGTCAGGGGCATGTCGCGGTCCTCCAGATCTCCGAGGTCCCCACAGCCCATCAGCATGATCGTCGCGCCACATCCATCCCGGGTCGGCCGGCGGTCCGCCCCAGGTACCAAGGCCGGGCCTGAGGCGTCGCCGCCTCAGAAGGTCCTCAGTGCCCCGATCCCAGGCCAGGGTGCACGCCCGCCCGGTAGCCGGCCGCGGCGACCAACCGCGTCAGCGTCGCGACGAGCTCCGCGCGCTCCTGCGCGCTGAGCGTGCCGAGCATCGCCTCCTCCTGCTCGTCGGCGAGACGGTCGCCGGCGGCGAGCACCTCACGGGCCGCGGGCGTGAGGTGGATGGCGTAGGCCCGGCGGTCCTCCGGGTGGCGGCGGCGCTCGACGAGGCCCCTGGCCTCGAGGTCGTCGATCAGGCCGACCATGGAGTTGCGGTGCAGGCCGAGCGCCGTGGCCAGTTCCTGCTGGGTGCGGCCCTCCTGCCTGGCGAGGTGGGCCAGCACCCCGAAGCGGTTCGGTGTGATCCCGAGGGGGGCGAGAGCGGCGGTGAAGCGCTGGGCGCTCTGGAGGCCGAGCTGAGAGAGGAGGAAGCTGGCGCGCGTCTCGAGGGCGGGCACGTCGGGCTGGTCATCCGGGACGGGCATCCCGACATCGTACCAATCAGTGATTGCACACGACTATGATTATCACCTACTATGCCGATATGAAGCTCACGATCTTCGGCGCCAGCGGTCGCACCGGCGCACACCTCGTCCACCAGGCCCTCGATCGCGGCGACGAGGTCACTGCCGTCCTTCGGAGGCCCGCCGATCTCGACCCGCGCGTCGCCGTGCGCGTCGTCCCGGACTTCTCCGACACTGCGGCCCTGAGCGCAGCGATCGCCGACTCGGACGCCGTTCTCTCGGCGATCGGCCCGCACTCGCGCAAGGACGCTCCCGTCGCGGCGCCCGCCACCCGCAAGATCCTCGCCGCTGCACCGCACCGCTTCGTCGTCATCAGCGCTGCGCCGGTCGGCCCGCCGGCCGTCGACGACAGCCTCCTCAGCCGCCGCGTCGCCCTCCCGATCGTCAGCCGGGTGCTGCGCCCTGTCTACGACGACCTGCGCGAGATGGAGGAGGCGCTCGCCGCGTCCGACGCCGTCTGGACGGCGTTCCGGCCGCCCCTGCTCACCAATGGCAAGGCGACCGGCACGTATCAGACGCGCGTGGGCGGGAGCGTGCCACGCAGCTTCAGCGTCTCCCGGGCGGATCTCGCCGCCGCGATGATCGCCAGCCTGGGGCGCCCGGAGACCGAACGACAGGCGGTCGGCGTCGCGGCGTGACGCGACTCTAGCCGCGCCCGTCGGCCTCCATCGCCGGGCACTCGCCGCCCGGGTCGGTCGCCAGCTCGAAGTGCCACGCCTCATTTGCGTAGGTCTGGCAGATCCCCCACTCCGAGCCGAACCGGCTGAGGAAGTCCATGGCGTCGGCCGTACCGATGTCGACGGCCTGTCCGGAGACGTGGGAGGAGTCCGCTCCGCGCTTGACCCAGCGCTCGGCCTCGTGTTCGCTCCCGTACTTCTGCACCGCCCGGGCGAACAGGTACTCCTGGTAGCGCAGCGAGCGCCAGCCGTCCACGATCGTGATCGTCGTGCCCCGTTCCTCGACGGCGACACTGTCTGCGGCGCGCAAAGCCTCCAGGAGCTGCGGGTCGAGTCGCTGGATCGCCGGCAGATCGCTGTCGAGCGTGAGCGATGCACCGTCCGGGATGTAGCCGTCGTCTTCGGTGAGTTGGGAGGCATCGCTCGGCACGGGCGCGATGCCGACGGCGGTCGTCACGGCGGTGCAGCCCGTCAGGGCGATGAGAGCGGACAGTGTGAGAGCGGCAGAGAGGAGGCCGCGACGCGCGGGGACGGAGCGAGGGAGGACCATGATTCCACCGTCTCAGGCGCGTCCTCACCTGTCGTCGCCCGTCCGAGGTAACCACATCCGTCGCGAGACGGACATGCCGGGTCGTCATTCCCGGCGAATGTCGCGTTCCGCCGCGTCGAAGGCGACATTCGCGCCGAATCGCCACCCGGCGCGGGAGGCGACACTCGCGGCGAATGTCGCGCAACGCCGCGTGGAAGGCGACATTCGCGGCGAATCGCCACCAGTGCGAACGCGGCATTCGTGACGACGGGTGGCCCGGTTCTCGGGCGTGCGCTACCCGAGCCGCGGTGTGCGCGGCGGCTCGGTGCGCCGCCGCGCGGTCGCCTCGAATGCCGCCGCCAGGGCGAGCAACGCGGTGTCGTCGTACGCTCGGCCGGCGAAGGTCAGCCCGACCGGCATCCCGATGTCGGCCATCGTGCCCATCGGCACGGTGACGGTCGGGATGCCGAGATGCCGGGGCACCAGGTTGCCGTTGGCCACCCAGACGCCGTTTCGCCAGCCCAGGTCGGCGGAGGCCGCGTTCACATCCATGTCGGCCGGACCGACGTCGGCGACGGCCGGGAAGACGACCGCGTCGACGCCGAGCGAGTCCATCCACTCCTCCAGGTCGACCCGCCTGGTCTCCTCGAGACCACGGAGCCCGCCGGCGAGCTCGGGGATGGCGGTGAGCGCGGTGCCGGGGTGCTCGCGCACCCAATCCGGGTACTCTGCGATGTCGTCGTCGAACCCGTCGTAGCGGTCGGGGAGGGCGCCCTCCGGCGCCGGGAAGATGCGGGCGCCGTCGACATCGGCGAGCGTGTTCAGCCCGGGGTCGCCGTTGGCGGCAAGGAAGTCGTCCCACGCCCAGGCCGAGAGGTCGCCGATCTCGCGCCGCAGATACTCCGGCGAGACGAGGCCGCGAGTGGCGATCGTCGGCGCTCCGTGCCGGTCGCCCTCGTAGTTGGAGACCACGGGGAAGTCGGTCTCGACGACCTCGGCGCCGGCGGCCTCCAGATCGCGGCGGGCGGCCTCCCATAGCGCGATGACCGAGGGTCGCGTCTCGATGCGGCGACCGGTCGGGCCGCCGATGCCGCCGTCTTCGGCCGTGCCGGCCTCGTCGTCGCGGTTGATGTACATGCGCGGGACGGCGATGCGCGCGCCGACGAGATCGGCGCTCGCGGCGACCGCCGGGTACGACGCCGGGCGCAGCTGCGACGCCGGAGGAATCGGCACCCACGGCTGAGCGCGCCAGAAGTCGCCCCGCGTCTCGGTGTCGTCGGCGACGATGACGTCGAGAACCTCCAGGAGGTCGGCCATGGTGCGCGTGTGCGGCACGACGACGTCCATGGTCGGCACGAGCGGCCAGTTGCCGCGCACCGAGATCACGCCGCGCGAAGGCGTGTACGCGCACAGGGCGTTGTTGGAGGCCGGAGCCCGGCCCGACGACCAGGTCTCCTCGCCGAGCCCGAACGCTGCGAAGCTCGCCGCGGTGGCAGTGCCGGAGCCGTTGGAGGATCCCGAGCCGAAGGCCGCGGTCAAGTAGTCGCCGTTGTACGGGCTCTCCGCGCGGCCGTACACGCCGCGTTGCATGCCACCGTTCGCCATCGGTGGCATGTTGGTGAGGCCGAGCAGGATCGCGCCGCCCGCGCGGAGTCGCTCGATCGTGAAGGCGTCGCGCTGCGCGACGAGGTGCTCGAACGCGGGGGAGCCGGCCGCGGCGGTCAGGCCGCGCACCAGGTAACTGTCTTTGGCGGTGTACGGGATGCCGTCGAGCGGGCCGAGCGTCTCGCCGCGCGCGCGGCGCTCGTCGGACGCCACGGCCTCTGCCCGGGCCTGCGGGTTGCGCACGACCACGGCGTTCAGGGTCGGTCCGGCGGTGTCGTACGCGTCGATGCGGCCGAGGTAGGCGTCGACCAGCTCGGCGCTGGTCGTCTCGCCGACCTCCAGCGCTCGCCGCAGCTCGGCGATGCCCGCCTCGACGACGTCGAAGCGGGTCACGCTCGACCTCCCCGATGCGCGTAAGTACGGACGGGGAGGGCGACGCGCCGGTCGGAGGTCCGTTCGGACGGTGCGGGCGGGGCCTTTAGGCCCGAGAGTCCGGAGTTGCCGACGCGGGGGGCGGGCCGGCTCATCGGGCGACCGCCGGCTGCTGCTGCGTGATGCAGTGGATGCCGCCGCCGCGGGCGAAGATCGGGCGCGAATCCACCATGCTCACCCTACGGCCCGGGTACGCGGCCTCCAGGATCTCGGTCGCCTCGGCATCGGCGCGCTCCTCGCCGAAGCCGCACGCGATCACGCCGTCGTTGACGACGAGATGGTTCACGTAGCTCCAGTCGACGAAACCCTCCTCGTCGCGCAGGGTCGCGGGGGCGGGGAGCTCGATGAGGTCCCACGAGCGGCCGGCGGCGTCCGTCGTTCCGGAGAGGAATGCCCGCAGCTTGCGGGACACCTCGAAGTCGGGGTGCTCCGCGTTGCGCTGCGTGTGCAGCAACAGGCGGCCGGGGGCGGGGATGGTGGCCACGATGTCGACGTGGCCGTTCGTGCCGAAGTCGTCGTAGTCGCGCGTGAGCCCGCGGGGGAGCCAGACGGCGTGGGTGGCTCCGATGGTCCGGGCGAGCTCGGCCTCCACTCGGGCCTTGTGGGCGTACGGGTTGCGGCGCGGGTCGAGTTGGACCGTCTCGGTGAGCAGCACGGTGCCCTCGCCGTCGACGTGGATGCCGCCTCCCTCGTTGACGAGTACGGAGCTGACCAGCTCGGCGCCGGTGCGCTCGGCGACGAAGCGGGCGATCTCGGCCGATCTGCGCCACTCGGACCAGGCGGGGTCGCCCCAGCCGTTGAAGGTCCAATCGACCGCGCCGAGCACGCCCGGGCGTTCGTCGTCGACCACGAAGGTGGGACCGAAGTCGCGCATCCAGAACTCGTCGAGCGGCGCCTCCACCTGCTCGACGTGCGAGCCGAGCATGCGCGCGGCTCGCTCGCGCTCGGTGGGGTCGACCACCATGGTCACAGGTTCGAACTCGGCGACCGCGTGCGCGACGGCGGTCCAGGCGGCGTAGGCCTCCTCGGCCGAGGCCGCGTCATCGCCGAGGGTGATGCCCGCGCGCGGGAAGGCCATCCACGTGCGCTCGTGCCGTGCAGTCTCGGCGGGCATGCGCCAGGTCATCGTGAACCTCCGGGCTCTATTGATCGGATGATCAATAAATACCTATACTGGACCCACGATGTCAAGAGCAGCCCGAAAACCGCCCGCCGAGCGGCGCGCCGAACTGGCCGCCGCCGCCCGCTCGCTCGCCCTCGACGAAGGCCTCACGGCCGTGACGCTGCGCGCGGTCGCGGCGCGCGCCGGTGTGACCCCGGCGCTGGTCGCCTACTACCACGAGTCCATGGACGGGCTGGTCGTCGAGACGTTCGTCAGCGTGGTGGCGGCGGAGATCGACGAGGTGCGAGCGCTGCTCGCCGCCGAGACGCATCCCGTCCCCCGGCTCGCGGCTCTGCTCAGGACCCTCCTCGACGGCTCGCGCGACGACGTGACGGTGATCTGGGTGGAGGCGTTCGCGCTGGGTCGGCGCAACGTCGCCTTGGGGTCGGCGGTGCGCGGTCAGATGGACGCTTGGCGCGACGTGATCGAAGGTGTCATCCACGCGGGAGTGGCCTCGGGCGACTTCCGCGCAGAGGACCCGCGCGCGGTCGCGTGGCAGCTGCTCGGCATGATCGACGGCCTCAATGCCCAGGCCCTCGTGCGCTGGGGAGGCGCGGCCGAGCGCGGATCGCTGCTCGCGCACGTGCTGGAGGGGATGCTGGGGCTGGGTTCCGGCGCCCTGCTGACGGTGTGAGGTGACAAGGAAGATGTACGGCGATTTGCCGTACTCTGTCTCGATGCCGACCAAAGACAAGCGAATCGAAGTGCGCATTACAAGTGCCCAACGTGACCTCATCGAGCGCGCAGCGGTCCTCCAGGGGCGATCCGTCTCCGATTTCACGGCTGACACTCTCACCGAACGCGCAGAAGAGGTGATCCGTCGGGATCGCGAGTTGCGCGTCGAAGGTGAGGCATTCGCGGCGTTCTCCGCGGCGCTCGATGCACCCGCCCAGACCGTCGACGGGCTCGCGGAGCTCTTCCGCCGGCCGTCGGTCTTCGTCGACTGAGGTCCGTATGCCCGAGTATCACCGGCCTCGCCCGCTCGCCGCAGGTGACGTCGTCTCGGAGCTCGACTGCGGCATCGAGGTGCTCGACCGCTGGCTGAGAGGCTGGGCCCGGCACAACGAGGCCACCGGCGGCTCCCGCACCTTCGTGTCCGTCGCGGCAGATACTGATCGCGTCGCCGGCTATTACTGCCTGTCCGCGAGCTCGATCGTGCGCGGTGAGGCCCCTGGCTCCGTCGCCCGCAGAATGCCCGACCTGATCCCCGCGGCCCTTCTCAGCCGCTTCGCCGTCGATCGCAGAGACGCCGGCGCGGGCCTCGGCGCCTCCCTGCTGCAGGATGCCGTGAGCCGGGCGATCCAGGCGTCGGAGACGCTCGGCATGCGAGCGCTCATCGTGAACGCCAAGGACGACGATGTCGTTCCCTTCTACGAGCGCTTCGGCTTCCGGCGGTTCCCCGGCGGTTCCGAGCGCATCCTCTATCTGAAGATCGCCGACGCGCTGAAGACGGCGGCGACCCTCACCCCACCCACGCGGTGAGCTCGGCCAGGAACTCCTCGGGCTTCTCGACGTGAGGGGAGTGGCCGCAGTCTTCGAAAACGACCTCCCGGGTGTCGCCGCCAGCAGCGGCGTACCGCTCCAGCACCGCGCGGATCTGCACGAGCATCGGCTGCGGTGGCGCGACCTCCTCGCCCGGCCAGCCCGGGATGATGCCCGCGGCGCCGAGCTGATTGAAGTCGAAGAGGGAGGCATCGTTGACGATCGCGTCGACCGCTCCGTGGATCCAGAGGATCGGCGGCTTGGCGGGCGCTTCGACGATCCCGGAGGTGTCGAAGTAGGTCGGCGTCATCGTGTTGAGCACGCCGCGCCGGCCGGGCGCGAATCCCGGCCACTCCTCCGTCGCGCTCGCGTCACCGGGATAGTTGTCGTCGCCCGTCGCGGTGGAGAGCATCGACTGCACCCAGATGTCCTCGTACTCGGTGGCGAAGCCGGGCGCGACGTATGCCGACCGGTACACGGCCCGCGGCGAGGTGGGCGACTCCTCACCGGTGTCGCCGGCGGCGAGCCGCGCCACGAAGTCGGGGTTCGCCCCGCCTCCACCGGTGCCAGAGGCATCGGCGTTGAGGAGGCTGCCGTCGGTGGCCGTGCCGCCGAAACCGTACGGCGAGACAGTGGAGACGAGCGTGAGGCTGCGTACCAGGTCGGGGCGGTCGAGCAGCAGCTGCATGACGACGCCGCCGCCCATGCTCCAGCCGACCAGGTGCACCGCGCCCGTTCCGAGCTCGTCGAGCACTGCGGCGACGTCGTTCGAGAAGTCTCCGACGCCGCGCGTCGCGTCGACCGGGAGCGTCTCGCTGTCGCCGAAGCCGCGCAGGTCGACGGCGAGAGCCCGGGTCCCCTCCGGGAGCGCCTGCATCAGCGGCTGCCAGAACAGCGACGACGACACGTTGCCGTGCACGAACACGATGGTCGTGCCGGCGTCGTCCGGGTCGGCGGCGCGCTTCAGGACGTTCGCCGCGTACCGGGAGGTCGGGATCGTGCGGGCGACGATGCCGGGGAGCAGGGTTCCGGTCACTGGGATCTCCTTCGGGTCGGTGTTCGAGTGCGGGCCGGCGCTCAAGTGCGGATCGCCCGTTCGAGCGCGGATCGGGCTTCGGTTCGGATCAGGGGCGGTGCGGCTCGGTGTGGAAGTGCGGATGCGGCGGATACCCGCCCGGAAGGTGCGGCTTCAGCTGTCGGACCCCGGCCTCCGTCATCACGATCGTGTAGTGGTTCACGTCGTCGGCCTCGTAGGCCTCGAACCACGGCAGGCGGGCGCGCCACTCGGCTGGTTCCTCCGGCAGATACAGCGGGTCCGTGTCGAGCAGTCCGCGCGGCACGCGCACGAACGCGATCGGCAGGGTCAGCCCGGCGAGCGCCTCCGCGTAGCCGCTGCTGCCGTCCATCTCGAGCGCATTGACCGATATGGCCTCCTCGGAGACGCTCGACCGCAGCTCGGGCGCGGAGCCGACGAGGTCGTAAAGCACGTACCGCTCGACATGGTCGTTCCACCAGGGTCCGAGCGCGGGATGCCGGTGCCAGAACGCGAGGTAGTCCTGCTCGCTCGCGAACGTCATCCGCAGCCGGTCGCGCGCCGGGCCGAGGTCGGCGGTGCGGGTCACGGGGAGGCCGCCGTCGATCAGCACGAGGCGTTCCACCCGGTCGGGATGCCGCTCGGCGAGCCAGACGGCAACGAACCCGCCCATCGAGTGGCCGGCGACGACGGCGCGCTCGATGCCGAGGCCGTCCATCATGCGCGCGACGTCGTCCGCGTGGCCGACCATCCCGTACGGCCCGGGGAGTTCTCCGCTTCGACCGCGGCCGCGCAGGTCGGGAGCCACCAGCCGCACCCCGGGCAGCGAACCGGCGACGACCGCCCAGGCGAGGTGGTTGGCGGTGATGCCGTGGATGCCGACGAGCGGGATGCCGCTCGCGTCGGCGTGCCACTGACCGCCGGCCAGCTCGCCGCCGTCGACCGGGACTCGGAAGGGGTTGGGCTCGCTCCCTGTCGGCTCGGATGTCACCGTGCACTCCAGCCGCCGTCGATCGTGTAGCTCGCGCCGGTGACCATGCGCGCCCCCTCACCGGCCAGCCAGAGCGCGAGCCCGGCGACCTCCTCCGGCTCGACCAGATTCTTGATCGCCGGTTCGGCGAGCATGATCTTCTCGACCACTTGGTCCTCAGGGATGCCGTGCAGCCGCGCCTGGTCGGCGATCTGCTTCTCGACCAGAGGTGTGCGCACGTAGCTCGGCTCGATGCAGTTGGAGGTGACGCCGTGGGAGGCGCCCTCCAGCGCGGTCACCTTCGACAGGCCCTCCAGGCCGTGCTTGGCGGCCACGTACGCCGACTTGAATTCGGAAGCGCGGAGCCCGTGCACACTCGACACGTTGATGATGCGGCCGAAGCCGCGCTCGTACATCCCGGGCAGTGCGGCACGGATGAGCAGGAACGGAGCCTCCAGCATGATCCGCAGGATGAGCGCGAAGCTCTCGGGCTCGAACTCGGGGATCGGGCGTACGTGCTGGAGGCCGGCGTTGTTGACGAGGATGTCGGTGTCGAGCCGGAGGTCGCCGAGCTCCGCCGTCTGCGACAGGTCGACCTCCCATGCCTCGCCGCCCAGTCGGTCGGCGACCGCGCGGGCCGCCTCCCCGTTCAGGTCGGCGATCGTGACGCGCGCGCCTGCGGCGGTGAACGCCTCCGCGCACGCCAGGCCGATCCCGCTGGCTCCGCCGGTGATGAGCGCCTTGCGCCCCGAGAGGTCCGCCATCGCCGCCTCCTTCCCGGGCCCGCCCGCCCTCACCCGCACCCTACCCGCGGCGTGCGGCGCGGCGGAAGAAGCTGTCGCCGAGGGGCACGCAAACGCCCCTAAAACGCGGTTGTAAGGGCGTTAACGTGCCCCTCGGCTGAGCGGCTGAGCGGTCGGACCGGTCAGCTCGCGATGAAGGAGGTGACGTCGGTGCCGTCGGAGAGCACGGGCGAGATGAGCCCGAAGACGTTGCCATCCGGGTCGCGCAGGTAGGCCACCCGTCCGATCGACGGCATGTCGTCGGGAGGCAGCGCCTCGGCACCGCCGAGGTCGAGTCCGCGGCGGTAGAGCTCGTCGACGTTCCCGTCGATCCCCACCACGATGTTCGCGCCGGAGATCGGGGCGTCCAGCGCCGGCGGCGGACCCATCCGCTGGGTGAGGCCGCCGTTGATGCCGTTGCCGGCGGTGCCCACCCCGATGGCGCCCTCCCCGGTGTCGATCGCCCAATAGGGCATCTCGCCGAACCGCGTGAAAGTCCAGCCCAGGAGTTCGGAGTAGTACTCCATCAGGCGCTTCGGCTCGGTGGCGTGGATTTCGAAATGGACGACGAGATTCGACATGTGGGCCTCCCATGCCCGAGCCTAGTGGGCTCGCCATCCCGAACAAGGGCCCTTGGGCGGAGGGGGAGGCGGAGCGGGGCTCAGGCGAGGGGGGTCGCGATACGCTCGGGCGCAGCGACCTCGACGCCCACGAGGCGGCCGTCGGCCGGGGTGACGGCGTGCGTCGGGCCGGTCACCTCGATGGCCGTCGCCGTCTCGCGCTCGGCGCACGACGGGCCGATCCAGAGTTCCACCTCGCCGCGCTCCACGATGCGTACGCCGTCGCGGCCGGTGAAGGCCAGGCGTGCGGTCGGCACGTGGAGGGCGACCACGGCCTCCTCGCCGGGCTCCAGCGTGACCCGCGCGTAACCCAGAAGCTGAGCGACCGGGCGCGTGACGCTCGCGAAGACGTCGCGCGCGTACAGTTGCACCAGGTCGGTGCCCGCGCGGTCGCCGGTGTTGCGAACGGTCACGCGCGCCTCGAACTCGGCTCCGGCGGCGACGGTCTCGTCGGCCTCCAGTCCGCTGCGCTCGAACGTCGTGTAGCTCAGGCCGTGCCCGAACGGGAGGAGGGGGGTGCTGTCGGCGCTCGTGACATCGGACGGACCGCCCAGCAGCGGGTGGAGGTACGAGAACGGCTGCGCGCCGGCCGATCGGGGCAGCGACAGCGGCAGATGCCCGCTCGGAGCGACGCGTCCGGACAGAACGGCGGCGATGGCGCGGCCGCCCTCCTCGCCCGGGAAGAAGGCTTGCAGCACCGCGGCCGGCGCATCCGGTCCTTCGATGGCCCAGTCGATGGCGTAGGGGCGGCCCGACAGCACGATCACGACGGTCGGAGTGCCGGTGCGGACGACCGCCTCGACCAGTTCGCGCTGCACGCCGGGCAGTTCCAGGCTCTCGACATCGTTGCCTTCGCCGACCGTGCCGCGGCCGAACAGCCCGGCGCGGTCGCCCACCACGACGATGGCGGCGTCGGCGTCGGCCGCCGCGCTCACCGCGGTGACGATGCCGGAGCGGTCGTCGCCCTCCACGTCGCAGCCGCGGGCGTGCACCAGCTCGGCCAGCGGGAACTCGCTCTGCAGCGCCTCCAGGATCGGATGGATGTCGAACCCGAGCGGGACCTCCGGGTAGTGGGCGAGCACGTGGTTGGCGAACGAATAGCAGCCCATCAGCGCTTCGGCGGCGTCGGCGTTCGGGCCGACGACCGCGATCCGCGCGGCGGCGCGGTCGCCCTCGAGCGGCAGCGCGCCGTCGTTCGTCAGCAGCACGAGCGACTCCTCGGCGAGCCGCAGAGCGAGCTCCCGATGAGCGGGGGAGTCCAGGTCCACCGAGGCGGGAGGCGCGTCGAACGTCTCGTCGAGCAGGCCGAGCTCCTCCTTCTGCGCGAGCAGACGGAGCACCGCCCGGTCGACGAGGGCCTCGTCGGCGAGGCCGGCGCGGATGCGCTCGGCGAGCGGGGCGAGGAAGGCGTCCCCGGTGGGCAGCTCGACGTCGATGCCGGCCGTCAGCGCCAGCTCCGCCGCCTCGCCGCGGTCGGCCGCGATGCGATGCATGGTGTGCAGGAAAGCCACCGAGAAGTAGTCGGCGACGACGGTTCCGTCGAAGCCCCACTCGTCGCGCAGCACGCCGGTGAGGTACTCGGGGCTCGCGGCGACAGGCACGCCGTCGATCTCGGCGTACGAGTTCATGACCGAGCGCACGCCGCCGTCGCGGATCGCCATCTCGAACGGGGGCAGCAGCACGTCCCGCACCTCGCGCGTGCCGGCGTGCACCGGCGCGTGATTGCGGCCGGCCTGCGACGCGGAATAGCCGACGAAGTGCTTGAGCGTCGCGTGGACTCCGGACGACTGCAGTCCGCGGACGTAGGCGGTGCCGATCGTCCCGACCACATACGGGTCCTCCGCGATGCACTCGTCTACACGACCCCAGCGCGGGTCGCGGATCACGTCGAGCACCGGGGCCAGACCCTGGTGGATGCCGAGCTCGCGCATCGAGGCGCCGATCGCGGCGCCCACCTCCTCCACCAGTGCGGGGTCGAACGCGGCGCCCCACGCGAGGGGCGTCGGGAACGTCGCGGCCTTCCACGCCGCCAGCCCGGTCAGGCACTCCTCGTGCACCAGCGCGGGGATGCCGAGGCGGGTCTGCTCGCGGAGGCGACGCTGCTCCGACCAGAGCCAGCTCGCGCGCTCCACCGGGTCGACCGGGCGCGTGCCGTAGACGCGGGTGAGGTGCCCGATCCCGACCTCCGTCGCCGCCTCGTAGCTCTGCCCTGTGGTCATCTCGCCGTCGAGCGGCGCGACGTTGTCGTCGCCCTTGTCGACCCAGTATCCGACGATCTGCGCGAGCTTCTCGTCGAGCGTCATCCGGTTGAGCAGTGCGCGCACCCGCTCGGAGACGGTGGGGAGGTTGTCAGTAGTCATGCTTCTTTCCTGCTACATGGATGTGCGTGGAGGCCGAGCGGGTCTCAGCCCTTGACCGCGCCGGTCAGGCCGCCGACGATGCGGCGCTCGAACAGGCTGAAGAAGATCAGGGCGGGGATCATCGAGAGGGAGGTGAACGCCAGCACCTTGGAGGTGTCCGTCGCGTACTGCGACGAGAACGCCTGGACGCCGAGCGGGAGGGTGAAGGCCGCCTGGTCGTTCAGGATGAACAGGGGAAGGAGGTAGCTGTTCCAACTGGCAATGAAGGCCAGGATGCCGACCGTGATGACGCCCGGCAGCGAGAGCCGCAGCACCATCCGGAAGAAGAAGCCCAGGCGGCTGCAGCCGTCGATGAACGCGGCCTCCTGGATCTCGTCGGGGATCGCGCGCAGGAACGGCACCAGGATGATGACGGTCGTCGGCAGCGCGAACGCGATCTGCGGGATGATGACGCCGGCGAGCGAGTTCATCAGGCCGAGGTTGCGCACCACGATGTAGAGCGGCGTGATGGCGACGGTGATCGGGAACATCAGGCCCGCGGCGAACAGCGCGTACAGGAAGCCGTTGCCGCGGAACGGGTACCGGGCGAGCACGTAGCTGGCCATCAAGCCCAGTGCCAGGGCGCCGACGGTGGTGACCAGGGCGACGATCGTCGAGTTCAGCACCTGGCCCCAGAACACCCCTCCGGTGAGCACCTCGAGGTAGTTCGCCGGGTTCCACGGGTTCGGGAAGCCGGCCGGGTCGACGGTGATCTGCGAGTTGGTGCGGAACCCGCCGATGATGATGTACGCGATCGGCACGATCATCAGGGCGATGATCACGAACGCGATGAAGTAGACGGTGGGAGAGCCCCAGGGCAGACTCTTGCGTTCCGCACGGCGCGAAGCGCGGGCTGAGCGGGCGGTGAGGGCGGTCATCACGCCGTCCTTTCTTTCGCGGCCGCGTTGCGGCGCTTCGAGCGCTCGGCGTTCTTGGCGGTCGTCACGGCGCCTGCGGTGTCGCGGCGGAGGATGAATCGCTGGTAAACGAGCGCGACGAAGAGGGAGATGAAGAAGATCACCACGGCGACGGCGTTGCCGTAGCCGAAGTTGCCGGCGTTGCGGCCGTTGGCGACCATGTAGGTCGCCATGGTCGAGGTGCCGGCGGTGGAGGCGACGTACTGACCCCAGATGATGTAGACGAGATCGAACAGCTGCAGTGCGCCGATCACCGAGAGGAACGCCCAGATGCGGAGCGTCGGGGCGAGCAGGGGCAGCGTGATCCGGCGTTGGATCTGCCAGTACGACGCGCCGTCGAGGGCGGCCGCCTCGTAGAGCTCCTCGGGGATGCCCTGCAGCCCGGCGAGGAAGAGGATGACGGCGAAGCCGATGTATTTCCAGGTCAAGATGGCCATCAGGGTCCAGATGGCGATGCTCGGGTCGGACAGCCAGTCGTGTGCCATCCAGCCGAGGCCGACGTTGTGCAGGAAGCCGTTGAGCGCGCCCTTCGAGGCGAGCATCAGGCTCCAGCCGGTGCCGACCACGACCTCCGAGATGACGTAGGGCACGAAGATCAGCACGCGGATGATCGACTGGCCCTTCATCCTCCGGTTCAGGAGCAGCGCCAGGAGGATGGCGACCGGCCCCTGGATGACGATGGACATCACCATGATGAAGGCGTTGTGGCCGAGGGCGGCCAGGAAGGCCGGGTCGGTCAGGATGACGGCGTAGTTCTGCAGGCCGACGAAGTCGGTGGGCGTTCCGTAACCCGCCCAGCGGAAGAATCCGTAGTAGGCGGCCATCACGACGGGGAGGATGACGAACGCCAGGAAGACGATGACGGCGGGGCCGGCCAGGAGGGCGATCTCGGCACGGAGGCCCCAGCCTGCGCCGCGGCGGCGGCGCGGCGGCGACGGGAGCGACGCGGCTGCGCCGCTCCCGTCGTGCTGCGCGAGATCCGCCGGCGACACGCGCTCGGTCGAGCCAGGCCAGCCAGAGAACATCTCGCGGGTGTTGCTCACGTCAGGGCCTCTCAGCCCTTCTTCGCGGCGTCGTTCGCGGCCTGGATCATGCCCTTGGCGTCGGTCTTGCCGGCGAGCATGTCGACCACGGCGACGTTCAGCGCGTTGCCGATGTTCTGGCCCAGGACGGTGTCGAGCCACTGCGAGACGTACGGAGCCTTGTTGTAGGCGGCGAGCACGTCCTTCAGGTAGGGCTCGGTGACCTCCTTCTGCGCCTCGGTGTTGACCGGCGGCGAGTTGTAGGCCTTGTAGTAGTTGATCTGCTGCGGCGTGGTGGCGATGAAGTTGAGGAAGTCCGCACACTCCTTCGGCGCCTTGACCGAGCACGAGTAGCCGTCGACGCCGCCCATGATCGAGCCGGGCTCACCCTTGCCGCCGGACAGCTCCGGGAACGGGTAGAAGCCGAGGTCGGCGAGGGGCTTCTGGTCGGGGGTCAGGGAGGCGATCACGCCCGGGTCCCAGGCGCCCATGAGCTCCATCGCGGCCTGGTGGTTGGCCACCAGACCGGCGGAGGAGCCGGCGCCCTGCTGGGCCGAGGTGGTCAGGAAGCCGTCGTTGAACGGCTTCTGGCCGGTGAAGTTCTCCAGGTCCTGAGCTGCCTTGGTCCAGCACGGGTCGCTGAAGCTCTTCGAGTCCGCGGTCTTCTGCATCGTGGAGCCGGAGCACTCGCGCAGCGCGAACCAGTAGAACCAGTGCGCGGCGGGCCAGGCGTCCTTGGCGCCGAGCGCGATCGGGGCGACACCCGTGGCCTTCAGCTTCTGCACGTCGGCGCTGAGGTCGTCGATGGTCGCGGGGGCCTGGGTGATCCCGGCCGCCTTGAAGAGGTTCTGGCTGTAGAAGAGCCCGCCGGGGAGGACGGAGAGCGGCATCGCCCAGACCTTGTCCTGGTAGGACTCCGCCTTGAACGAGCCGGACGAGATGACCTTCTTGGTGTCGGAGGACACCTTGTCGGTGAGGTCCATCAGCTGGCCGGCCTGCACCATCGCTGCCATCTTGCCGCCGCCGCGCTGCAGGAAGATGTCGGGGGCATCACCGGAGTTCAGCGCCGTCTGGAGCTTGCCGTCGAGGTCCTCGTTCTGGATCGACTGCATCTTGATGGTGACGTTCGGGTGCGCCTTCTCGAAAGCGGCGATCGCGTCGGTCCAGTACTGCTGGCCAGGTCCGGTGGTGGAGTTCTGCCAGAGGGTCATTTTCACTTTGCTGTTGCTGGAGCTGTCCGAGGTGCCGCTGCACGCGGTCAGCGCGAGCGAGCCGGCAGCCAGGACCGCGGCTCCCATGAGGAGCTTCTTGGCTTTCATGTGATTCCAACCTGTTCTCTTCGTTGAGCGGCATCCACGTGGTTCGTCGATGCCTGGTGACGTGAGTCCGCGCGAGGATCCGGTCGGGCGAAGCCTCTCGCCGTGGCCGATTCGCGGACTCGTCGGTGTCCGGGAGGCTGACCGGACGGTGTCAGTGTTGCAAGCGGCCTCAGGGGTGTCAAACGTTTTCGAAATCCTTTTCGAAATCCTTTTCGATCTTGCTATGCTGCACGGTCATGGGACGACGACCAACCATCAACGACGTCGCGCAGGCGGCCGGTGTGTCCGCCGCGACGGTGTCGAAAGCGGTCAACGGCCGCTACGGCGTCGCCTCCCACACTGCCGAGCGCGTGCTCCAGGTCGTGGAGGAGCTCGGCTACGAGTCGAGCCTGGTCGCCAGCAGCATGCGCAACCGCCAGACGGGCGTGATCGGGGTGCTGGTGGCCGACTTCGAGCCGTTCAGCGCGGAGGTGCTGAAAGGCGTCGGGGCGGCGCTCGCCGAGTCCCGCTACGACCTCCTGGCGTACAGCGGCTCACGCCAGCTCTCGCCGGAGGGCTGGGAGCGGCGCTCGCTCAGCAGGCTGAGCGGCACCCTCATCGACGGCGTCATCATGGTGACGCCGACGGTCGTCAACGCGAACGCCGAGGTGCCGATCGTCGCGGTAGATCCGCACACCGGCCGCGCCGACCTCCCCACGGTGGAATCGGACAGCTTCGGAGGGGCGCGCAGTGCCGTCGACTTCCTGGTCGGGCTCGGCCATCGCCGCATCGGTTTCGTCGCCGGACGCCCGGACCTCCGCTCGTCCGCCGCGCGCGACGCGGGCTACCGGCGCGCGCTCAGTGAGGCCGGGATCGCGTACGACCCGGCGATCGTCGGAGTCGGCAATTACGAGCAGGAGAGCGCGCGGGAGGCCGCCCGGCGGCTGCTCGCCGCACCGGAACGACCGAGCGCGATCTTCGCCGCCAACGACCTGTCGGCCATCGTCGTCATCGAGGTGGCGCACGAGCTCGGCCTGGAGGTGCCGCGCGACCTGTCGGTGGTCGGCTTCGACGACATCCCGGAGGCGTCGCGGTTCTCGACGCCGCTGACGACGATCCGGCAGCCGATGGGACGCCTCGGCGCCGCCGCGGCCGAGCTGGTCGTCGCGCTGATGTCGGGCGAGGCGCCCGATCCGACGCACATCCGGCTTCCGACGCGCCTCATCCGCCGCGCGAGCACCGCCCCGCCGGCGTAGCCCGCTCGCGCCGCTTCCCTGCCGCCGAGGGGCACCTTAACGCCCTTATCCGCGCGTGTTAGGGGCGTTTGTGTGCCCCTCGGCGGAGGTGCTTGTGGATAACTCGGGAGGCGATGCAGCGCGCGTGGCAGGGTAACGGGCATGCCACGACACTGCAGCGCCCTTCCTCCGGAACTCCTCGCCGCCTCGTTCACGGTCATGAACGCGACGGAACTCGGCGTGGGTCGCAAACGGCTCCGCGGAGGCGACCTGGTCACGCCCATCCGGGGCACGCGTCTGACACGGGAGGCGGACGGATTGATCGCGCGTTGTCGTGCGTACGCCCTGCATCGGAGGCTCGACTTCGCTTTCAGCCACACGACCGCCGCGACACTGTACGGAGCGCCGTTGTCGGGCGTGGACGACCGCATCCACGTCAGCGTGCGGGCACCGGGTCGAGCTCCGGCGATCCGCGGTTTCGCCGGGCACAAGCTCGCTCGCTGGGAGACGTGGTCCGTCCATGACCTCCCGGTCACCACGCCGGAGCAAACCTGGCTCGACCTCGCGCAACTGCTGAATCGGGACGCGTTGGTCGTCGCGGGAGATTTCTTCGTGGGAGGCGACGCTCCGCTCACCGACCGACCCGCCCTCGCGAGAGCGATCGCGGCAGCACCGGGTCGCCGCGGCGCCGCCCGGGCGAAACAGGCGATCGAGGCGGTCAGACCTGGTTCGGAGTCGCCGGGTGAGACGCGGTTGCGGCTGCTGCTGGAGGACGCCCGCCTGCCGGCGCCGTTGCTCAACCACGAGCTGAGGGACGCATCGGGAGGTTTCGTCGCCCGCGTCGATCTCGCCTATCCGCGCGAGCGCATCGCCCTCGAGTACGAGGGCGACGTCCACCGGGTCGACCGGCCCACGTGGCAGAAGGACATCCGTCGCCGCGAGCGTGTGGAGGACCTCGGCTGGCGCATGGTCCGGGTTACCGCGGACGACCTCCGCAGCCCTGGCGAGTTGATCCGCCGGGTCCGCAGGCTCATCGAGGGGCACACAAACGTCCCTATTTCGCGTTTTTAGGGGCGCTTACGTGCCCTTCGGCGGAAGGGGTGGGAGAGGAGGGGAGCTGCAGCCGCACCTGGAGGCCGCCATCGGGGTTGGCGACCAGCTCAAGTGAACCATCGTGTGCGTCGGCCACGCTCGATGCGATGGCGAGACCGAGGCCTCGGCCGCGCCCGGCGCCCGTTCCGGAGGTGCGTCCGGCGCCGCGGACGAACGGTTCGAGCAGGGTCTCCACGACGTCGTCGGCGATCGGAGGTCCGCTGTTCGTCACCGAGACCTCCACCCCGTCCGATGTCGACGAGACGGCGATGAGAGCCGAACCACCGCGATGGTTGTGCCTCACGGCGTTCTGCACGAGATTCGAGAGACACTGCCGCAGCAGAACCAGGTCGCCGCTCACGATCGGTCGCGCGGCGGTCGAATCACGAGGGCGGAGGGCGAGGGACACACCGCCCTCGCGCGCGAGCGGGAGGGCGTCCCGGACGACCTCCTCGGCAAGCGACTGCAGGTCGACCGGCGAGGTCGAGAGGCGACGACTGCCGATGTCCGCGAGATCGAGCAACGACTCCACCGTCTCGGCGTTCGCATGGTTGACGTTCCGGATGCGCCCGAGGAGCGCTCGGAGGTCCTCCACGCCGGCATCGGGGTCGGCCAGAGCGACATCGATCATGGTCTGGGTCGTCGCGATCGGCGTCCGCAGCTCGTGAGAGGCATTGCCGGCGAAGCGACGGTACGCGTCGAATGATCGGCCGAGCTCGCCGAGCATCCCGTCGAACGTGTCGGAGAGGTCGCGGATCTCGTCCCGCGGTCCCTGCAGGCCGACACGATGGTCGAAGGACCCGGTGGCGGCGATCGTCGCCGCCTCGTTGATGGTCTTGAGCGGTTTCAGCACCCGACCGGCGACGATCCATCCGATGAAGCCGCTGAGCACGGCCAGGACGGTAAGTGCGGCGACCGAGATGATCAGGAGCAGCTGGAGGAAGTCCCACGCGCTCGTGACGGCGAGCGTGGCCGCGAAGGGAGCAGAGGAGGCCAGCTTCTCGGCGTCTCCATTCGTCGCCGGAGCGGAGGTGGCGTGGCCCGTAGCCAGGCCCGTCGGAGTCGAGGACATGATCGCGTAGTACGGCACGAAGCGCATGAACACCCACACCACCGCGATGAGCACCGCTCCGCACCCGGTGACGAGGCCGGCGTAGGTGAGAGTGAGACGGGTGCGGATGGTGATCCGGGACCGCCGGGAGACCAACGGGAGACCCTCGCGCGCGACCGTCATACGGGTTCACCGAAGCGGTAACCGACCCCGGGGACGGTGTGGATGACCGGGGGCTCGCCGAGGCGTTTGCGGAGGTTGGAGATGGTCACGCGGATGGTGTTCGTGAACGGGTCGGCGTTGGCATCCCAGGCCTTCTCGAGCAGGCTCTCCGCGCTGACGACGCCGCCGGCGGCGTTCATCAGGACGTCGAGCACAGCGAACTCCTTACGGCTCAGGCGGACGAGACGCCTGTTGCGGTACACCTCCCGACGGAACGGGTCGAGCGTCACTCCGGCTGCTTCGAGCACGGGAGGCCGCGCCGCTTGCGTGCGGCGTTCGAGCGCGCGCAGCCGCATGACCAGCTCGGGGAACTCGAACGGCTTGGCCAGGTAGTCGTCGGCGCCCAGCTCGAACCCGGTGACTTTGTCGTCCAAGGTGCGTGCGGCGGTGAGCATGATGACACGGCAGGTCGGATACTCGGATGCGATGTGGGCGCAGACCGCGTCGCCGTGGGTGCCGGGGATGTCGCGATCGAGGACCACCACGTCATAGTCGTTCACGGCCAGGAACTCCAGGGCCGTGTCGCCGTCGTTCACCACATCGGCGGCGATCGTCTCCCGGCGCAGGCCGGTCGCGATCGCCTCCGCCAGGAATGGCTCGTCTTCGACGATCAATGCGCGCATGGTCCCCTTCGGTCGTACGAATTACACCACGCCGCGGGTATCGGAAACATAAAGAATTTCTTGAACGCTGTCGTCACACCGTCTCGGCTGGACTGTCGTCATCGCATTCAACCGACACTCTGAGGAGATCCCATGCGCTCGAAGACCACCACCCTGACCATCCTCGCCGCCATCCCCCTGGTGCTGTCTCTGCTCACGGCGTGCAGCTCGGGTGTGGGGTCACCCGACAGCGACAAGTCGGCCTCGGACTCGCCGTCGCCCATCGCCGACGCGACCGAATGGAACCTCGCCTACGCGAAGTGCATGCGTGCGGAAGGGATCGACATGGCCGACCCGGACCCGAACGGAAACACGACGTCGTCGGCGAAGGGCGACCAGGGCGGCTACTCCGCCGCGTCCAAGAAGTGCATCGCGAAGATCGGAGACTCTCCGACCGCTCCGGGGGAGAAGAAGCAGAGCGCGCAGGAGACACTGGCGCGGCAGCTCGAGGTCGCCCGGTGCTTCCGTGAGCATGGCGTCGAGATGGATGACCCGACCGAGGGTCAGTACACGGCGATCCCGGCCGACGCGCCGAGCGACGTCATCACAGCGTGCTTGGGCGAGGGGGCACAGGGCGCCACCCAGATGGGATCGTCGAACTGATGCGCGCAGCGACACGGAAAGACGGTCCGGTGCCCGACGGACCGGAGACGACGAGGGCGCTTCCAACGCGGCGGCGCGTCCTCATCGTGACCGCCTGCTCGGTCGCGGCGCTCGCGGCAGGCGGCGGATTAACCGCCGCTTTCGCCTTCGGCGACGACAGCGCCCCAGAGAAGAAGCGTGTCGACATCGCGACCGCGCTTGTGGAGAAGGGGACGCTCCAGGGAGCCAGCAGGGCGGCGGGAACTCTCTCCTTCGGTGGTTCGCGCACCATCGCGAGCGGCGCGGGCGGGGTCATCACCGCGCTCCCGGCACCCGGCCTGACCGTCAAACTGGGCGAATCGCTGTTCGCCGTCGACAACCAGCCGACGTACGCGATGCTCGGCGGGCTGCCGGCCTGGCGTTCGTTCGAGACCGGGATGGGCGATGGGCCCGATGTCACGGCGCTGGAAGAGAGCCTCGCGGCACTCGGCCACTTCGACGGGACGCCCGACGCCACGTTCGATTGGGAGACGCGCGCCGCGGTCAGACGCTGGCAGAAGGCGACAGGACAGGAGCAGACCGGCACGATTCCGCTCGGGCGGATCGAATTCAGCTCCGGCGAGGTGCGGGTGTCGGAACTGAAGGCGGCGGTGGGCGATCGAACAGGGCCCGGAAGCCCCATAGTCGAGGTGACGGACACGACCCAGGTCGTGAACGTCGACCTGAGACTGGCGGACCAGCAGCTCGCGAGCGTCGGTGTCGAAGTCACCATCGACCTTCCGGATGGAGCGCGCACCGGCGGAAAGGTCGCCTCGGTCGGTGTGCCGACCGAGAAGGAGGGCTCGAACGGGCGGCCGGACATCGTCATCCCGGTGTCGATCACGCTCGACGACCCGGCCGCCACCGGCGCGCTGCAGCAGGCCAGCGTGACGGTCGGATTCCCGTCGCAGCGGCGTGAGAACGTGCTGTCGGTTCCCGTCGGAGCCCTGCTCGCCCTCGACGGCGACCGGTTCGGAATCGAGGTGGTCGGCGACGGGGACGCGACGACGCGCGTCCCCGTGACGACCGGGCTCTTCGCCGCCGGTCGGGTCGAGATCTCGGGCTCCGGTGTCCGCGAGGGCCAGAAAGTCGTGGTGCCGGCACGATGACCAACAAGATCGTCTCCCTCTCCGACGTCGAGCGCGCCTACGGGGAGCCTCCCGTGCTCGCCTGCGCCGGCGTCACGCTGTCCATCACCCAGGGCGAACTGGTCGCGATCGTCGGGCCGAGCGGCTCTGGCAAGTCCACCCTTCTCAACCTCATCGGCACGCTCGACCGTCCCACCGCCGGGACGGCCCGGATCGAAGGGAGGGACGTGCAAGCGCTCTCCGACCGGGAGCTCTCGGCCCTGCGGGCGCATCGCATCGGCTTCGTGTTCCAGCAGTTCCACCTCGCCGACGGCGTCACCGCGATCGACAATGTCGCCGACGGCCTCCTCTACCTGGGCGTGCGCCGAGCCGAACGCCGCGCTCGCGCGGCCGCCGCTCTCGAACGAGTCGGACTCGGGCACCGGATGACGCACAAGCCGGGGCAGCTCTCCGGTGGAGAACGTCAACGGGTGGCGATCGCCCGTGCGGTGGTGGGCGAGCCTCCGCTGCTGCTCGCGGACGAGCCCACCGGGAACCTCGACAGCGCGTCGGGGACGACGATCGTGGAACTGCTCCACGAGCTCAATCGGCAGGGCACGACCATCGTGGTGATCACCCACGATGCCGAGCTTGCCGCCCGGCTGCCGCGGCAGGTCGCCATCAGGGACGGCGTGGTGGTGTCGGACTCGGCGCCCGGCTCCGACTCGGACGCACGCGTCGGGACGGAGGCGGCATGACCTCCGTGAACGGTGCCATCGATCCGCGCGCCGCGCACTCTGCGCACGCCCTCCTCCCGCCGGAGCAGTTGCGTTCGCGGCTGCTCGCCGGCGATATCCTCCGGCTCGGGACCACCGGGTTGCGGTCACGTCCTGCGCGGGCCATCCTTTCCGCTCTCGGCATCGCCATCGGCATCGCAGCCATGATCGCCGTGGTGGGGATCTCGGCCTCCAGTCAGGCCAGGCTGAATCAGCAGCTCGCAAGTCTCGGCACCAATCTGCTCACGGCCGAAGCGGGCAAATCGATTCTCGGGGAGGCCACCGAGTTGCCGGCGGACACCGTGGGCAAGGTCCGGCTGATCGACGGTGTCGAGCAGGCGAGCAGCATCGCGGTGCTGCCGCTGAAGGTCTATCGCAGCCCGCTGTCCGATCCCGCGGCGAGCGGCGGCATCTCGGCGATGGCCGCCGACCTCACGCTCCTCGACGTCGTCGGCGGATCGCTTCGCACCGGCTCCTGGTTGAACGCCGCCACCGGATCGTTTCCGGCCGTGGTGCTGGGAGACGCAGCCGCCGCGCGACTCGGCGTCGTCAGCCCGGACACCCAGATTCTGCTCGGGGGTCGCCTCTTCACCGTGGTCGGAATCCTCGACCCTGTGGAGCTCGCGCCGGAGCTCGACTCGGCCGCCCTGCTGGGGGAGGAGATCGCGGCGGAGCTGTTCGGCTTCCAGGGGAATCCGACCACTGTGTACGAACGATCGAGCGATGCCGCTGTGGAGCGCGTGCGCGACCTGCTCGGCCCGACGATCAATCCGGAGGCGCCCGGTGAGGTGGAGGTGTCGCGCCCATCCGACGCGCTCGCCGCGAAGAACGCCGCGGACGAAGCGTTCACCGGCCTCCTCGTCGGCCTCGGCTCGGTCGCTCTGCTCGTCGGCGGCATCGGGGTCGCGAATACGATGATCATCTCCGTGCTCGAACGACGGCGTGAGATCGGCCTGCGGAGGGCGCTGGGGGCGACCAGAGGGCAGATCCGCTCGCAGTTCCTCGCCGAGGCGCTCCTCCTCTCGGCGTTCGGCGGAATCCTCGGAGCGCTTCTCGGCGCCGGGGTGACCGCAGGGATGGCGATCGTCAACGGCTGGCCGCCGACTCTGCCGCCCGAGACTCTCGCCATCGGGCTCGGGGCGACTCTCGCGATCGGCGCTGTAGCGGGCCTCTACCCGGCCATCCGGGCGGCGCGCACTCCTCCCACCGCTGCACTGAGCTCCTGACCTCCGGGATCGAGGGGCACGTTGACGCCTCTACAACGCGCGGATAGGGGCGTCAACGTGCCCCTCGGCGGCGCTTGCTTCGCTCGCGGGAGGCAGACACCTAGGCTGGGGGCCATGCGCGCGATCGTCCAGGACGAGTTCGGCGACCCGGCCCGGGTCGTGAAGGTGGAGGAGCGGCCGCTCCCCGAACCGGGAGCGGGGCAGGTGCGTGTGCGCACCGTGCTCTCGCCCATCCACAACCACGACCTGTGGACCATCCGCGGCACCTACGGCTTCAAGCCCACACTGCCCGCGGGCGCCGGCACCGAGGCCGTCGGCATCGTCGACGCGATCGGCGAAGGTGTGGAGGCGCTCGCGGTCGGTCAACGCGTCGTCACCGGCGGCACTTTCGGCGTCTGGGCGGAGGCGTTCCTCGCGCCGGCTGCCGCGTTGATCCCGGTCCCGGACGGCCTGAGCGACGAGGTCGCCTCCCAGCTGGTCGCGATGCCGTTCAGCGCCCTCAGTCTGCTGGACTTCCTCGAGGTGAAGCCGGGGGAGGTCGTGCTGCAGAACGCCGCGAATGGCGCGGTCGGCCGGCTGGTCGCCCAGTTCGCGCTCGAGCGCGGCGAGAAGGTCATCGGTCTGGTGCGCCGGCGGCACGACGCCGACGAGCTGACCGCGCAGGGCATCCCGAACCTGGTGGCGACGAGCGACGACGACTGGCGCAACACGGTGCGTGCCCTCGCCGACGGCGCGCCGATCGCGGCCGCGGTCGACTCGGTCGGCGGCGAGTCCAGCGGCGACCTCCTGTCGCTGCTGGCGGAGAACGGCACGCTTGTGTCGTTCGGCGCGATGGGGAGCGACGCGATGCAGCTGTCGTCCGGCGACCTGATCTTCAAACAGGCGACGGTCAAGGGGTTCTGGGGCAGCAAGGTGAGCGCCGCCATGGCGCCGGCCAAGCGCGGCGAGCTCTTCGGCGAGCTGGTCCGCGCCGCTTCGACGGGTGCGATCACGCTCCCGGTGGAGGCCGTGTTCGGCTTCGATCGGGTGCGGGAGGCCGTCGGGGTCGCCGCACGCTCGGGCCGCACGGGCAAGGTGCTGCTGCGGCCGTAGGGGTGGTCTCGGGTGGTCTGGTCCGGTCCGTAACTCCGGAGACTCCGCACGCCACGCCGCAGAAACGTCCGTAGCTCCGGAGGGTTCTCCGGCCGGTGGCCGATTCTCCGGAGTTGCGACGGGTGGGCTCGCCGTCGCGTGGCGTCGTTATTTCCGGAGGGGGCGGCTGGCCGCGGCCCATTCTCCGGAGTTTGCGGGCCGAAGGCCGGCGCCTCCCGTGCCACCTCCGGAGTTGCCGGCCGCGACCCAGCCACAGCTGGGCCAAGGGGCGCCGCCACTCGTTCATCGACTACCGCATGGAGGTCGTCCACGCCCGACCCGCCAACGTGGCCTAAGCCCCCACCCCTGCCTTCGACGGCGTCCACCGGCTGCGGGAACGCTCAGATTCGCCGCGCCCGTTAGAGTTCGCGCCGGTAGGCGCTGGTCGCGGCGCGTTAGCGTCATGACGGGCACGAGGTCTGTTAACCACGATTTTGTGAAGAATCAGTCGGTTTCCAGGACACCCCGTGCCCGCCGTTCCATCATCCGTCATTGACCCGATCTGGCACCAGTTCGAATCGCTCATCCCGCCCGTGATCGATCAGCATCCGCTCGGCTGTCACCGACCACGGGTGCCGGATCGAATCGTGTTCGACAAACTGGTGCAGGTCCTCGTCCTCGGGGCCGCGTATGTCAAGATCGCCGACAGCACCTGCTCAGCAACCACGATCCGCCGCCGTCGTGACGAATGGATCGCCGCCGGGATCTTCACCCGGCTGGAGCAGATCTGCCTGAACGGGTATGACAAGATGATCGGCCTCGAACTAGAGAACCTCTGCGTCGATGGGTGCATCGTGAAAGCACCCTGCGGTGGTGCAGCGGCCGGCCGTTCCCCGGTCGATCGCGGGAAACAGGGCACGAAACGTTCCCTCCTGGTCGACGGGCGAGGGATCCCGCTCGGCTGCGTGATCGCGGGGGCGAACTGCCACGATTCGCCCTTGCTGGCGCCAACGCTGGAAAAGCTCGGCCGGTTCGGGTTCGACCTACCCGAACGGATCACCGTGCACCTGGACGCCGGCTACGACTCCCGCACGACCCGGAACCTGCTCGAGGGCCTCGGCTGCGACTACATCATCAGCAAGAAGGGAGCACCTCTCCAAGCCGGAGCCCGCTGCGTCGTGGAACGCACGAACTCGTGGCACAACCGAGGATTCCGCAAACTCCACATCTGCACCGAAGTGCGCACCCGCGTCATCGACGCGTTCATCGCCCTCGCAACGCCATCATCATCACCCGACGCCTTCTCGCCGAAGCCTGGACCCGCTACCGCTGGGAAGGGCGACCCACCCGACAACCATGACCTACCGGCGCGAACTCTTAGAGGTTGCTGGGCCGTACAGTGTTTGACTGACAGCTCCGCTCGAGAGGAGACTTCGCCTGTGAAGCCCGCCCAGCTCCGCATCCCCCGTCACTGGATCGTCTGGACCGTGATCCTGTTCGCTCTGACCTTCGCGCTCGGCTTCGCCGCCAAGTGGATCGTCGCCCTCCGCTTCGAGTCGCTCGACGCGTCGGTGAACGGGGTGCACTCGCCTCTGCTCGACAACGTAGCCCTACTGCTCGACCAGCTGGACCGCCCGACCGTGGTCGCGGTCATCCTGGTGGTCGAGTTCGTCATCCTCCTCTTCGTCAAGGGCTGGAGGCTTGCCCTCGGGACGGTCGTCGTGACCGGCCTCGGCTGGATCACCACTCTGGTCGTCAAGGCGGTGGTCGCCCAGCCGCGCCCGACGACTGCCGGCCTCACCCACCTCCTGCACGTGAACCCGGCGACCCTCAGCTATCCGAGCGGCCACGTGGTCTTCGCGGCAGCGCTCGTGACGGCGCTCGCGATGGTGTGCCGGGGTTCGCTGTCGCGCTCGATCGTCATCGTCGTCGGCGCCGTGTTCGTGGCGATCGTGGCCTGGTCGCGGCTCTATGTCGGGGTGCACTACGGCACCGACGTCGTGGGCGGCGTGCTCAATGGAGTGGCCGGCGTCCTCCTGTTCGCCGGACTCTGGAACCTGGTCGCGGCCCGCGTGTTCGCCGGCCGGGGGAGGCGCGTGGCGGCGTAAGCCCCGCAAGCAACGAGTTGGCAGGACACGCCGCCCCGGCGACACCGCACACGGCGTGTCCTGCCAACTCCGTGCCCAGGCGCGTGACGATTCGGGGTAGAGCACGTCTACCCGAGTATGGATGATCGCGCCGCGCTCGCGGCTCCTCCGCTCGCCGGCGTCTCTGTGGTGGTCCCGACGTTCAATGAGGCGGGGTCCATCGCCGAGCTGCTCCACCGGCTGTCGCTGTTGCTCGACCCCGAGTACAGCGAGGTGCTGGTCGTCGACGACTCGACCGACGACACCGTCCGGGAGGCCACGGCCGAGGCGCATCGCCTGCCGCACGTCATCCGTATCATCCACCGCTCCCACCCGGACGGCGGCCTGTCGGGTGCCGTGATCACCGGGATGCGGCTGGCGGCGCGACACTGGGTGGTGGTCATGGACGGCGACCTCCAGCACCCTCCGGAGGCCGTGGCGCGGCTGGTCATCACGGGCCGCGAGCGGAATGCGGGGGTCGTCCTGGGCTCCCGCTACTGCGAAGGGGGGCATTCGTCCGGTCTGGACGGGCGCTTCCGTCACGCCGTGTCGTCGGCGAGCACGGTCGCCGCCCGGATGCTGTTCCCGCGCAGGCTGCACGGGTGCAGCGACCCGATGTCGGGGTTCTTCGCCGTGCGGGTGGATGAGCTCGATCTCGACGCCCTTCACCCGATGGGGTTCAAGATCCTGCTGGAGGTGCTGGTGCGGAACCGCCTGACGTTGGTCGAGGTGCCGTACGACTTCGGCGCGCGCCACGGCGGCGTCTCGAAGGCGTCGCTGGCGAACGGAACGGCCTACCTGCGGCAGCTGGTGTCCCTGCGTTTCCGCCACGACACCCGGTAGAGCCGCGGCGACATTCGCGTCGAACGTGGCCTCTGGGGGCGTGTAGCGCGACATTCACCGCGAATGTGCGCGGCGACGATGGCCCCTACGACACTCGGTACGCCGTGTACACCACCTAGTCGCGGCGGCGGTCGGCAAGAGCGTCACCCAGGTGCTCGAGTGCGGGCACCGCGGCGGTCAGTGCGGCGAGGTCGTCGGGGCGGAGGGCCGTGGCGGCCTCCGCCAGCAGCCGGGCGCTCGTCGCGTCGAAGCGGTCGAAGATGCTGAGCGCGTGCGCACTGGCCAGCACCTCCACCCGCCTCCGGTCGTCCAGGCTCGGCCGGCGCACCACCAGCCCGGCCGCCTCCATCGTGGTGAGGAGGTTGCTCATGGTCGACTTGCGGAGGCCGAGCCGGCGGGCGAGCGTACTCGGCGTGCTCACGGTGCCGCGGGGGAGGGCGCGGAGCACCTCCACCTGCGAGTCGGGCACGTCGGGCAGGCCTGCGGTCTCGCGGGTGAGGGCGAGGAGGCTGCGGCGCAGCGGCGAGATCAGGGCGGCGAGCCGGCGGGTGTGGAGGCCGGCTTCGTCGGCGGGGCCGGTCATGGGAGCGCCTCGCCCGACGTCGCTGCCGGCGCGCCGGCACCTGCACCGACCCTCGCGTCGAGGGACGCCCGGGTGTTGAGCGCTTCGGGATGGAAACCCGCGGTGCGCTTGTACCCGTCGGCGATCTCCCGCAGCTCGGCGGCCGGGATGACGTCCGTGATGTCGGCGAAACCGTCCGGCGCCCGCTCGTGCGCCAGCACCATGACACGCTCGGGCCCCTGCTGCCGGGTGAGGGCGAGGAGGTCGGCCGTCGCCGGGCGCCTGGTGTCCTCGTACCGGCGGAGGCCCTCGACGAGGTCGCCCGCGGTGGCGAGCGAGTAGGCGAGCGTGCGGGCGTCGAGGATTGCCTGCGAGGCGCCGTTCGACCCGTTCGGGTACATCGAGTGGGCGGCGTCGCCCAGCAGCGTCGAGCGGCCGAACGTCCACCGCGGCAGCGGGTCCCGGTCGACCATCGGGTACTCGAGCAGCTCCTGCGCGTTCGCGATGACAGCCGGGATGTCGAGCCAGTCGAACCTCCACGCGCTGAACAGCTCGGCGATCGGGGCGATCGGCACCGGGCGGTTCCAGTCGGCGGTCTCGGCCCGCGACCCATCGGAGCGCTGCTCGGCGATGAAGTTGACCGCCACCGACCCGTCGGGCTCGCGCCGCAGCGGGTAGGCGACGAACTTCAACTGGTCGTCGCCCGCCATGATCATGGTGGCGCCGTCGAGGAACTCCGGGACGACCGCCGTGCCGCGCCAGAGCGTGAGGCCGTTCCAGCGCGGCGCGCCCTCGTCGGGGTAGCGCAGCGCGCGCACGGCCGAGTGGATGCCGTCGGCGCCGATCACCAGGTCGGCGTCGACAGCGACCTCGCCGCCGGAGGTCTCGAAGAGAGCGCGGGCGCACGGCGCACCGTCGTCGGTCGCGTCGAGCCCGGTGAGCCGGTGGCCGAGGAGGATCGTGTCGGGGCCTAGCCGCTCGCGCACGGCCTCCACCAGTGCCAGCTGCAGCTCGCCGCGGTGCACGGAGAGCTGCGGCCACCGGTAGCCGGCGGCGGTACCGCGGGCCTCGCTCCAGATCGGCTGGCCGTGCCGGTTGACGTAGCTCAGCCGGCGGGGTGCGGTAGCGATGGCCTCCACGTCGTCCCGCAGCCCGAGCTCCGTCAGCTCGCGCACGGCGTGCGGCAGGAGGTTGATGCCGACGCCGAGCGGTCGCAGCTGCCGCACCCGCTCGTAGATCCGGATGTCGCCGAAACCGGCCCGGTGGAGGCTGAGGGCAGTCACCAGCCCGCCGATGCCGGCTCCGATGATCGCGATCGACATGGACGACTCCTCTGTCGTTGATGGCGGAGTTATCCACATGGTACGAGAGCAAAACCACTCTGACCAGACCCGGTTTCGCGTCGTCGGTTCGCGATACGGTCGCCGCATGGGTCGACGCCGCGAGCCCGTCATCGTCCGTGCTCGCATGGGTGGCGAGCATGGTGGTGCTCGGCTTCCTCGCGTGGGCGAACACGCCCATGATGGGTGAGCGGCCGGCCGCTCTGGAGGTCCGTCACGGCGACTCGCGCGTCGCCGTGACGGACCTCGGCGACGCTGTCGAGCTCGCCCCGGTCGACGGGCGTTCGGGTACCGGGCTGGTGTTCATCCCCGGCGCCGTGGTGGACCCGTACGCGTACATGGACAAGCTGTCCGAGACGGTCGCGGACACCGGGCTGACCGTGCTCATCACGAAGCCCACGCTGAACCTCGCCTTCTTCGACACGCGTCCGCTCAGCGCGTTCACCTCCCACGTGCCGGAGGTCGAGCGCTGGTACGTGGGAGGGCACTCCCTCGGCGGTGTGCGCGCCTGCCAGCTCGCCGAGGGTGGCGACGTCGCCGGGCTCGTGCTGTTCGGAAGCCACTGCGCGAACGACCTCTCCGGCACCGATCTGCGGGTGCTGTCGATCAGCGGCGGTCGCGACGGACTGTCCACGCCCGCGAAGATCGACGCCGCGCGCGGCCTCCTCCCGCAGGCGGCGACGATGGTGCAGATCCAAGGGATGAACCACGCGCAGTTCGGGAATTACGGGCCGCAGTCCGGGGACGGTGAGGCCACGATCAGCGATGCGGAGGCGCGGCACGGTGTGACGGTCGCGCTGGGGAAGTTCTTCGGGGAGAGGTAGGGGGCGGATCGAAGGCGGGTCCGACCGACCGTCGAGCGCGGGCCGTGTGCTGCACGTTCTCGATGACCGCGTCGCCTGACCCCACTACTGGGACCACCCACCCAGTCATATAGTTAACGCATATAAATCATCGGCGCGGCCGCTGCGCTCCCGCTCGCGAGCCTGCTCGGGCCGACCGGCCTCCCGCAATCCGCGCACGTCGACGCGTCCACGCTCACGGGCACGGTAGTTCTTCCTCGCCGCCGCCATCATGAGCATCATCGGCGCGATCGCCTCCCTCCTCGGCGGATCGAAGTATGTTCATGAGGAGGTCGTCGCAGCAGCGGGGCCGGCCACGGTGGAAGGCGAGGAAGTCGGTGCAGGTCGAGCGTGAGCATCCGGAACGGCCGACGACCGGTGACGACGATGTCCCCGGCCGCCTGGCCTTGGCTGTCGGGCGACTGAACCGCCGCATCCGGTCGTCCCCGGGAGGCCTCAGCCACGGTCAGCTGTCGGCGCTGTCGACGATCGTGCGCAAGGGTCCACTTCGGCCGAGCGAAATCGCGGCGATCGAGGTCGTCGCGGCGCCGACGATCACGCGGGTCGTCTCCGATCTGGAGGTGCGCGGGCTGGTCGAGCGCACTCCGGATCCCGACGACGGGCGCTCGTTCTTCGTGTCCGGCACGCAGGCCGGCACCGACCTGCTGCTCACCGCGCTCTCGGACCGCGCCCGCGCGGTGGCCGCCATCCTCGCCGAGCTCACCCCCGAGGAGGTCGAGGCCCTCCGCCGCGCCCTCCCCGTCCTCGAGCAGGCCGCGCACATCGCGCGCCCGACCCCGTGACCCCGACGAGACGTGAGTAATCGCGGGAATCCCGGCCCGGATTCCCGCGATTACTCACGTCTCGCCGCGCGGGCGGGGCGGGGCGGGGGTTAGGCGACGGCGAGCATGGCCGCTGCTGTGATCGCGAGTACCAGGCCGGCCCACTGCACGGGCGCGATGCGCTCGCGCAGCACCACGGCGGCGAGCACGATGGTGCCGGCCGGGTAGAGCGCCACGAGCACCGACATCGTGGCCAGGTCGCCTACGCGCAACCCGACCAGGATGAGCGTGTTCGCCGAGGCGTCCAGGAGGCCGGAGCCGATCGCGAGCAGCACGCCTCGCCGGGTGAACCTCCTGGTCGCGCCCCGGATCGCGAGGAGGCCGATGACCGTCCACATGATGAGGGCATTGACCGTCCGGTTGGCCACCAGCGGAACGAGCCCCGAGTCGGCCGGGGTCTGGTCGAGCACGATGAGGAAGAGGCCGATGAGTGCGCCGGCCGCAACCGCCATCCCGAGCGCGCGGGCGCTGGGCCGCACGGCGCCGCGCTCCGGCACGAAGCCCACCAGCACGACCGCCACGAGCGCCAGCCCCAGCGCGACGTAGCCGATCGGGGCGAAGCGGTCGCCTCCCACCAGCCCCCAGTCCAGCGGCACCAGCGCGGACACCAGCGCCGTGAGCGGCGACAGGATGCTCATGGGGCCGATCGCGAGACAGGCGTACAGCAGGGCGACGGCGGCGGCGCCGATCGCTCCGGAGGCCGCGCCCCAGCCGAGCGCTGCGGCCGACCAGGTGCCCCCGACGATCGGGAGGGCCACGAGCAGCAGCGCCAGTCCGCTGACCGCCCCGATGGCGGTGGTGCGCAGCGGCCCGATCACGCGCGACGCCACGCCTCCGACGAAGTCGGCGGAGCCGTAGACGAGCGCGCTGATCAGGCCGAAGATGGTGGCCGGCATCAGCTCCTGGCCAGCCGGTAGACGTGCAGCACCGCGTCGCTCGAGAAGCGCTGCAGCCCGGCGAGCTCGTAGGTCCACTTGGCGCGGTCGTCAGGGAAGATCCGCGCGCCTCCGCCGACCAGCACCGGGCAGACCAGGAGGCGCAGCTCGTCCACGAGGCCCCACACGAGCAGTGCCCGGGCGAGTGTGCCGCTGCCGACGACCAGGATCGGACCGCCGTCCCCCTCCTTGAGAGCGGCGACGCCGGCGCGGACGCCGTTCGCCGTGTCGAGCCGCGTCGCGTTCCAGCCGAGGTCGTCGGTTCGGCCGGTCACCACGGTCTTCGGCATCGCGTTCATCGTGTCGGCGAACTCGCCCTCACGGGGAGGCCACGCCTCCGCGAACTGCTCGAAGGTGCGCCGGCCGAGCAGCAGCGAGTCGGAGTCGCGCGCCTCCTGCAGTTTGAAGGCGAACAGGTCGTCGGCGCCGTACGGCATCGTCCAGCCCGCGTGCGGATGCCCCGTCTCGCCGCCCGGGGCCTCGACCACGCCGTCGAGGGTGAGAAACTCGGACACGATGAGCTGCCGCATGCGCCCGATCGTAGCGGAGCGGGGAGTCGTCCACAGGCAATGGGAGGCCGCGGGCTCTCCGGAGATCCGGCGCGCGGGCACAGCGGTCGGCGGCGCTCGTTACGATCGTGGAATGAGCTGGAACACCTGGGAGCCGGACGGCCGGGAGGCGCCGCCCTTCGACGAGGCGCCGTTCGACGCCGAGCCGCCGCTGCCCGACTTCGGGGAGGACCCGTACGCCGGCATCCCGTTCGTGGACGAGCCCCCTGCGGAGGCGTCGCCTTCGAGGGCTGGGCGCGGTGGGCAGCCAGGGGCTGGTCGTCCCGGCTCTCCCGCGGCCGTGCGTCCGGCCCCGCCACGGTTCCAGACCGCCGCCGAGGCGTTGCGCACGGTGTTCGGCTACGACGCGTTCCGCGGCAAGCAGGCGGCGATCATCGATCGCGTGATCTCCGGCGGCGACGCGGTCGTGCTGATGCCCACTGGTGGCGGAAAGTCGCTTTGCTATCAGATTCCGTCGCTGGTCCGCGAGGGCACGGGCGTCGTGGTGTCGCCGCTCATCGCGCTCATGCAAGACCAGGTGGATGCGCTGACCGCGGTCGGCGTGCGTGCGGCCTTCCTCAACTCCACGCAAGACGCCGGTCAGCGTGCGGCGGTCGAGCGCGACTATCTCGCGGGCGAGCTCGACATCCTCTACGTCGCGCCGGAGCGCCTGTCGAGCGAGGCCACCAAGCGCTTCCTCGAACGCGGTCGCGTCGCGCTGTTCGCCATCGACGAGGCGCACTGCGTCTCGCAGTGGGGACACGACTTCCGGCCCGACTACCTCGCACTGTCCGAGCTGGCGGAACGCTGGCCCGACGTACCGCGCATCGCCCTGACGGCGACCGCAACCGAGGCGACGCACCGCGAACTCACCGAGCGCCTGCGCCTCGACCGTGCAGAGCACTTCGTCTCCGACTTCGACCGTCCCAACATCCAGTACCGCATCGTGCCCAAGGCGGAGGTGCGCAAGCAGCTGCTCGACTTCATCACGGTCGAGCACCCGGGGGAGGCGGGCATCGTCTACGCGCTCTCCCGCAACTCGGTGGAGCGCACGGCGGAGTTCCTTGCCGGCCGCGGGCTCACGGCGCTGCCCTACCACGCCGGCCTCGACGCTCAGACGCGTGCGCGCACCCAGGCGCGGTTCCTGCGCGAAGACGGTGTCATCGTCGTGGCCACGATCGCGTTCGGCATGGGGATCGACAAACCCGACGTCCGTTTCGTGGCGCACATCGACCTCCCCAAGTCGGTCGAGGGCTACTACCAGGAGACTGGTCGCGCCGGTCGCGACGGCCTCCCGTCGACCACCTGGCTCGCCTACGGCCTGCAAGACGTCGTGCAGCAGCGGCGCATGATCGACGAGTCCCCCGGCGATCTGGCGCACCGTCGTCGCCTCACGCAGCACCTGGACGCCATGCTCGCCCTGTGCGAGACAGTGCACTGCCGTCGGGTGAACCTGCTGAACTACTTCGACCAGCGTTCGACGCCGTGCGGCAACTGCGACACCTGCCTCAACCCGCCCGAGGCGTGGGACGGCACGGTTCCCGCCCAGAAGCTGCTCTCGACCGTCGTGCGGCTGCAGCGCGAGCGCGGGCAGCGGTTCGGCGCGGGGCACCTCATCGACATCCTGCGCGCCAAGCGCACGCCCCGGGTCGACCAATACGGTCACGACGGGCTCGCCACCTGGGGCATCGGCGACGACCTCGGCGAGAGCCAGTGGCGCGGCGTGGTCCGCCAGCTGATCGCGCAAGAGCTGCTGAAGCCCGAGGGGGAATACGGTGTGCTCGTGCTCACCCCGGCCGGCGGGGAGGTGCTGTCAGGCGCACGCGAAGTGGTGCTGCGCCGGGAGCCCGAGCGTGCGGCCCGGTCGTCCCGCGGTGGACGTTCGGTCGCTGCGGCCGACCTGGCTCCGGCCGATGCCGGCCTCTTCGACGCGCTGCGCGCCTGGCGGGCAGGGGAGGCGAAGACTCAGGGCGTCCCCGCGTACATCGTGTTCGGCGACGCGACACTGCGGGCGGTCGCGGCCGCCCGGCCCGCCAACCTCGACGAGCTCGACGGCATCAGCGGCATCGGCGCCAAGAAGCGCGAGGCCTACGGCGAGGCGCTGCTGCAGGTGGTCGCGGCCGGCGCCTAGCACCGTGCGGGCGTAGCGCCGACGGCGACACCTTGCCCATGATTCTCCATGCCTCGATTCTGCGTCCATCCCTGCAATCGGGGCTCTGAAGGTGCGCCGCGGCGCTGCCTGGTAGGCGCGTCCAGATCGACCAGCCGTCCTGCCCCCGCAACCGTGCCGCGTTTGACGCCGACATCTACCGTAACGATCAACCCAATGCCCAATATGCGCGTTAAAGGGGACTGTAGTAGCCTTTATTCAACCGAGGAGGATAGATGACCGGCGAAATGCCTGCGCGGGTGCTCCGCGCTGCCGAGGAGATCGGTCAGGACTTCGCCGGGTGGCGGAAGGTTCTCGGCCTGACCACCGAGCAGGTGGCCGAGCGCGCTGACATCACTCGCGCCACGCTCCGGAAGCTCGAGCGCGGCGACCCTACGGTCGGGTTCCACGTGGTCCTGCGCGTCGCGCGTTCTCTCGGCATCATGGAGGCGCTGACCGAGGCGCTGGATCCGTTGAACACAGACCTTGGCCGTGCCCGTGCGGGTCTGATCAACCGGCAGCGTGTGCGATGACCCATCTTGAAGCGCTGCACGTGCACCTCGAGCTCGCAGGCGCGACTGTCTTCGTGGGCCATGCCCAGTTCCAGCGGCGCCGTGGCGCACTTGCTTCGACCACCTTCCAATACGATCCGGGGTACCTCGCCCATCCGGATGCTTACCCGATCGACCCGGCATTCGAGCTGTTCTCGGGCACCCAACACACGCGGGGCCTTCCTGGAGCGTTCGCCGACTCCGCCCCCGATCGGTGGGGCCGCAACCTGATCACGAAGCGCGAACGCGCTCTTGCGCGCGAGGAAGGGCGACGACCGCATGACCTGGACGACGTCGACTTCCTGGCCGGGGTCAGCGACATCACTCGTCAAGGCGCGCTGCGGTTCCGCGTAGACGACAATTCGGCTTTCCTCGACCCTGGCCACACCGTCCCGAGATTGGTCGGGTTGCCCGGGCTCCTCCACGCAGCCGACGTCGCGGCTCGCGCTACCGACGGCGACGACTTCGAGGCGGTGAAGGCGTTGCTGGACGCCGGCACCGGTTCCCTCGGCGGCGCCCGCCCGAAAGCCGCCGTGCTCGGAGACGATGGACGCCAGCTGATCGCGAAGTTCCCGCATCACGAGGACGACTGGGATGTGATGGCGTGGGAGGCAACGGCTCTCGACCTTGCCGCTGCTGCGGGCGTTCGCACCCCAGTGCATCGTCTCGTCCAAATCGATGAGCGGCACCTGCTTCTGCTAGACCGGTTCGATCGCGTCGACCGGACGGATGGCGCCGATCCCGACCGCGTCGGCTATATCAGCGCGATGACCCTTTTGGAGCGCCGCGACGGCGAGACTGGCGACTACATGGACATCGCCGAACGGCTGGAAGAGGTCAGCGCTCAGACCAAGGAGGACGCCAACCAGCTATTCCGCCGCGTCGCCGTCAGCGTCGGGTTGAACAACACGGACGACCATCTGCGCAACCACGGGTTCCTCCGCGGCCGAGCCGGCTGGACCCTCTCGCCGGCGTTCGACGTCAATGCGAATCCCGACTCGGATGCCCGCCAGACCACCATCGCCGGCGCGGAAACGTTCTCCGACGAAGCCGACGGCCTGCTCGAACTTGCTCGCGCATGCCGGCTCCCCCCCAACAAGGCTCGAACAGTGCTCACGCAGGTCGGCGAAGCCCTCGCCGACTGGCGAGAAGTCGCGACCAGGAACCACGTGCCTACCTCGGAGCTTGCCCGTTTCGAGCACAGCTTCAAGACCGGGCTCGCCACCCTCGCCGACGCCGCGGCACGCAGCGCAACCGTCATCACGTCGGCGTAGCCGCCGCCCGCATAGTCATTCGGACCATTCAGGCCGCGCGTAGGGCGTCTCGCAAATATCGGGCGATGGGGGGACGGCTGCATCGTCGCCATAGGACACCGCCGCGACCCTCGGACCGCGGTCGGGAGAGGGTCAAGGCCCTGAGGGCACCGCAGACGTGTCCGAGCCGACGCGCGTTTCCGGAATCGCGGTAGTCACCGTGGAACGTTTTCGTTGGGCAGGGTGGCACTATGACCCTCCCAGCCGACCCGCAGAACCCCGCGCCGGAACCGCACGCCGAACATCAGCTCTCCGACGCGGGCGAGGTCGTCGAACCGCACGAGCCGCTTGAGGTTCCCGCCCCGAAGCGCACGCGTCGGCGCTGGCTGAAGATCACCGCCTATTCGCTGCTCGCGGCGGGCGGACTCGCGGGAAGCACCTGGGGATGGCAGTTCTTCGCCACGGAGCGCATCACGACCGCGTACCGGGAGGTGATCGCGTCCTCGGAAGAACTGGCCGACGTCAGCCTCCACCGGGGTGCGGCGCTCGACAAAGCGCGGGCATCGGTCGGATCGATGGCCGCTTTCACCGAGAGCCCGCGCCCTGACTACCTCGCCGAGAGCACCGCCACCGCGCTCGCCGACGCGCAGGTGAATCTGAAGGCGAAGAGTGAGAAATACATGCATACGGAGTTCGAGCGGCCTCAGGCCTCTCCGACTACCGCGGATCTCTGGCCGTGGACCGTCATCGGCGATCTTCAGGACAAAGACGAACTGACGCATCAGAACATCGCGAACACGAAGACGCGCGCCGCCGAGTTGAAGGTGCTCGGGAACGCGCAGGAGCCCTTCGAGAAGAGCGCGAGCGCGGTCTACGGCGAGCTGGCCGCACACGCACAGGAGGCATTGACGGCCAGCCCCTCCGCCACCTTCGAGAGCAGGTTGACCCTGCAGCACGTCATGAAGCTGGGTGACGCCGGAGTGACCTCCTCGCGGTTCGGCGGGGAGGGGCTCGTGCAGCTCGTCGAGGCGATCGACGGCGTGCAGGCGGCTCACGCCGCAGGCGAGGCGGCGAAGCAGGATCCCGCGTATCCGGTGCGCGCCCAGATCGAAGAGTACGCTCGCTCGATCGCCCGCGGCGTCCCGCTCGATTTCGAATGGCACGAGCAGGTCAGCGGTCTCGGCGCGGGCTGGTATTCGGGAACGGCGATGTACCGCGAGACCGACGGTGGCTGGGCGACGATCGACCTCAACTTCACCGTGCAGGAGGGCTGGACCGCCGGCGACGTGGACGCCAAGGCTGTGGTCACGCACGAGGTCGGTCACGCGCAGGTGGTGCGTCCGGAGTGCCGGCCTCTGTTCGAAGGTCCGGCCTTCAACCGTGACGACGAGATGTGGGCGACCGCCTGGACGATCGGGCTCGGCTTCGACGTCATGGGCGCGGGGATCGAGGCCTACGGCCGTCCCAGCGACGAGCAGATCGCCGTCGCCGCGCAGTGCCGGTGACGGCTCGGTGCCCCCGGGGACGGCTCAGCGCGGCTGACGGCGCAGTGCCTGACGGCTTGGTGCCCCCGGTGATGGCTCAGCGCGGCTGACGACGAGAGCCGCGTGCGCGCGACCGCTGACGCCGCCCCTACGCTTCCGCGACCACGACCTCCACGCCCGCAGCGCGCAGCCGGTCGAGTTCGTCGGGGTCGGCCGAGCTGTCGGTGATGATCAGGGCCACCTGCTGGAGGTCGGCGATGGGAGCAAGGGCGACGTTGCCGATCTTGGAGCCGTCGGCGACGACGACGGTGCGCTGCGCCTTCGCCACCATGGCCCGGTTGGTGCGCGCCTCGGTCTCGTCGTGGGTGGTGACGCCCGACGTGACGCTGATGCCGTCGGCGCCGAGGATCGCTGTGCCGACGTTGACCGCGTTGAAAGTGTTCTCGGCGATCGCGCCGACGAGTTCGAGCGACTGCGGGCGTAGGAAGCCGCCGGTCATCACGACCCGCACGCCGGCGAACCCCGAGAGGAGGTTGGCGATCGTGAGGGAGTTGGTGACCACGGTGATCTCGCGGTGGTTCGCCAGCGCCCGCGCGACGCTCGCCGTGGTGGTGCCGCCGCTCAGCGCGACGACGTGACGCTCGGCGGGGAGGCGGGCAACCATCGCCTTGGCGATGCCGCGCTTGGCCTCCTGGAACCGGGTGTCGCGCAGCGCGACCGGTATCTCCTGGCCGCGCTCGAGCGCGGCAGCGCCGCCGTGCGTGCGCAGCAGCAGCTGCTGGTCGGCGAGGTCGGAGAGGTCGCGGCGCGCCGTCGGCGCCGAGATGTCGAGTGTCTCGGAGAGCTCCGCGAGGCTGATCGAGCCGCGCTCGGACACCAGTTCGAGGATCTCGACCATGCGTCGCGCGCGGCGGCCCGAACTGACGCGGGCGATCGCCGTTTCGGCGGACGGAGCGACCATTGCAGTGTCCTTTCGAGCGACTCATCAGCGAATCGATCAATCGATGTGATCATTTTAAGCGCTATTCGATCAAATTGTTGCGCAGACTGAACACCATACCGCAGGATCGCCCCATGCCACAGATTGTTTTCCTCGGTGCCGGCAGCGTGGTCTTCACCCGCCAGCTGCTCGCCGACCTCTTCCGCTTCGACGACCTCCCGACCCTCCGAATCGTGCTGCACGACATCGACGCCGAGCGCCTCGACGTCGCCCGCGGCACCGCCGAACAGGTGGCCGCCCGGTTCGGGAGAACCGCCGAGATCGTCGCGACGCTCGACCGGCGCGAGGCGCTCGCCGGCGCCGACTTCGTGATCAACATGATCCAGGTCGGCGGCATCGACGCCACCCGCATCGACCTGGAGGTCCCCGCTGCCGCCGGCCTCCTGCAGACCATCGGCGACACCACCGGCGTCGGTGGCGTCTTCCGCGGGCTGCGCACGTTCCCCGTGCTGTCCGGCATCGCCGCCGACATGCTCGACCTGTGCCCCGACGCCTGGTTCCTCAACTACACCAACCCCATGACGATGAACGTCTGGTGGATGTCTGTGGTCGCCCCGTCGATCAAGACCGTCGGCCTCTGCCACAGCGTGTACTGGACGGTGCACGACCTCTGCGAGCTCATCGGCGTGCCCATGGAAGGCACCCACTACCGTGCTGCCGGTGTCAACCACCAGGCGTGGCTGGTCGAGTGGTCGCGCGACGGCCGGGACCTCTATCCGCTGCTGCGGGAGGCCATCGAACGGGATCCCGAGCTGCGCCGCCGCGTGCGCGTCGAGATCTTCGAGCGCATCGGCTTCTACCCGACAGAGACCAGCGAGCACTCCTCTGAATATCTGTCCTGGTTCCTGCGCTCGCCCGAGCAGATCGAGCGCTTCCGCCTCCGGCCGCTGGAATACCTCGGCATCTCGGAGGAGAACGTCGCCGAGTTCGAGCACGCCAAGGCGGCGCTCGCGGCGGGCGAGCCGCTGGAACTGGAGGAGGGCGCTGCCGAGTACGCGCCGCAGGTCATCCACTCGATCCTCACGGGCACAGAGCGCGTCATCCACGCGAACGTCGTCAACCGCGGCCTGATCGGCAACCTGCCGGAGGGCGCGGTCGTGGAGGTCCCGAGCCGAGTCGACGCCGACGGGGTGCACCCGCTGCCGTTCGGCGACATCCCGCCCCAGGGCGCCGCGCTCAACCGCACGTACCTCTCGGTTGCCGAACTCGCTGTGGAGGCCGCCCGCTTGGGCGATCCGGCGCTCGTGCGCCGTGCGGTGCTGACCGACCCGAACGCGAGCTCCTCACTGACGCCTGAGCAGATCTGGACGCTGTGCGACGAGCTCATCGCCCGGCACGCCTCGCGCTTGCCCGCGGCGCTCGGCGGCACCCTCTCGTCAGCGAACTGATAGCCAGTCGAAACACGTTTGTTACAAACGATCAATCAAAGTGAGCGAAATGAGCGGTTTTGTTGTCAAACGCTCACTATCCACCAATGATGAAGGAAGCGCGACGCAGCGATGCTCGCGCACCGCACGAAGGAGCACCCCGTGACACTGACCTCCCGCGAGATCGACAGCCAGCCCGCCGTCTGGCGCGAAGCCCTCGACCGGCACGCCGACCGCGCCCGTGACCTCCTCACGCTGCCCGGGGCGCGCATGCTCGTGCTCGGCTGCGGCACCTCGGCGTTCGTCGCCGAGTCGTTCGCGGCACTGCGCGAAGGAGCCGGCTTCGGGGTGACCGACGCCGCCTACGCGTCCGAGCCGTGGCCGTGGCGCGATTACGACGTGGTCGTCGTCCTCAGCCGTTCCGGCACCACGACCGAGGCGATCGAGGCGATCGAGGCCCTCCCCGAGGGTGTGCGCGTGGTCGCGGTCACCGGCGTCGCCGACTCGCCGGTCGCCGAGCGCGCCGACGACGTGCTGCTGCTCGACTTCGCCGACGAGGAGTCCGTCGTGCAGACGCGCTTCCCCACCACGTTCCTGGTGCTCGCCCGTTCCGCCTTCGGCGAGGACGTCAGCGGCCTCCCCGCCGAGGCCGAGGCCGCGCTGGCCCAGCCGCTCGGTCTCGACATCGCGTCGCTCGAGCACTTCGTCTACCTCGGCAGCGGCTGGACCTACGGCCTGGCCCAGGAGGCCGCCCTCAAGATCCGGGAGGCCGCGCAGGCCTGGGCGGAGTCCTACCCGCTGCTCGACTACCGGCACGGACCGCTCGCGGTCGCCGGCGAGAAGTCGCTGGTCTGGATCATCGGCCGTACCGAGCCCAGCCTCGTGGAGGACATCGAGCGTACCGGCGCGAGCGTCCGCACGAGCAGCCACGACGCGCTCGTCGAACTCGCGAACGCTCAGCGGCTCGCGGTCGCGATCGCCGCCCACCGCGGCCTCGACCCTGACAACCCCCGTCACCTGACCCGCTCGATCGTGCTCGGCTGAACGCCGCCGGCTCAGACCCCGACGCGCCAGACAAACCCGAGAGGAACCGAAGATGCTACCTCGCCCCGGCAACACTGCCCCCGCCCGCTCCGCGCTCCGCCGCCGCGCTCTCCGCACCGCCGCCGCCGTCACCGCGACCGCCGCCCTCGTGGCGCTCGCCGGCTGCAGCGGTACGCAAGGCGCGACCACGCTGGACAGCTCCGCCAAGGTCACGATCCAGGTGTGGTCGGGCCAGGCCGACGCCGCCGAGAAGGCGATCGAGGGGCTGGCCAAGGAGTTCGAGAAGGCGCACCCCAACGTCACCATCGACCTCTCGCCCGGCGCCTCCTCCACCGACGGCCTGCTGCAGAAGCTCTCGGCCGGGTTCGCGGGCAACCAGTACCCCGACATGTCGTACGCGTTCGGCTCCTGGGCCGGTCAGCTGGAGGCGACGGGCCGCACGCTCGACATCTCCGCCGATGTGAAGAAGCCGGGCGTCAACTGGGGCGAGTTCACCGCGGCCGCCCGCGGCACCGCGCAGCCCTCCGGGTCGAAGATCATCGGCTTCCCCGCTGTCGTGGACAACATCGGCCTCCTCTACAACAAGACGCTGTTCGACAAGGCCGGCCTGGCTTACCCGACCGCCGACTGGACGTGGGACGACTTCCGCGCGGCGGCGAAGAAGCTCACCAACTCGGCCGACCACGTCTACGGCTACGGCTACTCCGTCTCGGGCAGCGAGGAGACGACCTGGCAGTTCTGGCCGCACCTGTGGCAGAACGGCGGCTCCATCCTCGACAGCGACGGCAAGGCCGCCTTCAACTCGACCGCCGGTGACGACTCCCTGACCTTCCTGCGTTCCATGGCGGTCGACGACAAGAGCGTGTACCTCGACCAGACCGATGAGAAGTTCGGGCAGCTGTTCGTCAGCAACCGCATCGGGATGATCACCTCCGGCCCGTGGGAGCTCTCGGACCTCAAGACCGGAGGCACGAACTACGGCGTCGTGCAGCTTCCCGGCACGAAGGGCGACCACCAGACGGTGTCCGGCCCCGACATCTGGGCGCTGTTCGACCACCACGACAAGAACCGCGCCTACTGGGCCACACAGTTCGCGCAGTGGCTGACTTCGGCCGCGCAGGACGAGCGCTTCAACGTGGCTCTCGGCAACCTCCCGCTGCGGTCCTCCGAGGCCTCGTCCGAGGCGGTCGCGAAGCAGGCCGCGGAGTACCCGGGCTACGAGGTGTTCGTCGCCAACTCGAAGAACGTGAAAGAGACCCGCCCGACGAGCAAGAGCTACGCCTCGCTCTCGGTGGCCGTCGGCAAGGCGATCTCCGAAGTCCTGCAAGGGCAGGGCGAGCCCTCATCCGCGCTCGACCAGGCCGCGAAGACGGCCGATGCCCAGGCGAAGAAGTAGGAACGCGGAGCAACGCGCCATGGCAGACATGACCGTGTCGAAGCCCGGGACGACGTCGCAGCCGGCGGCGGCCGGTGCCCAGCGCAGCCGCCGCTACCGCCGCCGGCAGGGCGTGACAGCCGCTCTCACCGGCTGGAGTTTCGTCGCCCCGGCGACCATCATCATCCTCGGCCTGTCGATCTTCCCGGCACTCTGGGCGTTCGTGCTGTCCTTCCAGAGCTGGGACGGGTTCAGCCAGGCCACCTGGGTGGGAGGCCAGAACTACGCCGCTCTGATGAGCGACGCCGACTTCGGCAACGCGGTGCTCAACACCGTGGGCTTCACGCTCCTGTTCGTGCCGGCCTCCGTTCTGCTGGGGCTGTTCCTCGCGGTCGCGCTGAACCGTCGGATCCGCTGGATGGGCTTCTATCGCACGGCGATCTTCGTGCCGTTCGTGGCCTCCGCTGCGTCGACCGGAATCCTGTCGACGTACCTGTTCAGCCCGCAGTTCGGGCTCGTCAACAACGTGCTCCGGGTGCTCGGGCTCCCGCAGCAGGGCTGGCTCGACGACCCGCACCAGGCCATGCTCGTCATCGCGATCATGTCGCTCTGGGGCGCGGCGGCGTTCACCACCGTGATCTACCTGGCCGCGCTGCAGGACGTGCCGGCCGACCTGATCGAGGCCGCGCGTATCGACGGAGCGAACCGCTGGCAGACGTTCTGGCGCATCGTCTGGCCGCAGCTGGCGCCGGTGACGGTGTTCGTGACGATCTGGCAGACGATCGAGGCCATCCAGCTCTTCGACCTCGTCTATACGACGACGAAGGGAGGCCCGCTGGGCTCCACGGAGACGATCGTGTACTTCCTCTACGACAAGGCGTTCCACGCGCTGCAGTTCGGCTACGGCTCGGCCGCGGCGTACCTGCTGTTCGCGGTCACCCTGCTCATCACGATCGGCGTCGTGCTGTACTCGCGACGCCGGGGATCGGAGGCGATCTGATGGTCAGCGTTCTCGACGAGGTCTCCTCGGCGACCGAGCGGGTCGCCGCGCAGACGGGCAGCGGCCGGGGCAAGCGGCGGCGGTTCAGCGGGTGGCACTTCGTGCTGTTCCCGATCGCGATCCTCTTCCTGGTGCCCTTCCTCCAGATGACGCTCGCGTCGTTCTCTCCCGCGAAGGAGCTGGTGGCGTTCCCGCCGCCGTTCATCCCGTCGCACTTCACGCTCGACGGCTACGCCAAACTCTTCGGCACGACGGACATCATGCGGTGGCTCGGCAATACGGTCATCGTGTCGTCAACGGCGATCGTGTCGAACCTGGTGCTGTGTTCGCTGGCCGGTTACGGCTTCGCCCGCCTGAAGTTCGCCGGACGCAACTTCGGGTTCCTGATGATCCTGGCGACGATCATGATCCCGACACAGTTGCTGATGATCCCGACCTACGTTCTGTTCGCGAACCTCGGCCTCCTGAACGGACTGGGTGCAGCGATCGTGCCGTGGCTGGCGACGGCGTTCGGCATCTTCCTCATGCGGCAGTTCTTCCTCTCGCTCCCGGCTGAGCTGGAGGAGGCCGGCGCGATCGACGGCTGCAATCGCTGGCAGATCTTCTTCCGCATCGTGCTCCCGCTGGCCCGGCCGGCGCTCGCGACCCTCGCGATCTTCACCCTGCTGGGCGCCTGGAACGACCTGGTCTGGCCGCTCATCGCGATCAACAACCAGCAGGCGTTCACGCTGCAGCTGGGCATCGCGAACTTCCAGGGCATGCACCAGACCGACTGGAGCCTGATCATGGCCGGCAATGTCGTCGCGACGCTGCCGCTCATCCTGTTCTTCCTGTTCGCGCAGCGGCACTTCATCGCCACCATGACGTTCTCCGGGCTGAAGGGATGAGCGGGATCGACGTCCTCGTCGATGTGCTCGTCGTCGGCGACGCCAACCCCGACCTCCTGCTCACCGGTGATACCGTGCCGCGGTTCGGGCAGGCCGAGCAGCTGCTCGACACGGCCGACCTCCTACTCGGCGGCAGCGCGGCGATCGTCGCGTGCGGGCTCGCCCGGCTGGGCGCGACGACGGCGCTCGCCGCGGTGGTCGGCGGGGACCGTTTCGGCTCGTTCGTGCTGGATGAGCTGCGCTCGGCCGGGGTCGACGTCTCGGCGGTGACCGTGGACGACGCGGTGCCGACGGGGCTGTCCGTCGTGCTGTCGGAGCCGCACGACCGCGCGATCCTCACCCTGCCCGGCACCATCCCGAGCCTGTCGGCTGCGGCGGTGCGGGAGGCCGTGGAGCGGCTGAGTCCCCGCCACGTGCACATCGCGTCGTACTTCCTGCAGCCGAGGTTGGCGGCGACGCTGCCCGACCTGCTGGGGTGGCTCGGAGAGCGTGGCATCACGGTCAGCCTCGACACGAACTGGGACCCGTCCGAGCGGTGGGGCGGCCTGGAGGAGGTGCTGCGGCGGGTTGCGGTGTTCCTCCCCAACCGCGAGGAGGCGCTGGCGATCGCGACCGCCGTCACCGGTGCGGCTCCGGCCGGTCTCGAGGAGGCCGCGAGCGCACTCTCGGCGCTCGGCTGCCGCGTGGTCGTGAAGGCCGGCGCGGAGGGCGGCATCGCCTTCGAAGGCGGCGCGCGCGTCGCCGCAGCAGCCGGACTGCAGGTGGAGGTCGCCGACACCACCGGGGCCGGCGACAGCTTCGACGCGGGCTACCTCGCCTCCCTCCTCGCCGGCGTCGCCGACGAGGAGGAGCGCCTGCGCTGGGCCGCAACCGCCGGGTCGCTCTCGGTGCGCGGCCGCGGCGGCACCGCGACGCAGGCGACCTGCCACGACCTGACCCTCCCGGTCGCGTAATCACGCACCCTTCTTCTCACTCGAGGGGCACGTTGTTGCCCCTTCGGACGGCCGATAGGGGCAACAACGTGCCCCTCGGCGTCTCCGGCGGCTGCGCGTTCAGCAGGTTCCGAGCCCGCTCCCTGGTCGTCCCGCGGTAGCGGGCGTACAGTGCCCGTTCCGTGGGGCGATCAGGGAATCTTTCCCTCCCGTCCGCGGTTATGTCAGGTGGCATAATCTTGCGACGATCTCGAAGGAGGGATGAAGTGGCACGGAGGATCGAAGAGCTCGAGGACGAGACCGGCGCAGTCATCAAGTACAGAAGGCACGCGAACGGCAAAGGCCTGGTCTCGCCGTCGGCGCGCGTCGCCGAGTCGGCCCATATCGAGCCGAGCGCATATGTGGAGGCGGCCGCCCGCATCGGGCTCGACGCCTACATCGGTGCGGGCAGCTGGATCGACAGCGGCGCCACGATCGGCGACCGCACGTTCGTCGGCGCCAACGTCCACGTCGGCAAGGGCTGCGTGGTCGGCAGTGGCGTGCGCATCGGCAGCAACGTCAAGGTCGGCGAGAACGCGACGATCGGAAACGGCGCGCGCGTAGAACGCGACGAGCAGGTGCCGGCGGGCGCCGTGATCGAGCTGCGCAGCACTGCGGCGGCGCGCGCCGCGCTCACGGTTCCGCCGCATGGCGCGCGAACCACTCGGCGAGCAGCCTGATCGTTGTCGACATCCGCCGAGGAGGAGGACGCCCATTTGGAGCTTCCCACAAACGGCCCGCGGACCCCGCGGGCCGTTTTTGTAGCCGCGGCACCGACGGTTTCCGCCCGCGGCCCCGCAGCCGTAGCGTGGCGAACACCGTAGAGAGATCGAAGAGGAACTCATGGTTGACACTGCCGAGCGCGCCGCCCCCCGGAAGCCGAAAAGCACCGAGCCGAAAAGCACTGAGCCGTACAGCACCGAGCGGAACGCGTCCGTCCAGGACTCCGCCGCCTCCGAAGCGGCCGCAGCCGCCGCGGCCACCGCACCAGCCGGCGCTGCACCGCACATCGACGTGGAGGCGCTGGGCCGCCAGCTGCTGGGCACGTGGGCCGAGGCCCGGTTGGCGTCGCGCGAGCTGTCGGGGCGTCCCGAGATGCAGAAGGTCGAAGGGCTGTCCGTCGCCGACCACCGCTCGCGCGTCTTCGCGCAGCTGAAGCTGCTGGCCGAGAACGGCCAGGTGCACAGGGCGTTCCCGGAGTCGGTCGGAGGGAGTGACGATCACGGCGGCAACATCGCGGCGTTCGAGGAGCTCGTCGCGGCCGACCCGTCCCTGCAGATCAAGTCGGGCGTGCAATGGGGCCTCTTCGGCGCCGCTGTGCTGCACCTCGGCACAGAGCACCACCACGAGACCTACCTGCCGGCGATCATGTCGCTGGAGGTGCCCGGCGCGTTCGCCATGACCGAGACCGGACATGGCTCCGACGTCGCGGCGATCGCCACCACCGCGACCTACGACCCCGAGACACAGGAGTTCGTCATCGACACCCCGTTCCGGGGCGCATGGAAGGACTACCTCGGCAACGCCGCCGTCGACGCGACCGCCGCGGTTGTGTTCGCGCAGCTGGTCACGCAGGGCGTGAACCACGGCGTGCACGCGTTCTACGTGCCGATCCGCGACGCGAACGGCGACTTCCTCCCCGGTATCGGCGGCGAGGACGACGGCCAGAAGGGCGGCCTCAACGGCATCGACAACGGGCGGCTGCACTTCTCCGGCGTGCGCATCCCGCGCACCGACCTCCTGAACCGCTACGGCGACGTCGCGGAGGACGGCACGTACACATCGCCGATCGCGAGTCCCGGCCGCCGCTTCTTCACCATGCTGGGCACGCTCGTGCAGGGCCGTGTCTCGCTCGACGGGTCAGCGACCATCGCGTCGAAGATCGGCCTGAAGATCGCGATCACCTACGCCGACCAGCGCCGCCAGTTCACCGCGGGCAGCGACACCGACGAGGAGGTCATCCTCGACTACCAGCGCCACCAGCGCCGCCTCCTCCCGCTGCTCGCCACCACGTACGCGGCCGGCTTCGCGCACGAGGTGTTCCTGCGCAAGTTCGACGACGTGTTCAGCGGCAAGGCCGACACGGACGCCGATCGGCAGGACCTGGAGACCATCGCCGCCGCCCTCAAGTCGCTGAGCACCTGGCACGCGCTCGAGACGCTGCAGGAGGCGCGCGAGGCCTGTGGAGGCGCCGGCTTCCTCACGGAGAACCGCATCACCTCCCTGCGACAGGACCTCGACATCTGGGTGACCTTCGAGGGCGACAACAATGTCCTCCTGCAGCTGGTCGCCAAGCGGCTGCTGACCGACTTCAGCCGCAAGTTCGCCAAGGCCGACGCCGGCGCCCTCGCCCGGTACGTCGTCGTGCAGGCGGCGGGCAAGGCCTACCACGGCACGGGGCTGCGCAGCGTCGGCCAGACCGTCCGCGACTTCGGGTCGACGGCCCGGTCGGTCAACTGGCTGCAGGAGTCGGCGACGCAGCGCGAACTGCTCACTGACCGGGTCGCGACGATGATCGGGGAGATCGGCGGACGTCTCCGCCCGGCCTCCAGGCTCGGCAAGAAGGCCGGGGCCGACCTGTTCAACTCGCAGCAGAACGACCTGATCGAGGCGGCGCGCGCGCACGGCGAGCTGCTGCAGTGGGAGGCGTTCACCGAGGCGCTGGAGCAGGCTCCCGACCCCGGTACCCGCCAGGTGCTGACCTGGCTGCGCGACCTGTTCGGCTTCGGCCTGATCGAGAAGCACCTGGCCTGGTACCTGATTCACGGCCGGCTGTCGCCGCAGCGCGCACAGGCCGTGTCGGCGTACATCGACCGGCTGCTGACGCGCCTGCGCTCGCACGCCGTCGACCTCGTCGACGCGTTCGGCTACGGCCCCGAACTCGTGCGCGCGCAGATCGCGAGCGGCGCGGAGGCCGAGCGCCAGGCCGAGGCCCGCGCCTACTACGCCGAGCGCCGCGCGGACGGGACGCTGCCCACGCCCGAGAAGGCGTCCAGCAAGCACCGCTGATCCGCGTTCCGCCGCGATCTCAGTGGCAGGACACGCCGCGTCCCGCGGACGCGACGCGGCGTGTCCTGCCAACTTGTTGCGGCCGGCGGCGGCTACGACGAATCGGACGCGCCTGGCGCCGGCGTGGTCAGCCTCTCGGCGCGGAGGTGGATCCCCGGGCGACGAGGCTCGTGGACAGCTCCACCCTGGGCGGTCGCGATCGTTCATCGTCGCCGCCGCGTCTACGCGTCTGGAAGAGGAGGCCGACCGCCCCCGCGCCCATCTCTGCCACGGGCTGGTGGACGGTCGTGATCGCGGGAGTCGCCCACTCGGCCTCCGGACCGTCGTCGAAGCCGACGACGCTGAGGTCGCCCGGGATGCTCAGGCCGAGCGATCGGGCCGCGTCGTACACGCCGAGTGCCATCACGTCGGAGCAGGCGAAGACCGCGGTCGGGCGGTCCTCGGCCGAGAGCAGTTCCGTCGCGCGCTCCGCGGCCAGCTCCCTGTTCCAGTCGGCGTAGGCGACATGCGGCTCATCCGCCCCCGCGTCCCGGACCGCGGAACGGAAGCCGTCGATCCTGGCCGTGTTGTAGAGGTGGTCATGCCCACCGGCGATGACACCGAACCTCGTGTGGCCGAGCTCGAGCAGGTGCTCCGCCGCCGAACGGCCGCCCTCCCAGTTCGTGACGCCGACACTCGGGACCGGCGCGGCCGGCCGGCTCATCGGCGTGACGAGGACGACGGGCACGCCGCCGGCCGCCAGCGCCGCGAGCTGCGCGCTGGTCGGATCCACCAGCACGATGACGGCCCCCTGCGACGGCCTCCTGAGCAGACGCGAGACCCAGTCGCCGTCGTCGCGCGCGATGGTGATGACGACATCGACGTTGGCTGCGGCGGCTTCTCGTTCGACGCCCACCAGCACCCGATTCGCCCAGCTTCCGTCGACGTGGTTGACGACGAGATCGATGAGCGGGGGCGCTTCGGAGGAGAGTGATCGTGCTCGGGGACGCGGAACGCCTTTCGAATAGCCGACTTCACGGACGGCGATCATGACGCGGTCGCGCGTCGCCGGCGAGATGTCGGTGCCTCCCCGCAGAACCTTCGAGACCGTCGGCACGCTCGTGCCCGCGAAGGTCGCGACATCCGACAGCGTCGGCTGCCGCTCCCGTTTCTTCTCAGAGGCCACGAGACCGAGCATATCCACTCGCCTGAATTGCGCAAGTTTTCGTGGCTCACCGTCCTTGCGACCGTTGCAATGACTGTGCGAGGATCGCACAGTTGATTCGCTGCGGCATTGAAATTGCGCAACGTTGCATGAAATCGGAGCCGGGGGATCGACACTCCATCACTCAACGACGACCACCGGCGAAGCTGCCGGGAATGGAGAAGACGATGGCCGGATTCGACAACCCCCTCACGGTCTCCCGCCGCGGACTGCTCGCCGGCGCGGGCGGCCTCACTGTCCTCGCCGCCCTGGCGGCCTGCGCATCGCCCGGTGGGGGCGGTTCACGACCGATCAAGTTCTGGAACATGCCGTGGGGGAACACTCAATTCACGCCCCTGGACAAGAAGATCACCCTGGGATACCGGCCAGCGAGCGGACTTCCGGCCGCCAGCTATCAGGCCGTCCAGTGGGCGAACTTCACCACGACCTTCGCCTCGGCGGTCGCGTCGAACACGGGCCCCGCCGTCAGCAGCGGAAGCGGCACGCAGGCGTTCCAGTTCTCCCAGCAGAACCGGATCGCGTACGCGGACGAGCTCCTGGAATCCTGGAAGTCGAACGGCATCCACGACGACTTCCTCCCGGGCATCCTCGACACGATGAAGACGTCGCGCGGCTATGTCGCCGTCCCGTACAACCTCGACATGCGCGCGCTCTGGTACCGCAAATCCCTGTTGGAGAAGGCGGGCGTGCAGCCGCCGACCGACTGGCAGTCGTACCTGGACGTCTGCGAGGCGCTCAAGAAGAACGGGATGTTCGGCTTCGGAATCGCGGCGGGTGCGCAGGGCAACGGCGCCCAGATCGTCGTCGGGCTGATGATCAACAACGGCGGCGGGCTCTTCGACGAGGAGCAGAAGCCGAACTGCGTGACGCCCGAGAACATCCAGGCCCTCGAGTACATCGTCGAGCTGGTGCGGAAGGGCTACATGGATCCCGGAAGCGTCAGCTACTCCGGCACCAACGCTCAGACGCAGTGGAAGGGCGACAAGTTCGCGATGGGCTTCGAGGGACCCGCGCTCGCGCAGGTCCTCGGCGGCGCCGTCGGGGACGACATGGCGATCGGCGACCCCTTGGTCAGCGCGAACGGCACCAAGGGCGCGCTCTACTTCCCGAACAACATCATGATGTACAAGAACACCCCCAGCCAGAAGGGTTCGGAGGCGTTCCTCACTTACTACTACCAGAACATGAAGCAGCTCTGGACGCAGAACACCGGGGCCGGCCTCCCCGTCCTGCGCTCCATCGCCGCGACGCCCGAGTTCCAGGCGGACGCGAACGCCGTCAAGATGGTCGACGTCTGGCAGCCGATCTGCAAGACCTGGGCGGCGCCCGGAGGCGACGCGCTCTTCTCCAACGTCGCCCTCGTCGACAGCACGCCGGCGATGTCGACGTTCGCGCAGGGCGTCCTGTCGCTCAAGGTCACCCCGAAGGAGGCGCTCACCAGCCTGCAGAAGACCGTCATCGCCGGGATGAAGTGAGCGGCATGTCCACGGATACCCTGCGACGATCGCTCGATCGCGCGCGGAACGGCGTCGGATCGGCCGGCGTCGGCTCGGCTCGTGCGGGCTCGCCCGGTGGCGGACGGATCGGTGCGCCGCCCGCCCGCCGTCGCATCACCGTCAAATGGACGCTGCTGCTCTTCGCCCTCCCGTCGCTCATCCTGCTCGTCTTGCTCAACGCCTACCCGGTGGTGTACGCGGCCCTGCAGTCGCTGCGGAACGGCGACCTGATCGATCCGGGCTCGTTCGTCGGCCTGACGAACTACGCGACCGTACTGCAATCGCCGGAGTTCTGGCGGGCTGCCGGCTTCACGGTCGTCTTCACGGTCGTCGGCGTCTTCGGGAGCTGGGCCATCGGGCTGGCTCTCGCGTTGTTGCTGCGGGCGCGCACGCCGGGCCGCGGTGTCTTCAAAGTTCTGCTCCTACTGCCCTGGGTCGTTCCGATCGTCGTCTCCGCGACGTCGTGGAACTGGCTGGTCGCGACCCCGCAGAGCCCGTTGCCGATGCTGACCAAAGCGCTCGGCCTGGGTGACACGCTGTTCCTCGCCGACCCGACTCTCGCCCAGATCACGGTGTGCGTCTTCAAGGTGTGGATCAGCTTCCCGTTCATGATGATGATGATGAGCTCCGCCCTGGCGTCGGTGGACGTCAACGTCTACGAGGCGTCGAGAGTGGACGGCGCCGGACGGTGGCAGACCTTCCGCCACATCACGATGCCGATGATCGCGCGCTCGACCTTCATCAGCTGGATCCTGATGACGATCTTCTGCGTCAACGACTTCCCCACGGTCTTCCTCCTGACTGGAGGCGGCCCGCTGCAGTCGACCCAGACGCTCGTCGTGCTGGCGTACTCGACGGTCTTCCAGAACTTCCAGACCGGTCCGGGTGTCGCCATCGCCTTCATGATGACGCTCGTCCTGGTCGTGATCTCCGTGTTCCTCTACCGACGGATTCGAAAGGTCGACATCGCATGAGCGCGCTTGCCGAGACGACAGGAGGGCGCATCCGATGGCTGCGCTTCTCCGTCCTGCTCCTGATCGCCGCGGTCGTGCTGGTTCCGCTCGCCGCCGTGGTCCTCCTCTCCCTCCAGCCGGCGTTCGGTAGTGACTCAGAGGGCTTCACCCTCGACAACTACGCGACCGTCTTCACCCAGACCGCGATCGGCAGCTGGCTGGGGAACAGCTTCCTCGTGGCCCTGGTCACCGTCGCCGTCGCGATCGTGGTCGCCGCTCCGGCCGGGTACGTGCTGTCGCGCGGCCGCGGACGGCTGGTCTCCGGATACTCCCTCGGATTGTTCGTGATCCAGTCGCTGCCCGTCATCACGTCGATCATCCCGCTGTTCATCCTGTTCGCGAACCTCGGCCTGGTCGACAGCATGGGCGGGATCATCATCCTGTACGTGGGCGGCACGCTCTCCGTCGCGACCTGGATGATGGCGGCGTACTTCGACTCCATCCCGATGGCGTTGGAGGAGGCGGCCTGGATGGACGGCTGCTCGGTCTTCACCGGCTTCCTCCGGGTGGTCCTCCGGAACTCGCTTCCAGGAATCCTGTCGACGGCGATCTTCTCGTTCCTGCTGTCCTGGAACGACTACCTCGTCGCGGTGATCTTCCTCCGCTCCGAGCAGAACTACACGCTGCCTATCGGTCTGCAGACCTTCTTCCAGCAGAATCAGACGGACTGGGGCCCTGTGATGACGGTGGCGGTCGTGATGATGATCCCGCCCATCCTGATCTTCGCTCTGCTCAACCGGTACTTCGGCGTCGGAGGGATCGGCGGCTCGCTGGCCGGGCGCTGACCGATCGCTAGAGCAGGCCGAGGGCGCGGACAGCCTCGCGCTCGGCGACCAGCTCGGCGACGGACGCGTCGATGCGCTCGCGCGAGAAGGCGTCGATCTCGAGGCCCTCGACAATCTCCCATCGGTCCTGGACCGCGCGCACCGGGAACGACGAGATGAGACCGTCCGGAACGCCGTAGGACCCGTCAGAGACCACGGCGGCGGAGGTCCAGCGCGCACCGGTGCCGTGCACCCAGTCACGCAGGTGGTCGATGGCGGCGCTCGCGGCGGAGGCCGCCGACGACGAGCCGCGCACCGCGATGATCTCCGCGCCCCGGTTCGCCACGCGCGGGATGTACTCGTCGGCGAGCCAGCCCTCCTCGACCAGCTCTCTCGCCGGCCGGCCGTCGACGGTGGCATGGCTGAGGTCGGGGTACTGGCTCGCCGAGTGGTTGCCCCACACGATGACGCCGTCGATCGCCGAGACCGGCACGCCGAGCTTCGTCGCGAGCTGCGCGACGGCGCGGTTGTGGTCGAGCCGAGTCATCGCGGTGAACCGCTCGGCCGGGATGTCGGGGGCGTGCGCGCTCGCGATCAGCGCGTTGGTGTTGGCCGGGTTGCCGACGACCAGGACGCGGACGTCGTCGGCTGCCACCTCGTTCAGCGCGGCGCCCTGCGGCCCGAAGATGGCGCCGTTCGCCTCCAGGAGGTCGGCGCGTTCCATCCCGGCAGTGCGGGGGCGGGCGCCGACGAGCAGCGCGGCGCTCACGCCGTCGAAGGCCGTGCGGGCGTCCTCCGTGACGTCCACCGAGTGGAGCAGCGGGAAGGCGCCGTCCTGCAGCTCGAGGGCGGTGCCCTCGGCGGCGGCGCGACCGGCAGGGATCTCCAGCAGCCGGAGCCGCACCGGCACCTCCGGCCCGAACAGCTGGCCGGAGGCGATGCGGAAGAGGAGGGCGTAGCCGATCTGTCCACCGGCGCCGGTGACGGCGACGGTCGCGTGGGTGGTCATGTTGCGAGCCTAGGGCGTGTCTCCCAACTCTGTGGCTACTGCGCTGGTGCTGGCTACGCCACAGAGTTGGGAGACACACCCTAGCGCCGTAGCGAACGGCCGCACCGCTACAGTCGCACCATGCGCAACCTCTATCCCGAGATCGAGCCGTACGACAGCGGGATGCTGGATGTCGGTGACGGCCAGCAGGTGTATTGGGAGACCAGCGGGAACCCCGACGGCAAGCCGGTCGTGTTCCTGCACGGTGGCCCCGGAGGCGGCACGACGCCCTCCCATCGCCGGCTGTTCGACCCCGCGCGCTACCGGATCGTCCTGCTCGACCAGCGCAACTGCGGGCGCAGCCTGCCGCACGCGAGCGACCCCGACGCCGACCTCTCTGCGAACACCACCTGGAACCTCGTCGCCGACATGGAGAAGCTGCGCGATCACCTCGATATCGAGCGCTGGCAGGTCTTCGGCGGTTCCTGGGGGAGCGCGCTCGCGCTCGCGTACGCCGAGACGCACCCCGATCGGGTGTCCGAGCTGATCGTGCGCGGAATCTTCACGTTGCGTCCAGCCGAGCTCGACTGGTTCTACGAGGGCGGTGCCGCCGCGCTGTTCCCCGACCTGTGGGAGGGCTTCCTGGAGCCGGTCCCCGAGGAGGAGCGCGGCCACCTTATCCGTGCGTACAGCCGTCTGCTCGCCGACGAGGACCCGGCGGTGCACGGCCCGGCCGCGGTGGCCTGGTCGCGCTGGGAGTCCTCCACCATCACGTTGCTGCCGCGCCCGGAGGTCGTCGAGAGCTTCACAGAGGAGAAGTACGCGGTCGCCTTCGCACGCATCGAGAACCACTACTTCATGAACGGCGGCTGGTTCGAGGAGGACCAGCTGATCCGCGACGCGCACAGGCTGGCGGACATCCCCGGCGTCATCGTGCAGGGTCGCTACGACGTGTGCACTCCCGCGATGACGGCCTGGGGCCTGCACAAAGCGTGGCCGCAGGCCGACTTGCAGATCATTCCCGACGCGGGCCACGCGTACGACGAGCCCGGCATTCTCGACGCGCTCATCGAGGCGACGGACCGGTTCGCCGACCGGTGATGCTGCGCCGACCTGGCGTCAGTCACGGAACACGTTCGCGGCGAATGCGGTGTTCGGCGGCGCGAAGCGATGCATTCGCGGCGAAAGCGCGCTGCGGGTGGGGGCCGGCCACCGGCCGAGTCAGCCCGCGAGGGCCGCGAGCGCCTCGCGAAGCTGGGTCGAGCTCGTCGTCATCGTGTATGGGAAGTAGACCACCTCGACGCCGACCACCGCGAACTCGCGTTCCAGGCGCATCCCCTTCTCGGTGCCGCGCCAGTCGTCGCCCTTGAAGAACACGTCGAACTGCAGCTTCTGCCACATCTGGAGCTTGTCGGGGACGGTCTCTGCGACCGCCTCGTCCACGTAGCCGATGCTCCGGACGATCTCGATGCGCTCAGCGAGCGGGATGACCGGGTCGATGCCCTTGGTGAGCCGCAGCATCTCGTCGGAGACGACGCCCGCGATCAGGTAATCGCACTCGTTCTTGGCGTGCTTGAGGATGTTGAGGTGTCCGATGTGGAACAGGTCGAACGCTCCTGCTGCGTAGCCGACGCGTGCGGTCACAGGTGGCCTCCTTCGGGTGAGGTATCCTCACCTATTCTGTCGAATTAGTGAGAATTTGTCACCCACTAATTCGGCGGAGGCTGAGAGCGGAGGCCTCCTCAGTCGACCGTGGAGCGCAGCGCGGCGGCGACTACCTCCGTCGCGGCGGCGATCTGTGAGAACGCCGCCTCGTACGCGGCGTCGCCCTCGCCGTACGGATCGAGGATGTCGCCCTCCGCGTAACCGCGCCGGGTGGCGCGGTCGCGGCTGACGACGCCGGACGACGGGCGGTGCGCGGCCGCCCAGGCGACCAGTTCCGCCGGAGAGAATGCTGCGGCGTCCGCGCGAGAGACGGCGTCTGCGAACTCGGTGAGGGTGAACGCGCGTCGCACGGTCGACGGCGCGTGCGCGACGACCCACTCCCGGTGCTCCCGAGTCGCCGTGAGAACGAGTCCGGTGGAGTTCAGAAGGGAGGCTGTCGCCTGCCGTGCGGCGAATCCGCGGACGTGGACGCCGTGCCCTCCGAGCAGGCGATCCATCGGGGGGTTGACCGACCAGCCCGTCATCGCGTGCGTGCCCGCGGACGACACCGTGAACCGTGGCCCGTCGTCGCCGACGGCATCGGCGAGTTCCTGCGCTAGCAGGAGGTCCATGGCAGGGGAGCGACAGATGTTGCCCGTGCAGATCGTCACGATGGCGAAGGGAGTCGGTGCCGGCATGCTGCCATTCTCGCCGACGGCGACTGCCACCCGAATTGGGGGGAAGCAATGGCTGGCTGGAATTGCAACTGGCATGTAAAATTAACTGACCCATGTGCGCTCTCAGCCGCGGTCTGGTAGGTTTCCAACATCTCACGCGCAGAAGGCCTGGTCTCACCTTCCTGCTTTCCTGATCGCGACGAGCATTGGAAGACGCTTCATGGCATATGCCAGACACCGCCTTACCGGCACCCCCGCCCCCAAGAAAACCCGAAACAACCGAACCCGAAACAACCGAACCCGAACCCGAACCCGAACCCGAACCACGGTTATCACCACGGTGACCGGGACCGCGCTCGCGGCCCTCGCCGCGGTCGGCCTTCCGGCCCTCTCCGCCAACGCGGCCACCACAGCCACCTACACGGTGGCCTCGCAACTGGTCTCCGACGACTTCTCGCGTACGGCCGCCAATGGCTGGGGGACCGCCCCCGTCGGCGGTGCGTACACGGTCGACAGGGCCGCGTCCTTCTCGGCCGCCGGCGGCGTCGGCAGGATGGCCTTGCCGAAGCCCGGCACGTCGCTGACCGCGAACCTGACCGCGGTCTCGGCCGCCGATGTGACGACGGCCGCGACGATCGACATCCCGACCATCCCCACCAGCGGCAACGGCGTCTACGCCGGCGTGCAGCTGCGGTCGACTGCAGGGTCGTACTACCAGGCCAACATCCGCGTGGCCAACGGGGGCACCGTGACGCTCACCATCGTGCGCGTCAACGGCTCCACCGCCACGCAGACCACGGTCGGCACGGAGATCCGCATCGCGTCTGGTCTGAAGGCCGGCTCCGCCCTGCAGCTGCAGTTCCAGGCCACGGGGTCGAACCCGGTGCACCTGCAGGCTCGCGCCTGGGCCTCCGGCGCCGCCCAGCCCGGTTGGCAGGTCACCGCTGACGACTCGGCCTCCACCCGGCTGAGCGGCGCGGGCAGCGTCGCGGCCTGGTCGTACCTGTCCAGTGCGACCGCCGTGCAGCCCGTCGCGTTCGACACCCTCACCGCCTCGAGCCTGAAGGCGACCACGGGGACGCCGACCACGACCCCGACGCCGTCGGCGCCGGCGACCACCACGCCGCCCCCGACTCCCACGCCGTCCTCGACGCCGACCCAGACCCCGACGACGCCGATCGCCCCCACGGCCCCGACGTCGTCCGGCGACCCGTCGATCAACACCGCCGGCACGCGTTTCGCAACCGGCGCCGCGGCGATCGGCAGCACCTCCTATGCGGTGCCGTCCAGAGCGATCGTCGTCTCGCCGTCCGGCTCGAACAGCGCGGCCGGCACCCTGGCCGCTCCGTACGCGACGGTCCAGCGCGCGCTCAACGCCGCTCCGAGTGGAGCTACGATCGTGCTCCGCGCCGGCACGTACCACGAGTCCCTCACGGTCCCGTCGGGCAAGAAGCTCACGGTGCAGTCGTACCCGAAGGAGGCCGTCTACCTCGACGGCAGCTCGCCGGTCGCAGGATGGGCCAAGAGCGGATCGGTGTGGAAGGCCAGCGGTTGGAACCACGTCTTCGACTCCAGCCCCACGTTCACGCGGGGCGCTCCCGACGGCAGGGCCTCCGGGTGGCAGTTCGTCAACCCGAGCTACCCGATGGCCTCGCATCCCGACCAGCTCTGGGTCGGCGGGACCGCCATGAAGCAGGTCGCCAGCGCGTCCCGGGTCACTGCAGGGACGTTCTTCTACGACACCGGGGCCAAGACCCTCGTGCTCGGCACGAACCCGTCGGGCAAGGAGGTGCGCGCAAGCGACCTGCGGAAGGCGATCACCGTCGGCTCGGCCGGTTTCACGCTGAAGGGCGTCGGCGTGCGCCGCTACGCGCCGTCGGTGCCCGACATGGGAGCCGTCACGGACTATCAGGGCACGGGCACGTTCGAGAACGTCTCGTTCACCGACAATGCCACCACCGGCATCGCGCTCGGCGGCTCCGGCCACACGCTCCGCGATGTCACCGTGGCCCGCAACGGCCTCCTCGGAGTCCAGTCGAACAACTCGGATAACCTGACCCTCGACGGCGTTCTCGCCTCCGGCAACAACGCGGAGCACTTCAACACCTCGCCGGTCTCCGGCGGCGTGAAGATCACGCGTTCGCGGAACATCACCGTCGAGAACAGCGCGTTCGTCGATAACCTGTCGCACGGTCTGTGGTTCGACGAGTCGGTCTACAACATGACGGTCGTCCACGACGACTCGCTGCGGAACGCGGGCAACGGCATCGTGATCGAGATTTCCGCCAAGGCGAACATCGTCGACAACGTGTCGTCGAACAACGCCAAGGACGGGCTGAAGCTCGACGACATCAGCAGTGTGCAGGTCTGGAACAACACGCTCACCGACAACACGTCGCGCAACCTGGACATCACCCAGGACGCGCGCCGCGGGAACAACAAGAGCGACGCGGGCCACGACACTCGTCGGGCGTTTCCCGACCCGACGATGACGTGGATCACTGGTCCGGACACGATCCGCAACAACATCATCTCGGGAGGCTCGGGCAACTGCCTGCTGTGCGTCGAGGACTACTCGCACAAGTACTCCGCCGCCCAGCTGGGCATCGACGCCGACTACAACCTGTACCGCCGCGCCTCGGCCGGCTCGCCGAGCTGGTTCGTGATCTGGTCGATGGGTGCGCGCAACCCCGCGGTGTACAAAACGCTGCCGGCGTTCACCTCCGCCACAGGCAAGGGCGGGCACAACACGCTCGTCGAGAACGCGCCGTCGCGGACGGCCGCGCAGCTCGCGGCACCGGCGACCCCCACGGGTACGGCAGCCGGCTTGACCTCGACGATCGCGGCGCTGGTGGGCAAGCCCGCGGGCACGGCCCATATGGGCGCGTGGTGATCCGCACCACCTGATCCGCTCATCGAGCACTCGACGCCGCCGGGCTTCCGCCCGGCGGCGTCGCTGCGTCTCGTCGCTCAGACCCTGAAGGGCGATGACCCCCCTAAGGGGGTCACTGCCGGAGGTGATTCTCGGGGTTGCATCCGGTCGGGAGGTCCGCGCGACGACGCCGATCGACCCCGGATGCGCTTCCGCCTCGCTGCTACGTTGCCGGGACCCAGCGCTGAAGGACCGGTCTCACCTTCGTGCTTCATCGATCGCGACGAGCAGCATTGGAACCCCCTCGATGACACACGGCACCACCCGCGTCTCTAGTACCACGCCCGATTCCCCGACCACTCGAAAAGTCCTCACCCCCCGCAACTCGATACTCGCCTGCGTCGCGGGTGCGGCGATCACGGCTCTCGCAGCCGGCGGTCTACCCGCACTCGCTGCGACGACTGCCACGACCTACACCGTCGGCTCGCAGCTGGTGTCGGACGCCTTCTCGCGCACGACGTCGAACGGCTGGGGCACGGCACCGGTCGGAGGCGCCTACACGATCAACAGCGCGTCGTCGTTCTCCACCGGGAGCGGGGTGGGCACGATGAGTCTCGGCACCCCTGGCGGGTCGTTGACCGCGTCGCTCCCCTCCGTCAAGGCCGCCGACGTGACCGCCTCGGCGACGATCGACATCCCGAAGATCCCGACGAGCGGTAACGGCGTCTACGCGGGCGTCCTTCTCCGTTCGGCTGGCGGCTCGTACTACCGGGCCAACATCCGTGTCGGCTCGAGCGATGTCCTGACCCTCACGATCGTCCGCGTGAACGGTGCGACCCAGACGACCGTCGGTTCGGAGATCGGCATCGTGAGCGGCCTCAAGGCAGGATCCGCCGTCCAGCTGCAGTTCCAGGCCACGGGGTCGAACCCGGTGCACCTGCAGGCTCGCGCCTGGGTCGCCGGCGCCGCCCAGCCCGGTTGGCAGCTCACCGCCGACGACTCGACTTCCGCGCGGCTGAGCAGCGCGGGCACCATCGCCGCCTGGTCGTACCTCTCCGGGGCGTCGGCCGCGGAGCCCGTTCAGTTCGACTCGCTCACGGCATCGGCGCTGACGGCCGTCACGGCGACGCCGGGGCCGATCATCTCGCCGACTCCGACGCCCACTCCGACGCCGACTCCGACACCGCCTGCGGTCCCGGCACCCGGCCCCGCACCGACCCCCGATCCGTCGATCGACACCAGTGGCACGCGTTTCACGTCCGGAGCCGCCCCGATCGGCAGCACCTCCTACGCCGTCCCCTCCGGGGCGATCGTCGTCTCCCCGTCCGGCTCGAACAGCGCGGCGGGCACCCTCATGGCGCCGTTTGCGACCGTGCAGCACGCGATCGATGCCGCCGCGAGCGGTGCGACGATCGTGCTCCGTCAGGGCAGCTACCACGAGTCGCTCACGGTCCCGTCGGGCAAGAAGCTGACCATCCAGTCGTATCCGAAAGAGGCGGTCTACCTCGAAGGCAGCTCGGTCGTCTCGAACTGGGCAGCGAGCGGAGCGGTTTGGAAGGCCACCGGCTGGAACCACGTGTTCGACTCCAGCCCAACCTTCACCCGTGGGGCGCCCGACGGGACCGCCTCCGGCTGGCAGTTCGTCAACCCCGCCTATCCGATGGCCGCCCACCCGGACCAGGTCTGGGTCGGTGGGGTCGCGCAGCACCAGGTGGCGAGCGCAGCGCAGGTCGTCGCAGGGACGTTCTTCTACGACACCTCGGCTCAGACTCTGGTGCTCGGCACGAATCCGTCGGGCAAGGAGGTGCGCGCCAGCGACCTCCAGAAGGCGATCGTGGTCGGCTCGGCCGGCTTCACGTTGAAGGGCGTCGGCGTGCGCCGCTACGCGCCGTCGGTGCCCGACATGGGAGCCGTGACGGACTATCAGGGCACGGGCACGTTCGAGAACGTCTCGTTCACCGACATGGCCACCACGGGCATCGCGCTCGGCGGTTCGGGTCACACGCTGCGCGATGTCTCGGTCGCCCGCAACGGCCTCCTCGGCGTGCAGACGAACAACTCGGACAACCTGACCCTCGACGGCGTTCTCGCCTCCGGCGACGATAGCGAGCACTTCAACAGCTCGCCGGTCTCCGGCGGTGTCAAGATCACGCGTTCCCGCGGGATCACCGTCGAGAACAGCGCGTTCGTGAACAACCTGTCGCACGGGATCTGGTTCGACGAGTCGGTGTACGGCATGACGATCGCGCACAACGACTCGCTGGGCAACGCGGGTAACGGCATCGTGCTCGAGATCTCGTCGACCGCAACCATCGCGGACAACGTGGTGTCGCGCAACGCCTCCGACGGGCTGAAGCTCGACGACATCAGCAATGCTCAGGTCTGGAACAACACGCTGACCGACAACGTCAAGCGCAACCTGGACATCACCCAGGATGCGCGCCGCGGGAACAACGCGAGCGACGCGGGGCACGACCCGAGGCAGGTCTTCCCCGACCCGACGATGACGTGGATCACCGGTCCGGACACGATCCGCAACAACATCATCTCGGGAGGCTCGGGCAACTGCCTGCTGTGCGTCGAGGACTACTCGCACACGTTCTCGGCCGCGCAGATGGGCATCGACCCGGATTACAACCTGTACCGCCGGCCCTCCACCAGCGCGCCGACGTGGTTCGCGGTCTGGTCGCGCGGTGTCGGCAACCCGGCCGTGTACAACACCCTCGCGGCGTTCACCGCGGCGACCGGCAAGGACGGGCACAGCACGCTCATCGACAACGCCACCGCGCAGTCGCCGGCACAGCTGGACGCCTCCGCACCGGGCAGCGCGACAGCACTCCCGGCCTCGATCGCATCGGTCGTCGGCCGGGCGACGGGGACCGTCCACCTGGGAGCCTGGTGATGCAGCGCTCCTGACCGCACTCTCAGTGCACTTCGACGCCGCCGGGCTTCTCCGCCCGGCGGCGTCCGAGGTCCCGGGTCACGTACCAGAGGTTCGGGATCACCTGGCAGAGGGCGACGCTGATGGCCGAGCCGATGATCGGGCCGCCAGCGCCGATGACTCCGATCAGCCACCACGAGAGCCCCAGGTTGAGCGGGACGCTGACGAGGATCGGCCAGACCTGGAACGTGAGCCCGCGCTTGTCGGTCATGTACATCCCGGCCGGGTACTTGGCGGCCTGCAGCGCCACGAACACGACGAATCCGCCGACCAGCCACGGGTCGAGCGCGAACCGGTCGCCCGCGATGAAGTGCGTCAGCAGCGGCGAGAGTGTGGCGAGCACCAGTCCGATGGCCAACCCGCCGCCAAGGAACCAGAGGGTCGGCTTCATCGGCGACTCGATCCGAGCCTCCGACCGGGCCTTGGCGTAGATCGGCCACATCGCCACGCCCGCGGCCGCGATCGTCTGCAGCACCAGCCCGAACAGCTGGGAGGCCAGGTTGTACTGCGCGAGCTCGTCGCCGTGCGTGAGGTGGCTGAGCAGCAGCCGGTCGGTCTGCATCGCGATCGGCAGGGCGACCATCTGCACCAGCATCGGCCAGGCGACCCCGATCGCGGGGACGCCCGGATAGCGCCGGGGGAACGGCACCTCCCGGATCGCCTTGCCCACCTGCGGCTTGATGAGTCGCGCGGCCATGATGAGGCAGATCAGGGAGGCCAGCGCGTTCGCGATGTACGAGAGCACGGCCAGGAAGCTCCCCGCGGGGGCCGACACCGCCACGAGCGTCGTGAGGCCCAGGAACATGGCCGGAGCGACCACCGCCTGGCTGGCCACCTGGGTGCTCGTGCGGCCGAGGCCGACCAGGATGCGGGAGCCGACGGTGAGCGGGAGCACGATCGCGAACGTGCTCAGACAGAGAAACGCTGCGAGGCTCCCGCCGTCGGGCATCAGGCCACCGCCGAGGATGGCCGGCCACCAGCCGAGCACGCTGATGACGACGCCGACGGCGATGATGACTGCGGCAGACAGCAGCAGGATGCGGAACGCCGTCACGATGGTGCGTCGCACGGTCCGGTCGGACGCCGGGGAGGCGGAGCCGGCGACCGCGTTGATGACGACGGCCGCGATCCCCAGGTCGGCGAACGGCAGCAGAGCGGGGAGGGCGGCGAGCAGGCCGTACTGGGCGTACGCCTCGGTTCCGAAATGCTGGATGATGACACGGCTGTTGACGATGCCGATGACGCCGGAGAGCCCCATCACGATGACCTTCATGACGGCTGTCGAGCCGACTTTGCGCACCATCCCCCCGCCCGAGGAGCTTGCGCGGGCGGCGCCGGGCCCGTTCGGGTCGGGCCCGGCGCGCCGCCCACGCGCAGGTCGCACGCGGAGGTGCGTCATGGGTGAACTCCGGCTTCCCGGAAGAGCGCGCGGCCGGCCGCGATGCGGCCGTCCACGTCCGGGAGGTCGGCGAGGATCTCGTCGGGCGAGCGTGGGTTCACGAGCGCGTCGACGACGCCGTCGGCGAGTCCGGCCGACAGGACGTCGGCAGGCAGCACCACGTGCCCGGCGTCGATCAGCCAGTCGGCGATGCCGGTCTCGCTCGTGGTGACGATCTCGCAGCCGTGCGCGAGGCCCTCGACGATCGGGAGGCCGACCTGCTCGCGCCAGGCGCCGACCCGGCGCGAGGGAAGCACGAGCACGTGCGCGCGCCGTAGCTCCTCGTGCACGACGGAGCGAGGTGGGTCCACGATCAAGCGGATGCTCGGGTCGGCCGCCGCTGCCGCTCTGGCCTCGGGGAGCAGCTCGCCCGCCCCGACGAGCGTCAGCCGCGCGCCAGGGTGGCGCGACACGATCGCAGGCCACGCTTCGAGCACGTCGGCGAAGCCTTTGCGTGGCGAGAACGAGCCGAGGAAGAGCACGCCGTCGGAGTCGCGCTCGACCGGGCCCTCGTTCGAGCCGTCGGTGGAGGCGTCGTCGCTGGCGCACGCGCAGGGGCTCGGCAGGGCCTCCACGGTGAGCTGGCGGCGGGGGGCGCGCCGGAAGGTCGTGTTGTAGAGGGCGTCGGCCTCCGAGGTGCCGTAGACGACGGTGTCGAGCCGGTGCCAGATGTAGCCGGCGAGCACCCGCTCGATCGAGCGCCGCACGCGGCTGCGCACGCGCGCTGGCCGGGCGGCGAACGGGTCGAGGTCTTCGATCGCGTAGGTGGCGACCTCGGCGCGCGGGGCGCCGCCGAGGCGCTTCATGCCGAGCACCGCGAGCACGGCGGCCGTGCGCGGAAGGGAGTCGAGGTACAGCGGCTCGTCGACCTCCACCCGGGTGATGCGGCTGCGCATCGCCAGGCGCGCGGCGGCGAGGGTGTCGGCCTGCGCCAGCTCGACCCCGTCGGTGAGGGAGGGGTCGAAGTCGTAGCGCTTGACGCGGTAGACGATGGCGGCCGGGGCGAGCTCGCGGGCGCGTTCGAGGTGCGCGCTGCGCACCTGCTCGTACAGGCGAACGTGCTGGTGGTGCAGGATGGGTGCTTCGCCGGCCACTGTCCACGCTCCACGTCGTGTCATCGCCGCGCAGGTCGGGCGCGGCCTCTGCTGTGCGATTCTAGGGATTCGCGACACGAATAACGAGGGATTCTCAAAAATCACCCGACAATGGGGGTGACGCTAGGGTGGGTCGCACAATGAGCCGACCCGAGCGCATCGTGGTGCAGCAGTCGTTCCCTCCACCGCGGCCGACGACCAACCCCTACATCGTCATGCTCCTCGACGCGCTGCTCGCGACCCCGGGGCTCGAAGTGCGGACCTTCAGCTGGAGGTCGGCACTGCTCGGGCGGTACGACGTCTTCCACGCGCACTGGCCGGAGATCCTCGTCGCCGGACACAGCCCGCTCAAGGCGCTGGTGCGACAGGGGCTCACCGTGCTGCTGCTGCTGAGGCTCGCGGTCACGCGCACGCCGATCGTGCGGTCGATGCACAACCTCCACCTGCCGCAAGGGATCTCACGCCGGGAGCGCGCGATCCTGCGCTGGTTCGACCGGCGCACTGCGCTGCGCATCGGGCTCAACCCCACCACGCTGTTCCCGCCGGGGGCGGCTCACGAGACGATCCTGCACGGCGACTACCGCGAGTGGTTCGCGGCCTACCCGCACCCCGGCCGCGAGGCCGGGCGCATCGGGTACTTCGGGCTGATCCGCCGGTACAAAGGGGTGGAGGAGCTGCTGGAGGTCTTCGCGGGCCTCCCCGGCGACGGCCTCCGCTTGACGGTCGCAGGCCGGCCGTCGAGCGAAGAGCTGGCGGAGTCGGTGCGCGCGCTGGCGGCCAGGGACCCGCGCATCGCCGTACGGCTGGCCTTCTTGGAGGACGCGGACATCGCGGACCTCGTCGGCCGGTCGCAGCTCATCGCCCTGCCCTACCGCGACATGCACAACTCCGGGGGCGTACTCGCTGCGCTGTCGCTCGACCGTCCGGTGCTGGTGCCGGGCAACGAGACGACGGAGGCACTGGCACGGGAGGTCGGCGAGCAGTGGGTGCTGCGCTACGACGAGCTGACGCCGGAGGTGCTGGGCGCGGCGATCGCGCGGGCCGAGGAGATCGCGGCGGACGACCGACCCGACCTGAGCGCCCGCAGCTGGGCGGACGCCGGGCGGCGCCATCTCGACGCCTACGCCCGAACCTTCACTCTCCGGAACCCGCGCCGCCCACCGGAGGGCGCGTAACTGCCCCTACCCCGCGGCGCCTCCCGCAACGCCTCCCGCGCCGCCCACCGGGGGCGCGTAACTGCCCCTACCCCGCGGTTTTAGGGGCCTTTGGGTGCCCCTCGATCGACGCGAGGAGGTGATGCCCCGCTTACATTTCAGTCGTAGCATGTTTAACGCTAGGCTTGCCCGCTGTGTATCGGGGGAATTCGGGTTCTGCGCGTTCAGCGCGCCTTCTGGCTGTGTTCATGACGACGATGGCGGCGGTCATCCTCCCGGCCTCGATGGCGGTAGCCGGGCCGGCTCACGCGCCCTGCTCGGCGACGCACGATGTGTCGTCGTGCGATGCGGACCGCGACACCATCCCGGACACGGTCGAGCGGGTCGTCTCCGGCTCGCCGACGGGGGCGACGGGACGCGAGGACTCCGACGGCGACGGCATCCCGGACTGGACCGAAGTGATGGCCTGCGGCACGATCCGCTGCGCGTCGCCTACCGCCGACTCGGCCGGCGACGGCATCCCGGACTTCGCACGCATCCTGACCTGCGGGTCGTCGACGTGCTACACCGACAACGCTGACACGAACTCCAACGGCGTCCCCCGGTGGGCGAGCGTCGTGATCTGCGGCACGACGGCGTGCGCGACCGGCCACGAAGACTACGACGCCGACGGAGTCTCCGATGCGGTCGAGCTCGCCGCGTGCGTGAAGCCGAGTGCGGATCTCGCATCCACAGGGCAGCAGCTGGCGATCGGCCTCCTGATCGCACTGAGCATCGCGCTGGTGCTGACGGGCGTCATGCTCTCGCGCAAGCGCGGCCTGTTCCGGGCGGCGCTCGAGTCGAGCGCGGCACTCTGATGCGCGCGACGATCAGGCGTCGCCGGCCGGCGACGCGGGGACTCGTCGCGTCCGTGGCGATCGTCGGGCTGGCCCTCACCGGGACGGTGACCCCCGCGGAGGCATCGCCGGCTCAGCAGGCGCGCCGCATCGCCGAGGCGACGTTGTCTGAGGTGCGCGCGGCCGCGTCGACACAGGATGCTCGGGTGCGTGCGGAGACCGAGACGCCGCGACCGAAGGCGGAGGGAACGGTCACGCCCGGGAAGTCGGCGACCGTGTCGGCGGGCGACCTGGGAGTCGAGGCGACGTTCTCGGGCAACAGGATCGACTCCGAACTGCGCGTGACGGTCGGTGCCGCTGCGCCGACGGCGCTTCGCGCAGCACGATCGGAGATGTCGGGACACGGGACGGTCGTCTCCGACCCCGTGGAGATCACGGCGACCGACGGCGACGGGGCGAACGTCACCCGGTTCCCCGCGAAGGCGGTCAACACCCGCGGAGGCGGCGACACAGGGCCGATCGTCTCCGATGTGGTCCCGGGTGTCGCACTGGCCCTCGAGCCCGACATGGCGCTGGTGGAGGCCAACGGTCTCGATCCTGCGACGTTGCGGGTCTACACGCGCGAGAACGCGGGCGAGCCGTGGACGGCCCTCCCTTCGTACTTCGACACCGACGCGGGCGTGGTGCGGGCGGAGTCGTCCCATCTGTCGCAGTTCGTGGTCATCGGCATCCCGTTCCCGATTCCGCCGGGCCCGGTCGTCGTGCTCGACCCCGACAACGACGAGGGGCACGCCACCACACCCGCGCCGCCCGTGACCGAGTTGCCGTTCAACATGGACCTCGCGACGCGCGTCCAGACTCTGCTGACCAACGACTGCCGGGCGACGGTGTTCCTCACCCGCGACGCCTCCAACCCGATGGTGTCGCGGTCGATGCGGGCCGGGATCGCGGCTTCGCACGACCCCGATGTCACACTCGGCGTCGCGTTCAACGCGAACGACGGGACGGCGTGGGGCGACCCGACGAACGGCGGTTCGCAGGTCTATTCCCGCGGCGGCGCGCTGGACGACGCGGTCTCCGGGGCTCTCGTCGGCGTTCTGCCCACGTACACGGGCCGGCCTGCGAAGAGTCTCGGCAACAACGGCACCTTCCCCGGCGACGAGTTCGCGGGTCTCCCGAACGCCTTCACACACCTGGAGGCGCTGTTCCTGGACCACAACTACGACCGGCCCGTGATCGACGGCGGAATGGCTCACATCGCCAACGGCGTACTGACCGGGCTCGGCCTCTACCTGCAGTCGCAGGGCTTCGACTGCTCCGATCCGGTGACGGGAGGCTGGCCGTCTCCGCCGACGCAGGCGGAGCTGCAGCGCTGGCGGGACCTGGGCCACCAGAACTACCTGACCTACGGCGGTGACCCGGTGGCGTTCTCGACCGGCAACCTCGTGGAGGACGAGAAGCTGTTCACACTCCCGGGCCGGGGCGGTCAGTCGACCGACATCACGTTGACCTACAACTCGCAGGATGGCCGTCTGACCCGGGTGGGCGCCGGCTGGTCGTTCGGGCTGGGCGCACGCGCCCAGCGGTTCAGCGACGGGAGCGTGCTGGTCGTCCGCGGGGACGGGGCGAGCTACGTGTTCGCCGCCGACGGGCACGGCGGGTTCACGGGGGAGGCCGGGCTGCACCAGACACTGGTCGAGTCCGGTGGCGGCGACCTCACCCTCAAGGCCGTCTCCGGCGAGTCCTGGACGTTCGCGGCCGGGGACATCGACGGGATCGGCGAGCTCGTCCGGCATCGGGACGCGTACGGCAACACCACCACGCTCGGCTACGGCCCGGCCGACCCGAAGGTGAACCAGTTCGTCCCGCTCACGTCGATCACCGACTCGGCAGGGCAGACCATCGAGGTGTCGTCGGACGCGCTCGGGCGGGTGACCGCGTTCACCCGCCCCGGCGGGGACCGTTGGACGCTGTCCTACGACGCCGCAGGCGACCTCACGACGATCACTCTGCCCGACGGTCGCACGAAATCGTTCACGTACGACGCATCCCACCAGCTGCTCACGGCGACCGATCCGACCGGTGCGGTGTACCTGAAGAACGAATACGACGGCGCGGGACGCGTCGCCAAGCAGTGGGACGCGGAGGGCAACCAGCGCACATTCGACTACGCGACCGCCGGCCAGACCACCTACACCGACAACCTCGGCCGTCAGAGCGTCTTCGCCTTCGACTCCCGCAACCGGATCACGAACGTCACGCATCCTGACGGAACCACAGCCGCGTTCACCTTCGACGATCAGAACAACGTCACGTCGTCCATCGACGAGAACGGCGCAGAGACCCGCTACGAGTACGACGCGGCCGGGAACCTCACAACGGAGTCGGCGCCAGGGGGCCGCATCACGCGCTACACCTACACCGCTGCCGGAGACGTCGCCACCAAGACCGACCGGGGCGGCGCGAAGGGCGCCGAGCGCACCTGGTCGTACGACTACGACGGCGCCGGCCGGCTCGTCGCGATCCACCAGCCCGACGGCACCACGGTCGGCCAGCGCTACGACGCCGCAGGAAACCTCGTCGCCTCCGTGCAGCCCTCCGGGGCCACGACGGCCTACGGCTACGACGCGGCGGGCAACCTGACCAGCCGCACCGACGCCCTCGGCCGCACCACGACCTTCGCCTACGACGGCGCCGGACGGATGGTCTCGCAGACCGACGCGAACGGGCGCACGACTTCCTACGCGTGGGACGCCGGCGACCGGCTCGTGACCGTGACCGACCCGGCCGGAGGCGCGACCTCCTACGGTTGGGAGTCGAACGACCACGTCGCGTCGATCACCGATCCCCACCGGAGCGGTCTCGGCCTTCTCGTGGGACGCCATGTTCCATCTGACCCGCAGCACGAGCCCCACGGGCGGCGTGACGGAGTACGGCTACACGGCGGAGGACGCCCTCGCGTCCCAGAAGGACCCGCTCGGCAACACGACGAGTCACCGTGTGGACGACAGGGATCGCGTGATCGCCACGACCGATCCGAACGCCGGCGTGTGGAGATCCGCCTACGACGCCGTCGGCAACCTCCGGAGCACCACGTCGCCGTCCGGCGGCACGACCGCGTACCGGTACGACAGTCGCGGCAACCTCGTGAAGGAGACGGACCCGACCGGGGCCTCCACCACCTACGCCTACGACGACGTGGACCGGCTCGTGAAGCGCACCGACGCGGATGGCGTGGTGACGACGTACGCCTACGACCTCCTCGATCGGATCGTGCGCGTCACCGATGGCCTCGGAAAGCACACCGACCTCGCCTACGACGTCGACGGCAACCTCACATCGGTGACGGACCGAACCGGCGCCGTGACGGCGTACCGGTACGACACCGCCGGCCAGGTGATCGCGGTGACGTCGCCGCTGGGAGCCAGGACCTCCTACGGCTACGACGCGGCCGGCAACGTGACCAGCGTGACGGACCCACTCGGTCGCACCACGGAATACGCGTACACGACGCTCGATCTGGTGTCGGCGGTGATCGACGCCTCCGGGGCGACGACCTCCTACGCGTACGATGCGAACGGTCGCCAGCTGTCGGTCACCGACGCGAACGGCCACACGACGGCGTACGCCTACGACGCCAACGGCGACCAAACTTCGCTGACCGACCCGACCGGTGCTGTGACCCGGTACGGCTGGGACGCTGCACGCAACCAGACCGCGCTGACCGACCCCGAGGGCCACCTCACCCGTTATCGCTACGACCCGGCCGGACAGCTGGCCGGCGTCATCGAGAACGTGACGAAGTCGGGCGAGCAGGGCCCTGACGCGAATACGGCGTCGACGTTCACGTACGACGAGGACGGCGTCCTCGCGTCGGTCACGGACCCCAACGGCAACGTCACGAGGTACGCCGCGGACGCGGCGGGCCGGCCGACCGCCGAGACCAACGCGGTCGGCAGCACCACGCGCACCGAGTACACCGCGGCCGGCCGCGTGGCGGCGGTGATCAACGGCGCCGGCGCGACCACCCGCTACGGCTACGACAAGCGCGGCGACCTCGTCCGTCAGAATCAGGCCGGTGCTGTCGCGTCCTACGAGTACGACGCCGAGCAGCGGTTGATCGCCATGACCGATCCCACCGGCGTCTCCGGCTGGATCTACGACCGGGACGGGCGCGCGACGACGCAGATCGACCAGCGCGGCGGGCGTCTCAGCGCCGAATTCGACGGGGCGGGCCAGCGGACGTCCTTGAGCCTCCCGACGGGGGAGAAGCTCGGCTACACCTACGACAAGAGCGGCCGGGTCACGTCGCAGACCTGGCCGTGGGGCGACCTGGGCTACCGGTGGGATGCCGCCGGCAACCTGACCGAGCTGTCCCGCTCGACCGGCGTGGCGACCTCGTACTCGTATGACGCCGCCGATCGGGTGACCCGGATCCTGCACGAGACGCCGGAGCCGGTCGCGCCCGCAGTGGCATCGGCCACGCCGACGCCGGTGCCGTTCGGCGCGGCGGACGTGGCCAAGGCCTGCACGACGGTCGCCGGTTACCTGAGCGCGCGCACGGCGCCGGCTGCGGGTGAGAGCGACCTCTGCAAGCACTCGAACACGTACCTCCACGACCGCAGCCTCCCCGTGCCGGCGAACCCGGTGGAGGACGGCGGTTCGCTCGCCTACGCGTATGCTTACGACAAGGACGGCAACGTCACGAAGGCGACCCGGACTGTTTTCGGTGCGGAGGGCTCTGGGTCGAAGCCGGTGGTCCGGTCGGTCGGGTACGGCTACGACGGTCTGGACCGGCTGGTGTCGTCGATGTCGTCGATGGGCGAGAAGAACACGTACGCCTACGATGCGGTGGGCAACCGCACGGGCTGGTCGCGCTCGGGCGCGCAGGACGGGGACTTCACGCAGTCGGCGTCGTTCAGCGACGCGAACCAGCTGTTGCGTTCGGAGACCTCCGGCGCGGGTCGTGGTGTCGCCGACGGGGTGGCGTCGTACTCGTACGATGCCGCGGGGATGCGCGCCTCCCAGTCGATCGGCGGTGTCGGCACGTCGTACCGGTACGACCCGTCGGGCCGCACCGCACAGGTGTCCCGTGACGGTCGCTCGACGTCGTACGCGTATGACGGGTTGGGTCGTCAGGCGGCGGTGACCGATCAGACTCGGTACGGTACCGAGACGACCTCGAACACGTTCGACGGGTCCACGGTGGTGCAGCGGTCGGATGATTTGCACGGCACGGCGAGTCTGGTGCGGGATGCGGCGGGCAACTTGGCGGCGCATGTGGCGTCGTCGGGGGAGGCGACGTGGGATCTGCTGGATCGTCTCGGTTCGACCGTGGCCGGCGCCACCGGAGCGTCGATCGCCCAGTTAGCGTCGTACGACGATTGGGGCACGGCGGTCTTCGAGTCGGAGGCGTGGTCGGCGCCGGAGGGTTTCACGGGTGAGCTTACGGATCCGACCTCTGGTCTGAACGCCTACGCGGCGCGCTCCTACGATCCCGCGGCGGCTACGTGGACAGCTGCCGACCCGTGGAAGGGGCTGCTGTCGTCGCCGAAGTCGATGTCGCGGTATATGTACGTGCACTCCAACCCCGCCACATTCATCGATGTCGGCGGAAACCGCATCGGCGACCCGTCGGCGTACAACACGAGCGACCCACTTCATGCCTACGAAATGCGTCAAGTGGACAACGCCACCAATCAGTGGGTGGCTGATAACCGGGCTAAGACCTTTGGGTACGACGCTCCACCACAGCCGAAAGCGGTCGCACCCAATTGGGAGAGCGATCTTGCCTGGCGTCATGCCCTGTATGAGTCATATTGGCCGGAGGGCGTCAGTTGCGATTCCGAAGTCAAAGTCGGATACACCGAAAAGCAGCTCGCCATCAACACCGTCTGCGCGAGGGCGCTCGAACTGGCCAGCATGTCATCCCAGCCGAAATGGATTCGCGACCTGTACCTCGGCATTCAATCTGTGGCTGATTCAGTGCGGCCGCTTGCGGCCATCGGGGTTGTCTTTGTCGGCGGTGCAGCTGGGCTGCCGAGGCGGGGACTAGCCTCAGGAGAAGCGGTCTCGCTCGGCCACTACCCGGCATATACCACACTCGGGGACACCGTCGGCGCCAAACTCTTCACTGTGCCTCTTGACAAATGGAACGCCATGACTCGTGCAGAGCAGTGGGCGATGAACCGCCAGTTCTTGGACGGTGTGATTGCAGGAGGTGACGAGATTCTCTTGGCAACGCCCTATGCCGAGGCGCGCGCTGGCAGCTTCTTTGAAATGGAGCTGACGTATCTTGAATCAAAGGGATACAACGTGTCAGTTGATGGACGACGGATGGTCCTAAAGTGAACGCTCTCATGCATCCGGTCCAACAGTTTCAGAGCTTCCTCGTCGCGCGAGGATTTCGCGTTGAAAAGGAGCACCTGGATGGTTCCTTCAACGGATTTCTGACTATCCGAGATGAACTCATCGTTGTTGCCCTCGTCATGGATCATGGCGAATGGCATGTAGATGTCGGCCGTGACGACGCTCTTGTACGGTGCGTGGATTGGGCACGTGCCCTGGGTGACACTACGGCAACAGAACCGTTGGTGGCTTCTGCGGAGGTCCAGTTCTATCAAAAGAATTGGGACGTGATCGTGGGGATCGTGCGAGATACGCGGCGCTTCGGCCTGTTGCCTTCTCGTCCGTTCGGCATCGCCACGGATCGCCTCCGGGCGTTCATCGACGACTTCAAACGACGGCCTGGCAAGCACGATTGATCTGCCCTTGTAGGTCGCGCCGCTTCGGCAGGTGTATGAGGGACAGCTCCCGACCCGTGGGAAGGGCTCCTTTACGTCACCAAAGTCGATGTCGCGGGACTCTTATGTGCACTCGAGCCCGCCACGTTCACCGAGTCGGCGGAAACCGCCTCGGCGACCCGCCGGCGTACAACACGAGCACGACTGTGATTCCCGGGGGCGGCCAGATCATCGGCAAGGCGCTCAGTAAGAGAGTTGACGAATGGGTGACTGAAGCGATCTCTCAAGCGTCGAAAGCTTTCGGTGCCTCTGGTGACGCATTCGGAGTAGCGAAGGGATGGGGATAGGCCGGTGAAGACGGAGTGGGTGCGTCGTGAGTTATTGCCGGGGCCGACGGTCAATCAATGGGGTGGCTACGCATTGATGAGTTGTGCGATCGGCCTCGTAGGGATGGGGGGAGCATTGGTTTGCGCTGTAACTACCGTTGCAGCATCGCAGCAATGGGACCCGCTCACTATCACGTTTCTGGTGCTCTTCCTTATGGGGTTCATTGGGGGCTGGGTCTGCAACAAAGTCGGCGACCATAAGGGGAAGGCAGAGATTCGAGCCGGGTACACCACATCTGCGCAAGGCAACAACGAGGTAGTGCGCCTGCATTCGCCTACGGGCGTCGTAATGCGGGAGGCGGGGCAGCCGAACTTGACGAAGCCGCAGTGGGAGGCGGCGATGGCTCGGGTCCGGGCATACGAAGCATCGATTGGAAAGTAGGGAGTCGAGGTGGACGGAGCAAGCCAAATCGTGGTGGCGGCATTCGGCCAATGTCGCGAGACAAGAAGTCCGAGCATCACGAGACGCGTCCTGGCGGCGCCCAACTTGAGCGAGGAACCAAGCATGCAGGTCGGAGCGATGATCGCGGGCACTGTGGTCTTGGCTTGGGGTGCAGTATGCGTTGCGATTCCGCACCGGCTCCCTCTGCGAGATGGGCGCCGGTGGAAGCTTCCGGGAAGTCAGCGACGTCGACTGCCGTCAAGGGAAATTCGGATCTACGGTTGCGCAGGGATCGTCTTCGGTCTTGTCGCTTTGATCGGTGGCGCGGTTGGCGCCTTCCCTGCACGGTGAGCACCCTTCGGCTGGAAACGGCGCCGCCGCGACCACCGGCGCGGCGCGATCCTAGGAAGGGACTCGTGGAGGAGCGAACACGATGACATCTGCTTCCGGTTGGTTCCCCGATCCGGACAACCTCTCGCGGGAGCGATGGTGGGACGGGGCGGCGTGGACCGTTTCGACTCGGCCGCGCGCTGCGGCGCAGTCACAGTCCCGCTCGGGCATCGCTCGGCGCGGATTCGTTCTCGGAATCGTCGCGACCGCGCTCGCGGCCGCGACGATGCTGAGCGCGTTTCTCGGGTCGACGGGCGCTGAGCCGAACATGGGCCTGACTGTATCCGTGTTCGTCCTGATGCCCGCGGCGACGGTCACCGGTGTCATCGGGATCGTGCTCAGCACCATCGGGCGGGCGCGCGCCGTCGGAACGGAAGAGCGACGAGTCGCGGCCTCGGGATTGGCTTTGTCGATCGTGGGCGCGTGCGCGATTCTGCTCCTCCTGCTCGGAGTCTTCGCATCCGTGCTACTCGTGAGCGTCTGAGCCAGATGCTGAACCCAAGCAACGTTCGCCCTTGGGCGCTTCTGGCCGCGATGGTGCTCCTGGCTATCTCGGCGGCCTTCCATCTGATTTCGACCGCCGTGACAGCGTTCGCCACACCCTGGCCAGTGATTCTGCAGGGTTCCCCCCGTGAATTAGGGCCTCACCTGCATGGGCATCGTTCTGGGCGCTGGCGTCAGCGTCGGCGCATTCATCGCGGTACCGATCGCCGCGGCCTTTGATGCAGCCGCAGCGCGACGGCGTTCGGTCACATTCGCGATCGTGCACTCGAGCGCTGCTGGCATCGCCCTGCTCGTCGGCAACTGGATTGCAGCAGGGTCCGCGCTCTTCGGTGCGATTATGACCGTTCTGCTAGTCGGGAGGTCGTCGCGGGCGTATTCGCAGCGGTTCAGCGGGTGCGCGGCCGGCGATCGTCCACTGTTGCGTATGTGCTACGGGGGGCCTCTGGGACTCCACAACTTAGGGTTCCGACGGCGGCGGCGCTGCCGGCCGCCGCCACCTCAACGCCTACGCCCGCGCCCGCACCCTCCAAACCCTCCAAACCTCCCGCCGAGCGCAGCAAGGCCCGCCGAAGGGCACGTAAACGTCCCTACCCCGCGGTTTTAGGGGCGTTTGGGTGCCCCTCGGCGGTCGCCGGGCGCGCGTACTCCTGGATGACGCGGCCTGTAGCGGCAGCGATCATGCCGGCCCCGCGGTAGGCGGCCCGCGCGCCGCGCGCCTGGTGCACCTCCGACCGCGTCACGACCCCGAGTGCGCAACGCAGCACGCCGCCGACGACCCGTGCCGCGCCGCCGACGACCGACCCGACACGCGCAAGCGCCGCGCGGCCGGGCCCGTCCGCCAGCCGGATGCTCACCACCGCCGCCGAGTTGCCGTGGCTCAGCGCTCGCCGCAGCACCCACCGGCGGGTGATCCGGGAGGCCGGCACCAGGTCGGTCACCACCGACTCCGCGCACCAGACCAGCTGGTAGCCGCGCGCGGCGAGTTGGCTGGTGAACAGGGTGTCCTCGCCGCCGCTCAAGCCGAGGTCGAGGGCGAAGCGGAGCCCGCTCTCCCGCACCTGCTCGACGTCCAGCAGCACGTTGTTCGAAGCCGACACCCCGAGCGCAGTTCCGGTCGGCCAGGTGCGGCGCACGAAGAACCGTCCGGCCAGGATCCACGACGAGGGCGGCACTTCGTACTCGGGGTCGACCCAGCCCTGGACGAGCGCGGCACCGGTGTCGTTCTGCACCCGCACGAGCTCGCCCAGCCAGCCGGGATGCGGTCGTTCGTCGTCGTCGATGAACGCGAGCAGCTGCGAACCGGCGGCCTCGTCGAGGGCCCGGTTGCGCGCTGCCGCGATGCCGGGCTGCCGCTCGTGCGCGTAGCGGATCACGACCAGAGGGTCGGCTGCCGCTGCCGCGCTCGCCGCCTCCTGCACCCCGGCTTGAGCGCTCCCATCCGGGTCGTTGTCCACGACCACGATGTCGGTCCGCGTCGCGCCACTCGCATCCACGTCGCGCGCCTGCGCGACGAGCAGCGGGAGGAGCGCCTGCAGCTTCTCCGGGCGGCGGAACGTCGGCACAGCGATGGTGACGTGGACGCGGTGCTCGGCCATGGAGGGTCCTCACGGGGTTCGGTGGGTCTCCATGCTCACACAGGTATAGGCTTCACGCCAGCGTGGCGAGCGGGAGGAGACTCGATGGCGGGGGCCGGCGGCGGGGAGGGGCGCGGGCGGTTCGCCGGGCTCGCCGTCGTGGTCGTCGGCTACGGGTCGTCCGGCCTTCTGAGTGCCAACCTCGCGCCGCTGACCCGCACGCTCCCCGGAGCGATCACCGTGGTGGTCGACAACCGCACGACCGACGACGAGCGCGACCGGATGCGGGCGCTCGCCGCTGACCAGGGCTGGCTGCTGGTGGAGCCCGACAGCAACCTCGGCTTCGGGCCGGGGATGAACGTCGGCGCCGCCGTCGCGCTGGAGGCCGGCGCCGACGCGCTTCTGCTGCTCAACCCGGATGCCACCATCGCGCCGGACGAGGTCGCGACGCTGCTCGCCGTCGTGCGGGCCGACGCGGACGCGCTCGTCGCGCCGCGCATCCTGCGCCCCGACGGCAGTGTCTGGTTCGACGGCTCCGACCTCCACCTCGGCGACGGCCGGATCTCGGCCACCCGCAAGCGCGGCGAACTCGGTGTACGTGACGCCGAGCTCTGGCTGAGCGGCGCTTGCCTGATGCTCTCGGCCGAACTGTGGCAGCGGGTCGGCGGGTTCGGCGATGGCTACTTCCTCTATTGGGAGGACGTGGAGCTGTCGTACCGGGCGCGGCGGGCAGGCGCACGCGTTCTCGTGGTGCCGGAGGCGACTGCGGTGCACGCGGAGGGCGGCACCCAGGGCGCGGGACATGAACGGAGCGGCGAGGCGAAGTCCGAGATGTACTACTACTTCAACATCCGCAACCGGCTGGTGTTCGCCGCGCGCAACCTCGACTCCTCGAGCGTGCGGCGCTGGCGCCGCGCGAGCGTCCCGATCGCCTACGAGGTGCTGCTTCAGGGGGGTCGACGGCAGTTCCTGCGGCCGGTGGCGCCGTTGCGCGCCGCGTTCCGCGGGGTGCGCGACGGCCTGCGGGCGTCGCGCACGTCGCTTTCCTGAGCCCCACCCTTCCGGCATTCCGGCATTGGTGAACGTCCCCCTAACGGGGGAGCAACAATTGAGGATTACTCGTCATAGACTGGGCGCGCAACAGAGACCCGACCCTGATGCACCAGACAGCCGGCCGACGAGGTACTCGCCTTCGTCCGATGGGCTGTCCCCTTCGTCACGTCGGGTCGCCACTCAACGACCGACGAGAGCGAGAGAAGTCCGATGCACAGTGGGGGAACTGAGCTCAGCATCGCGCTGGTGGGCACACGCGGGGTCCCGGCCCACTACGGCGGTTTCGAGACCTGCGTCGACGAAGTCGGCTCCCGCCTCGCCGAGCGCGGCCACCGCGTGCGCGTGTACTGCCGATCGCAGGAGGCCGACCGCCCAGCCGAATACCACGGCATGGAGCTCGTCCACCGCGGAGCGGTGCACCGCCGCTCCCTCGAGACGCTCAGCCACAGCGGGCTCTCCGTCGCGCACCTGATGACCCACCGCACCGACGTCGCCATCGTCTTCAACGCGGCGAACTCGCCGTATCTCCCCCTGATCCGCGCGGCCCGCATCCCGGTCGCCACGCACGTCGACGGCCTCGAGTGGAGGCGCGACAAGTGGAAGGGCGCAGGCCGGCGGTACTACCGCATGGCCGAGTCGGCCGCCGTGCGCTGGTCGGACGCTCTCATCGCCGACGCGCAGGGCATCGCCGACTACTACCGCGAGGAATTCCACGCCGACTCCCGGCTGATCGCCTACGGGGCACCGCGTGTCGCCGACGGCGACGAACTCCTCGCCACGGCGGACCTCTACCCGCGTGGCTACCACCTCGTGGTCGCCCGCTTCGAGCCGGAGAACCACGTGCACACCATCGTCGACGGTTACCGCCGCAGCGGTGCGACCCTCCCGCTCGTGGTGGTCGGATCGGCGCCGTACGCCGACGAGTACACCGCGCGCGTGCACGCACTCGCTGACGAGCGCGTGCGGTTCCTCGGCGGAGTGTGGGACCAGCAACTGCTCGACCAGCTCTACGCCAACGCCCGCACCTACCTGCACGGGCACTCGGTGGGCGGCACCAACCCGTCGCTGCTGCGTGCGATCGGAGCAGGGACGCCGACGATCGCCTACGACGTGGTGTTCAACCGGGAGGTGCTCGGCTCCGCGGGCGCCTACTTCGACACCGAGGACGCTCTCGCACGGCGGCTGGAGGAGGCGGAGGCGGTCGCCGACGACAGCATGCTGCGCGACGACACGCGTGCGCGCTCCCTCGCCTACGACTGGGACGACGTGGCCGACCGTTACGAGTCCCTCTGTCACGACTTGGCCGACCACGTGCAGGTGCGCACCCACCGCCCCTTGACCACGCAGCGCGTCGGCGCGCAGCCGTCGCCGACACGGAAGGCGCCCGCGGCGGCCATCGCCCGAACGCAACCGCAGACGGTCCAGACGACGCAGACGACCCCGACAACAGAGACGACCCAGGCGACGCACACCACAGAGTCGGCCCGGCCATGAGCGACTCCGCGATCGAGAGTCCCGTGCCGGCCCCCGAGTCCTACGGCTCCGTGCTCCGGAGGCTGTCGGCGGCCCAGAAGCCGGCCGCCCGCAGCGCGCCCGCCTACTCCCGCTTCGTCAACCGCCGCCTCGGCCGGTACATCACGGCCTGGGCCTACCTGGCGCGCCTGACTCCCAACGCGGTCACCGCGATCAGCGCGGTGTGGACGTTCGCCGCGATCGTCCTCCTGATCGTCTTTCCGGCGTCATGGGGGCTCGGCGTAGCCGTCGCCGTCTTCCTGCTCGTCGGCTACGCCTTCGACAGCGCGGACGGTCAGCTCTCCCGGCTCACCGGGCGCAGCAGCCCCGCGGGCGAGTGGCTCGACCACATGGTCGACGCCACGAAGGTGGTCAGCATGCCGCTCGCGCTGCTCGTCGGCTTCTACCTGCACCGCACGGTCGTCGTCGCCTGGCTCGTCGTGCCCCTGATCTCGGCCGTCGTCGCGTCCGTGCTGTTCTTCGGGATGATCCTGACCGAGCAGCTGCGCCGCCGCAGCGGAGCTGTTCCGCTGGCGGAGGACCTCCCCGGCCGACCGTCGTGGCTGCGCGCCGTGCTGGTGCTGCCGATGGACTACGGGGTGTTGTGCGTCTCGTTCGCCCTGCTGGGCTGGCTGCCCGGCTTCCTCGTGGTGTACACGCTCATCGTGATCGCCACCGCACTGTTCCTCGTGGCCGCTGCGGTCAGGTGGTTCCGCGAGCTCCGCACCGAAGGGAGTCCATCATGACGCAGAGACACGAGTTGGGCAATGACCCGGGCGACGACGCCGACACGACCCGCACGGCCCGACCGGAGGCTCCGTCGAAGCGGCGGCGCGTCCTGCTGATCGTCGGCGGCAGCGTCGCCGCGGTGGTCATCGCCGCTGGCATCGTGGTCGCGGCGATCCACGGTGCGACCCCGCAGCCCGGCAAGGGCGTCGCGAACGCTCTCGACCCCGTGGCGACGCAGCTGCCCCGGCCGTCGGAAACAGCGCTCCCGACCCCGTCGACCGCCCCGACGGACGCACCGTCGACCGCGGCCCCGGCGAAACCGGGCGCCGGCACGCTCGATGCGCGCTACGGCGGCGTTGTCGCGAGCACCGCCCAGGTCGCGCAGAACGTGAAGACGCCCGGCGGCCTCACCGCCAATGTGACCTCCGTGGAGGCCTACACCGCCACCGCGACCCGCCCGGGGGAGGTCAGCGGTCCGGCCGTCAAGGTCACGCTGAAGCTCGTCAACGACACCGGATCGGACTTCCCGGTCTCCACCGCGACGGTCAACGCGTACTACGGTTCGGCCTCCACGCCTGCCGACCCGGTGCAGGGCGACAGTGCGTCGAAGCCGTTCACAGGCACGCTGAAGCCCGGCGCCACGGCGACCGCCGTCTACGTCTTCACGGTGCCGTCCGCCGACTCCGGAGACGTCACCCTCACCCTCAGCGACAAGGCGGGCGCGCAGCTCGTGGTCTTCAGATGACGGCGGCGGAGAGGAAAGCACTGGCCGAGGCGGCGTCATTCGAGCCTAGGATGTCCTCGAAACCGCGTGTCGAGCGCGGGGCGCCGTCATACGGGATGGGACGGGAGGGGCTCCGATGAACTCCAAGAAGTACGGACAGGCTTTCCGGAGGTTCTGGTACGTCGTGGTGATCGCGACGATCGTCGGCGCCATCGCCGGGTACGGCCTCTCCCAGCTGGCGACCCCCGTCTACACGGCGACATCCTCCCTGTACTTCTCGTTGAGCTTCGCCGGCACCGCGACCGATCTGAGCCAGGGCTCCACCTACACGCAGAACCAGATGCTCTCGTTCGCGCAGCTCGCCGAGTCCCCGGCCGTGCTGCAGCCGGTGATCGACGACCTGAAGCTCGGCGAGTCGCCGAGCCAGCTAGCGAGCGCGATAACGGTGAGTACGCCGCAGAACACGGTGATCCTCCAGATCGCGGTCGCGGACACCAGTCCGAAGCAGGCAGCTGCCATCGCGGACGCCGTCGCCGCGAACCTCAGCAGCACGGTCGAGCAGATCGCGCCCAAGTCGGCCACCGACAAGACGACCGTCTCGGTGCGTGTCATCGCACCCGCGGCGGTCCCGGACGCGCCGTCGGCCCCCAACACCCGGCTCAACGTGCTCTCCGGCCTCCTGCTCGGCCTCATCCTCGGCGCGCTGATCGTGGTGCTGCGCGAGACGTTCGACACGCGCGTGCACAACGCGGAGACGGCCGTGGAGGTAGCCAAGGCTCCGCTCGTCGGCTCCATCCCGCGCGAGCGCGGAAGCCATCCGGGACTCGTGCTCGTCGACTCGCCGCTCTCCCTCGGCGCGGAGGCGTACCGGCAGCTGCGCTCGAACCTCGAGTTCGTGACGCTGGGCTCCCCGAACCGCGCGATCGTCGTGACCTCGTCGGTGCCGGAGGAGGGCAAGTCCATGATCTCGTCGAACGTCGCCCTGGCGCTCGCCGAGACCGGGCAGCGCGTGCTGCTGATCGACGCCGACCTCCGCCGTCCCATGGTCGCCAGCTACAGCGGGCTCTCGGGAGGCGCGGGACTGACCTCGATCCTCGCCGGCCGCGCCGAGTTCGACGAGGTCGTGCAACGCTGGGGCGCCGGCGAACTCGACGTGCTGGCCTCCGGGCCGATCCCACCGAACCCGAGCGAGCTGCTCTCGTCACGGCGGATGGCCGACCTGCTCGCCCGGCTGCGCGCCGAGTACGACACTGTCGTGATCGACACCGCCCCGCTCGGCTCGGTGGCGGACGCGTCGATCCTCGCACGCCAGGTCGACGGCGCCCTCGTCGTCGTCGACCGCACCCAGGTCCGCAGGCAGCAGCTCGAGCAGACCATCGACTCGCTGCAGAAGTCGGGCGCCGCGGTTCTGGGCATCGTGCTCAACCGCATCCACGCCCGTGCGCAGCGCGGAGCGTACTACGCGCCGGAGACGCCGTCGCGGCGCCTCGGCCTCCCGGCTCGCAAGAGCGGCGAGCACGAGGCGGCGAACGCGAAGTCGAGCCCCCAGCCGGTCGCCGAGCCGGACATTGTAGAGAGCGCTGAGCCGGACATTGTAGAGGCCGCGGCTGCACGACCTGCGGACGGCGAGCCCGCGTCCGAGTCGGCGCGCACGTCGTCCTAGCAGCCGCGACATCCGGCGCTCGAACGTTGGGCGCCGCCTCCTAGCGGAGCTGCGCGGCGGAAGACTCGGGTTCGCCGACCCGGCGCGGGATGCCGATGACGCCGATCTTCATCGCCTCCGGCATCAGCTGGGTGGTCGCGGCGAGGCCGGCGACGAACCAGACGAAGATCGAGTACTGGGTGATGAGCGCCACCGTGGCGAACGCCGGGATCTGCGCGACCAGAGCGACGGTCGCGGCCGTCGCTTTGCCGCGCAGCACCAGCAGGATGCCGAACACCAGCGCTGCCACCACGGCGGCGAGCACGATCACGCCGTTGGTCAGGCCGGTGAGGATGAGCTGGCTGTCGATCGAGCGGAAGTTGCCGAAGTAGAGGGTGCCCGCCGAGTTCTTCTCCGCGGAGCTCGCCACACCGATCGGGTTCATCGTGCCGAACAGCTGGGTGAGGTCGCCTCGATAGTTCGCGCTGTCCGTCGCCTCCGAGCCCGCCTCGTCGAATACCGCGATGACGAGCGGGAACAGCACGGCCGCGGCGATGACGACGACCGTGACGAGGGAGGGTGATCCGAGCGCGCCGGGAGATCGCGTCGCGCATGAAGAGGATGGAGAGCATGATGCCCAGCAAGGCGCACACCATCCCGAATCTTGTGTCGGCCGCGGGCCTGGTGCCGTTGCTGCGGCTCGCGCGCTCTGCAGGGCTAGACGAGTTGGCGCAGTCCCGGTTGAGTGTCCCGACGGACAAGGGCTCCAACGCGGGTGCGAAGGTGATGGCGCCCGCTCGGCTGCGACTCTGTCCTCCGCGAAAGACTCCTGATCCGCCGGCGTCCCGGGCGTGATCCGCGGCTCGATCAGCCGACGAGTGGTTGGATATAAGTTTAATGCTTGCAGTCGGCATTCTGAATTATCAGAAATACGCTACCTTTCATCTAAGGGTGGCGATGATCGTCGCGATCCGCTTAAAGATGAGCGCCGGGAGAATTCGCTTCCTCCGCGCCTTGACTCGAGAACAGTAGGTCGTAGGGGTCATGAGCGATCTTGTATCATCTGCGAACGTGACGCTCTGCGCTGTCGTAGGTGCCGGCGTTTTCTTGGCCTTCATCGCTTTCGCCCAGCGTGTTGGAAGTCGCGGCGATGACGTCGTGTCGCGGTGGCGACGCCGCCGACTTCTTGGTACAGGCGTGGGCATCGTCGTCGGGGCTGCGGTGGCGAGGGCGGCGATCGGACTTTCGGGGGCCGACCGAAGTGGTTCGGTCGCGTGGTACGTCGTCACAGCTGCATTGGCCGGCGGGCTGCTCGGACTCACAGGGGCACGGATTCCACAACAGAAGAGCACTGACCAGGAAACGCGGGCTGCGCACTCCCGTCACATCAGGTTTGAAGACTTCCTGCCTGCTCGGTTCCGATGGGCAACCCGTGTCATCGGGATACTCGCATTGACCGCCTTCATCACGTCGGTTGTCGTCGAGATGCTGCTCGAACGCTTCACCGGGTTCACATCGCCGGGAACGGTCATCGCATTCATCCTCGACCCGCCGATCGCGATGACAGTCCTCGGCGTCAGCGCATGGCTGCTTTTCGAAGTGCGGGGACGTCGAGCCGACGCGCGGGCCTGCGTCGGGTCCTCGGCCGATGCACTCACCATGGATAGTTGCCTTCGGAGACAGAAGCTGATGGATCTTGCATTCAGCGCGATCATTCTGGGAACGATGGGGGTGCTGTTGTCCATGCCGGCCCTTTATCTCGCGCAGACGGTTGACTCTACCCAGGAGGTGCTTGCGTCCTTCCGTTTGATCGTCGAGGCGGTTGCCGCCGGGGCAGTCCTCGTAGTGCTGCTGCGCCCCATTCTGTCGAGAAGGAGCGCCTGCGACCACAATTCAATCGATCGCGCCTAACGGGCATTGGCCTCGACCGCCACCGGTTCCTCCGCTCGCCGCCGCACTCCCAGCACGCCGATTTTCATCGCCTCCGGCATCAGCTGGGTGGTCGCGGCGAGGCCGGCGACGAACCAGACGAAGATCGAGTACTGGGTGATGAGCGCCACCGTGGCGAACGCCGGGATCTGCGCGACCAGAGCGACAGTCGCGGCCGTCGCCTTGCCGCGCAGCACCAGCAGGATGCCGAACACCAGCGCTGCCACCACGGCGGCGAGCACGATCACGCCGTTGGTCAGGCCGGTGAGGATGAGCTGGCTGTCGATCGAGCGGAAGTTGCCGAAGTACAGGGTTCCTGCCGAGTTCTTCTCCGCGGAGCTCGCCACACCGATCGGGTTCATCGTGCCGAACAGCTGGGTGAGGTCGCCTCGATAGTTCGCGCTGTCCGTCGCCTCCGAGCCCGCCTCGTCGAATACCGCGATGACGAGCGGGAACAGCACGGCCGCGGCGATGACGACGACCGTGACGAGGGTGATCCGCGCGCGGCGGGAGATCGCGTCGCGCATGAAGAGGATGGAGAGCATGATGCCCAGCAAGGCGCACACCATCCCGATCCGGCTGAACGAGAAAACGGTCGCGACCAGCATCGTCAGCGACATCGCGACGCGCACCCAGAACCGGAAGGGCGATGCCAGCGTGATCGGGATCGCCATCGCGAGGCTCGCGCCCAGGGCGATGGAATGCCCGAAGGCTCCCTCGGCGCGGGGAACGCCTCCGCGCGACTGGATCGAGCCCCACGCCGTGTACAGCGAGTTCGGCGCCTTGATCAGCACGAACGGGTTGAAGTGAGTCAGGCCCTCCACGATCGCCAGCAGCGCGACGACCGTGAAGCAGATCGCGATGGCGCCGTGGATCCACAGCGGGTCCACGCGCAGCGGCGCGATCCTGCCGACGACGTAACCGGCGACGAAGTAGGTGACCACGATGATGGCGGCGCCGAGTGCGATGCCGGCGTTGCCGGTGAACAGCGAGCAGATCGCGCACACGACGACGAGCGTCATCAGGCCGTCCAGCCAGCTCAGCCGGAACCGGGGCGCCGGCAGAAGAGCCGCCACCACCAGGAAGGCGGCGGCCGTCGCGGGCGGGAGGTAGTAGTTGCCGTTGAAACCGACGCCGAAGCCCAGCCAGATCGGCACGAAGCAGATCGAGACGATCCAGGAGGCCACTGCCAGCTTGGGGTACCGGCGCAGCACGACGAAGCCCAGGATCGCGACAGCGACGGCAGCGGCGATCAGCAGCGTCTTGTCGACGGTAGGAGCGTTGAGCGGACCGTCGGCGAGGTCGATCACGGTGCACCCCTCCCGGTCAGCGTCCGCGCGGGCTCAGCCTCAGGCGGCTCAGCATGCGTCGGCTCAGTTTAGGCGCGCCCGATTCGTTCGCGCTCGCCTCGCTCGCGGTCCCGGTCGTCGCGCGCACCAGCTCTGCGATGCGCTTCTGGTACGACTCCGGGCTGTGCCGCTCCTCGGCTGCTTGCACGTCGCCGTCCAGCAGGGCAGAGGTGTCCGCCCAGTGCTCGACAGCCTGCTGCAGCGCGTCCGCGATCGACTCCGCGTCGCCCGGGGGCACGGTGACGGCCGTCCGGTAGCCGTCGGTGGCCTCCAGCAGCCCGCTGGTCGCGCTGGCGATCACCGGCCGGCCGCTCAGGATGCCCTCCACCGCCGTGTTGCCGAACGGCTCGTCGGCGATCGACGGCACCAGCACGACGTCGCCGGCGCTCAGGTACTCCCACACCGACGGCTGGAAGCCGAGGAACGCGACCCGCGACTGCAGCCGCTTCTCGTCGACCTGGCGCCGCAGATCGTGCTCATACCACTCGTAGCCGGGGAAGACGGCGCCGACGAGGTCGAGCCGCGCGGGCACCCCACGACGTTCGAGCTCGGCGATCGCGTCGATCGCGACGTCCACGCCCTTGCGCGGCGAGAGGCGCCCGATGTAGGTGACCCGCAGGTCCCCGTCGATCGCGGCCCGCGCCGGGCGTCGGTGCTCCGGACCAGGGACGGCGTTGTAGACGACCGTCGTGCGGCGGCCGAGCGACGGGTAGGCGCTGCGGAGCACCTCCACGCTGAACGCGCTGTTGGCGACCACCGTCTGCGCGAGGAGGAGCGGCGCCGAGAGCACCTTCTTGACCACAGGGGAGGCCGAGCCCTCACCCTCGTGCACGTGCACGACGACGGGGATGCGGGCGAGCCGCGCCAGCCCGATCCAGAGCGGGATGGTGACGGTGTTCACGAACACCGCAGCCGGCCGCTCGCGGCGGAGCACAGCGCTTCCGCGCCGCAGGCCGTGGAGGGTCGTGGCCGCGAAGCGCACGAACCCCCGCGCGCGGAGGACGCTCTTGCGGACGACCGGGGTCGGGCAGAGCTCCACCCGCGCCCCGCGTCGTCGCAGTTCCGCGATCAGCGGGCCGTCGGCCGGGACGGCGACGAGCACGTCCCAGCCGTCGGAGACGAGTCCGCTGACCGACTCGAGGAGCACCCGGTCGGAGCCGTACAGCTCCGAACCGGGGTGCGCCACGAGGATGGCCGCGCGAGGCGACCGGGTCACGGTACCGGGACCACCGCGAAGTTGTCCCAGCGCGTGACCACCGGGGTGGTGGTCGCGCTGCCCGAGAGGTACGAGCGGAGGCCGACGGTGCCGGCGACCTGGAGGGCCGCTGTCGAGTCGGTCGTGCTCAGTGCCCAGGCGGTCGGCTCGGCGCCGGTGGCCGACCAGACCTTGGCCCGGATGGTGGTCGGCGAGGTGCCGAACACCTGGACCCGCAGCTTCAGCTGGTCGGTCGGATTGACGACGGTCAGGCCGGTGATGTTCGCCGCCGTGAGGACTGTCGAGCCCTGGAGCAGCTGGAGCTGCACCGCGCCTCCGGCTTTCACCCACACCCGGGCCTCGTAGTCGGCGCTGCCGACCATTCGCCCGATGCCCGAGTAGTAGATGCCGCCTCCGGTCGCCGCCGAATCGGCGGAGAGCGTGACCGTCAGGTCACTGCGGGTGGACGTGACCGACGGCAGGGTCGCTGTCTTGGTCGCGCCCGCCGTTATCGACTGCTGGCCGAACCCGCCTGCGGTGCTGAAGCTGGTCGTGCCGCCCGAGAGTGTCCACGCCCCGCCGGTGTCGGCGTTGCCCCAACCGTTTACGGTGCTCCGTTCGAACGCGTCCTGCGCGAGGGCGCTCGTGACGGTGACCAACTTGGTCGTCGTCGCGGTCGCACCCTGGTTGTCCGTCACGGTGAGGGTCACCGTGTAGGTTCCGGACGTTGCGTAGGTGTGGTTCGCCGTCGCTCCGGTCGCCGTTCCTCCGTCACCGAAGTCCCAGGCGTAGGAGGCGACTGTGCCGTCCGGGTCGCTCGACGCGCTGCCGTTGACCGCGACCGCGAGGCCCGCCGCCGAGGCGGTGAACGAGGCGACCGGCGACTGGTTCGGCGGCAGGGTCGTCGTGACCGGGTGCTGGATCTGGTTGGTCCCACCGGCGTTGTCTATCACGGTGAGGGTCACGGTGAAGGCTCCCGCCGTGGCGTACGTGTGGCTCGCCGTGGCTCCCGTGCCGGTCGCTCCGTCACCGAAGTCCCAAGCGTAGGAGGCGACAGTGCCGTCTGGGTCGGACGAGGTCGAGCCGTCGAACGACGCGGCCAGGTTGGTGACCGAGGAGGTGAACGCGGCCACAGGGGGCTGGTTCGCCACGACCGTGATCGGGTTGGTCACGCTTGTCTGGGCGCCCTTGTCGTCCGTCACCGTCAGCGTCACCTGGTAGGTGCCGGCAGTCGCGTACGTGTGGCTGACCGTGGAGCCCGTTCCGGTGGATCCGTCGCCGAAGCCCCAGGCCCACGAGGCGACCGTCCCGTCGGGATCGGATGACGTGGTTCCGTCGAACGCGGCCGCGAGGTACGTCGAGCTCGAGGTGAACGAGGCCACCGGCGGCTGGTTCGGCGGCGGTGCGACGACGCTCACGCCCTGGCTGGTCGTGTTGGTCCCTCCCTGGTTGTCGGTCACCGTGAGGGTGACGTTGTAGCTGCCGCCCTGCAGGTAGGTGTGGCTGGCTGTCGGGCCGGTCGCGAGCGATCCGTCACCGAAGTCCCAGGCGTACGAGGCGATCGTGCCGTCGGGGTCGGTCGAGGCCGATCCATCGACGTTCACGGTGAGGCCCGACGTGGACTGCGTGAACGAGGCCACCGGCGTCTGGTTCGGAAGCGTGCCGCTCGTCGCCAGGCTGTAGTGGTTGATCACGTCTTGGGCCGAGAGCACCGACGAGTAGACCGCCGCCTCGTCCAGCGTCCCCTTGAAGTAGGGTCCGGTGGAGCCCCAGGTGTTGTCTCCGCCGATCCGCCAGTAGCCGCTGTACGACTGCGCTTGCGTCTGCGGGTTCGTGCCGACCAGCTGGCCGTCGACATACAGCTTCATGCCGTCCGGACCCTGGGTCGCGACTGCTTGATGCCACTGGTTGTTGTTCAGCGGGTTCGGGGAGGTGACGGTGTTCGCCTGCCCGGTCCAGGTGCCGAACACGATGCGCCCGTCGTCCTGCATGTAGACGTGACGGTCGTAGTTGCTCGACAGTCCGGTCTGGGCGTCGCCGAACCCCATGAGCTTGCCGCCCTTCGTGGTGCTCGTCTTGAACCAGATCTCCTCCGTGTACACGGTCGGGTTGGTGACCGGTGCGCTGCTCACCACGATGCCGCCGGTCGAGCCGGAGTTGTTGGTGTTGAACAGCCACGCCTTGTCGGTCGTCCCCGGAAGCACGCCCTGCTGGTTCTTGGTCGTGTTGGTGCCGGAGGCGGTCCCTCTCGTGCCGTACGGGTCGGAGCCGTTCGCCGTCGTTCCGGAGGTCTCCTCGAGCCGCCAGTAGATGTCGGGCGAGTCGTTGTAGACCGCCTGGCCGTAGGCGTCGGTCGGGGCCTGGTTGAGCGGCGACGGGCGACCGGAGGCGATGTACTGGTTGGTCACCGTCGTCTTGTCGAGCACCGTCGGGTACATCGACACCTGGCCGATGTCGCCGGCGAAGAAGTTGCTCGACGGCTGGTTGGTCCACCCGCCCAGGTTGTCTCCGCCGATCCTCCAGTAGCCGTTGTACGACTGGCCGGCGGTCACGTCGGTGCGCGCTCCGGCGGGCTTGCCGTCGAGGTAGAGGCGCATGCCGTTGGCGCCGAGTGACGCGGTCACTTGGTGCCACTGGCCGTCGTTGTAGCCCGGTCCAGTGTTCAGTGTGGCAACTCCGCCCGGGTAGACCCCGAAGAAGATCCGGCCGGCGTTGTCCATGTAGATGTGCCGGTCGTAGCTGGAGGACGTTCCGGTGTTGGAGTCTCCGAAGCCGAGGATCTTTCCGCCGGAGGTCGTCGTGGTCCGGAACCACGCCGACACCGTGAAGGCGTTCGGCCCGGGGATGGGCGTCGAGGTCACGGCGAAGCTGCTCGACCCGTTGAAGGTCGACGCGGTCACTCCGTTGATAGGCCCGGTGGCACCCTGCGTGATGGCGGTCTCGGTCAGGTCGGTGAACCCGACGTGGTCGAGGGCGGTGGTGCCGCTGGACTCGTCGAACGGCCAGTACGAGGCTGCGCCCGCCTGCGTCACCGAGTCGGCGTAAGCGCCTCCGCTGCTGGTGGCCGCCACGGTCACCGCGTTCGTGTCACGTGAGGTCATGTTCCCCACCGGGTCGTACACCTTCACGTGGTAGATCGGATGGCTTCCCGGTGTGAGCCCGGAATCCACGAATCCGATCATCGGTCGCGTGTAGAAGTTCGAGTGCACGGTGGTCTGGTACACGGGAGTGGTCCCGTTGTCCCGGTAGACCTTGTAGGTCAGGTAGCCGTTGTCCCTGTCGTAGGTGGCCGCGAAGCCGACGCGCACCTGGCCGGCATTGAACGACGCCGCCGTCGGGGTGAGCGGGATTCCCTGCGGGGCGACCTTGTTCGGTGCGGAGGCCGTCAGCGCGAAGCGGGCGAGGCCCTGTGTCGCGACGCCGTCCACCGACGGGAACTCGCCGCCGTAGACGACGTACTTGTCGTTGCCGGAGACGTTCCAGGTGGCCTGGCCCTGACCGGTGAAGGTACCGGTCGTCCAGTCGGGGAACCAGTCCAGCAGCGACGGGGAGGGGTTGCCCGCCCAGTTGTAGTAGCCGTACGGGTCGTTCGTGATCGTCCCGGTCGCCGCCTTGCTGAAGGCGAGCGAGTGGTGGAACGTCCACGTCGGGCTGGTCTGCGGGAAGCCGCCGATGTTGCCGCAGTAATGGATGTGCCCTGCGATGTACAGCGCGTTGTCGGCCTGCGGGTACACGGAGTACGTGTCACCGTGGCAGTCCTCGATCCAGTTGATCGCTCCCGTGTTCGGGTCGGCGGAGAAGCTGCCCTCCAGGTTGCCTCCCGAGCCGAACACGTAACCGGAGCCGTAGACGCGGTCGTTGGTCGTCGCCAGCGAGTAGATGCTCGCCTGCGATCCCGCGTCGCGCACGGTCTGGTTCGCCGCAAAGGGCAGGATGGCCGCGGTACTGGCGTCGACGGCGACGAGGCCGTAGTTGGCGACGCCTCCGACGTTCTGGAACCGGCCGCCGGCGATCACCTTGGAGCCGTCCTTGGTCAGCGCGGTCGCATAGACCGAGTCATCCGCGTCCGCCTGCCAGTTGAGCGTCGAGCCGTCCGTGGCGCTCACCGCGGCGAGGTAGGCCCGCGCCACGCCGTTGACGGTGGTGAAGTCGCCGCCGGTGTACACCGCCGTGTTGGAGGCGGTCACCGCGCGCGCGGTCGTCGACAGAATCGGCTTGAAAGCGCTGACGATCGTGTTCGTCGCGGTGGAGAACGAGGCAAGGCGGTAGTAGCCCTTGCCGTCGATCGAGGTGAAGTCGCCTGCCACGTAGATGCGGGCCCCGTCGGGGGACGCCGTGATCGAGAGCGCCTGTGCGTTCAGGTTCGGCGCGAACGGCAGCAGGGCGCCTGTCGTGATGTTGTAGGCGAGAAGGTTGTTGCGGGGCGTCTCATTGGTCCCCGCGGGCGAGCCGGCCGGCCGTGCAGACGTGAACTTGCCTGCGACGTAGACGGTGTTGCCGACGACCACCTGCGACCACACGACTCCGTTGATCTGCGGGGTGGGCAGAACGTCGGCGGTGACGGTCGGCGGAGTCGCGGGATTCGTCGGATCGGGTGGTGCGCTGTCGGCCGCGGCGGGCTGGGCGATTGCCAGTCCTCCGAAGATGAGGCCGACGGCCGTGAGGACGGCGGTCGCAATGCCCAGCGAGCGAGCGCGTGGGGCTTTTTCAGTACTCATGACAACCTCGGTGTCTGTTCGGTCGGGAAGGTGCTCGGGATTGCGGTGCGGGTACCGGGGGCGCGACTAGTACGCCCCCACGGGATGTGTCAGCACCTTGGCGGTGCGCCAGATGATGACGAGGTCGCCGGTGAGCGACCAGTTCTCCACGTAGTAGAGATCCAGGCGGACGCTCTCCTGCCAGGAGAGGTCCGAGCGTCCGTTGACCTGCCACATCCCGGTGAGCCCCGGCTTGATGTAAAGGCGCCTGTGCACGTGGTTCTCATAGCCGTCGACCTCCGCGGGGAGGGGCGGCCGGGGCCCGACGAGACTCATCTCGCCGAGGAAGACGTTGAGAATCTGCGGGAGCTCGTCGAGGGAGTACTTGCGCAGCACGCGGCCGACGCGGGTAACCCGCGGGTCGTCGTGGATCTTGAAGAGGAGGCCGTTGCCCTGATTCTTGTCCTGGAGCTCGGCGAGCTGCGCCTCCGCGTCGACGCACATGGAACGGAACTTCAGCATCCGGAACCGCTCGCCGCCGCGGCCGACGCGCTCCTGCGAGAAGATGACCGGGCCGCCGTCGTCGAGCTTGATGGCGATGGCCACGGCCAGGAAGACCGGTGCGAGCAAGAGGAGCGCGAAGCCCGACCCGAAGAAGTCGAACGCGCGCTTGAGCACGTGCTTGCCGCCCTCGAACTGCGGGATCTCCACGTGGATGAGCGGGAGGCCCTCGACCGGGCGGAAGTGGATGCGCGGGCCGGCGATGTCGGTGAGCGGGGAAGCGAGCACGAGTTCGGTCGCCGTGCCCTCGAGCTTCCACGCCAGGCGACGGACGAACTCGCCCCCGCTGAGCGCCCGGCCGGCGACGATCACAGTGTCGGCGCCGAGCCGGGCGGCCGCCTCCGCGACCCCCGACAGGTCGGAGACGACGGGCACCTCCCGCTCAGGGGAGGCGATGCGGCGGCTCAGCTCCGCATCCTTCTTGGCGCCTTTCCGCTTTCCCGTGTCGAGAGCGGCGCCCACGACGTTGTAGGCCGCTCCCGACTTCTGGTGGATCTGGCGCACGACCGTGTCCACGTCGTCGTATCGTCCGACGACGAGGGCCCGTGAGAGATAGTGGTCGAAGGATCGCTGCGTGATCAGCCAATGCCGCCACAGCCAGCGCGAGAACAGCACGCCGCCCATCCCGAGCGGGAGGGCGAGCACGAAGTAGCCACGGGCGATGTCGACCTTGCCGACGAGGAAGAAGATGGCGAGGAGGCCGAAGGTGATGGCCGTCGCGGCGACCACCCTCCGGTACTCGCCGACGCCGACGCCGACGACCCGGGGGTCGCGCGTGTGGTACGCCGCGAGCATGAACATCCACGTCACGGCGATCACGAGCGATACGGTCAGGTAGTCGATGCGCAGGCCGTAGCCTGCGGTTGTGGCGGTGCCCTCGAAGCCGAAACGCACGAAGATCGCGCCGATGGTGCTCACCAGGATGATGAGCGTGTCGGTCGCGATCAGGCGGAAGCGGTAGTGCCGCGCCCAGCTGCGCTCGGAGCTGAGCGGGCGGACGTGGCTGTGGCCGTTGTGGGCCAGTGTCGCCAGGCGCGGGCGGAGGACCGTCATCGTGCGGCCTCCGTCCGGTGCGTGGAAGAGCCGACGGCGGCTTGGGGGAAACCGTGGTCTCGAACGGATTCACCGCCGCCGACTCCGTTCCGCGAGGGACGACCGGTGTCCGGCAGGCGCCGCGCACCCCGGATGGGGTCGAGTGCGTGAGGCGCTCGGTGCGATCGTGTCGGGTTCACGGGTCGTCCCTGGGTTCTGGTTGTGCGTTTTCGGGTTCGGTGTGCTCCGGTGGGTCGCTCCGAGCGGGCTTCGGGTCGTTCTCCCGCTATAAAGTGATTGTTCCTCACCAATTCACAAAGGTGAGAATACATCGTTTTTTCAGGTTGGCCCTCCCCGCATTTGGGGGGTGCGGCTCGTCACCGACGGCCGTGACTGCCGGCTGTGGGTGACGAACGGTGGGCTAATCGGTCGCGCGGGAACGCAATGCCGTTCGTCTCGCCACGATGAGGATGCCCGTTCCCGGCGCCAAGAACAGCGCCGCAGCGATCGCCACGGTCGAACTGTCACTGCCGGTGCTCGCAAGCCCCCGCTCGTGGGTCGCTGTCGCTGTCGACTGCTCGGTGGACGCATTCGCGTCACCGGCACCGACGGTGTCGCCGGCCTGAGCCTCCGGACCGGATGCGCCCGGAGGGGTCCCCGGTGTCGTGGCGGGCGGCGCGTTGTCAACAGGGTTGGCGCTGTCGAAGTAGGCGGTGATCGCGGAGCGGCGTCCTGGTCGAGGAATGCGAGTCCGTGACCGGCCTGATCGACTACGAGCAGGTCGGCCTGCGTGCCGAGCTGGTGGGCGGCCGCCTGTGCCCATCGGCACTGGTCCCTGGCCCGCCTGGAAGGTTCGCGACCGTTCCACGCCCCGCCCCACTCGCGAGAACAACGCTCGCAATCAATGCGCAAAAATTAAGCTCACACATGTGGAATTGAACAGGCCAGTGACTGTTCGCTGATGTATCTTATGAGTCTTCGGAGACCCCGTACAGGGCCTCCGACTCGCGAACAGTCGCCCTCGAGTCGCCGTGCGACGTGAGGGTGCGGAGTCGGAGGTCGGGCCTAGGCTGGCGGCATGTGCGGACGCTTCGCGTTGGACAAAGAGACCGACGACATGATCCAGGAGTTCGTCGCCGAGGGCGGCGACTTCCGCGACTGGCGGCCGAGTTGGAACATCGCACCGACCGACCCCATCCCGGTATTCCTCGAGAGCAAGAGGGGGGAGGAGCCGAGCGTGCGCCGTCTCGAGCTCGCGCGCTGGTCGCTCGTCCCGTCGTGGGCCAAAGAGCTTAAGACGAAGGTGCCGACCTTCAACGCCCGGGCGGAGACCGCGGCAGAGAAGCCGATGTTCAAGGCCTCCGTGGCCTCCCGACGCGCGATCATCCCGGCTCGCGGCTACTACGAGTGGCAGACCGACCCCGAGACCAAGAAGAAGACGCCGTTCTTCATCCACTCCGCCGACGGCGAACTGCTGGGCTTCGCCGGTCTGTACGCCTGGTGGGCCGACCCGGCGCTCGCGCGTGACGATCCGGAGCGCTGGCACCTCACGGCGACGGTCCTCACGTCGGACGCCGTGCAGACCCTGTCGGACATCCACGATCGCAACCCGGTGCCGCTTCCGCGCGAGCTCTGGGACCACTGGATCGACCCGACGGTGGTGGGCGACCAGGCGCTCGTCGACGAGGCTGTGCGCGCCGCGCTGCCGGTGGCCGACGCTCTGGTGTTCGACAGGGTCGGACCGGTCGTCGGTGACGGGCCGGAGTTGATCAGGCCGATCGGTGAGGGCTGAGTCGGTCGTCTACTTGGCAAACCTATTGCATGTAATATACACTACTGGAGTTCCAGAGACCACGCATTTGCGCGCCCTATACGTCGCTGCGCTGAGGAACCCGACCCCACCCCGAATCGCAGAAAGGCACCTCCTCCGTGAATCGAACCACCGAGCCGGACGCGAAGCGTCCGCAAGAGAACAAAGCAGGCCTCCAGCGCCGCACGCTCATCGGAGCTGCCGCCTGGGCCGCTCCGGCGATCGCCGCCACCTCGGCCTCGCCGGCGGCGGCGAGCTCCGTAGGGCTGGGAGTGATCACCTTCATCACGAAGACGGCGACGATCAACGGCGGAAGTTCCCTCCTGATCCTCGGCACGGTTGTGCCGGCCACAGGCGGTACGCTCCCCTCGCAGCTCTCCCTCGCCTACACCGGCGCGGTGACCGGTCCGGAGACCCTCACCTTGTCGGGGGGCTTGTTCTCCTTCCAACTCACCGCCGCCAACCCCGGAGCGAACACGCCCTCCACGGTGACGGTGAGTGCTCCCGAGTACGCGCCCGCCGAATACACGTGCACCGTCGTTCCAGCCGTCGTCCGGGGCACGATCGCGATGACCACTACGCCCGACGCGATCCCGAACGGCGAGCAGCGGGTGGCCACAGGCATCCTGAAGCCTCCGCCCGGCGGCACCTTGCCCTCGACGGTGACCGTGACCTCCGGCACGCCGGGAGTAGCCACGGTTCCCGCGACCGTCCCCGTCGCCGCCGACGGAACGTTCAGCATTCCGGTGACCGCCGTCGCCTCGAGCGGCCAAGCGACCATCTCCGTCAGCGCCTCGGGCTTCAGCGTTGCGACGTTCGTCGTCCGCGCCGTCGCAGTAACTGCTGAAACCCTCACGCTCTCTATGCCCTCTGCACCGATGAACACCGGGCGGGGGCTGCCGATGCTCGACGGTTCGGCCGTGTTTACCGCGACACTCGTTCGGGGCGGTGGGGGAGTCGGTGGCGGGGCGGTTACTTTCACCGCGCCCGCGGGCACTTCCTTCCCAGGTGGCGTCCAGACCGTCACGGGGACCACGGACAGCTCGGGGAAAGTCTCCGTGACTCTGATCTCACCAGCGGGCAGCCCGGCGGCGACAAAGACACTCGATGCAGTAGCCGGTTCGTTGTCGGCCAGTCGGCAGTTCATTGTGATCGGCCCGGTTCAGACGGTCGGGTTCGCTGCGCCTCAGATTACCGAAACAACCGACTGGACGGTCGATGGGGTGGAATTCCCTCCGTATCGTCAAGTTCCGCCGCGCCCGGTTTCGGCTGGCACCGATGTCTGGAGAAGCGACACCAATGGCGACACGGGTAACCTTGCTCCGGGATACTGGCTCACGGGGCCCAAACAGGCTTCATTTCTCCCGATCCAACTCATCTGGGGCACGCCTCAGGCGGGTGATGGGTACGCGGCCAATCTCAATAGAATTGTACCGGCGAGGACGTGGAGCTTCGCTTTCCGAAACACGAACGGAGGCCCGATCAACCTGACGATGCGACGACTCGGGGCGGCGGGTGCTGGCTGGACGACTCGACAAAGCTATCCGTTCACGCTCACGTGAATCGGACGCGCCGGTCACCGTTCGGTGGTCGGCGCGTCACCGTCCGCCCGCGCCGCTTCGGTGATCGGCAGGAACACGATGATCCAGCTGAAGATGAGCACGGCCGCGATCAGCTCGACAGCGGTCAGGTTGTAGTACCCGACGGCGAAGAACAGTGCCACCAGTACGATCACGCCGATGAAGATCCAGCCGAACACATAGAAGGTTCGCGGGAGGTGCGGCGCTCGTTTCGTCGTGGGCCGAAGAGCTCGAGAGCACGGTGCCGACCTTCAACGCCCGGGCGGAGACCGCGGCCGAGAAGCCGATGTTCAAGTACACGTTCGCGACTATGCCGAACTACCGTGTGGTCGTCAGCATTCCGTATTGAGCGACGGTTCAGCTGTCCGTGAGCCGACCGGGCGTGCGTTTGTCGCCGCGCGCTCGGTCGGTCCCTGCGGCGACGGTGATCCGCAGGAACACGATGATCCAGCTGAAGATGAGCACCGCGGCGACCAGCTCGACGGCGGTCAGGTTGTAGTAGCCGACGGCGAAGAACAGGGCGACCAGTACGATCACGCCGATGAACACCCAGCCGAGCACGTAGAACGCGGGCGGCAGGTGCGGCATCATCCAGCGGATCCCGATGGCCAGCAGGCAGAACACCACGGCCATCCCGGTCGCCGCCGTGTTGTGCAGCAGGAAGAAGCGGTTCACCGGGAAGAGCCCGACGCACGCGAGCATCGCGCCGACGATGATGAGCGAGATCCGTACCTGCAGCTCGCCGCGGGTCGGGCGCCGCTCGAGGCTGCCACTGTCGGTGGCGTACCGGGCGATGGCCGTCACGAGCACGCCTCCCACGATCACGGTGATGTTGAACGTCGCGGCCGACCAGTCGTCGGTGATGCCGAGCACGCTCAGGTTCTGCTTCCACCAGTGCGGGTTGGAGGCCGTGAACATGCTCGTCAGCGCCCCGACGACCAGGAAGGTCGCGAGCACCGTCGACAACAGCAACGGGTTCATGTCGGCGGCGGCCAGGAACACGTAGTAGGCCGAGACCGCCGCCGCCGTGCCGACGAGCAAAGTCGCCGGAAGGGCGAACACCTGCGCGTCCTGGAAGCTGCGCGCGAGCACGTCGCTCAGCACGGTCCAGAGCAGCAGGACGACGACGGCGTGCGCGACCGACATCGCCAGCGAGTCGAACACCTCCACCGCTGCCCCCACCCGTGAGCGCTGCTCCTTGGGGCGGCTGAACCACGGGATGCTCCAGGTCGTCACGCGTCCGCCGCCGTAGGACACGAGGGCGACGACGCAGCAGGCGATCGCGGCGAATTGGCCGACCGACCCGGCGCCGGCGATCGAGAGGTCATGACCGGCGAAGACGAAAAACGCCACAGCCCCGACAGCGACGAACGCGAGCGCGCCCATGCCCAGCGCGAGCGACTCGACGGACGCAGCCCGCAGGCGGCGCGAGAACCGGTCCGCGGCCCTGCGCTCGCCGACAGCCTCCTGCGAGATCGCCGTGTTCATGGTCAGAGCATATTCTCGACCGTCCCCACTGCCGAGAGGGCACTACGCCGAGGGGCCGCTGCGTCGCCGGAGCGAGCCTTCAGCGAGTCAGCTCGATGAGCATCGTGCGATGGGTCGGGATGCTGCGCCCGGTCGCCTCGAAGCCCAGAGCCTCCAACTCGGCGAGCCCGTAGTGGTGGAGGCTGGAGTCGACGTCGTTCTCGACCAACCAGACCCGCTGGACACCGTCGAAGCGCCCGAGCTCCGCGGCCTTCGGAACCGAGTACACCCGATCGGCCCAGCCGATGTTGCGATCGTACGGCGTCCGCAGAGTGGGGTCGCTGACCGCGGCGAAGCCCGCCGGGTACGTGTGCATGGCGAGCCGCGGCCGCCTGGACGGCCTGGTGGACTCGTCGAAGACCACCGCGTCTCCGGGCCGCGCGGCCGCGCCCATCGCCGCGCTGACCTCCGCCCAGTCGGAGTTGTTCTTGGAGTAGGGGCCGCGCTGCGACAGGTAGACGGGCGTGCACACGGCGACGAAGGCGAGCAGCCCTGCCCCGGTCACCGCGACGGCGGGCACGCCGGCTCGACGTGAGAGGATGCGACCCAGCACGAGCAGTCCCTCGGCGATGAGCAGCGCGGCGGCGGGGGCGGCGAACGTGGAGTACCGCGCCGTGTACATCGGGAAGGCGAGGTTGACCACCAGCAACGTGCCGGTCGGCAGGATCAGCCAGCACGCGCCGACCAGTGCCCCAGACACTGGCCGCGGCGTCTGCGGCGACGGCTCGGGTACCGACTCGATCGGCAGAAGCCACGACCTGTCCGCCTCCCGCCCGGCTCTGCCCCAGCGCGCGTACGCGGCGGAGCCGATCGCGAGCGCGATGCACGCCCAGGCCGCGAGGGCGACCCAGCCGTTTGTGAACCACAACGACCACAGCAAGGTGGGCGGGTCGATCGGCTGGTTGCCCAGATAGCCGATCTGGCTGCGCTCCAAGTAGGCCAGGAGAATGAGCGGCGCCAGTGCGAGGAGCGCGCAGCCGGTCGCCACGGCCCACGCGCGCAGGGTAGGACGTGATGCCCGCGAGATCAGGAGGATGGCGAGGTGCGCCACGGCGATCGACGCCGTGTAGAGAAAGAGGTACGAGGTGAGCGCCAGCCCGGTGGCGTAGACGGCCCAGCAGGTGCGTCGCGCAGAGGCGGGAGCCGAGCGGCCGCCTCCGTCGATGAGCCAGAGCAGCAGCACAGTCAGCCACCCGGAGGCCGCTGCGGTGAAGGCGAACGATCGTGCCTCCTCGCCGGCGTAGGTCATCCGCGGGAGGACGCACGCGACGATGCCCGTCGCGACGGCGGCCTTCGGGCCTCCACGCCGCCCGGCGAGCAGAGTGACGGCCGCGACCGCGAAGCCGATCGCGACGGCGCTCGGCAACCGCAGAGCGAACGGACTGTCGCCCGCCAGCCGGATCCAGCCGTGCATGCCGAGGTAGTAGAGGCCGTGCACGGCGTCAACGTGGAAGAGCATCGGCAGAAGTGTGGCGACGGGACGTCGCGCGGACATCACCGTGGCGGCCTCGTCGCCCCAGAGCGACGGGACCCAGCTGCCTGAGGCGCACACGATCGTCGCGACGAGCCCGAACGCGACCGCGATCGTCCACGGCCTCATCGCCCGGAGCGGCTCGGTGCCGGTCCGGCGATCAGATGCGGTCAGCGTGCCAGTTGCCACTAGATATCGCGTCCTGCCAACAATCGCGTCGCCCCCAAAATATCGCGTCCCCCTCGTTCTCGCACGCGTACGTGAACCAGGGTTCAGCCAACCAGACGACTCCGGGGAGTCCCTGGGAAGCACTGCGGAAGCACTCAATCTCGGGATGATTCGCCCGCCGGCGAGGCGGAATTCGGCGGATCGTCGTCAGCCCGGACCCCGGGAGGCAGACCTGAAGCCTGCCGCCCGGGATCCCCCCACACACCTCGGGAAGACGCCGTGTCCGTGATCCACACGACGCCGCGTCCGACGTGATGCCATCACCTTACGTGCGCGCGCAGACCCCGGGCAGGGGATTTACGGGGCTGGGCCGAGGTGGTACCCGAGCGCGCCAACGAGTTAGCAGGACACGCCGCCCCTTCGGCCGCGCGGCGTGTCCTGCCAACTCGTTGAACCTGCCGACGGAAGTCAGCTGCGGGAGGCGCGCCCCGGCGCAGCCAGCCCACGATCGCCGTGATGACGAAGAACGCGATCCCCAGGATCGCCAGCCACAACAGGCCCTTCACGGCGAAGCCGAGGATCGCGAGGACGAGCCAGACCACGAGCAGGATGATTATCAGAGCTACCATGCGACCACCGAACGCCCTCGCGGGAGGCTCGTCAATGGGGCGGCCAAAGGTCAGGGCTGACCGATCCCGTAGAGCATCAGTGCGAGATCGGAGCGGCCGCCGGTCAGCCCGAGAGCGGCGGGAGAGTCCGGGCAATACACCATGATCTCCAGCTCGTGGCGGCTGCCCGCCGCGCCGTCCGTCCACCGGTCGCCGTCGTTGAGCGGGTCCGCGTCTCGCTGGGTGACGTGCGCGATCGTCGCGGAGGCGTCGGCGACCGGCGCTCCGCGGCTCGCATCGGTGGCGCTGTGGCCGACCAGCACATGCCCGGTCGTCGTGTCGACCACGGTGACCCGCAGGAGGGGAGTGAGATTCGGCGACGTGCCGACGACTCCTGTGCCTGCGGAGTCCATGCCGACCACCGCCACCGTTATCGCCGCGGCGACGTCGGGATCGTTGTCTGCGACACCGACCTCGAGGTGGAAGGTGTGCCCAGGAGCGTAGCGGTCGTCTGCCGCGAGCGGAACGAACGCGGCGGAGTCGTTCGTCCGCGTGGCCACCTCGTGACCGTCGATGGTGACGAGATCGATCGGGCCGGAGGATCCCGCGGCAGTGCTGTCTCCGGCGCTGACGATGAGGTCGGCGCCGGCGGTGAGCGCGCTGTACGTCGGACCGGCGGCGATGGCGATGGCCGCGACTGCGACGAGACCGGCGACGACCGGGACGAGAGTGCTGGTGCGCATGTCGGGCTCCGGGAGGTGTGGTTGTCAGAGAGTGTCCCTCCCCGGACGCCGATTTGGATACTGAAAAGCGGCAGAACCACCCGCAGTTCACCCGTCCGGCCGGTCGGCCCTCACCCTCCCATGTCGTTCTCCCATCGTCGTCCCTCTAGTGTGCCGGCCGACCGTGTTGCAGGATCGGAGCAGACGGAGGGAGACCTATGGACATGTCGAACACCGGGGGCATGGAATACCCCGACGAAGTCGGCTACCCCGACGGCGAGGGCACGCTCGACGAAGGCACCGGAGCATTCCGCGACGAGCCCGAGGGCGGCGTCGAGGTGGAGGTAGAGGAGCCGCAGGGCATCGACCAGCTGGACGAGCTCGATCGGCCGGACGCGCGCGACGAGTAGCCCACAGCGCCGGGACACCAGAGCCCGGCCGATCGCTCGGTCGGGCTCTGGCCCCTTATTCCCCATACCCGTAGCTACAGGGACCTCCACGCTACCTCCGTGCGGACGGCTCTTCCAGGGGTCCACCTCTCGTTACCCTGCCCGTCGCGCACCTCCTGGGCGGGGGCGGCTGGGCGCTTCCGCTGGACGGCTGTCAGGTGGAACAGTTCCGCTGACCGTCGCGCAGGCCGTGCTCGGCGTCGCGATGCTGATCGGATTGCGTTTCTCCTGCCGCTGGGTTCCGGCGGGTCGACCCGGCTCGGGAGGGCTCGCGGGCCTCGACCGAGGAGCTGGTTCGCTGAGGATCCCCGGTGTGCCGAGGCGCTCGGCTCGACAGCGACCCGATCCGCGGCTACCGTGCTTGACGCCGTGAGGAGGTGGAGAGTATGGAGCCAGCAGGAGGACGCGTTCGCCGTGTCGCCGCCGCAGCTGCAGCCGCGCTCGCGCTCGGGCTCAGCGGCTGCGCCGCGGGAGCGGACTACTCGACCCAGACCGCGAGCACCCTCCAGCACGGCGTCCTGGAGGTGGCGACCGCGGCCCAGGCGAACGATCTCGCCGGCGCGCAGATCAAGCTCGCCGCGCTGGCGAAGCTGAACGACGCCGCCCTGGCGAAGGGGCAGATCAGCAGCGCCCGGCACGCCGCGATCCACACCTCCATCACCGCCGTGCGCGCCGACCTGACGCAGCTGCAGGCTCAGGCGGAGAGAGCTCAGCTGCAGCAGCAGATCCAGCAGCTGCAGCAGCAACAGGATCAGACGGACAAAGGCCCCGGCAAGGGCAAGGGCAAGGGCAAAGGCGACGGGGAAGGCGGCGACGGATGATGTCGACGACCGATGAGACCCCGCGGCAGCTGACCTCCGCGGCCGGGACGCTGATCGCCGACCGTTACCGCATCCTCGAGCGCATCGGCCGGGGAGGCCTTGCCGACGTCTACAGCGCGACCGACGAGGCGCTCGGCCGGCAGGTAGCGCTGAAGATCTTCCGACCGGAGTACGCGTCCGCGGCGGATCTCCGCCGACAGCAGGACGAGGTGCGCATTCTCGCGACCAGATCGCATGCGTCGCTGGTGACGCTGTTCGATGCGATCTCTGACGCGGAGGGTCGCGGTGTGCTGGTGCTGGAGTACGTGAAGGGCACCGACGTCCGAAAGCGCCTGCGATCGGGGGCGCTCGCCGCCCCGACGGTCGCCGCGATCGGTGCCGACATCGCGCGTGCCCTCGCGTACCTCCACGGCGCGGGGGTCGTGCACCGGGACGTTTCCCCGGCGAACATCCTCCTGCCAGAGTCGACGGCTTCCGGTGTGATCGCGAAACTGACCGACCTCGGCATCGCGCGCCTGATCGACGACGCCAAGGTCACGGCGACCGGCACAGTCATCGGAACGGCGAGCTACCTGAGCCCGGAGCAGGCCGGCGGACGGCCCCTCACGGGGGCGACGGATGTCTACTCGCTCGGGCTCGTCCTGCTGGAGGGCCTGACGGGTCGTCGGGAGTTCCCCGGTACCGCCGTGGAGTCCGCCATGGCCCGGCTCTCCCGCGACCCTCGGATCCCGGAGTCGCTCGGCGGCGCGTGGAGCGAGTTGCTGCGCGCGATGACCTCCCGCGATCCCGCGCTGCGTCCGCCCGCCGCCGAGGCCGCGACACGCTTGAGCACCCTCCTCGCCGAGGAAGCGCCGACAGTGGCGGTTCCGGAGTCGGAACACGTGACGACGGCGCCGATCGCCGCCAAGGACGTGGTGAGCGCGCTGGGGCCGACGCTGGTGCTCCCGGCCTCGGACGAGGGGCGGCCGGAGCCGCCTTCATTCGCGGAGCCGGAGCGGGACGCGGCGAGGCTCCCGCGGTCCGGGAGGCCGGCGTCGCCTCGTCGCCGCTCCGCTCTCGCGATCGTCCTGGCCCTCGACGCTGTTGCGGCCGCGGTCGCCGTGATCCTGACGGTCGGAGCGCTCACCGCCTCCCCACCTTCCGTCCCCGACCCGGTCAGCCGCTACCCCGCCGTCGGCGGTACTCTCGGCACCCACCTGAAGGAGCTGGAGCACCAGGTCTCCAGGACTACGGGACCGTGACGCAAGCCCGGTAGCCGGTACTTCGCCTCCTCTGCCGTCTTGTTTGTTCGATTTTTTCGTTTTGCCGACCGTCGGCTCGTGAAGTCCCACGGCGTGGCGACGGATGCGGCCGTCAGGTGGCCACCCGCCTCCGGAACACCCAGGCGACCGTACCTCGCCACGTCGTCCGCAGCTCGCGCCCGCGGCGCCATTCGCGCCAGGTCAGCCAGATGATGATGGCATCGAAGACGGTCAGGATCGCGACCGCGATGGACGGATTGGTCACCAGCTCGTAGACCTGGAAGATCAGGAACGCCCCGAGTGCCCCCATCGCCCACGGGTAGATGCCGCGCGACCCGATCAGCAGTGCGATCACGATCGCGAGCTTCACGACACCGTGCACCAGCAGGTAGAGGGCGGCGAACACGATGCTGCCGTGTTGGAGGTGGGCGACGCCGTGGACGATGAGGTTGGCGATGAGATCGTGCGGGTCCTCCGCCCGCTCGCCGGCCGTCGCGGCTCCTGCCGCCTGGTGCAGTTTCGCCGGGGTGACGAACAGCAGCAGCACGCCGGTGACCAGTTCGGCCAGGCCGTCGAGGCCCTTGAACAGCACGCCGACGAGGAAGACGAGGTCGAGCACGCGGTCCTTCATCCCACCTCCTCGGCTGCTCGCAGGCGCAGGGAACCCGCACGATGACGACGATAACCCCCGAATCCGCTGTCGGGGGCGCTCGTCGGCGGATGGCGCCTACGTGAGAGTCATCGTGTCCGTTCCGGAATTCAGCTCGGTCGGATGACGCGGGCGAGTTAAGCGAGGTCGTTTCGGTCCAGGTTGCGGGGAGACACCACTCACACGTCGCCGCCGAATTCGGATGCGCATCCGAATGTTCCAGAACCAACCGCGTCGCCCGCTGCTTGACAGCCCGAGCTGTCTCGCGATCCGCGCCCGGCTCCGCCTCGGCCTGGATCGCACTCGGCCGCAAAGCCTTCCCACGCCGGACACTCTTTCAGATTCGACTCCGCAACCGACTGGGCGATGATGCCGCCTTTCGGCGGCGAGTGTCCTGGTTCCGAGTGTCATCAGGCGCACGAGACTCCATCGTCTCGTCGGACGGTGAGCAACGAGGTGTGGGCCTTCCTGGTGATGCTCAGGCCGTCGGCGCCACTCCCGTCACGGCCTGGCGGATGCGTTCGGCCGGGATCTTGGGGCGGCGGTCCTCGAACACGAGACCGTTGGTCTCTTGCCCGGTGTCGGCGAGCTGCGTGTAGCAGAAGCCGGCGAGACCGCCCCCAGCTCGGACGGCGTCGAACAGGGCGTCGAGCCGGTCGGCGAACTGGTCGGGCGTCGTAGCGGTCGAGTAGCCCCAGGCGTCCTCCGTCTGGTGCTCGACGTACGAGACGCCGCCGAACTCCGTGAGCATGATCGGCACGTCGAGTCGCTGGGCGTCGTCTACCACGAGGCGGCGCCCGGGGAAGGTGTGCGACGACGCGAGGATCTCGTCGCGGGAGCGGTAGCGTTCGCGGATCGCGTCGGCGTCGGCGTCGTAGTCGTGGATGCTCAGGATGTCGGACTCCACGTGCTCCCAGCCGTCGTTGGAGACGACCGGGCGGGTCGGGTCGAGCGTCTTGGTCGTGTGCACCAGCGCCTTCGCGTAGGCCACCATCCGCGGGTCATGGGCGAGGTGCTGCACACCCCAGCTCTCGTTGAGAGGCACCCACGTCACTATCGACGGGTGCGAGCGGTCGCGGTCCAGGATGGCGATCCACTCCGAGATCGTGCGCTCGACCGCGTCGGCGTCGAATGCGTACGCGGCAGGCGCCTCCGCCCACACGAGGAGGCCGAGCCGGTCGGCCCAGTACAAGAACCGCGGGTCCTCGTACTTCTGGTGCAGCCGGGTGGCGTTGAAGCCGAGCGAGAGGATGAGCTCCGCCTCTCGCCGCAGGCCGTCGGCATCCGGGGCGGCGGAGTGCGACTGCGGCCAATAGCCTTGATTGAGCACCGACCGCAGATAGACGGGACGGTCGTTGAGCAGGTACTGGCCGACCTCGACCGCGATCGACCGCAACCCCAGGTACGACTGGACGACGTCCTCCGTCTCTGCGCTCGTAGCCGCGTCCCCGACGGTGACCGTGATCGTCGCGTCGATGAGGGTAGGGCGCGCGGGCGACCAGAGCAGCTCTTCGTAGGCCTGCCCGTTCTGCTGGCGGGCGAATGGCACGATCAGTTCGGCCCGGGTCCCGGAGACGGCGGCCTCCAGTACGGCCAGGGACTCCTCGCCGTGCTCCAGAGCCAGCCGGACGCGTGACCCCTCGGGCAGGCGGCGCGCGAACCGCAGGTCGGCCGTCACGATGCCTCGATGGACGTCGGCGCTCCAGTGCAGCTGCGTGACATGGTGGGCCGGGACGCCCTCCAGCCACACCGGCTGCCAGATGCCTGTGGTGCGGTGGTACCAGATGGAGTGCGGGCGCTCCCGCCAGTCCTGCTTTCCGCGCGGCTGCGACACATCGAAAGGGTCGTCCTCGGCGCGAACGGTGATCGTGGCCTCGTCGCCTTCGATAAGGTCGGTGATGTCGAACGTGAATGGCGTCTGGCCGCCCTCGTGCCGCCCGGCCAGCCGGCCGTCGACCCACACCTCGCTGCGGTAGTCCACGGCTCCGAAGTGCACGAGGATGCGCTCGCCCTCCGGCAGCTCATCGCGCGTCAGAGTGCGCGCGTACCAGACGACCGGGTGGAAGCCGGTGTCGCCGACGCCGGACGCCGGGGACTCAGCCGGATACGGCACCTGGATGGCGCCGCTGAGCCCGCCGCGCCGCTCCCAGTGCTCGGCCCGTCCGCGGTCGTCGTCGTCGAACTCGAACGTCCACGTACCGCCGAGGTCGCGCCAGGCGTCGCGGATCAGCTGCGGGCGGGGGTGCCGACCGTCCTGCTCGCTGGCGCGGGCGGCGGGTGCGGCGGGTGCGGCGGGTGCGGCGGGTGCGGCGGGTGCGGCGGAGGGCGCTTCGGTGCGCATGCCGGAGGATATCGAGTCACGCATGATACCCAAGCATGGCTCAACCATTCAGCGCTGTAAAGCCAGAAGCCGCGGGAGCGCTCTCCCTCGTCACCAGCGTGTACGGCACGAGCTCATGGCGCCCCATGCCGTCGTGCCCGCCGACCCTCTCCAGGAGCATGTCCAGCGCCCGCCCGGCGAGATGCCGCAGGTCCGGTGCGATCGACGTCAGCGAGGGAAAGGTGACCTCGGTCATGGGAATGTTGTCCCATCCGGTGACCACCACGTCCTCCGGGATCCGCACGCCGCGCTCGCGCAGCGCGCGCAGCGCTCCGATCGCCGCGAGATCGTCGCGGCAGACCAGTGCGTCCAAGCGCAGGCCCGCATCGAGGGCAGCGCCGACGGCGGCCACCGAGCTCGCGGCGCTGATCGCCGTCGTCGAAATGAGCAGTTCCGGATCCGGGGTGATTCCCGCCTCCTCGAGCGCAGCCTGGTAGCCCGCGATGCGCAGCGTGGAGGTGCGCGTGAGGCCGCGCGCTTCGTGGCCGACGAAGGCGACGCGGGTGCGGCCGTACGCGAGCACATGCGCTGTCGCGGTGCGAGCGGCCGCGACGTTGTCCACCATGAGTTGGTCGACCGTGAGCGGCGCCGCGTTCTCGCCGAGCACCACGAGCGGGATGTCCGCGCGGCTCTGCGCCAGCTCGGTCGAGTTCATGACGCTGGGCTGGAAGATCATTCCGTCGACGAGCCCGGACTCGCTGGCGGAGACGACGGCGCGCTCACCTTCGATCGTCCCATCGGTCTGCTCCAGCAGCACCCGGTAGCCGCGCTCCTCTGCGGCGTCGGCGATGACGCGCGCGAGTTCGGCGAAATAGGGGATCCGGACGTCGGCGAACGCCAGGGCGAGCAGTCCCGTGCGGCCCGTCGCGAGCCGGCGACCCATGATGTTGGGGCGATAGCCGAGTTCGTCGATGGCCTTCTGCACCCGCTCACGCATCTTGGCGCTGACGTGCGGGTAGTCGCGGACGACGTTGGAGACGGTCTTCATCGAGACGCCGGCGTACTCCGCAACGTCCTGCAGTCGAACGGCCATGATCCCCAACTCCTCGTCTCCGGTGAGTGTACCGCCGTTGGAAATGCGTGACCGCTTGACAGCAAATATCTAGCGCTGTAAAGATGCAAGAGCACAGTCGACCCTCCCCGGGCAGGACGCAGCGTGCGAGTGGTCGCGGGGAGCACTCAAGGGAGAGATCACATGAAGAAGCGATTCGCGATGCGCGCGGTCGCAGCTGCCGCCACGGTGGGGCTCGGCCTCGCATTGACGGCGTGCGGAAGCGACTCGGGTTCGGGAGGGGCGGCGGTCTCCTCGGCCGACTACACGGGCCCCGAGGTCACCATCAGCTTCTGGAACGGCTGGACCGGCGGCGCCGCTCCCGTGCTCGTCCCCAAGCTCATCCAGAAGTTCAACGCCGAGCACAAGAACATCGTCGTCAAGGACGTGCCGATGCAGTGGTCGGACATCGCGCAGAAGATGCCGCTCGCGGTCAAGGCCGGCAAGGGCCCTGACGTCGCGGTCGGTCACGGCGACGACATCGCCACCTACGCCGCGCAGGGCCTGGTGCTCAAGGCGGACTCGATCGTCACGTCGCTCGGCTACTCCGCGAGCGACTTTCCCGCCGGGCTGCTCGACGCGGGAAAGTACAACGATGCCCAGTACGCCGTGCCGTGGAGCGTGACGCCGCTCGGCCTTTACGTGAACAAAGACGTCCTCCAGGCGGCCGGCGTCGACCCGAGCTCGATCCCGGCCGACAAGGCCTCCTACGAAGCCGCGCTCGCCAAGCTCAAGACAGCCGGAGTGCAGGGCGAATGGATCGACGGCTACGTCTTCACCGGCACGTTCGAGTTCGAGAGCCTGCTCTGGCAGTACGGCGGCGACCTGTTCGACAACCCTGTCACCAAGGCGACCTTCAACTCCGACGCGGGCGTCAAGGCGCTCACCTGGATGACCGACCTCATCAAGAACGGCTACAGCCCGGCCGATGTCGCGCAGGACGGCAACATCAACGCCCTGATCGCCGGCAAGACCGCCTTCAACTGGAATGGTGTGTGGCAGACCACCAACACCGCGTTCGGCGAGCTGAACTGGCAGGCCGTCGCGGTGCCGCAGATCGGCACGCAGAAGGCCGTCTGGTCGAGCTCCACCCACTGGATGTTCATGAACAACAAGGGCCAAGACAAGAACAAGACGTCTGCCGCCGCGACCTTCGTCAAGTGGATGAACGACAACTCGGCCGACTGGCCCCAGACCGGTGAGCTGCCCGCCAAGAACTCGGTGCGCGACGACCCGAAGCTGGTCAAGGACTACCCGAACCTGAAGCCCTTCCTCGACGAGCTGCCCTACGCGCACTACGAGGCGACCGCGCCCGGCATCTCCACCGTCGAGGCGACCATCACGACGGCGGTCAACGAGGCCATCACCGGCAAGAAGAGCCCGAAGCAGGCGCTCGACGACGCCGTCGCCAAGGCGAACACCCTGATCAAGCAGAACAAAGACACGTATGGCAACTGACACCGGTTCGCTGGTGGCGCCCCGGGAGACCGGGGCGCCACGCCCGCGCGAGGCAGGGCGGACGACCCGTTCCGCTCGTGCCGCGCTGCGCCCCGGAGGCCGCCGCCGCACCGGCGTCGCGTACCTCTTCCTCGCGCCCTTCCTGGTGTTGTTCGTGGTCTTCGTGCTGGCGCCTGCGGTCTTCGGCCTCTGGATCAGCCTGACCAACTGGAGCCCGTTCCGGGCGAACCAATCGTTCATCGGCCTCAAGAACTACATCGACCTCTTCACACCCGACAGCGCGACCTCCGGTGACTTCTGGCAGTCCATGCTCGCCACCGGCATCTTCACCGTCGCGAGCGTCCCGTTCCTGCTGCTCGTCCCGCTGCTCGTGGCCGTGCTGCTCAACCAGAGGATCCGCGCGGGATCGTTCTTCCGCGCCGTGTTCTTCGCCCCCTACGTGCTCGGCGTCGCCGTCATCGGCGTCATCTGGAAGTACCTGCTCGACACGCAGTCCGGCATCGTCAACCACGTGCTCGGCATGATCGGGCTGCCCGACAACCTGCCCTGGACGGTCGACGTGCCGTGGGCGTGGGTCTCGCTCGTGGGCGTCACCGTCTGGTGGACCATGGGCTTCAACACCGTCATCATCCTCGCGGGCCTCAAGGGCATCAGCGCTGACCTCTACGAGGCCGCTGCGCTCGACGCCGCCGGGGCGTTCCGCCAGTTCCTCAGCGTCACCCTTCCCGGCTTGCGCCAGGTGATGACCTTCGTGGTGACGATCACCATCCTGGCCAGCGCCAACATGTTCGGCCAGTCGTTCCTGCTCACCAAGGGCGGGCCGGGCAACCAGACCCGTACGGCGATCATGTACATCGCCGACCAGGGCCTCTCCCAGAACAACATGGCGGCGGCCTCGGCGATGAGCTACGTGCTCTTCGTCTTCCTCGCCATCATCAGCATCGTGAACTTCCGGCTCCAGCGGGAGCGGGCAGAGGAGAGCGTGTCATGACGACCGTCACAGAACGCGAAGAGTCCGTCCGCCCGAAGTCTGGCCGCCCCCTCGTGCCGCGCCGGCCGATCACGCCGCGTGCCGCGCTGCGCAAGAGTGTGCTCTACGCGGCCCTGATCGTGCTCGCACTGGTGGTTATCCTCCCGCTGCTGTGGATCCTGCTGACGTCGTTCAAGACCGACGGCGACGCGATCCGCAACCCCTACGCGGCGATCCCGGACCCGTTCTCGTTCGACGCCTACACCGCGCTCTCGAGCGGCCAGCAGCCGCTCTTCCGCTGGTTCCTCAACAGCCTCGCCGCGGCGTCGCTGCAGACGGTGATCATCCTGGTGACCGCGTCCCTCGCCGCCTACGCGCTGGCGCGACTGGAGTTCGCCGGCAAGCGGGTCGTGTTCGGGCTGATCGTGGCGACGCTGCTGGTGCCGCCGGTGATCTTCCTCATCCCGAACTACCTCATCGTCCAGAACCTCGGCTGGCTCGACACCATCTGGGCGATCGCCATCCCCGGCGCGGCGAGCGCGTTCGGCGTGTTCTTCCTGCGCCAGTTCTTCATCGGGCTTCCCGCAGAGATCGAGGAGGCGGCGCGGATCGACGGCGCCGGCGACTTCCGCATCTTCCTGCAGATCGTCATTCCGCTCGCGCGTCCGGCGCTCGCGACGCTCGCGGTGCTCAGCTTCCTCGCCAACTGGAACGACTTCCTCTGGCCGGTCTACGTGCTGCTGAGCCCCGAGAACCTCACGCTGCAGCCGGGACTCTCGCAGCTGCAGGGCGCCTACTCGAGCCATTTCGCCATCGTGATGGCGGGTGCGGTGATCGCCTCCGTGCCGGTGCTCATCTTGTTCTTCTTCGCCCAACGCCAGATCGTGGAGAGCGTTGCGACCAGCGGAGTCAAGGGGTGAGCGGAGGGCGACTCGCGGTGGCGATGCCGCGGTCGCTGTCGGCCTCGCCGGGTGCTCCGGCGTCGGCGTCGGCGCCGGAGCGCAGCCGAGCGCCGCGTCCACGGTCGCCGCATTCCAGATCGACCAGGACTTCCCCGACCCCGGCGCGCTCGTAGTCGGCGACCGCGTCTATGCGTACGCGACGAACTCGCCGGCAGCCAAGATGAATGTGACAGACAAACGCGTTCGCCTTCACGGTGTGCGGCACACGACCATCGATCTCCTCCACGAGGCTGGCGTTCCCGAGCACGTCATCATGAAGATCGCCGGCCAGTCAACGCGATCGGTCACCCGTGGCTACACGTCCCGCGGCAACCAGAAGCGGCCTACTGAAGCAGCGAGTGATTGTAAGACACTCCCTGTTCGGTTGGGCAGACGTGAGGTATCTGATATGTTCCAGGGGGACGCGCGAACGATGTGTCTACCCCACAAGACAAAGGAGTTGATATGGAAAAGAACTACGAGAAGAGCCCTGCGTTTTTCCGTGCGACCACAACGCTGACCTTCTTTGAAGAGGAGTTCAGCAGCGATGTCGCTGCGCAGCGGATTGCTGCCGACGCTTCCATCGACGCTGAGCTCGACGCAATCCTCGCGAAGTAGGAATCTGGGGGCCAGGCCGAACTCGTGACGACAAAACAGAGCGCGTCCTGGTCCCCATTCTCGACAGAAGCGCGTCCAACGCTCAAGCGGCCCGCGTTCGGCTTCGCCGGGGCTTCCTTTCGGGCCGAAGCAGCGGCCACTCACGTCGAAGAGGCCACGACAGCTCTCATAGGGGTTCCCAGTTCGCTCGGTTCCGCCTATGCGGGTACAGAGAACGGACCCTACTTTCTGCGCACAGCGTCTCGGCGCTACACCTGGGGACACGAATCCGGACGCGTGCTCACTGCGGAAGGTCGACGCGATCCATTACGCGGTGTGGTCGACTTGGGCGACCTAGACGTTTCCCATGGGAGTCTTGACCAGCTCACACTCGATATATCGACGCTCGTGTCTGAGCTTCCGCGGACAGTGATCCCTGTCGTCATCGGAGGCGATCACAGCGTCACGGAAGGCGTTGTTCGGGGAATCGTCGAACGCGGATGCGCGCCGTTTCGCGTCCTTCAGTTCGATCAGCACCTCGATCTCCAGCTGTGGCCGGCTGCAACGGACGAGTTGCTCGACCCCCTGTTCAATACGAACGTGATGAGTCGTGTCGGGGCAGTGCTTGGCGAGCAGAGCATCGTCCATGTGGGAGTGGACCCGTTCGTTGTCGTCGATGGCGAGCCGCGCGATAACGAGCAATGGTTCCGCTGGAGCCGCACCATCGTGTCAGCCGACAGCGGCGCACTGCGTTCGGACGCTGAATTCCTCGACGTAGTGGGTGCAGGCATCCCCACCTATATCTCGGTGGACCTCGATGTCCTCGACTCCGTCTATTTGTCTTCAACTGCCTATCCCAACCACTCCGGAATGTCGCCGAACCAGCTTGTGCATCTCATCGGCCTCGTCGTGCGGCACAACCCGATCGTCGGTCTTGACGTGGTCGAGTTCGGGGCGCCCGCCGCCGCTCGCGATCCGAAGACCCTCGCCGACGCCACGCGTGCCGCGGACGTGCTCCTCCACGTCCTCCGCCTCCTCACCGACGAAGAAAGGCTTCGCCTCCCGTGAAAACGAAAGCAGTCGAACTCATCGAAGAGATCGGACTCGACTCCATCGCAGGATGGAACTCGTGGAACTCTTTCACCGAGACGATCCTTCGTTTCGAGGCCCCTCCCTCGAACGCCAACGTCGTGCAGTTCTCGCGCGACTGCACCACCGCCTTCGACGCGAGCGACCCTTCCACGTACTACTACCCCATCGGACAGGTGTTCGAGCCCGATGTCCTCCGCGAGGTCTGTGAGATCCAGGGCATCGCGTTTTCGGATGCGCTTTCGCTTGACTACGGCAGCGGCCCCCGAATCGACGAGCTCCGGCGACGTTGGTCGTGCCGTGAGGATCTCGCTCCGACCGAAAGGCTCGTGCTGGCGAGCGCTCTCGTGACGCTCTCCCGGTTCGAGGCCGCCCGGCAGGTGCTCGACGTGCCGGACCATTCCAACACCGACACTCGGTATGCCTTCGAGTCCGCGCTCCTTCGGTACATCATCGGCAATCGTTCGGAGGGCCGTGAGCTCTCTCCTCATGCCATGCACGAGGTTCGGTCCATAGTGGAGCGAGGCGGTGTTCCCATCGACCGTGTTCTGGACGCCTGTGGCCTTGCGGTCGTGTGGTACATCAAAGGGGTCGGTGTCGCCAAATCGGATTTTGCCTGGTTCGCGAGGCACGGCGATCGCCTCATCGTGGAGAAGGGTGACCGCATTCCCGCGTTGTCAAGATCGGCTTGGTTCCGTGGGGTCGCCATGCTGACGGCAGAGCTCGGCGACGCGAGAAAGACCCGCGAGCTGATGGTCCGCGCATCCGACGCCGCGAACAGCGCCAACAGTGCGGGCGATGGCGTCTTCGCCGAAAACCTGCACAAGACATACTTGGAGTCTTCGACCAAGGAGTTCATGTATGTTTCCCGCGATGAGGAACGGGCCGTCGCGAGCGCGACGGAACTGACAGAACTCGACCCGCACTGGTCGGTCAGCATCGGAGAGCTGGCAGATGCGCTGGCCTTCTTCGGACGCGCCGAGGAGTCCGCGCGGACCTATGATCGCGCTGCCGACCTTGGAGCTCCGTATGTGTCCCACCACGTGCGGCGCGCGGCGGCACAGTATGAAAAGGCGGGAATGCTGGGCGAAGCCGTCGACCGTCACCTTCTGGCTGCCATCATGCTCCCGGATCCGGACTCTTCGCTGGCTGCCGCAGAACGGCTCTCTACGCAGAGCACCTCCTCCGCGCGCCGCTCCTTCGAGCGAGTCGTGAGCAGCCTCTCATGAGTCGACGACGTGGACGGGTCGGGGAGTGACGCTATGACCGGGATGCAGCCGGAGCACACGAGACTCACTCCTCGGTCGTTTGCGTCCTTCAGCGCCGCGATGCTTGCGATCGACTCGATCAGTGTGGGGTACGGCGTCGTGGACATGATCTTCGTCTCGGCGTTCGGTGTCGCGATGGTGGCTGGTGTTGGGCTAGGTGATCTCCTCACGGCGCTCTATCTCGCGTTCTTCGCCGGCTCGGTCGATGTGTTCGCATCGCGACTGGCCCGTCGAGTGGGTGCCGGCGAGGGATACGTGTGGCTGGCGCCGCTGTTTCGAGGGTTTCTGCTCGTTGCCGTTCCGTGGACGCTGATCGGCCTTCTCCTTGCCGTCCTCACCCCGGCGCTGCTGGAAATGGTGGGTTCGGACCCGGCGGTCGTAGGGGTCGCGAGCGGTTACGTCCTCGTCCGCATGATCGGCATCCCCTTCACGCTGACGCTCGCTGCGGCTTCTGCCGCGCTCCGCATCTTCAACAAGCGCGGCATGTCCGTGATGCTGGTGGGCATCGGGTTCGTTCTCAACATCGGCGTCGATGCTCTGTTCCTCTACTCGCCGCTGGCATCCTTCTTCTTCACTCCCGTCGCGGCGGTCGCCAGTGCGACTCTCGTGGTCCAGGTGCTGACCGGAGCGGCAGGCGTCGTGCTTCTGATCCGCTTCGTACGACGACACGGCACTGCTGAGAGGCGGAAGCCCGCCGAGGGCGTGCGCGGTCTTGGGCTCGCGCGTGACATGCTCAAGACGAGCGTGGGAATCGGGTTGCGTCAGCTCAACGACTATGCGGCATCGGTGGTCCCGTTCGTTCTCATCAGCCGTCTGGACATCGCGACGATCGCTGCGGCGACCGTCGCCACACGGATCTGGACGATCTATTGCCGAGTGCCTCAGGCATGCTTGGCTGCGGCCGGCGTCTATCTCGGATACGCCAGAGGCGCGAGCCAGCGGATAGCGACGGCACTCATGCGCGTCACGATCTCGTATGTCGCGCTGCCGAGCATCGGAGCGGCTGTGCTCTTCGCGGTCGCTTCCCCGCTGCTGGCACAGTTCCTCGGGGGCGGAGATGTCGACATCCCCCTGACATGGATGCTGACCTTGTGCTTCCTGATCGCGGTGCCCGCGTATGTGCTCGAGAACCTTGCTGGCGAGGTCCTGACGGTGGAGCAGCAGGGCAAGTGGCTGTCTGTCTCATCGTCGATCGTGACGTACGCGATCACCATTCCGATCGCGATCGTCGGTGTGCTCGTGCTGCAGTCCGCGGTCGTGGCGATCCTGTCCGCGTTCGTCGCATCCGTGCTCCTGGCGGCTGTTTATCTGCGACGGTGCCGGCAGCTGGGTTATCGAGTGCGCGCCTTGCCGGTCGAGGAGATGGCTGCCACCCCATGAACGCGCCCCACATCCTTTCGCGGCACCGATATGGCATGTCCTCGATCGAGCACATGCCCGGCGTGACCGCTCCGGACTGGTTAGCCGAACCTCAGGTCGAGGCCGTGACGGCCGTCGAGGAAACGAGTCTGCTCACGGGACAACCGGTGAACGTGGCCTTCAACGGGAGCGCTCTCGGTGTCACCGGTGTCGGTGCAATCTTTGCGGGGGAGGACGGACGAGTCCGGTTCTTCGACAGTACATTAGAGCGCACATACTGGACGCGTCGCATGGATGCGGGTGTCTACTCCTCTCTCGTTGCCGTCCCAGGCACCGAAGAGTTCATCGTCGCCAGCGTTGCCGGCATGATCGTGCGACTCGATCTGCGCGGTCGCGCTCGCTGGGTCAGTCGCCTCGGGCATTCCGTCTTCGGCACGATCGCCTTCCTGCACGATGAGAGAACGGCTGTCATTCCAACCTTCGATCATCGAGCGTTCCTCCTGGACCTACACACGGGGCAGGTCGTCGCGAGCGTCGACACACGCGGCGGGTCCGCTTCGCGATTCGAATCCGCGTTCGCCTACCGTCGGGCTCTATACGCGAGTCCGACAGTCCGCGGGGACGGCTGTTTCGTCGTCGCCGATCACGAAGCTGTATCCTGCTTCGACCCCTCGGGAACGGTGATGTGGGAAACGCGCGCCGCCGGGCTCATCCGGTCCTCCCCCGTGGCGGTGGGGGATGCGACTCTCACCTGCACCACGGCGGGTGTTCTGCAAAGGTGGGATGCCGCAGGAAACAACGAATACTCGGTCAGGATCGGCGGCCGCATCGACGCCAGTGCGACGGTGCACAGCGGCCTTCTCATCGTGTCGGGCAGGGGAGTAGGCACCTCGTCCTACGATGTCGGTTCGGGGGAACTCCGCTGGCGCTCGCCGACGATCGACGCCTTCGAATACACCTCTGTGATAGCTCTCCCGTCGGGGGTGTGCGTCATCACCAGCGAGCGCGGAACCGTTGTCGGCCTCGACGCGAACACCGGCGATTTCCTTTGGGAGACCTCTCAAGTGCTCGGGCGCCCTGACCGCTCGACCTCTATGGAGACCACGCCGGCGATCTGTGCCGATGGCTCGATGTACGTCGCCTCCTATTCCGGGGACTGCTATCGGTTCCGTTTCCCTGATCAGCAAAAGGAAGACCCACAGCGATGATGTGGACCTCAGCGGTTCCGCAGCGGGACCAGACCCGGACGGCCCTTCACGAGTGGGCCATCGACCGCTTCGTAGACGTTCCTGCTGACGTTCAGCACACCGAGCGGAACAACGCCACCTATCTGGACGCGTTTCTCCGAGCGAACGACGACGTTTTCGATGCAGGCTTCCGCGCCGAGTTGAGACGCCGGAGACAGCTCGATGGCCACGACAGGACATTCGACGATGCCAACCGTATGGAACGCTTGGAGTCCGCACTCGAAGCGCTGGCCGCTGAGGAGCGTTCCCGGCTCTATGGCGACGGTGTGGCACCCGCCGGCCTCGAGGCGGCGTCGGCGTATGTGGCCGTTCAGAAGATGCTCTCCCATGCCGCTGATCCTGCACGCCGCCTCGCCGTCTTCGCCTCGTGGCAGGAGTGCCTCGATCCCGCAAGCGACGCGCTCAGCGCGGTCGAGCAGGAACTCATCGAGCAACGTGCACATGCTCAGCTGGTCCCCGAACTCGCTGGAGACAAGCGGGACTATTCACCCTCGGCGTTCACCGATGCTCTCCTCCAGGCCTGGTTGATCACGGCATGGGAGGGAGGAATCGCAGATATTCTCGAAGCGGTGGAATGGGCGATGGCCGAGGCGCCGCGCGCGATCCTCGATGCAACGGAAGGTCACCCGGAGCCGGTTCTCGACGTGTCACGGGTTCTCGACACGATCTGTCATTGGATTTCCGAGGCGACCGGCGGTTTCGCTCGCCTGCGATCCCGAACCGGATTGGCGGCGATTATCGAATTCGAGACGGGATCTGGCGTCTCGGGAGCGATTCAGGTTTGGCTCGTGTCCCGTTCGGGTTCCGCCTCAGGGGGCAAGACATCTAGCGTCCACGCTTCCGAAGTCACAGAGCCGTTATCCTTCGGCACCCCCATTGCACATGTTGCGCTGCGCTGCGATCCACTCGACGACGGTGCCTGCGTGATGCATCTACGTGATCTTCGCTCGACACTCCACGAAGTGGGTCATGGCGTCAATCACGCCTATGTCGCTGGCGAGAGACGGTTGGAGACGGGACTCGACTACGCCGGCGAACGTGAGATCGACCTTCTGAGCACGTGGTTCGAATGGGGTGTGTTCCTCGACGATTGGCAACACTGTCTTGTCGACGTGGGCGCAGAAACGACCTCCGTCGAACACCGTGCAGCCCTCTGCGCATGGCAGCGCGTGCTTCGTACCGAGACCTACTTCGACCTTCCCGTGCGCCTGCTGACGGCCCGTTTGGACCGTGAATGGCGCTCGGGCGGCAGCCTTGAGTCTGCGTGGCAGAGTCTCGTCGGTCGATCGCCCGCTGACTCACAAGCTGTTTATCGGAACTGTCTGAGCCGGCTCGCCTGGCCCATCCCGATCGCGAATCCCGGCGGTGAATACGGTCTGTACTGGGCAATGGCCGAGGTCGCTGGAGAGTGGAATCGGATGCAGGGGCGATCTATGGCCGCGAAGTCCCTTCCCGCGGCGTTCACTGGCAGGCGGGTAGGCTCGCCAATGCCCGCGCCCCGCGAGCTCATAGAATTCTTCGGCGCGACACGGCACGCCGCGGAGGCTCCGGTTCAGGGCGATTCGGACGCCGTCGGCGCACACACACCGTTCTCGTCCGCTGATTTCATCGCGGCAATGCTCCCGCCTCGATCCGCGGAGCTCACGACCGTGCTGCGCGAAGCGCTCCGCGATCATGGCCTGCCGCCGATTCACGTCGACGACAACGCTGCGGCGGTTTTGCAGTGCCTGACGCTCGTCGTCCGGCCGCGGATCGCGGTGGAGATCGGCACGCTCTTCGGCTATTCGACGATTCACATCGCTCGGGGCCTTCCCGCGGGCAGTCACCTCATCTCCTACGAGGTGGACCAGGAAACGGCCGAAATAGCTCGTCGCAACGTCACCGAACTGGGGTTGGCCGATCGTGTGACGATCGTGACCGGGGATGCGATTTCGGCACTGGCAGAGCTGGCGCCGGGAAGCGTCGACTTGGCTTTCATCGACGGCGCCAAGGCAGAGTACGCATCTTATGTCAAAGCCGTCTTCCCCCTCCTCGCCGATGGCGGCATCCTTCTGCTCGACGATGCCTTCGCTGCGGGGGACTACTCAACGCACGAGAACAGCTCGGAGGAGGAGTCTGCCCGAGTCATCCGCAGCTGCATTCGTGCACTAGCGCGATCTCCTCGGCTCACCAGTTCGTTCCTCGGCACCGAGAACGGCATATTCATGGCCGTCAAAGGACCGGTGAATGACTGAGCCCCGCCAGGTCCTCGTCGTGGGCGCATCCCGTGGCCTTGGCCGGGAACTGGCGACGCTCTTCGCCCTCGACGGGTGGAACGTGTTCGCGACCGCGACTCGGGATATTCCGCTGGACGCCGATAGCACGATTACCTGGTTAGCGTGCGACCTCGCAGACGAGAACTCCTGGAGCGCGGCCACGGCAGAGTTCTCGGCGGGCATCGACCATATCGTGTTCTGCTCAGCGTTCGATCCCCGCACAGTGGATCTTCCGCTGCTGGAAGGGCTTCGTCGATCACTGATGGTCAACGGCGCCGGAGCGTATGCCTTTCTCCTGTCGCTCGTTGAGTCATCCGGTGGCACCGCGAGAGTCGCTGTCGTCAACTCGGAGGCCTTGTATTACCCAGACCGGCAATCGGCCGCCTACGCAGCCGGCAAGGCCGCCCTCAAAGTCTTCACCGCGGCTCTCTCCGGGCTCTGTCTGGGACGAGGCGGAGCGGTGTTCGAGCTTGTCCTTGGGCCGTTGGATTCGGATGAACGACGACAACGATCCGCTGCGGCTGCTGCCGGGAGCGGACGAGATGTTCGGGATGTCGTTGCCCAGGCTCTCGTCAAGGCGAACCCCGAGTCCAAGATCGATCGGTTTATCCAGCCTGAGGATTGCCTCCGACTCATTCAGTGTGGCTTCGATCTCGGAGCGATCGCGAACGGCGCCTCCTTCCGCCTCGATGGCGGTTCGGGGGGCGCATTTCGGTGACCCCGATCGCGTGGACCCTGACCGGCGAGAGCGGTCTTGTCGAATCGGTGAGTTCGTGGGATCCGTTTGCGTTGCCTGAGGTCGAGAAACTCGATGCCGTGCTTCGCAAGCTCTACGACCGCCGGGCGGTGATCGCCCTACCGCCGCTCTCACCAGCAGCGTTTGACGAGATCCTGGTGATCAACAACGCCGCCGAATCGATCTTCCTCGGCTTGCGAGAGGCTGAGCGCTTCGGCGATCTCACCCGTCTCGAGCACCGACGTCGCGCTTTCTACGCAAGCCCGGACGACGACCGAACATTCGAACAGCTCCTCGTCGCTGCTCGTTTCGAGGAGCCTCGTGAGCGTGCTCGTCGCGAGCTGGCAAGACAACTCAGGGGCAAGCAATCCGTTGACGACCATTGCGCCTCTGCTCAGATCGATGAGCTTCTGGCCGTCGCTTCCCGCCTCCGCACCGACCAGCGCAGCTTGGTCGATCGTCTGACTGTCGTGTCCACCGATACGTCGCCCTCCGACGTGTACCGAAGCCTGATCGCGACGATTCAATCCAATGAGACCCGACGTAAGCTGGGGAAGGCCTGGACTGATGTGGCCGGCCGGCACTATGCACGGCTCGCCGACTCCCTCCTCGCAGCGAAGGACTCGAAGCCTGAGGCCGGCGCGTCACCTGGTTACCGCGAGACGGCGACCATGCTTCGCGACTTTCTCCGATTGGCACGGTGCGATGCCGAGGACCACCTGCGTGACCTCGCCGGTCAGGACGGGGGGCGGCCCGACACCGGCGATGCCGTCCACATCGACCTCCCGCACCTCGTGCACACGAAGCTTGCTGCGAGACCTCCCGCTGCTTATGGCGTCGCCGACGTCCTGCGCTTCGTCTCCTTCATTGTTGAACAGCTGTTCGGGATGACAATCGTGTTCGCTCCGCTCAGCCACGGCGTATTCTCCTGTCGCATTGAGTCCGACGGTCTGCATGTCGCCACTGCCTATGTTGATCTCAACGACCGTGCCAGCAAGCCGTATCGGGCGAGTTACACGCAGCCGATTCGGAATACCGTTGCCACGCGCAAGTGGGCGGTGTCGGCCTATTCGTACATTTCGTGCCGGGCCCTGTCTGCTGAACAGGGGAAGACCGTGAGCTTCCAGAGCATCATCAGCCTGCTCCACGAACTCGGACACGCAATCCAACACGCGCTCCCGAAACATCCCCTCCCTAACCTGTCTGGGCTGGAAGGGGCGACGAGCGGACGCTCCGAGAGCTTCAGCCTGTGGCTAGAGAAGGGGGCTTTCGTTCTCGACGGGTTGGCGGAGCAGAACGGCATCGCGTCGCTTGGCCGGGAGCGGATGATGAATGCGGCGACACAACGTCTCACCGCGTTTTCGCGCGGGGCCTATGCCCTCATCGAGTTTGCCTTCGACTACGGGAGCCGTGAGGATCTGGCCGACGTTCTCGGGGGTCTGGAATCGTCGCGATCGGGGTATGTGCAACTGGAGGTTGTTGAGGCGATGGGCGAGCTCGCGGATCGCCTGCGACATCGTCGGCCGGGCGACAACTTTCGCTATATTCAGGCCGGGGTCGAGAGCACTTCGGCGATCACCGTTTCGACGAGCGACCTTCGCGCCGGTGGTCGCATTCTGTCGTTGCGCCCCTGGCAACCGGGCCACGACGTTCTCGGCCACCCGGCAGAGTACTTTCGCTTCTACCGGATGTACTGAAGATCTCAGAGCTCGAAGTGCGTGAGAGAGTTTGGAGCGTAACGCGAGCCCCTGTCCAACCCTTCGAGGGAGCCCATCTCTTCATCGGTCAGGCGGAAGCTCTCGGTGTCGAGGTTCTCGCGAAGGTGTCGTCGATCGGTGGCGGCAATCACTGGGAGGGTTCCAATCTGACGTTGCCATCGAAGAAGGATCTGCGTGGGACTCTTCCCGTGCGCGGCGGCCATCTCCAACACCCGCCGCGAGTGCAAGATTCCGGACCAGGTCTCCAGCGCTCGATAGGACTGGATCCGGACCGGAGTCGGAGAGAGCGCCCGTCTGAGCCCCGCCTGTGCGACCGTGGGTGAAAGCTGCACCTGATTCAACACAGGCCATTCCCCTGTCCGCTCCTGGATGCATCTGATCTGCGAGGCCGTGAAGTTGCTCACTCCCACAGAATGGACGTACCCGTCCTCGCGGAGCCGGAGGAGCGCTTCGAAAGTGGTCAGAGCGAGGTCGAGCGCCGGAAGCGGCCAGTGGATCAGGGCCACATCGATGTACTCTGTGCGAAGCTCCCGCAGGGTTGTGGTGACGGCGAGCTTTGTGTGCTTCAGATGCCCTTGGTCGTATCCGCGGATTTTGGTGTTGATCGTGACGTCCTCACGATCGATTCCGCTGGCCGATACAGCGCGGCCGATCGCTGCCGCGTTCCCATAGAGTGACGCGGTATCGATGGATCGGTAGCCCACATCGAGAGCCTGCGCGACCATCTCGGTAGCTTGGCGGTCTTCACGAAGTCCCGGTCCGACGGTGATCCAGGGAATCACTTGACCGTCGGCGAGGGTGTGGGAGGGAGCGTCTGCCGATAGAGACTGACCGTCCGTGCTCATCACCATCTTGACCTCAATACGTTGCAGCGATCGGCGTTCCACCGGCGATCGTAGCGTGATGGTTCTCTCTCATCGGATCGTCTTCGTTGTGGATCGCTTCTGCCGACCGCGGGGAAAACCAAGACGATGATGGCGTCCGGCCTGGGTGTCCACGCACAAAATGCGAATCACTTGGACGTGACCCAGCCCACAGCGGATCTCATCGAGGTGACGTGGAATGTCTGTTTCACGCATCTCGCTGTTCCGGAAGCTTGCTCAATTCGGTCCTGAGTCGAATTGATGTTGCGTCTGATCCACTACGTGACGCCCGGGTTGACCTCGCGCAGATCTCTTCATGTGGCATGCGGTGAGATCGTGCCGGCGATCGATCACATGACGACAGGAAGCGATCCAACGTTGCAGCCAAACGCGCGAAGCTGCGATCAAGACTCAAGAATTCCCGACTGTGCGGAACATCGGGTGAAGTTGGCATCGAAGCTCGACGCTTATGGCTTACCCGACTGTCGCTCTGCCTGCACCGCTGGGACTCGATGCGTTGGCTACACAAGCGCCGCCGCAGAGTCCAATTTCCGGTATTTACAGTGGCTCCGACCGGCATCGATCCGGTGACCTTTCGATTTTCAGTCGAACGCTCTACCAACTGAGCTACAGAGCCGGAAGGCACGATCTTCATGCCCACCTAGACGGAAGCCCTTCCGGTTGGAAGGGCTTGTCGCCTTGGCGACCCTGACGGGACTTGAACCCGCGACCTCCGCCGTGACAGGGCGGCACGCTAACCAACTGCGCTACAGGGCCTAACAGTGTTGCTATTGAATTGTAGAGGATGCCATCGTGACCCCAACGGGATTCGAACCCGTGCTACCGCCGTGAAAGGGCGGCGTCCTAGGCCACTAAACGATGGGGCCGGAGTGTCTCGGATCACTTTCGTTTTCCGATGACCACCGACGAATAAGCATACGGAAGTCCCTGACAGAAAGCGAATCGAGGCTGCAGCCCGGGCGGGTCGACGGGCCTCGGGATCACGCCACGCCCCATCCAAATGCCCAGGAGGCCCGCGAGACCCCAGGTAGATTTCCAGCGACGGCCCTTTGTCGTCCGTGCGACCCGCACGAGGTCCGACCGTGCACCGCCCTCCCGACCGGGCGGCGGTACGGCGATGTTGCTAAAGTTGCAGCTTGTGATGAACGCGACCCGTGTGATTCGTGTGACTGGTGATGCTGACTACGACGGGTTCAAGGTGACGAACGTATGAGACGCGAGACGAGTGACGAGCTCCCCAGGCGGGGGCGTGTCGGCGGCGAGCCGGCCGGCCGAGCCCGTCGAGCCCTGATCCGCCTGCTCTCGGTGGGCGCCATCGTCGTCACCGGAGCGGTCGGCTCGATCGCCGCCCCGGCATACGCCGACCAATATCCCAGCTGGCAGGACGTCCAGAACGCCAAGGCCAACGAGTCGGCGGCGTCGGCCCAGGTCACGCGCATCACGTCCCTGATCGCCCAGCTGAACCAGGAGGTCTCCGACGCCGAGGCGGCCGCCCAGAAGCGCGGCGAGGAGCTGCAGTCGGCGGAAGCGGCCTACGACAAGGCCGACATGGAGGCCAGAGACCTGGAGTCCCAGGCCGCCGCGAGCCAGCGGAAGGCCGACGCGGCGGGAGCGCAGGCCGGCAAGCTCGCCGCCCAGCTCTACCGCACGGGCGGCCGCAACCTCACGGCCAACCTCTTCCTGAGCGGCAACGGCGCGAGTGGGTCCACACCGGACCAGCTGCTCTCCGACCTCGGCAGCATGTCCAAGCTGACCGAGCAGTCCGACAAGGTCTACACCGACGCGAAGGTCGCCCAGAACACCGCCAAGTCGCTGTCGGCGCAGGCGCTGGTCGCCAAGGGCGAGCGCGAGAAGCTGCGGATCGTCGCGGCGAGCGCCCTCCAGGCCGCCGTCGACGCCGCGAAGGCCGCACACGACAAGCTTGCGGAGCAGCAGCAGCAGATCGTCGTCATGGAGGCGCAGCTCGCCGCCTTGCGCGACGCCACGGCGAAGACCGTGTCCGGCTACGAGGCCGGTGTCGCGGCTGCGGCGGCCGCAGCGGCCGCACGCGGCTCCGGGGGCCTCCCGGGCGGATACGTCGGCCCGCAGGGCTGGGCGGTCCCGGCCGCCGGCCCGATCACCGACGGCTTCGGGGCCCGGCCGTCCCCTGGCGGTATCGGCAGCACCTACCACATGGGCATCGACATCGGCGCGGGGTGCAATGCGCCCATCTACGCCGCGCACAGCGGCACGGTCATCTACGCCGGGCCGAACGGCACGTACGGCAACTTCGTGCTCCTCGACAACGGCGGCGGCATCAAGACCGGCTACGCCCACATCCGCGATGGCGGCATCCTCGTCGGCATCGGCCAGAGCGTCAGCGCCGGCCAGCCGATCGCGCACGTCGGCTCCACGGGTGCGTCGACCGGTTGCCACTTGCACTTCGAAGTCCGGGTGAACGATCAGAAGATCGACGGGATCCCCTTCATGAGAGACAGGCAGGCACCCCTTGGCTAGCGACTCTTCCAAGAACTCGCGCATCCACCCCGGCCTGGCGATCGGTGCCGGGGTCATGGGTGCGGTCACGGCCTCCATCGGCATCGTCACGCCGGCGCAGGCGGTCGACTACCCGTCGTGGAACGACGTGCAGCAGGCCAAGGCCAACGTCGCGAACCAGCAGGCGATGGTCGCCAACATCACCGCTCTGATCGGCAACCTCCAGTCCAACGTCGACGCGGCGCGCATCGCGTCCGAGAAGGCGGCGGAGGCCTACTTCCAGGCCAGGGATGCACTGGACAAGGCAACCGCCAAGCAGGACGACCTCCAAGTGCAGGCGTCGGCGGCAGCAGCCAAGGCCAAGACGTCGCAGATGCGCGCCGGCCTCCTGGCAGCGCACCTCGCCAAAGCGGGAGGCGGCGGCGACGTCAGCACCGAGCTCCTGCTCAAGGGCGGAGGCTCCGGAGCGAGCGCCGACAAGCTGCTGTTCCAGCTCGGCACCATGAGCAAGCTGACGGAGCAGTCGAAGGCCGTCTACGACCAGGCCACCAAGGACAAGAACGCGGCGGAGGCGCTGACCGCGCAGGCCAAGGTCGCCAAGACCGAGCGCGTGTCGCTCGCGGCCGAGGCCGACAAGGCGCTCGCTGCCGCCCGGAGCGCGCAGTCCGCGACGCAGAGCGCGCTGGCCGAGCAGCAGACCAAGTCCACCGAGCTGATCGCCCAGCTCGCGAGCCTGAAGAACACCTCCACCCAGGTGGAGGCCGCGTACCTGCAGGGGGAGGCCGTCAAGGCTGCGGAGGAGGCCGCGCGAAAGGCGAAGGAGGAGGAGCAGCGCCGCCAGCAGCAGTCGCAGCAACAACAGCAGCAACAACAGCAGGGTGGCGGTTCCTCCGGTGGTTCGTCGAGCGGCGGGTCCTCCGGCGGAGGATCGGTCGCCCCGCCGAACGGCAATGTCGTCCAGACCGCTATCGCCTACGCCCGGGCGCAGCTCGGCAAGCCGTACGTCTTGGGCGGCGAGGGTCCAGGCGGCTACGACTGCTCCGGCCTCACCATGAAGGCGTACGCGTACGCGGGCGTCTACATCGGGTCGCACTCGGTGAACGACCAGTACTACACGGCGCGGGGCCGCGGCCAGATCGTGCCCTACAGCCAGCGTCAGGCGGGCGACCTCATCTTCTGGGGCGACGGCCCGGGCAGCTTCTACCACGTGGGTATGTACATCGGAGGCGGCATGATGATCGCCGCCCCCACCGAGGGCGACGTCGTGAAGATCCAGTCGGTCTGGGGCTCCCCTTGGGGCCAGGTGGCTCGCCCCTCCGCCTGACGCCCCGCCGAACCGTCGAGTACGCGCGAAATCAGCAAAAAACCGCCGAGTACGCAGACAGTCTGCGTACTCGGCGGTTTGCGTCTGGGCGCGGAGGGTTCAGTGACCCTCGGCGGCGAGCTTGGCGAAGCCCTTCTCGATGATGGTCTCGGCCTCCGCGGCGTCGCCCCAGCCCTCGATGTTGACGAACTTGCCCGGCTCGAGATCCTTGTAGCGGGCGAAGAAGTGCTCGATCTCCTTGCGGGTCTGCTCGGGGATGTCGTCGACGTCCTGGAGGTGCTGCCAGCGCGGGTCCTTGTAAGGTACGGCGATGATCTTGGCGTCGCCGCCGGCCTCGTCGTTCATGTTCAGCACGCCGACCGGGCGGACCTTGACACCGACGCCGGGGAAGACCGGGTACTCGAGCAGCACCAGGACATCCAGCGGGTCGCCGTCGTCGCCGAGGGTGTTCTCGAAGAAGCCGTAGTCGGTCGGGTAGACGAAGCTGGTGAACAGCACGCGGTCGAGGTATACGCGGCCGGTCTCGTGGTCCACCTCGTACTTGTTGCGGCTCCCCTTCGGGATCTCGATGACGACGTCGTATTCGGCCATGCCGTTGCTCCTTATAGGTGTGGGAATCTGCACTAACGTTACTGGATGCACCTCAACGGCTCACCGGGTGAAGTGTCAGGCGAGGCACCCGCCGACACGCCCCGACGCCCACGGTTGACCCCGCCGATCGCCGACGCCCGCCGGGCGGTCCGTGAGGCACTGGCCGCCGCAGCCGACCTGCCTGCTCCGGACCCCCACGACGACCACGGCCCCGCCCGCCCGACGCCGCTCGCGCCGGGTGCGCTGCTGCTGGTGGGGCTGAGCGGGGGAGCGGACTCGCTGGCGCTCGCCGCCGCGACCGCGTTCGAGGCGCCGCGCCGCGGTTATCGCGCGGGCGCGATCGTGGTCGACCACGATCTCCAGGCCGGGTCGGCGGAGGTCGCCGAGGCCGCGGCTGCCCAGGCGCGCGCGCTCGGCCTCGATCCGGTGCTCGTCGAACGGGTGGAGGTCGGCTCGGATGCGCGGGGGCCGGAGGGCGAGGCGCGCGCCGCGAGGCACGCGGCGTTCGATCGCGCCCGCAGGACGACCGGAGCTGAGCGCATCCTGCTCGCGCACACGCTCGACGACCAGGCCGAGACCGTGCTGCTCGGGCTCGCCCGCGGATCCGGGCCGTCGAGCCTGCAGGGCATGCGGCCGGACACCGGCACGCTGCTCCGCCCGTTCCTCGGGCTGCGTCGCAGCACCACCCGCGCGTTCTGCGCCGACAGCCGCTTGACGCCGTGGGACGATCCGCACAACGACGACCCCTCCTATGCGCGGGTCCGCGTGCGCGCGCGACTGCTGCCCGCCCTCGAGGACGAGCTCGGCCCCGGGGTCGCCGAAGCGCTCGCCCGCACCGCCGAACAGTTGCGGGAGGACGACGAGGCGCTCGACGGTCTCGCCCTCGAGTGGGCGCAGGAACTGGTGAGTCAGACCGACGACGGCGCCGTCGTGCTCGACGTGCGCGGTCTCGCCGCCGACCCGGCCGCGCTGCGCCAGCGCATCATCCGCCTGGTCGTCTCCACCGAGTTCGGGGTGTCCCTCAGCCGGGCCCACACCCTCGCGGTTGCGGAGCTGATCACGGCGTGGCACGGCCAGGGTCCGCTCAGCCTGCCAGGCGTTAGAGTTGTCAGGCAGAACGGCCTGCTCACGTTTCACCCCCACAGCTAAAGGACAGCGCCTCCCTCATGGAACTCACGGACGTTCACGACGACCTGACCGAGACTCTGATCACCGAGGAGCAGATCCGTTCCCGCATCGCCGAGCTCTCCCGCCAGGTGGAGGCCGACTACGCCGGCAAAGACGTCCTGCTCGTCGGTGTGCTCAAGGGTGCTGTCATGGTCATGGCCGACCTGTCCCGCGAGCTGCGCATCCCCGTGACGATGGACTGGATGGCCGTCAGCTCGTACGGCAGCGGCACCGCCTCCAGCGGCGTCGTGCGCATCCTGAAAGACCTGGACACCGACCTCAGCGGAAAGACCGTGCTGATCGTCGAAGACATCATCGACTCCGGGCTCACGCTCTCGTGGCTGCTCGCGAACCTGCACAGCCGCGGCCCGGAGTCGATCGAGATCTTCACCCTTCTGCGCAAGCCGGAGGCCGCCCGGGTCGAGATCGACGTCAAATACGTCGGCTTCGAGATCCCCAACCAGTTCGTCGTCGGCTACGGCCTCGACTACGACGAGCGCTACCGCAACCTCCGCGGTGTCGGCATCCTCGCGCCGGCCATCTACAGCTGAGGCGGCGCCTGCCATGGCCGAGCCCACGACGAAGCCGACGGACGCGGACGTCCGCGGGTTCCTCGACGCCGCCACCCCGGCCCGCCGCAGGAAGGACGGCCTCGCGCTCGCGGACGTCTTCCACGAGGTGACGGGCGTGGACCCCGTGATGTGGGGCCCATCGATCGTGGGCTACGGCAGCTACCGGTACGTCTCGCCGTCCGACCCGCGGCGGCAGGGCGACTGGCCCAAGACCGGCTTCTCGCCCCGCAAGGCCCGGTTGTCCCTCTACGGGCTCAAAGACCTTCCGGAGGGCGCGGCCCTGCTCCCGTCGCTCGGAACCTTCACCGAGGGAGCCGGTTGCGTGTACGTGCGCACCCTCGACGACATCGACCTCGACGTGCTTCGCCGTCTGATCGCGATCGCCTGGGGACGCGGGGACGACGCCGCGGGCTGAACCGGGGCGGCGCCGCGAAGTCGACCTCAGGCGCGATAGACCTCGCGCCGACGTGCGACCTTCAGCACCAGGACGACGAGTCGGTCATCTGCGATGTCGTAGCTGATCCGGTGGTCACCGACCCTGACCCGCCAGGGGCCGCCGCTGTCGACGAGCGGCTTGGCGGCGGGAGGCCGCGGCACCTCGGCGAGAAGCTCGATGGCCGCTTGGACGCGTCGACGAGCGGGTGGATCGAATTTACGCAGCTCACGAGCAGCTGATGGCGCGACGTCGATGCGGTAGGTCATGCCAGGCCGAGTTCCGCCTTCACGTCCTCCCATGGAATCGGCTCGGCGGCTGTCTCCTCGAACTCGCGCCTGGCGGCCATCGCGGCCTGAGCGTCATCGAGTTCTTCGAGTCGTTCGAGCATGCGGTCGAAGTCGTCGGCGTCCACCAGCACGGCGACCCGGCGACCCCGCTTGCTCAGCGAGACGAGCTCGTGCTGGAGGTGCGCGCGGTCGACGAGGGCGCCGAGGTGCTGCTTGGCCTCGGATACGGGCATCGGAGCGGTCATGTCGCCAGCGTCTCATAAAGAGACCCATCCGACCCGATAGCCCCATTCGACCGACTCCCCTTCCTCATCACTTGCGCTTCTGGAGCTGGAGTGATCCGATTGCCGCATGCCTGACGAACTCACCGAGCTCTATCGGCGCTGGCTGGCCGCGTGGAGCGATCGGCACGCCTCCATCGAGCCGATCGTCGCCGCCGACGCCGTGGGGCACTGGCCGGAGGGCGACGTCGTCGGGCCGCGGGGGTTCGCGCGCGCCATCGCCGAGACCGTCGACCAGTTCGACAGTGTCGAGTTCGACGTGCAGGCAGGGCCGCTCGTCGGCGACGGGTTCGTCGCGGCGCGTTGGGTCGTCAGCTGCCGGATGGGCGACGAGACGATGGCCTTCGCGGGGCACGACTTCGTGCGCGTCGCCGACGGGATGGTCGCCGAGTACTGGCCGGCCATCTTTCCCGTGGCCAGACGCCCTTCCGGCGGGTCGACTCCTGCCCGGCGGCGGCTGGCCCCTGCCCCGCGGCCTTAAGGCCGCCCAGAGCGAACACGCAGCCGACCCACAGCGGTCAGGCGGTACTGTGGTCGCACCATGAACGTCAAGAAGATCTTCCGCGGCCCGATCCTGTACGTCGTGCTCGCGATCATCGCGGTGTGGATCGGCTCCAGCCTGATCACGATGTCGGGCTTCAAGAGCGTCACCACGCAGCAGGGCCTCGACCTCCTCTCGCAAGACAAGGTGTCGAGCGCGAAGATCGTCGACGGTGAGAACCGCGTCGACCTGACACTCAAGCAGGCGGACGGTACGCGCGGCACGCAGGTGCAGTTCTACTACGTCACCCCGCGCGGGCAGGACGTCGTCAAGGCGATCGATGACGCGAACCTCCCCAAGGGCTACGACGACGAGGTGCCGCAGCCCAACTGGCTGGTGAACATCCTCGGCTTCCTGATCCCGGCGCTGCTCATCGGCGTGTTCTTCTGGATCATGATCTCGGGCATGCAGGGCGGCGGCAACAAGGTCATGCAGTTCGGCAAGTCGCGGGCGAAGCTCGTCACGAAGGAGACGCCGAAGGTCACCTTCGACGACGTCGCCGGGTCCGACGAGGCCATCGAGGAGCTGCAGGAGATCAAGGACTTCCTCAAGGAGCCCGCCAAGTTCCAGGCGGTCGGCGCGCGCATCCCGAAGGGTGTGCTGCTGTACGGCCCTCCCGGCACCGGTAAGACGCTGCTGGCCCGCGCTGTCGCGGGTGAGGCGGGCGTCCCCTTCTACTCGATCTCGGGCTCCGACTTCGTCGAGATGTTCGTCGGCGTCGGCGCGAGCCGCGTCCGCGACCTGTTCCAGCAGGCCAAGGAGAACTCGCCCGCGATCATCTTCATCGACGAGATCGACGCGGTGGGCCGCCACCGTGGCGCCGGCCTCGGCGGCGGGCACGACGAGCGCGAGCAGACCCTCAACCAGCTCCTCGTCGAGATGGACGGCTTCGACCCCAAGACGAACGTCATCCTGATCGCCGCGACCAACCGTCCCGACATCCTCGACCCCGCACTGCTGCGCCCGGGCCGCTTCGACCGCCAGATCGGCGTGGACGCGCCCGACATGCTCGGCCGCAAGAAGATCCTTGAGGTGCACGGCCGCGGCAAGCCGCTCGCGGCCTCCGTCGACCTCGAAGTGCTCGCCCGCAAGACGCCCGGCTTCACCGGCGCCGACCTGGCGAACGTGCTCAACGAGGCCGCGCTGCTGACGGCGCGCTCCAACGCGCAGCTGATCGACAACCGGGCGCTCGACGAGGCCGTCGACCGCGTCATCGCTGGTCCGCAGAAGCGCACCCGGGTTATGAAGGACCAGGAGAAGCTGATGACGGCGTACCACGAGGGCGGTCACGCCCTCGCCGCCGCGGCGATGCGCCACACCGACCCTGTGACCAAGATCACGATCCTCCCGCGCGGTCGCGCCCTCGGCTACACGATGGTCATGCCGCTGGAGGACAAGTACTCGGTCACCCGCAACGAGCTGCTCGACCAGCTCGCCTATGCGATGGGCGGCCGTGTTGCTGAGGAGATCGTCTTCCACGACCCGACCACCGGCGCCTCCAACGACATCGAGAAGGCGACCTCCATCGCTCGCAAGATGGTCACGGAGTACGGCATGAGCGCCGACATCGGTTCGGTCAAGCTGGGCCAGGCCAACGGCGAGATGTTCCTCGGCCGCGACATGGGTCACCAGCGCGACTACTCCGAGCGGATCGCCGAGCGGGTGGACACCGAGGTGCGGGCTCTCATCGAGAAGGCGCACGACGAGGCGTGGGAGGTCCTCAACGACAACCGTGCCGTGCTGGACCGTCTCGCCGCCGCGCTGCTCGAGCACGAGACGCTCGACCACAACCAGATCGCCGAGATCTTCGTCGACGTGAAGAAGCTTCCGGAGCGCCCGCAGTGGCTCTCGAGCGACAAGCGGCCGATCTCCGACCTGCCGCCCATCGAGTTCCCGAAGGCGCCGATCGACGCCGGCGCGGTCGACGGCGGGGTGGACTCCGAGCCGCCGTCGTCGAAGCCGAAGCGCTCTCCTGCCATCAACCCGCGGCCGGCGACCGCCTAGGCCGCGCGCCGCATGACCGGTTTCGATCGCGCACGCATCGAGGCGGCCGTCGCCGAGATCCTCGCCGCCATCGGCGAGGATCAGTCGCGTCCGGGGCTGGCCGACACACCGTCCCGCGTCGCCGACGCCTACGAGGAGTTCTTCGCGGGGGTCGGCGTCGACGCGCGCTCGGAGCTGGGCGATCCCGTGCCGTTGGAGGTTGCGAGTGCCGAGACGGTGATCTTGCGCGACATCCGCTTCCGCTCAGTCTGCGAGCACCATCTGCTGCCGTTCCTCGGTGTCGCGCACGTGGCCTACCTGCCCGGCGAGACCGTGATCGGGCTCGGCGGCATCCCGCGCGCGATCGAGACCCTGTCGGCGCGCCCGCAGCTGCAGGAGCGGCTCACCGAGCAGATCGCCGACACCATCGAGAGCGGAGCGCGAGCCCGCGGCGTGCTCGTCGTCCTCGACGCCTCCCACGAGTGCGTGACGACCCGCGGCGCCCGGCAGACGGCAGCCACGACGGTCACCATCGCCGCGCGCGGCGCGTTCACCGAGCTGCCCGCCCGCGCCGAGCTCATCGCCCTCATCGGCCGGGGGCTCGCGTGAGCGCGACATTCGCGCCGAATGTCGCCTCTGGCGCCGCGAAACGCGACATTCGCGGCGAACCCTACGAACCACAGCGCGGCGGCGTGGCTCGCGCATTCGCGCCGAATGTCGCGTTTCGCGGCGCCAGACGCGACATTCGCGCCGAATCCGCGAAGCGAGTGCGCGCGTGACTCTCGTCATGGGCGTCCTCAACGTGACGCCCGACTCCTTCAGCGACGGAGGCCGGTGGCTGGAGCCGGGCACCGCCGTCGCGCACGCCCTCGACCTGGTCGCTCAGGGCGCCGACCTGATCGACGTCGGCGGCGAGTCCACGCGGCCCGGCGCCGTGCGCGTCGACCCCGCGGAGGAGCAGGCGCGCGTCGTGCCCGTCATCCGCACACTCGCCGGGCTCGGCGTGACGGTCAGCGTCGACACGCTCAACGCCTCCACCGCTCGCGCGGCCGCCGACGCCGGCGCCGCGATCATCAACGACGTCTCCGGGGGACTGGCCGACCCGACCATGCCCGACGCGGTGCTCGACACCGGCCTGCAGTACGTGGTCATGCACTGGCGGGGGCGTCTCGACGCCGCCGACTCGCGGGCGGTCTACACCGACACCGTGGCGGAGGTGCGCTCCGAGCTGTCCGCCCGTGTCACCGACCTCCTCGACCACGGGATCGACCCGGCCAAGCTGGTGCTCGACCCCGGTCTCGGCTTTTCCAAGAATGCCTCCCACAACTGGCAGGTGCTGGCCGGCCTCCACGAGTTCGAGACCCTCGGCTACCCGGTGCTCATCGGCGCCTCCCGAAAGCGATTCCTGGGCGCGCTGCTGCCGGAGGACGCCGCTGTGGAGGACCGCGACGCGCCGACCGCGGTCATCTCGGCCCTCGCCGCCCAGGCGGGCGTCTGGGCTGTGCGCGTACACGACGTGGCGTCGACGAGGATCGCCCTGGATGTGGTGCGGGCGTGGCAAGCTGGACGCGATGACTGATTCCGATGCCGTGACCGCCTCGCGGCGGCCGACGGACGCGATCGTGCTGAGCGGGCTGCGCGTGCGCGCGCACCACGGGGTGTTCGACTTCGAGCGCGAGAACGGCCAAGACTTCGTGGTCGACGTGACAGCGCACCTCGACCTGTCGCCGTCCGCGGCCTCCGACGACCTGACCCGCACCGTTCACTATGGCGAGCTCGCCGTGGAGGTCGCCGATGCCGTGCGCCGCGACCCGGTCGACCTGATCGAGACGGTCGCCGAGCGCGTTGCGGCCGTGGTGCTCGCCCACGATCCGGTGCACTCGGTCGAGGTGACGGTGCACAAGCCCGACGCGCCGATCGAGGTGCCGTTCGGCGACGTCGCCGTTCGCATCCTCCGAGGTCGGCCGTGAACGCGCCGCGTCCGGAGCGGCTTCGGGTCGGCCGGCCCGCCGTGCTGGCGTTCGGGAGCAACCTGGGCGACCGCGCTGCGACGATCCGCGAGGCCCTGCGCCTGCTCGCCGCCGACCCCGCCGTCCGGGTGCAGGCCGCCTCCCGCCTGTTCGAGACGCCCGCCCTCAAGCCGGAGGGCGTCTCCGACGAAGCGCCGCCGTACCTCAACGCCGTCGCCCGGGTGAACACCATCCTCGACCCGCTCGCTCTTCTCGGCGCGGTCAATCAGGTGGAGGACGAACTCGGCCGTGTGCGCGAGGAGCGCTGGGGCGATCGCACCATCGACATCGACATCGTGGATTTCGACGGGATCGTCTCCGACGACGACCCGCGGATCGTCCTTCCGCACCCGCGTGCGCACGAACGGGCGTTCGTGCTGGCGCCGTGGCTCGACGTCGACCCCGACGCGGTACTCCCCGGCTACGGCCCGGTGGCGGCGCTCGCCGCCGCGGCGATCGATCCGGTCGTCCCGTACGACGACGGCGAGGGGGCCCTCTCGTGAAGCGCACCCGTCCGACGTCCCTGATCGGGCTCGGCGTGCTCGGGGTGGTCGTCGGCTTCCTCATCGAACTCGCCGCCTCCGGCATGGGCATCGCCGTGTTCGTGCCGTCGCTTACCCTCCCGATCACACTCGTCGCGGTCGCGATCATCGTCGTCGCCTTCGCCATCCCGATCCGGCGCGCCGTGCGCGGACGCAGCTCCCGGCGCATCGATCCGTTCCAGGCGATGCGGATCGTCGTTTTCGCCAAGGCGTGCGGCCTGAGCGGCGCGCTGTTGACAGGCGCGGGCATCGGCATCCTGCTCTACCTGCTCACCAGAGAGGTGCTCCCGGCCTCCAACGCCCTGCTGCTGACGGCTCTGGGGACGACCGGCGCGATCATTCTGCTGGTAGCCGGCCTGATCGCCGAGTTCTTCTGCACCCTGCCGCCCGACGACGACGACCCGGAGACCGCCCGTGCCAGCTCGCATTGACCTCGCCGTCGGAGAGTGGAACCGCGTCTCGCCGAAGTACGTGGTGGTGGTCGTCGTCAGCACGTTGATCAGCGGACTCGTGCTGAGTGCTGCTGCGGTGTTCCTGTGGCTGGTCGCGGGCTGGTCGTGGGCGTGGATCGCGCTGATCGTGATCGTGGTGATCACGCTGGTGTCGCTGTTCGTCGCCAATCGGCGCACGCGGTCGATCGGCTACCGCCTGCGCGACGACGATCTGCTGTTCCGCCGCGGCATCATGTACCAGCGGTTCGTGTCGGTGCCTTACGGACGCATGCAGCTCATCGACATCACGCGCGGGCCGGTCGGGCGGATGTTGGGCCTGGCCGACCTGAAGTTCGTGACGGCGGCCGCGTCGACGAACGTCATCGTGCCCGGGCTCCCTGAGGCAGAGGCGGCCGAGCTGCGCGACCGTCTCGTGGAGCTGGCGGAGAGCCGCCGGGCGGGGCTGTGAGCCTGCAGGGGCCGCCGCCGGGCGCCCCGGTCCCGGACGAGCCGCAGCCGCAGCCCGGCGCGCCGCTACCCGGCGGCCCACTGACCGCGGCGGAGCGCGCCGCCGAGCACCTCACCGATGGCGAGTGGCACCGTCTCCACCCCGCGACGCCGCTGCTGCGCGGCGGAATCGTGTTCATCGCCGTGCTCGGCTTCGTGCTGTCCAACCTGCGCGAACGGCTCGTGAGCTTCTTCGTCGGCGCCCCCGACGTCGGCGGCGACCCGATCGACGCGATCTACAACCACGGTTGGGAGGGCTGGGCGCTGCTCGGCATCGCCGTGGTGCTGCTCGGTTGCCTCGCTGCGTTCTACGTGTCCTGGCGGATGCACAGCTTCCGGATCACCGGCGACGCCGTGGAGGTGCGCAGCGGCATCCTGTTCCGCACGCAGCGCAAGGCTCGGCTCGACCGCATCCAGGGCATCAACGTGGCGCGGCCCGTGCTGGCGCGCATCTTCGGCGCGGCGAAGCTCGACATCACGGTGGCGGGCCACGACGCGAACGTGCAGCTGGCGTATCTGGGTTCGGTGCTGGCCGACGGCCTGCGTTCGGACGTGCTGCGGCTCGCCTCCGGGGTGCGGGCGGCGGAGGCCGCGGAGGCCGGTGCTCCGGGGGGCGTCCAGGGTGCCACGGGCCGGGCTGCGGCCTCCCGCACCGCGCAGGTGAGCGACTTCGTGGGCCGCCGGGTCAGCGACTTCCTCGCCCCCGAGCTCGACCCGAACACGGCGCCTCCCGCGTCCGTCGTCAAGATCCCGCCGGCACGGCTCGCCGGCTCGCTGCTGCTGAGCGGCTTCTCGATCTTCGTGGTCGCCGTGATCGTGCTGCTGGTGATCGGCTCGGCGGGAGGCGCGCCGTGGCTGCTCATCGTCGTCCTGCCGGGGCTGATCGGCTCCGCGAGCTTCTACATCAACCGCTTCACCAAGTCGCTGCGCTACTCCGTCGCCGGGACGCCCGACGGCGTGCGCGTCGGCTTCGGCCTGCTGAGCACGAGCAACGAGACCCTCCCGCCCGGGCGCGTGCACGCGGTGGAGGTGCAGCAACCGCTGCTGTGGCGCCCGTTCGGCTGGTGGCAGATCCGCATCGACACCGCGGGCCACTCGCGCGAGAAGGGTGCGGCCGGCCAGCCGAACACGACCATGCTGCCGGTCGGCGACCAGGCCGATGTGGCGCGGGTGCTGGCGCTCGTGCTGCCGATCTTCACGGCCGAGCACGGCGACGCTGTGCTGCAGGGCATGACCTCCCGCGGCCACGACGGCTTCACCGGCAGCCCGCGTCGTGCCGTGTGGCTGCGACCGCTGTCGTGGCAGCGCACCGGGTTTCGGATGGTCGACGGCGTCGTCCTCCTGCGCCGCGGTTTCGTGTGGCGCAGCCTGGCGATCGTGCCGCTGGCCCGGCTGCAGAGCCTGGAGCTGCAGCAGGGGCCGATCGACCGCCTCCTCGGGCTGGCGGAGACCCGGTTCCACACCGTCTCCGGCCCGGTCCGCCCGCGGCTCGGCGCGATGGACTCCGCCTCCGGCGTCGAGCTGTTCGAGGCCGTCGCCGCGCGTGCGGTGGAGGCCGCGGCCGGCGACCGCAGCCACCGCTGGGGTTCGCATGGGTGGCCAGCAGCGCATGGTGCACCCGGCGTACCCGGCGCACCCGACGCACCCGACGCGCAGAGCACTCCGGGTGACCCCGCCGCATCCACCACCCCGCGCATCGAGGACCTGCCTCGCGACACCCCTGGAGAGGACGCATGAACGCCGCAGCACGCTCGGGCCGTCTGGGCCTCGGCATCATCGGGGCCGGGAGGGTAGGGCCGGTGCTCGGTGCCGCCCTGGCCGGTGCCGGGCACGCAATCGTGGGCATCTCGGCGGTGTCGGCCGAGAGCCGCGAGCGGGCGCAGGCCATGCTGCCGCAGGCGCCGATCCTGCAGGTCCCAACCCTCGTCGAGCGCAGCGAGCTGGTGATCCTCGCCGTGCCCGACCGCGAGCTCCCGAGCCTGGTGGCCGGCCTCGCCGCGACGGAGACCTGGCAGTCCGGCCAGCTCGTCCTCCACACCGCTCCCGGTCACGGGGTCGGCGTGCTGCGCCCCGCCGCCGAGGCCGGCGCCATCCCGCTCGCCGTGCATCCCGCCCTCGAGTTCACCGGCACGAGCCTCGACCTCTCCCGGCTGGGCGAGAGCTGGTTCGCCGTCACCGCCTCGACACCCGTGCTGCCGATCGCGCAGGCGCTCGTGGTCGAGATGGGCGGCGAGCCGGTGGTGATCGCCGAGGAGGACCGACCCGCCTACGCGGAGGCGATCGCGACCGCGACCGCGTTCTCACGCTCGATCGTCGAGCAGTCCACCGGCATCCTCGCCGGCATCGGAGTGGAGAACCCCGGCTCGTTCCTCAGTTCGCTGCTGCGTTCGGCGGTCGACAACGCGCTCACGCGCGCCGGCGCACCGAGCGCGCTCGACGTGAGTCTGCTCGACGAGCTGAACGAAAGCGGCGCGCGGCCCGGCGACGGCCCGGCGGACGACGACGGGCGCGGCTGGTTCCTGCGCGGCGAGTAGCCTGGACGGGGCCTCCCGCGGTGGAGGCCCATCACGGAGCAACGCGCCCGCGCCACCGCACCACCCTGAGGAGACCGTCATGCCGGACGTCGTGACCACCATCGCCGACGTGCGCGAGCGCGTGGCGAGCGCCCGGCGGGAGGCCGCCCTCGACGGCCCCGCCGACGCCTCGGCCGGCCGCGTGGTCCTCGTGCCCACGATGGGCGCGCTGCACCGCGGCCACCTGCGGCTCGTGAGGCGCGCGCGCGACCTCGGCGGGTTGGTCGTCGTCTCGATCTTCGTGAACCCGCTGCAGTTCGGCCCGGGGGAGGACCTCGACCGCTACCCGCGCACGCTCGACGCCGACGTGGAAGCGCTCGACGGCCTCGCCGATCTGGTGTTCGCGCCGACCGCCGCCGAGGTGTACCCGCAGGGTCCGACCTCCACACGGGTCACCGCTGGGGAGGTCGGCCGCACCTTCGAGGGCGCGTCGAGGCCGGGGCACTTCGACGGCATGCTGACGGTCGTCGCCAAGCTGTTCAACATCGTGCAGCCCGACGTCGCCGTGTTCGGGCAGAAGGACGCCCAGCAGGTGCACCTGGTGGGCCGCATGGTCGACGATCTCGACCTCCCGGTCACGATCGCCGTCGTGGACACCGTGCGCGAAGCCGACGGGCTCGCGCTGTCCAGCCGGAACCGCTACCTGGACGACGACCAGCGCCGGGCGGCCGTCGCGCTGTCGCAGGCGCTCGCCGCAGGGGCCGAGGCGGCGAGCGGGGGCGTGGAGGCCGCGCTCGTCGCGGCGACCGCGCGCTTGGAGGCCGAGCCGGTCGTTAAACTGGACTATCTCGCGATCGTCGATCAGGACACGTTCCTCGAGGCGGGCGCCGACCTGCACGGCCCGGCGCTGCTGCTGATCGCCGCACGCGTCGGCTCCACCCGCCTGATCGACAACGCCAGGATCGCGCTGGGCTGAGCGCAGCCTCCCGAACCACGCAGCACACCACAGCACGACCCACCGCCAGCACCGAACCGCCGGAACGGAAAGACACCATGACCGAAGCGCCCGCCACCGACCGCCCAGATGACGGCGACCTCGTCGACGGCAACCTCACCGCCGACGAGATCAGCGAGCAGAAGGCGGTCCGTCTCGGCAAGCGCGAGCGCCTGATCGCCGAGGCCGGCGACGCGGGCGGCGGCGCCTACCCGGTGCAGGTGCCGGTGACCACGACCATTCCCGAGGTGCGCGCCGCCTGGGGCCACCTGGCGGCCGACGAGGCCTCCGGCGAGACCGTCGGCATCGCGGGTCGCGTCGTGCACCAGCGCAACACCGGCAAGCTGTGCTTCGCGGTGCTGCAGTCCGGCGACGGCTCCCGCATCCAGGCGATGCTGTCGCTCGCCGAAGTGGGCGAGGAGTCGCTCGCTCGCTGGAAGGAGCTCGTCGACCTCGGCGACCATGTGTTCGTCTCGGGCGAGGTGATCTCGAGCCGCCGCGGTGAGCTGTCGATCATGGTCCGCGGCTGGGGGATCGCGTCGAAGTCGATCCTGCCGCTGCCGAACCTCCACAACGAGCTCAACGAGGAGACGCGAGTGCGCTCCCGCTACCTCGACCTGATCGCCCGCGAGCAGGCGCGCCGCAACGTGCTCGACCGCGCGGCGGCCGTCGCGAGCCTGCGCACCACCTTCGCCGCACAGGGTTTCGTGGAGGTCGAGACGCCGATGCTGCAGGTGATGCACGGCGGTGCCTCCGCCCGCCCGTTCGTCACGCACTCCAACGCGTTCGACACCGAGCTGTACCTGCGCATCGCGCCCGAGCTGTACCTGAAGCGCGCTGTCGTCGGCGGCATCGACCGGGTGTTCGAGATCAACCGCAACTTCCGCAACGAGGGCGCCGACTCCACGCACTCGCCCGAGTTCGCGATGCTGGAGGCCTATCAGGCCTACGGCGACTACAACTCCATCGCCGACCTGACGCAGCAGCTCATCCAGGACGCCGCCGTCGCCGTTTCCGGCTCGCACGTGGTCACCTGGGCCGACGGCACCGAGTACGACCTCGGCGGCCAGTGGGACCGCATCCGCATGTACGACAGCCTCTCGGAGGCCATCGGCGAGGAGATCGCGCCCGAGACCCCGATGTCGCGCTTGCGCGAGCTCGCCGCCGAGGCGGGGATCGAGGTGCCGCACCCGCTGCCCGGCAAGTATGTCGAGGAGCTGTGGGAGCACCACGTGAAGTCGGGGCTGGTGCGCCCGACCTTCGTGATGGACTTCCCCGTCGACACCAGCCCGCTGGTGCGCGCACACCGTTCGCGCGAGGGCGTCGTCGAGAAGTGGGACCTCTACACTCGTGGCTTCGAGCTGGCGACGGGCTACTCCGAGCTGGTCGACCCGGTCGTGCAGCGTGAGCGCTTCGTCGAGCAGGCGCGCCTGGCGGCAGCCGGCGACGACGAGGCGATGCAGCTCGACGAGGAGTTCCTGCGCGCCCTCGAGTTCGGGATGCCGCCGACGGGCGGGATGGGGATGGGCATCGACCGCCTGCTCATGGCCCTCACCGGCCTCGGCATCCGCGAGACGATCCTCTTCCCGCTGGTCAAGTAGGTCTCTTTGGCGGTCAGCCGCGCTGGTGCAGGTGCGCCTGGGTGAGCGCCTCCATCTCCTCGTCGCTCAGCTCGTCCAGCTTCTTGCCCTCGCGGCGGTCGAGCCGCATCCAGCGCACGAACAGCAGCACCAGCACCGGCACGTCGGCGACCTCCGCGATGAACCACAGGAAGTCGCCGGACAGATGCTGGTCGTGCAGCGCGTTCGGGAACCAGAACGGCTCCGTCCCGACGACCGCCGGCGCGTGATCCAGGACGGCGTCGTTCAGCCGCAGCAGGAGGCCGGGGATCGCATCGAGGATCATCGCGACGAACGCGAGCAGGAACTCCACCGTGATGAAGAAGCTCGTGTGCATCACCGAGTGGGCGGCGATCGGCAGCACCATCAGAAGGCCGGCGATCGGCACCAGCACCGAGATGGTCCACTCCGACCACGGGTTGTCGCGCAGCACGGCGGCGATCGGCGTGAGGAAGATCATGAATGCGACGCACGCGAAGACGGTCGCGAAGATCGCGTTGCCGAACAACCGCGCCGGCCGTGACTGCAGGAAGCGGTCGGTCCGTCCCTGCCCGGTCGCACCGAGCGCGGCCCGGGCCAGTGCGATGGGCCTCCCGAGGCTCACGAGCGCAGGCACGACGAACAGCAGCAGTGCGATCCGGGTCGTGAACGCCCAGCGCAGTTCGTGACTCTCGGCGCCGAGGAATCCGAACGAGATGAACGTGTACGACCCGAGGCCGAGCAGGAAGTACAGCGCGGTCAGGCGCGCGGGCCAGCGGTGGCCGCGACGACGCAGTGACACCACGCCGCCGAGGTAGAGCACGGTCGCGGCGAACAGCAGGATCGCAGCCGCCGGATCGAACGACCAGGTGGACAGGAAGACGAGGAAGGGAGGCGTGGCGCTTTTCTTCGGAGGAGGTCGGATTCACGAGTACGGGAGGTACCATTATTCCGCTATGGGAGACATCATCAGTGGAATCGTCTGGTCACTGGCCCCGACCGTGCTCGTGGGCCTGCTGTTCTGGATGATCATGCGCGCGATCGTGCGAGCCGACCGCACCGAGCGCAAGGTCTACTCCCGCATGGAGGCCGAGGAGCGCGCCCGCCGCGGTCTCGCTCCGAAAGGCTGACGGCCATTACGGTAGAGGAGTGAGGGCGTTTTCCCTCGACGCGCGACGCCGGAGGGAGCCTGAATGGACGTGGGTTTCCTGGCCGCGTCGATCGGGGTGCTCCTGCTGCTCATCGACTTCGTCATCCGCGTCATCGCGATCATCGTCGTCCCGCGCAACCGCAAGCCCACCTCGGCGACGGCCTGGCTGTTGGCGATCTTCCTCATCCCGTTCATCGGCGTGCTGTTCTTCCTGCTGATCGGCAGCTACAAGCTCCCCAAGAAGCGGCGCACGAAGCAGGACGAGATCAACCGCTTCATTATCGACACCACCGAGGGCATCGAGCGGGTGCGGCGCGACCACCCGTGGCCTCCGTGGCTGGAGTCGGTGGTCGAGCTCAACCGCAACCTGGGCGCGATGCCGCTCGTCGGCGGCAACCGCGCGCAGCTCAACGGGCATTACGAGGAGTCGCTCGCGGCGATGACGGCCGCGATCGACGAGGCGAAGCGCTACGTGCACGTCGAGTTCTACATCCTCACCCTCGACAAGACCACCAAGCCGTTCTTCGAGGCGATGGAGGCCGCGGTGAAGCGCGGCGTCGTCGTCCGCGTGCTGCTCGACCACATCGCATCTCGGCGCACCCCGGACTACAAGGCCACCATCGAACGGCTCACCGCGATGGGCGCCACGTGGCACCTGATGCTGCCGGTGCAGCCGTTCAGGGGCCGGTATCAGCGCCCCGACCTCCGCAACCACCGCAAGCTGCTCATCGTGGACGGCCGGGTGGCGTTCATGGGATCGCAGAACGTGATCGACCGCAGCTACAACAAGAAGTCGAACATCAAGCGCGGGCTCAAGTGGAAAGAGCTCATCGTGCGGCTCGAGGGTCCGATCGTCGCCGGTCTGAACGCGATCTTCATCACCGACTGGTACAGCGAGACCGACGAGCTGCTCCGCCGCGAGACCGAGCCGATCACCGACGAAATCGACCCGGACGACCTGGACGCGCAGGCCGTGCCATCCGGGCCGGGGTTCGCGGGCGAGAACAACCTCCGGCTGTTCCTCGCCCTGCTCTACTACGCGCAGGAGCGCATCGTCATCACGTCGCCGTACTTCGTGCCGGACGAGGCGATGCTCACCGCCATCACCACGGCGACGCAGCGCGGGATCGCTGTCGAGCTGTTCGTCTCCGAGATCGGCGACCAGGCCCTCGTATATCACGCCCAGCGCTCCTACTACGAGGCGCTGTTGCGCGCGGGCGTTCGCATCTGGATGTACAAGGCGCCGTACATCCTCCACGCCAAGCACTTCACCATCGACGACGACGTCGCCGTGATCGGGTCGAGCAACATGGACATGCGCTCGTTCCTGCTCAACATGGAGGTGTCGCTGATGGTGCGCGGCCGCTCCTTCGTGAAAGAGATGCGCGAGGTGGAAGACGGCTACCGCCGCGACAGCCGCGAGCTATCCCTTGAGGAGTGGATGAAGCAGCCGCTCCGCTCGACGGTTCTCGACAACCTGGCCCGGCTCACGTCGGCCCTGCAGTAGCGGGCGACGGTCCCGCGCGACCGTAATTCCGGTGATCGCGGCCATCCCGGCCCGGATGTCCGGAGTTACGGCCTCCCGCGCGGCGTGTCGTCCACATCCTCCGGAGTTGCCGACCGAGCCGGGCCGATGTCGGCGACTCCGGAGTTACTGCCTCCCGCGCGGCGTGTCGTCCACATCCTCCGGAGTTGCCGACCGAGCCGGGCCGATGTCGGCAACTCCGGAGGTTCGCGGCGGCGCGCCGACTGGAGGTCCGGAACAACGGACATCCAGTCCGGAGCCGCGCAATTCTCCGGACGTGCGCGACGTGTCAGCCGCGCGGCTTCAGCCGCACGGTCGGCAGGGCCGGCGCCGGGAGGGCGCTGCCGTCGAAGCCGCGAACGGTGCCGAACCGGCCGTCCGGGTCCTCGCCGTCGATGACGTCGCGCTGCCATTCGGCGCGCGCCGCGACGACGTCTTCGTGGCCGCGGCCGATGAAGTTCCACCACATCACGATCTCCTCGCGCAGCGGCTCCCCGCCGAGCAGCAGGAGGCGCGCCGCGCCGGACGCGCCGGCCACCACCTCCACCGAGTCGCGGCCGGGGCACAGGTACGCGAGGTGCGCAAGCGGCACCGGTTCGCCGGCTACGGTCACCTCACCCGCATCCACGAGCACGCCGTGCTCGAACGAGGGATCCAGCGGCACCGTCGCTCGCGCCCCCGCCGGCACGACCAGCTCGGCGCCGACCAGCGGCGAGAACACCGTCGCCGCCGTGCCGCTGCCCGCGAGAGCGCCCACGAACGTGCGCACGGTTGCTTCCCCGACCGTCGACGTCGGCGGCACGTGGTGCTCGAAGAACGGCTCCACGTCACGGGAGGCGCTCGGCAGCGCCACCCACAGCTGCACGCCGTGCAGCCTCCGCGTCTGCGGCGTCGACACCTCCGAGTGGCTGATCCCGCGACCGGCCGTCATCAGGTTGAGCTCACCCGGCCGCACCAAAGCGTGGCTGCCGACGCTGTCGCGGTGGTCGATCTCGCCCTCGAACAGCCAGCTCACGGTCTGAAGGCCCGTGTGCGGATGCGGTGGGACCTGCATCCCGCCGGTCACTGACACGTCGTCGGGGCCGTAGTGGTCGACGAAGCACCAGCCGCCGATCAGCGAGCGGCGGCGCTGCGGGAGGGTGCGCCGCACGGTCATGGCGCGCGGGCCGCCGAGCGGCACTTCCCTCGGCTCCAAGATCTCCACCCGGGCGTCGTCGACGACGGCATCATCGCCGACCAGGACCTCCACCGGGTCGCGTTCGAGGTTGCTCATAGCGGCATCCTAGGCTCCTCGACGCACAGGCCAGCGCCCCGAAAGCCTCCGCGACTGCCCTACAATGAGGGCGTGAGCCGAGCAGCGCGCCCCCTGACCTCCTTCGTCGCCGTAGCCGCCGTAGCGCTGCTGCTCGCCGGCTGTTCGAGCACGCAGGTGAAGCCCGACAGCGATTACGCGGGTGAACCCAAGGGCGTCCAGGCGCCCGCCAGCAGCGCGGGAGGCGCCTCTTGGGCGACCTGGTTGCAGAACGGCAAGCAGTTCGGGATCGTGATCTACGGCAGCTCCACGTGCCCGCCGACGGTCCAGTCGGTGAAGGTGATCGCCGACAACCAGCTGGAGGCCACCCTCTCGCCCGCGTCCGGCGGCATCTGCTCGGCCGACCTGGCACCGCACACCACGGTGTTCACGAGGCCGAGCGGGGTTACCACGACCTCCGACGTGACCGTCAAGCTACCGGACGCGACCCTGACGATCCCTCCTGTGCGCGGCTAGGGAGGCACGCCGCCAGTTGGCGACGATCTGACGTTTCTGCTCGCGTACTGAGAATTACAGGGTCGATGTGTCCCGCGGATGATCTGATGGTTGAGTATTCCGACCCGGCCGAGATGCTGCCCCGTCTGCAGCCCTCCCGTCCTCCTCCGAAGAGACCCCCGTCAGCCTCAAGCGAACATGTCTCCGCAGCCCAGTGAGGCGCGGTTACTCTCTTTGTATCGATGCCGAACCTGCAACGGCGTCGAGAGGAGTAGAGATGTTCGAGAGATTCACCGACCGCGCTCGACGCGTCGTCGTCCTGGCCCAAGAAGAGGCCAAGATGCTCAACCACAACTACATCGGGACGGAGCACATCCTCCTCGGCCTGATCCACGAGGGTGAGGGCGTTGCCGCCAAGGCGCTGGAGTCGCTCGGGATCTCGCTGGACGCGGTCCGTGAGCAGGTCCAGGACATCATCGGCCAGGGCCAGCAGCAACCGACCGGTCACATCCCCTTCACGCCACGCGCCAAGAAGGTACTCGAGCTCAGCCTGCGCGAGGCCCTCCAGCTCGGCCACAACTACATCGGCACCGAGCACATCCTCCTCGGCCTGATCCGTGAGGGTGAGGGCGTCGCCGCCCAGGTGCTCGTCAAGCTGGGCGCCGACCTCAACCGGGTGCGCCAGCAGGTCATCCAGCTCCTGTCCGGCTACCAGGGCAAGGAGCAGGTGCAGGTCGGAGGAAACGATCAGGCGACCGCGCAGGCAGGCAGCCAGATCCTCGACCAGTTCGGCCGCAACCTCACGCAGGCCGCCCGCGACAACAAGCTCGACCCGGTCATCGGGCGCGAGAAAGAGATCGAGCGCGTCATGCAGATCCTGTCGCGCCGCTCCAAGAACAACCCTGTGCTGATCGGTGAGCCCGGCGTCGGCAAGACCGCCGTCGTGGAGGGCCTCGCCCAGGCGATCGTCCGCGGCGACGTGCCAGAGACGCTGAAGGACAAGCAGCTCTACACACTCGACCTCGGCTCCCTCATCGCCGGCTCCCGCTACCGCGGAGACTTCGAGGAGCGCCTCAAGAAGGTCACCAAGGAGATCCGCACCCGCGGCGACATCATCACCTTCATCGACGAGATCCACACCCTCGTCGGTGCCGGCGCTGCGGAGGGCGCGATCGACGCCGCCAGCATCCTCAAGCCGCTGCTGGCCCGCGGCGAGCTGCAGACCATCGGCGCCACCACGCTCGACGAGTACCGCAAGCACTTCGAGAAGGACGCAGCCCTCGAGCGCCGGTTCCAGCCGATCCAGGTGGCCGAGCCGTCGCTGCCCCACGCGATCAACATCCTGAAGGGCCTGCGCGACCGCTACGAGGCGCACCACAAGGTGTCCATCACCGACGGCGCGATCGTCGCCGCGGCGAACCTGGCCGACCGCTACATCCAGGACCGCTTCCTCCCGGACAAGGCCATCGACCTGATCGACGAGGCCGGGGCCCGCCTGCGCCTGTCGATCCTGTCGGCGCCGCCGGAGCTGCGCGAGTTCGACGACAAGATCGCCGCCGTCCGCTCCCAGAAGGAGGCCGCGATCGAAGACCAGGACTTCGAGAAGGCCGCGAGCCTGCGCGACGAGGAGAAGAACCTCCTCGGCGAGCGGCTGCGCCTCGAGAAGCAGTGGCGCTCGGGCGACGTGAAGACGACGGCCGAGGTCGACGAGGGCCTGATCGCGGAGGTGCTGGCGCAGGCCACCGGCATCCCGGTGTTCAAGCTCACCGAGGAGGAGTCGGCCCGCCTGGTCTACATGGAGAAGGCGCTGCATCAGCGCGTCATCGGCCAGGAGGAGGCCATCGCGGCCCTCTCGCGGACGATCCGCCGCACGCGCGCCGGCCTCAAGGACCCGAAGCGCCCCTCCGGTTCGTTCATCTTCGCCGGCCCCACCGGCGTCGGCAAGACCGAGCTCGCCAAGGCGCTCGCCGAGTTCCTGTTCGACGACGAGTCGGCGATGATCTCGCTCGACATGTCCGAGTACGGCGAGAAGCACACGGTCTCCCGTCTGTTCGGCGCCCCTCCCGGGTTCGTCGGCTTCGAGGAGGGCGGCCAGCTCACCGAGAAGGTCCGCCGCAAGCCGTTCAGCGTCGTGCTGTTCGACGAGATCGAGAAGGCGCACCCCGACATCTTCAACTCGCTGCTCCAGATCCTGGAGGAGGGACGCCTGACGGATGGCCAGGGTCGCGTCGTCGACTTCAAGAACACCGTGATCATCATGACCACGAACCTCGGCACGAAGGACATCTCCGGCGGCCCCGTCGGCTTCCAGATCGAGGGCGACCCGACCACCGGGTACGACCGGATGCGCGGCAAGGTCTACGAGGAGCTCAAGAAGAACTTCAAGCCGGAGTTCCTCAACCGTGTCGACGAGATCATCGTGTTCCCGCAGCTGAACAAGGCGGAGTTGCTGCAGATCGTGGATCTGTTCATCAAGCGCCTCTCCGACCGGCTGCTCGACCGCGACATGACGATCGAGCTCGCGCTTCCCGCCAAGGAGCGCCTGATCGACGTCGGCTTCGACCCGACGCTCGGCGCCCGGCCGCTGCGCCGCGCGGTTCAGCACGAGATCGAGGACCGTCTCAGTGAGAAGATCCTCCACGGCGAGCTGAATGCCGGCGATCATGTGCACGTCGACTTCCAGGACGGCGAGTTCGTGTTCACCACGACGACCCGTCAGGAGTCGGTCGGCGCCGGGGTGAACGCCACGGCCGCGATCGGCACCGGCCCGGCCACCCCGGACCTCGCCGCCAACGACTGACGACCGCCGAGTACGCGAACAATCCGCTGAAAACCGCCGAGTACGCAGAGAATCTGCGTACTCGGCGGTTTCCTTTAGGGTTGGAGAGTGAGTGACGGCAGCGCGTATGCAGTTCGGAGGGCGCGTACGAGCGACGTGCCCGGCATCCAGAACCTCGTGGGGCCGCTCGTGCAGCGACGCATCCTGCTCGGCAAGGAGGCAGTGACCTTCTACGAGTCGGTGCAGGAGTTCCGGGTCGCCGAGACCGCAGACGGCGAGCTGATCGGCTGCGGCGCCCTGCACGTGATGTGGAGCGACCTCGCCGAGGTGCGCACGCTCGCGGTCGCGGACCCGTGGCTCGGTCGCGGTGTCGGCCGCGCCCTCCTCACCCGGCTCGAGGGCGATGCGCGCGAGCTGGGGCTCAGCCGGCTGTTCTGCCTGACGTTCGAGGTCGCCTTCTTCGAGCGGAACGGCTTCGAGGACATGGGGACGGAGACCGTCGACCCCGCCCTGTACGCCGAGCTCGTCCGGTCCACCGACGAAGGCGTCGCGGAGTTCCTCGACCTCGCGCGCGTGAAGCCCAACACCCTGGGAAACACACGTATGTTGAAGCGCCTCTGAGCGCGCCTGCGTCGGCGTGTCGCACGTCGGCGCTAGCCTTCGGGCATGTCGACGTTCAAGCGCCCTGTCGGCCCGCAGCCGAGCAGCGTCTACTGGCGCCGCAGGCTCATCGTCCTGATCGGCCTCATCGCCGTCGTCGTGGTGATCGTGCTCATCGTCGTGCGCCCCGGCTCGTCGAGCGGCGAGCCGCCGAAGGCGCCGGTCGGCACCGACACCCCCACGCCGTCGCCGGCGGCGGCCACCAGCATCCCCACCTCCAGCGCGACCGCGAGCGGGCAGGAGTGCAAGCCGACCGACGTCAAGGTGGAGGCCGTCACGGACGCCGCCCAGTACGCCGCGGGCCAGCTCCCGCAGCTCTCGGTCGCTTTGACCAACACCGGGTCGTCCGCGTGCGTCATCGACGCGGGCACATCTCAGCAGGTGTTCACGATCACGAGCGGCTCGGAGGTCTACTGGAAGTCGACGGACTGCCAGGCCTCCAAGGTCGACGCCCAGGTGCTGCTGCAGCCGGGCAAGACCATCTCGTCGCAGACGCCGATCACCTGGGACCGCACGCGGTCGGACCCCAGCACCTGCCAGGCGCAGCGTCAGCAGGTGTCGGCGGGCGGCGCGTCGTACCACCTCCAGGTGTCGGTCGCGGGGATCGCCTCGGCGACGAGCAAGCAGTTCATCCTGCAGTGACGCTGCTCCTCCACAGTTCGGCTCGCGCGATGCTTCTCCACGAGTTCCGCGATCCTCCGACGAGTGACAGTGGCCCGCCGTAGTGTGGGACGCGCCGGAACGTTGGAGCTGACTGGGGAGGTGCCGTGGCAAGAGCCGCTGTGACGTACCGCTGCACGGAGTGCGGCTGGGCGACGGTCAAGTGGGTCGGGCGCTGCGGCGAGTGCCAGGAGTGGGGCACGGTGGCGGAGGCCGCGGCACGCACGGGCGTGCTGCGCTCGCTGACGCCGGTGATCGTCGGCGCCGACAGGGCGGCCCGGTCGATCACCGATATCGGCGTCGAGTCCGCGCAGCGGCGGCCGAGCGGCATCGGCGAGTTCGACCGGGTGCTCGGCGGCGGCATCGTGCCGGGCGCCGCCATCCTGTTGAGCGGGGAGCCGGGGGTCGGAAAGTCGACTCTGCTGCTCGAGGTGGCGTCCCGCGCGGCGCGCGAGGGCCGGCCGGTGCTCTACGTGAGCGCGGAGGAGTCGGTGAGCCAGGTGCGCATGCGCGCCGAGCGCACGGGAGCCCTCCACGATCAGCTGTTCCTCGCCTCCGAGACCGACCTGGCGACCATCGTCGGGCAGATCGACGTTGTGCGCCCGTCGCTGGTGATCGTCGACTCGGTGCAGACCGTGTCGAGCGGTTCGGCCGAGGGCATCGCCGGAGGCCCGAGCCAGGTGCGCGAGGTGGCGAGCACGCTCATCCGCGTGGCCAAGGAGCGCGACCTCCCGGTGCTGATCGTCGGGCACGTGACCAAAGACGGCTCGATCGCCGGCCCGCGGCTGCTCGAGCATCTGGTCGACGTCGTGTGCCAGTTCGAGGGCGACCGGCAGACGGCGCTGCGGTTCGTGCGGGCGCTGAAGAACCGGTTCGGGCCGACAGACGAGGTGGGCTGCTTCGAGATGGCCGGTGACGGCATCGCAGAGGTCCCCGATCCGAGCGGCCTCTTCCTTAGCCGCACGACCACTCCCGTCTCCGGCACGTGCGTCACCGTGGCGATGGAGGGCAGGCGCCCGTTGCCTGTCGAGGTGCAGGCCCTGGTCGTCGCGACCACCGCGCCCAACCCGCGGCGGGTGACCAACGGTGTCGACGCGTCCCGGGTCGCGATGCTGCTCGCCGTGCTGGAGCGCCGCGCCGGCATCCGCCTCGGCGACAAAGACGTCTACGTCTCGACGGTCGGCGGTGTCCGGCTGGCCGAGCCCGGCGCCGACCTTGCCATCGCCCTCGCCGTGGCCTCGGCGGCGACGGACCGCGCCATCCCGCACACGCTCGCTGCCTTCGGCGAGATCAGCCTCGCGGGCGAGATTCGGCCCGTCACCAGTGGCAAGCAGCGCGCCACCGAGGCCGCCCGCCTCGGCTTCGCCACCCGCATCGACGAGCGCAGCGCCACTGTGCGCGAAGCCCTGCGCGTCGCCTTCTCGTCGGCCGCCTCCGAACGCGAACGAGAGCTCGACGCGGCGTTCTGACCGGGCGTCCCGAACGGAGGAGATCTTGAGCGACGCCGCAGGCCAGCGGCAAACGCTGGAGGCCGTCGGCGTGTCGTGGTCGGACCTCCTCCGTTTTGCCCCCAGCGCGTGTCGGCACGGGTCTCCTCCGTCAGCCGCAGCAGTGGCGCGGAGCGGCGGGGTTCTGGGTGTCGGCGCCCCGGAGCACAATGGCGGCATGGCCAACCTGACCTTCACTCTCCGTTCCGGCCGGCGCGTCGGCGTTACCACCCTGGGCGACCCGATTGCGGGGCGGGTCGTGGTGTTCTGCCACCCGGCGCCGGGATCCTCCATGTTCGACCCCGATCCCGACGAGTCGGCGAACCGCGACGTCCACATCGTGGCACTCGACCGCCCCGGGTACGGCTCCAGCGACCGGTGGCCGTTCGGCACGTGGCCCAGCATCACGCGCGCTGCGGACGACATCGCCGAGTACATCCGCGACATGAAGCGCTTCGAGGCGACGATCGGCGTCGTCCGCCCTCCGACCATCGGGATCGCCGGCTGGTCGGCCGGGGGACGGGTGGCCCTCGCCTTCGCCGCACGCCATCCCGACCTCGTCGACCGGGTCGCGGTGGTGGCGACGCCGGCGCCGAACGAGCACGTGCCGTGGATCCCGCCCGAACTGCAGAAGCTCTCGGACGAGCTCGGCCAGCAGTCGCCCGACGTCGCGTTGAGCCGGCTGTCCGAAATGATGCAGGGCCAGGCGAATGCCGTCCACGCCGCTGACGGGGAGGGCTCGGTTCCGCTCGACATGCTGGGCGCGGGTGCGGCGGACGCAGGTGCGCTGCAACGGCGCGGCCTCCACGACAGACTCGGCCGGATGCTGATCGACGCGTTCCGTCAGGGACCTGGTGGTGTCGCGGGCGACGTGCTCAGCTACACCGCGCGGCCCTGGGGGTTCGATCCCCAAGATGTGCAGGCCAAGACGCTCATCATCGGCGGCCAGGCCGACCCGCTCGCCGGGCAAGCGCACGCCGCGTGGTACCAGAAGGCGATCCCGGATGCGCGGATGGAGATGGTGCCCGGTGCGGGCCACCTGGTGATCGCCCAGGCGTGGGGACGCGTGCTGTCGCATCTCGCGCCCGGCACGACGTCCTGAGACAGAGGAGCCCTCAGGCGTCGACGGGAGGTTGCCGCGGGAACTTCGCCATCGCTTGCTCCAGGACGGCCGGCAGGAAGGCCGACGCCCAGACCCGGTAGCCGTGATCGTTGGGATGGAACCAGTCCTCGGCGAACTGGGTGATCGCGCCGCGGAACCCTTCGCGGCGCATGGCGTCGTGCAGCGGGACGACCGTCAGCCCGCGGCCGGTGGCCTCCTCACGGAGGATCGCGTTGGCGACCGCGACCTTCCTCTCGTTCGCGGGGAAGTAGAAGTAGGGGAGGTCGGCCACGATGGCATCGGACGGCACGGCATCCAGAACCCGCCGGATGCCCTCCCGGAACCGGTCGGCGTCGAAGTCGGCGATATCGTTCGCGCCGATGGACACTGTCACCAGGTCGGGCTCGTACCCGACGAATCGCGGAAGCTGGTCGGCGACCGCCAGCGCGACCGTCGCCCCGGACACCGACAGGTTGACGACCCGCACACTGCGCCCGGTCGCGGAGCGGATGTGATCGGCGATGATGCCGACGTAACTATTGCGCGGCACCGACGCGCCGATGCCCTGGGCCGCGCTGTCACCGATCGCGACGTAGAGGATCTCGCCGTCGGCATGCGCGTGCTCCCGCCACCACGCCGAGTGCACGGGCAGGGTCTGATTGATGCGTTCGCGGCTGGCGGTGAGCCGCGCCTGATGCTGGGCGAGCCCAGCGCGGACGACCAGCGCCGTCGCGGTCACCGCGGCGAAGGCGCCGCCTGCCCACAACGCCGGTTTCACGAACCCCATCCCGGCAGCGTACCCCGCGTCTGCGTGGGCGGCAGCCGATCAACCGCGAATGCCACCCGCTCGATTGGCGACCGCGCCGCGCTTCCAGTAAACTCGCATGCGGTACCGTGTCCGAGCGGCCGAAGGTGCAACTCTCGAAAAGTTGTGTGGGTGAAAGCCCACCGTGGGTTCAAATCCCACCGGTACCGCCATAGAAAACCCCTGGTAGACCGGGGGTTTTCTGCTTTTCTGAAGATGTCGTGGTGCGGCGGTGGTGCACGTCTAAAGTCATCAGAGCCATCGAGGGACCACCGACGCGTCGTCATGTCGTCGGGTTCCCGAGGGCCTCGCCTGAAGGGGCAGAACCCTCGAACTCCCGCGCACCTCCCCCGAGGGTGGTGCAGTTGTTCTTTGGCCCGCCGACTCAGTGGTCCGCTTGCATCGTTCAACTATGTAAAAATCTTGATACAAGTGCCGGCACGACTAAAGCAGGGGGCCCTCCGATGGCGGACCAGAACGAAGCCTCGAGGGCCACAACCGCACGCGTCGTTTGGGAGACCGCAGACAAGTACCTGCGGAATGTCGTCGATGAAGAGGACTACGGCGACTACATCTTGCCGTTCACGGTACTTCGTCGCCTCGAGTGCATGCTCGCCGAGACCAAGGACGAAGTTGCAGAATTTGTAAGCTCTCTCGGCTCGTTACCGCAGCACCTTGTCGATATCGCAGTCAAGGCCCGGTTCGGCATGGGATTCTATAACGTCTCGCCGCTCGACCTTGCCACCATTGCGTCGGTCGACGACAACGTCGACAAGTCCCTTAAGAGTTACATCGACGGCTTCTCGAACAACATCGCCGACATCTGGGTCTCTTTCGATTTCAACCGGCGTGCGAAGGTGCTCGCCGAGGCAAATCGACTGCTCGCGGTCGTCAAGCACTTCTCCACGCTCGACCTCAGCCCCGGCAATCTAAGCAACACCGGCATGGGCGACGTCTTCGAGGACGTCATGTATCGGGCCTTCAACAAGAAGGGCAAGGCAGCAGGCAATTTCTACACGCCCCGCGATGCGATCCGGCTCATGGTCGACGTGCTCATTAGCAACGACGACGACACAATCGCCTCGGACCACGCCGCCCGCTCGGTCTATGACCCTACAGCGGGCTCAGGAGGCATGCTCTTGATTGCGCAGGAGGCTCTGAAGCGAACCAACGAGAAGGTCGATGTCACCCTTTATGGGCAAGAGTTGATGGCCTCTGCCTTCGCGCTTGGTAAGGCAGACCTCCTCATTCAAGGCGGACGCCCAGATGCAATAAGGAAGGGCAACACCCTCGTTGAGGATCTCTACGACGGGCAGACGTTTGACTACGTGCTCTCCAATCCGCCCTTCGGCATGGACTGGTCGGCCGACGAGAAGGCCGTGCGAGACCAGGCGGCGGAACCGGGTTCACGATTCAGCCACGGTCTGCCCGTCACTGCCGATGGTCAGATGTTGTTCTTGGCTCATTGCGCCTCGAAACTCACGCCAGCCACAAAGAACGGCCAGGGCGGACGTGCAGCTGTTGTCTCGAATGCCTCGCCCCTTTTCAACAGCGACAAGGGCCCGAATGCGATCCGGCAATGGCTGTTCGACGAGGATCTCGTCGACGCGATCATCGCCCTGCCAAACGAGATGTTCTTCGGTACGGGTATCGCGACATTTGTATGGATTCTGGATACGAACAAGCCTCCAGAGCGCGAACGCAAGATCCAGCTCATTGACGGCTCGGGACAGTCGGTGCCTATGCGGAAAGGCATGGGCTTCAAGAGACGCGAAATGGATGCCGCGCATCGAGAAATTGTCTTGGATGCATATAAGGCGTTCGAGTACGCCGACCCTGCCATCTCGCGCGTATTGACACCCGACGACTTCAAATTCCGCGACATACCCGTGTACAAGCAGGCTCGGTTCGCGACTCGCTTCAGCGACGACATTATCGAGGCTCTCCGCAGTCGTCGCGACTTCGCCGAGGGTCACGCCGACGTGTTGAGAAGCCTCGACGGTACAAACTGGAATGATCTTCCGAAATCCTTCCCGGAAGCTGCGAAGGCTGCGGGGCTCAAGGCTCCGCTGGGGCTCGTGGATGCCGTCATGAAACTCATGGCGGTGGCTGACGACGCCGCGCCTCCTGCCGTTGACAGGAAGGGCAAGCCCGTTTTGGCTGCCGGCTGGAAGGTCACCGAGCGCGTGCCGCTTAGTCATGACATTTCTGAGCACATGGCTCGAGAAGTACTGCCATTTGCGCCCAGCGCACACTGGGACACGGGTAAGGCGAAGTACGGCACCGAGATCCCGTTTACGTGGATCTTCTATGCTCCTGAGGAACCGCGCTTGCTCAGCGATATCGACGAAGACGTTCAGGCACTAATGGCACAGCTATCCGACATGTTTCTAGCAGTGAGTGACGAGTGATTCCTTCACTTGTCCCAGAGGTGCCTCTGAAGTTTGTTGGGCAGATCGTCAGCGGAGGTACGCCGAAATCCGAGCCTGCCAACTGGAATGGGGAGCTGCCGTTTATTACACCTCCGGACCTTAACGGTCTAGATGGGAAAGTGGTTGCGGAGTGGGATCGCACCCTGACGGACCAGGGAGCATCAGAGTCCTCAGTCGTTAACCACGCGGTCCTTCTATCGTGTCGCGCACCGATCGGTCACATTGGCGTTGCATCGCGTTCGGTAGCGTTCAATCAAGGATGCAAGGCAATCATCCCGGAGCGTCCAGAAGACCTCCGGTACTTGGCGTATTGCCTGATTGCGAACCGCAAGGGTCTCGAAGCGGTGGGCCGCGGAACCACCTTCACGGAGTTGTCCACGACGGAATTAGCTGCGTTCCGCGTCCCCTGGCCAGCTCAGAGCCAACGAATGCTGGTAGCCGACTTTCTCGATCGGGAGACGAACAAGGTCGACGTGATGCTGGGGCGTCTCGCTGAGCTCGTTGAGCTGTTGATCGCGCGTCGAGAGGCAATCGTCGATCGGGCTTTCAGCGTGCTGCTCGATTTGCCCACGGTCTCCGTTCAGATGGTCGCGGATGTGACGGTCGGAATCGTTGTCGAGCCGGCCAAGCTTTACGTGGACGACGGCGGTGTTCCGGCCCTTCGCGGTTTGAACATCTCCCCGGGCAAGATTCTCGCGGAGGACGTAGTGAGAATCTCGCACGAAGGTCACGCCGCAAATCTGAAGTCGGAGCTCCGCACTGGGGATCTTGTCACGGTCCGGACGGGACGCGTGGGCTCGACCGCGGTGGTGTCGGATGAGTGGAGTGGAGCCAACGCGATCGATCTTGTGATCACCAGGCCGCAGCCGGGTATTGTTCCGCAGTTCATGTACTGGCTGTTGTCATCCTCGGCCTCACGCCGTCACATTGACGCTGTCGCAGTAGGTTCCGTTCAGTCTCATTTCAACGTCGGTGCACTCAAACGCCTGCGGGTGCCAATCGTCGACGTATGCGCGCAGCAGCGAATCGCGGATCAACTCGATGATGCAACGGGCAAGGTCGATGCCATGTTGGCGAAGGTAGGCGACCTCAAGTCCCTACTCCTGGAACGTCGCACGGCCCTTATCACCGACGTCGTGACCGGACGAAAGGAAATCGCATGAGTCTCGCGCAGCTGATGGAGCAGGAGTTCGAGGAGAACCTCTGCTCGGAGTTGGCCGCGCGTGGTTGGTTGTACGAGGACATGGGGAAGCCGATCGGTTGGGATGTAAGTCTCGCAATGGTGCCGACCGATGTGCTCCATTGGCTCCGACTTCAGTATCCGGATGAGTTCGAGAAGGCCGTCCCCAGTGACCTGATCGGCGAGCAGAAGACCGCTGCCGAGCGCGCGTTGCTTGAGCACATCACGAAGGAGCTCGCGAAAGCGACGAGGATCGATCCAACGACCGGTCACTCGGTCGGCGGCCTGCTCGGTGTGCTTCGCAGGGGGTTCTCTTACGCTCAGGTCGGGCGTCCCACAGCGAGGTTCGGCGCGATGATGGAGTTCCCTCCGGCCAATCCGAACCTCACCGAGGTTGTCGAGGCGGCCGACTCGGTCCGACTGCGGATCCTGCGTCAGGTGCGGTTCGACACGAAGACCAACGAGAGTATCGATGTCGTGCTCCTCGCCAACGGCCTGCCGGTCGTCACGTTGGAAATCAAGACCGACAACACGCAGACCGTCAACCATGCGATCCGCCAGTACAAGGAAGATCGCAAGCCAGGGAAGAGTCGCCCGCTCCTCGCGCCCGGCCGCGCTCTGGTGCACTTCGCAGTGTCTAACGACCTCGTCTATATGACGACCAAACTCGAGGGCGGTGACACCGTCTTTCTGCCTTTCAACCAGGGCAACGACGGTCATGAGGGCAACCCACCGTCAACGACTGGCTCTTCGACCAACTACTTGTGGCGCGAGATCCTCGCGCGCCCTACATTCATGCGCATCCTCAAGGACTTCGCGCTGTTCGAGCCTGGCAAGGCCGGAAAGAAGGGCGAGGGTCGCCTCGTATTCCCCCGTTTTCACCAGCTACGTGCGGTTGAACGCGTGGTCGCCGACATAGAGGCAAATGGCACCGGGAAGCGCTACCTGATCTGGCACTCGGCCGGCTCAGGAAAGACCAAGACGATCGCATGGCTCAGCCACCGATTGATCCGCCACATGAGCGCCGATTCGAAGTCGACGTTTGACTCAGTCATCGTCGTAACCGATCGAACCGTCCTCGACGAGAATATTCGCGACGATATGACCTTGGTGCAGTCGAGCGCGGGACTCGTGGTCGCTGTCGGCGAGAAGTCAGGAGCAAAGTCTCCACAACTGAAGAAGGCGCTCCTCGAGGGCGACCACATCATTACCTGTACTCTGCAGACCTTCCCCGAGGTGATGAAGCTCATCGAAGATACCCAGGAGTTGCGCGGTCGACGCTGGGCGGTTGTCGCCGACGAAGCGCATTCGTCGCAGTCCGGGTCCGCGGCAAAGCAGCTCAAGGAACTCCTTGTTGATGTCGAGATCGAGCCCGATCAGGAGATTGGCGCCGACGACCTTTTGGCCGCCAAGGATTCGGCCATCGCCGCGTCGGCCAACATCACGTTCGTTGCCTTGACCGCTACCCCGAAAGCGAAGACGCTGCGCCTCTTCGGCACTCAAATTGGCGACCGCTGGGAGGCCTTCGATACATACACGATGGCCCAGGCGATCGAGGAGGGCTTTATCCTCGACGTGCTCAGCAACTACTCGACATACGACATGTTCCTTCGCGTCAAGAACACGCTTGAGGGCGAGGAGTTCGAAAGGGACATTCAGGTCGACACAGGCGAGGCAGTATCAAGCATTGTCCGCTACGCGAGGCTCCACCCGACCTCGATTGCTCAGAAGGTCCGAGTCGTGGTCGAGCATTTCCGGCGCAACGTGCAACCGCTTCTCGGTGGCCAGGCGCGCGCCATGGTCGTGACGAGTTCGCGACTTGAAGCGCTGAGCTGGTCGCGGAAGATGGACGCCTATATCGCCGAGAAGGGGTACGACCTGCACACGCTTGCGGCTTTCTCGGGATCACTCACCGAAGAGGACGGCGAGAGCGTTACGGAGGTCTCGCTAAATGGTGTCAGTGACGTCGGCAGGGCTTTCCGCGAGGAGGGTGTCTACCGCGTTCTCATTGTTGCGAATAAGTTCCAAACCGGCTTCGACGAGCCGCGCCTCGTGGCGATGTACGTCGATAAGAAGCTCTCAGGCGTAGCCACCGTGCAGACGCTCTCGAGGCTAAACCGGATCTACCCGAAAAAGAGTTCTCCAATGATCGTCGACTTCCACAACAGTCCGGCGAGCGTGCAGGCCGACTTCAAGCTTTACTACTCTGACGCGCATGTGGACGGCGACGTGGACCCGAATGCGCTGATAACCATCGGGGAGCGACTCGATACCGCTGGCCTTTTCAGCCGCGAGGAGATGGATGTCGTCGCCGATGCCTTCCTTCAAGACGCCGGCGGAGAGGCGATTGCCAAGGCACTGTCGCCTATTAAGAACCGTTGGACCGTTCAGTGGAAGCAGGCGGTGCTTTCTAAGGACAAAGCCGAGAAGCGGGAGTTGGAAGCGTTCAGATCGGACGTGCTCGCATACCGCAATGCCTGGCAGTTCCTCAGCCAGATCGTTGACTACCAGGACCCTGAGCTGCACCGGCGCGCGATACTTGCCACGCTGCTCGGACGTAATCTCCACACGGGCGGCAACGAATATGACGACAGCTTCCTTGAGGGAGTCCAGCTCTCTGGCGTAAAGCTTGTCCCGTCCGCGATCGAGGAGGACCACTCGCTTAGTCAGGGCAGTGCCGAGGGCATCAGACTTCCAATTTTCGATGGCGAGCATATGGGCTCTTCCGCGCGGAGACGCGGCCCTCTCGAAGAGGCCATCGAAAAGGTCAACGAGATGTTCAAGGCCAAGGGTGTCGACGTGAGTCCCAGCAGTGTTGCTGGGTTCATCACGACGTTTTGGGGTTTCCTCGACGATAACGAGGAGGCGGTAGCGATGGCAAAGAACAACACTGTCGCCCAACTCAAGGCTTCTGAAGGCTTCAGCGGCGCTGTCGGGCTCGCGGTCCTCAAGACTGTGAACGAGGCAAATGAGATTCAGGCGTACATGACGGACCCTGGTTTCATTGGCGAGCTGTCTAACATCGCGGCGGACGCGCTGCACACGCAACATCACGCTGATTCAGATGCCAGCTTGGAATCGGAAGATACGGGGACATGACCGAGTCGAAGTCGGAGGGCTTCGCGGATGTAATCCGCGAGGCGCGCAAGGCGCGCGGCTGGTCCCAGGCGGTACTAGGCCGTGTTGATCAAGTGCTTTCGCCACGGGTTGCGTGAGTCTTGAAGGGTGAGGCGGCAGGAGATCTCTGACGAGGTGTGGTCGGCGATGGAGCCGTTGATGCCGACAGTGACCGGGAGGTCGCGGCCGTGGACCGATCATCGGCTCGCGGTCGAGGGTATGGCGTGGAAGTACCGCACCGGTGCGCCGTGGCGTGACGTGCCGGAGCGGTTCGGGAAGTGGAACTCGATCTACAAGCGGTTCAACCGGTGGGCCGAGGATGGCACCTGGGAGAAGCTGCTCGCCGAGGTGCAGAAGCAGGCCGACAATGCCGGGAAGATCGACTGGGTCGTCTCCATCGACTCGACCATCGCACGCGTGCATCAGCACGGCGCGACACTTTCCCGGGGACACAGGGGGCTCTGCCGAATCACAAGAATCCGCGGTTCGAGCCGCCTGATCACGGGATCGGACGCTCCCGCGGCGGGCTGACGACTAAGCCTCGATCCACCGAGGCGGTCGGGTGGTGAGTGGGCGTCGTGACAGAGAAATGCCCCTCTGACCGGGGAGAATAGAGCTTGCTTAGGGTTCTGTTCGTCTGGTCCGAGAGGCATTTCGTAGATGCAATTCAAGCATGCTCCTGCCGCGGTGTCTGCGGTGTTCGATGATCCGAATCTCGTGTCGTTCGCTGGGCTGGTCCCGATGCTGCGGCTGGCGCGGGCTGCGGGAGTTGAACGGCTGGCGCAGTCCTGGTTGAGTGTCCCGACGGACAAGGGCGCCAACGCCGGTGCGAAGGTGATGGCGCTGGTGGCGGGGATGCTTGCCGGGGCGGACTCGATCGAGGACATGAACCTGCTCCGCCACGGCGGGATGGGGCGGCTGTTCGACCGGGTATATGCGCCGTCGACGCTGGGGTCGTTTCTGCGGGAGTTCCGGTTCGGGCATGTCCGTCAGCTCGACGCGGTCTCTTGCCGTGTCCTCGCGGATCTTGCCGGCCACATGCCGCTGCTGCGCACGCGCGGCGACGAACGGGTGATGGTCGATTTGGACGACACGATCATCGAGGTTCACGGATACAAGAAGCAGGGCGCCGGGTTCGGGTACTCCGGCGTCCGCGGCTTGAACGCGCTGCTCGCGACCGCATCGACGACCTCGTCGGCTCCGGTGATCCTCGGTCAACGGCTGCGGCAGGGCAAGACTGGGTCCCCGAAAGGCGCGGCACGGATCGTCGGCGACGCCCTCGCGACCCTGCGCCGCATGAACCCCGCCGGCACGTCGCGGCCGTTGCTGCGGGCGGACTCCGCGTTCTACGGACACGCCACCATCGGCACCGCCATCAACGCCGGCGCCGACGTGTCGGTCACCGTTCGGATGGACCCTGCGGTGAAAGCAGCGATCGCGACCATTGCCGAGGATGCGTGGGAGATGATCGAGTACACCGACGCGATCCGTGACGAGATCACCGGGCAGTTGGTCTCCAAAGCCGAGGTCGCCGAGGTCCCGTTCACCGCGTTCCGCTCAAGGAAGAACGCCGAGCGCGTCGAAGGGCGCCTGGTGGTCCGCCGCATCCCTGACCTGAACCCGAACAACGTTGAACAGCCGACACTGTTCGACACCTACCGGCACCACGCATTCTTCACCACCACCGACAAGGACGTGATGGACACGGTCATCGCGGACAAGACCCATCGCGGCCACGCGATCATCGAGCAAATCCACGCCGACCTCAAGAACGGCCCGCTCGCCCACCTACCCTCCGGGGTGTTCACCGCAAACAGCGCCTGGCTCGTCCTCGCCGTGATCGCGTTCAACCTCACCCGCACCGCTGGCCTGATCGCTGATCAAGCGGGCCGGCTCGCGAAAGCGACGACCGCGACGATCCGCCGCACCCTGATCCACATCCCAGCACGGCTGGCGCGCTCCGCGCGCCGCATCACCCTGCACCTACCCGAGGCCTGGCCCTGGCAGAACGCCTTCGACCGGCTCTTCACGGCCACCCACGCACCACCACCGGCCGCCGCCAACTGACCACCGCCGCAACCGCGGCACGACCAAGAACCAGTGGACGACCGGGATGCGACGCCCGAAGCCCACACCTGCACTCAACACCCCAACAGACACCGATCACGCCACCCCCAACCACCCAAGGCCCATCGGTGGATCGAGGCTAAGCTGCACCTGGTCTGCGACGGCCGCGGCCGGCCGTTGGGAATGATGATCACCGGCGGCAACATTAACGACACGACGATGATGACCGCCGTGCTCGAGGACATCCGCGTTCCGCGCGCCGGTCGGGGCAGACCCCGCACCCGCCCCGACCGGGTCCTCGCCGACAAGGGCTACCCGTCGAAAGCGAACCGCGCCTGGCTGCGCGACCGGAGGATCGCCGCGACGATCCCGGAGCGTGACGACCAGATCGCGCACCGTCGCAAGAAGCCGGGCCGGCCGATCGACTTCGGCGAGCGGCAGCAGGAGCGATACAAGGGGCGCAATGTCGTCGAGCGCTGTTTCAACCGGCTCAAGCAGTGGCGCGGTATCGCGATGCGCTCCGACAAGCTCGCCCGCAACTACCGTGCCGCAGTCAGCCTCGCCGCCACACTGATCTGGATCAACACCGACCTGACTCGCACGCCAGAGCGGCCCTAAGTACCCGGGATGGTCTCTACGGGAGGCTAGAGTCGGCTGACTGCTCGTCAAGATTGCGTGACTTCCGCCACTCAGTCAACGAGCGGACGAAGAACGCCGCAGAGGCCGTGAACACGACCACAACCGTTGCGATCGACCACCAGACAGGCTGGAAGTCGGACAGAACGAGCAGCGAAAACGAAGAGCATGCCGCCGGTTGATCCTCCGGATCGCGGATTAGCGGCGTGGGGATCGTCGACAGCCTCACGTTTACCCCATCCCGGCGCGGCTCGAACAACGGCTGCCTCCCCTTCAGAGGGTCGCTCAGCGGGGGTGCGCCTTATGACTGGGGCGGGACCAGGAGAAAGCGTGGAGCAGCACTACTGCCCGAGGTTGGGAAGCGGTGGCGCGGCGGGCGACGAGGAGTGAAGGTCGAGCACAGCCTGGATGATGCGCGCGGTGCGCTCGGTCAACTCGTCGCCCGGGTAGAAGGCCTCGAAGAGCTCCTCGACCTCGTCGACGGTGGTGAGGCCGATCGCCGGGATGAGGACCTCCAGATCCTCGAGTTCGCGACGGCCGCGCTTCTGTGCAGCGAAGATTTTCATCGCGAGGAGGTCTCCGCGTCCGCGACCTGAACGGTAACATCGTCGACGTCGTAGATCGTCACCCAGCCCGCCGGGCGACCATACCCGGAGGGTACGAACTGCGCGGCGGCGTCGTTCAGCCACTCGCTTCGCCAGTTCCGCTCGGACGCGATCTCTCCGGCGAACGAGCACGAGGTCGGGCGGGGTCACGGGACCGTCAACATCGGCGGTGGCCGACCGGTGCTTGTTGAGAGTGAGAGCGATCGCGGCACCGCCGACGATCTGGATGCGTGACGGCTGTCCGGTTCCTCGAAGACGGCGGACGAGATCGCGGAGGCCTTCGATCATTTCTGGGCGGGTGAACTCCGCTCGTATTGGTCCGCGAACGTTGTCCGTCGCACGCTGGCCAGTTCGTCGGCTTCGATGAGCACGCCACGCTTGCGGAGCGGCTCAGGGACGTTGTGGAGGTCGATGGGAATGGAGGCGGTGGCTGCGGATAGAGGGGGAGTCCAGTCCCACTCCCGATTGCCGTGCTCATCGACGACCCAGCCAGGAAGCGGCAGCTGTGCTTGGCAGAGCCGCCACTCGGTGATGCCGGCGAGGGCCGCGTCCCATTCGGGGCTGATCTGGGTGGGTGGCTCGATGGCCAGGACGAATCGGTCTGCTGGGTCGGGTGTCGTGAGGTCGTTGGCGACCTGTGCGAGCACGCGGTAAGCACGCCGGACGTTGTTCTCGCGCACAGCCTCGGCCAGGACGGTGGAGGCTTCTGCGACGGTGGTTCTTCCGTCGCTCGTGACGAGGACGAGGCGAACGCGTGCTGCGTTCGCGATCTTCTCGATCGTGGACGCAGTGGGGTCGCGACGGCCGTTCTCGATTGCGGCGATGTTCGAGCGCTGGAGGCCGCTCTTCTTCGCGGCGTCGCTGAGGCTGAGTCCGGCGCGCACGCGTGCTTGCTTGAGGGATCTCTGAATCGTCATGGCCCACCTCCGCCTAGTGTCGAATTCGATACTACCACTGAGATCGAACGAGCTCTCGCTGTATGAAGAGCGGTAGAGACAGCATCGAGGTCATCGTCGAGGATCGGCGTACACGTCCAGCGTCATCGCGGCCGAAGCACGGCCGAGCATTTCGTTGCACGGCTTTGACGTTCGCCGCGGACGCGATGGCGAGGCTGGCCGCCGGGTGTCGGAGGCCGTGAATCGTCAACTCCGCGGGCACGCCGGAGCGCTTCTTCGCATAGACGAGTTCCAACTCTCGCAGCGGAGCGCAGCGCGTGGATTAGCTCATCGCGGTGGTTCCGAGCTTTTTCTCTTCGTGACGAAGGCCGCTGGCGCTCGTAAGCTGCGCGTCGTCGTGCATATTGGTCTGATCGCGAATGTGTCCCCCTACTCATACATTCCGTTCTTGAGGAGTTCGCGGTGCGCAAACGGCTGGAACATCTTCATCCCGGCGTGTGCGGCCACATCCGCTTCCACGGCGTGCGATATACGCAGATCTGCGTACTGCCACGCGGCACCCCACGCGATTGACTCGTAGTGAAAGTATTCGCGTTCAGTCCTGGAGTGCACACCATGGATACAGATCTTTGGATTCAACCCCCTGTCGATGGGACGACGGTCGCCCTTCCTCCGGACGCGCCGCCGGACCTGCAGGTTCGTCGCCAGGCCCCGAGACCGTTGCGCCCCGATCAGGCCGACCTGGGCACACCGCTGCCGGACGGACGCGCTGCGCCGCCCCCGGACGGCTCAGCCGGGGCGCGTTCTCTCGTGGTCATCGGCGACTCGATCACTCAGGGGTTCCAGTCGCTTGCCATCCACCGCACCCAACTGTCCTGGCCGACGATGGTCGCCCGAGCGCTCGAGATGGATTTCACCTATCCGACGTTCGACGGCCCGCAGAACGTACCCGGCCTGCCGGTGAATCTGGAAGCGCTCGCCCGCTCGGTCGAGGCGTCCATCAAGGACCGACCCCTCCCGTTCGAGGACCTCCACGTGCTGCGCACGGCCATCTCCAGCTTGGAGGACGTGCGGCACTTCTGGGAGAAGGGCGACGGCAGCGTGTTGTCCGGCTCGGACACCTACTATGACAATCTCGCGATCTGGGGGTGGGACATTAGGGACGCAATATCCAAGAGCCGCGAGTGGTGCCAGGGCAAGGTGGCGGCTCACGAAGCCCTACTCAAGCGGTTAACGGTGTCCAACCAGCTCATGGTGAGCCACGCGAACGAACGCACCGCTCTGCGTACCCTGTGGAACGCCGCCGATCCCGAGCCCTCCCGGACTCAGGTGGACGCCATGAAGTACCTGGGCTCGCGGCCGGACGGACGGGGCATCGACACGCTCGTCATCGCGCTCGGCGCGAACAACGCGCTCGGGTCGGTCGCCTCCATGAGCATCAGCTGGAGCGGCGACGATTTCCAGGATGTGGACAAGAAGTCCCAGTACAACGTGTGGACGCCGCAACACTTCGCCATCGAGCTCGAGCTGCTGGCCGATGAGGTGCTGAACGCGAAAGCGAATCGGACGCTGTGGCTGACGGTGCCCCACGTCACCGTCGTGCCGCTGCTGCGCGGGGTCGGCGAGAAGCCGTACTACTCCCGGTACTTCCCGCGTTACACGCGACCGTGGATAAGCGATGCGGATTTCGACGCGGACATTCACAACAGCATGACCGGTGACGATGCGCGCCTCATCGATGCGGCGATCGACCAGTACAACTGGGCGATCAAACAGCGGGTGCACGACGAGCGTCTGCGCGGCAGCGACTGGTACGTCGTCGACCTCTGCGGGCTCCTGGACCGGGTGGCCTATCGTCGCTATCTGGCGAGCGCACAGTCCCGCCCGGACTGGTGGACCGATTTCGGAGAAGCGGACGTCCTCCCCCCGGAGTTGCTCGCAATGTCGCCCCGTCCCGACACCCGATTCTTCGCCTCCGACAAGAAGGGGCGGACCCAGGGCGGCCTGATCGCGCTCGACGGCGTGCACCCCACGACCATCGGGTACGGGCTGATCGCACGAGAGGTTCTGGAGGTCATGAAGCTCGCCGCTGTCCCGGGCGCGGCCGAGGCTTCGATCGACTTCGGCACCTTGCTCGCCGAAGACACGTTGAACTCCGACCCTCCCGCGCAGATCTCGGAGGACGGTCGCATGATCGGGATGCTCAACCGGGCTGTGGACGTTGTCGAGGTGCTCTTCGGCATGAAGCCGACCTGAGCCGCCCGCGACCCGCGACGTTTCGTGCGTGTTCTCTCAGAAAAAGGCAGACCGAACGGTCTAGAAAATGTGAGAAAAGCTCGATATCGTGTGAGTCGTCCATCGGGGGATGATTCAGGTGTTCGTTCTGAGAAGCGAGTGGCTCGAAGACGTAGTGTCGACGGTTGAGCGTTCGGACGTCACCCTGTCGACGATCGCCGAACTGCTTCGGACGAGCATCCCGTGCGACGGCGCTCGCTACCGTGATCTCGATTCCAGCAGCATTTCACCCTTGCGGTCGGAACGATGGCGAGGCGACGGCGAAGCTCACGCCTCCGTGCTGCGCTCGCTGGATGGCGGCGGCCACCAACTCGACCTTGTGACTTCTCTGCATCCCCCGTTCGCAGGCCAGGGCTGGACGCTGATGCGGTGGGGCCGGAGCTTCAGCGATCACGACGTCGAGACGGCCACCACGCTGCTGCCTCTCGTGGCGGTGCTGACGAAGCGTGCGCTCCGCAGCGGTGTGCCGGGGGAGCCCGTCATTGCGTTGACACAGCGCGAGCGCGTGATTCTCGCCAGGGTCGCGCGGGGTTGGACGGCGTCGCGAATCGCGCATGAGCTGGCGATCAGTGAGAGGACGGTTGGCAAGCATCTCGAACACGCGTACCGCAAGATGGAGGTTGGTGACCGGTTGTCGGCTGTCCGCCGAGCCATCGAGCTGGAGCTAATCTGAACGCGCCTTCCTGTGGCTGCCAAACGAACTGTCGCGGGCTGCGGTAGTTCGGGTGGTACCCGGCGATTACATCGTGTTGAGATAGCTGAATGACGCAGAGTGTGCTCGTGTTGGGTGCCGGTATCGCGGGCGCCAGTCTCGCCTACTGGCTCTCTCGATCCGGGCGGAGCGTGACGCTGGTCGAGAAATCATCGGGTGTGCGCTCGAGTGGTAGTCCTGTCGATGTGAGGGGCGACGCGGCGCGGGTCACACGTGCGATGGGACTTGAGTCGCGGCTGGCCGCCGCTGACACCGGTGTGGTCAGGGCCGCATTTGTTGACGGGCATGGGCGGACCAGGGGTGTCGTGCGGACGCGCAGGACGTCCGACGGTGACGGTCCGCGTGACGTCGAGATCGCTCGGGCCGACCTGGCGGAAGCTCTCCTCGACGCGGCGCGGGCCGACGCTCGTATCGTTCTCGGCGACTCGATCGCCGGGTTGCGTCAGGACCCGTCCGGCGTGGATGTCACTTTCGAGTACGGCCGGCCAGCGCGATTCGATCTGGTACTGGGCGCCGACGGTCTTCATTCGACGGTGCGACGATTAGCGTTCGGTCCTGAGCAGAATTACGCGCGACCGTTCGGCCTGTACATCGGCACTCTGCGCACGAAGCTCCATATCGCCGACCCGGCTCAGGCGCTGCTGTATAACGAGCCGAATCGACTCTTGGCGATCCACCCCGCGGGCGGAGACCCCGGCGCGGCCTTCATCTTCCGCTGGCAAGGCGCGTACGACAACGATCTCGAGACCGGCCGACGACTCGTCGAAACTGCCTACGAGGGCGTGGGCTGGCTGGCGCCGCAGCTCTTGAAAATTTGGCATACCGCCAACGATGTGTATTTCGACGCCGTGACCCGAATCGACCTTCCCAAATGGGCTACCGGCCGCATCGCCCTGGTCGGCGACGCCGCCAGCTGCCTCTCACTGCTCGGAGAAGGCTCAAGCAACGCCATCGTCGCAGGCAAGACCCTCGCCGATGCGCTCGACACTCACCCCGGAGACCACGCCGCAGCATTCGCCTCCTACGAGCGCATCCATCGCACGCGAATTCGTCGCAACTCACGCGGCGCGGCAATCAGCGCACACTTTCTCGTCCCGGCGACCCGAATCGGCATCAATCTGCGCAACCGGGCGCTCTCAGCTGCCGCCGCCGTGCATCGGAGGTGACGAGACCGCCATCAGAACACGGTCGCATCTGCGCCAGGCGCTATTCGCCGTTGGCCGTTGATTCGATCCAGTCGACTGCCCAGCAACTAGCCTGAGCAGGCGATTCCCAAGATACCTCCCGCGAAGGGCCCGTGAATGAGCGTCAAACGCTGCAGCCTACTGCCGCTCGCCAGGACGGACTTTCGACCCGACGCGCGATCCTCCCCATCCGTCATGGGAAGTGTCGCGAGCACTCTTCATCTGTTGTTGCGCCGCGGCGTCGGGAGGCGTCGGAAAACCGAACCCGCCGTTTAGATTCGCGATTTCCGCCCAATAGGTTGTGCCTGCGGCGCAGCCCCGCCATCACTTCCACAAACGCGCAAGCCGTATGCGTTAGCGATCTCCGATGGTCAGGCTGGGTGGCGTCCCGTTGTGTGGTGGAGTTTCTCGACACCGTGCGGGATCAGTTGTTGGTGATTATGCCGCAGTGAGTTCGGGGATTGCCACCTCTTCGGGTTCGGCGTTCAGGAGTTTCATGGAGTGCTCGCTGAAGTAGCGGCGATCGGCGCCGTCCCATTCGTCGTGTTGCTCGATCAGGACGTGCCCTGCCAGGCGCAGCAGCGCGGCGGGATTTGGGAAGGTGCCGACGACGTCGGTGCGGCGTTTGATCTCTTTGTTGACCCGCTCTAACGGGTTCGTGGACCAGATCTGCCGCCAGTGCGCGACCGGGAACCCGGTGAAGGCGAGCAGGTCATCGCGGGCATCCTCGATGCATGTCCGCGATCTTGGGGTGCGAGCGGGCCAGCATCCGAGTGACCTCCTGGAACTGGGTGCTCACGTGCTCGGGGTCGGGTTGGGCGAAGATCGTGCGAATGATCGAGGCGACCATGGGGGCTGCGGTCTTCGGAACGTTCGTGAGAACGTTGCGCATGAAGTGGACGCGGCAGCGTTGCCAGGCCGCGCCGGCGAACACGGTGGCGATGGCGGCGATCAGCCCGGTGTGGGCGTCGGAGATCACCAGCTTCACCCCACCCAGCCCGCGCGCTTTCAACGAGCGCAGGAACGCGGTCCAGAACGGTTGCGACTCGGTCTCCCCGACCTCGAAGCCGAGGACCTCCCGGCGGCCGTCGGCGGCGACTCCGACCGCGACAACAACGGCTTGGGAGACCACCCGCCGGCCGACGCGGGCTTTGCAGTAGGTGGCATCCAGGAACACATACGGGTAGCTGGTGTCCGCCAGCGGCCGGTCCCGGAACGCGGCAACGTCCTCGTCCAGGTTCGCGCAGATCCGGGACACCTCGGACTTGGAGATCCCGGTGCCAGCGCCGAGCGCTTTGACCAGATCATCGACCTTCCGGGTGGAGACGCCCGTGAACATAAGAGCCTCCATCACCACCGCGAACAGGGCTTGATCCACCCGGCGGCGCCGCTCCAACAACGACGGGAAGAAGCTGCCCTGGCGCAGCTTCGGGATCTTCAACTCCAGCTCCCCCGCGGTCGTGGTCAACGCCCGCGGCCGGGTCCCGTTGCGTTGCGCCACCCGGTCCGGGCTGCGTTCGAACGGGGCGGCGCCGATGAACGCGGCCGCTTCCGCGTCGATCAGTTCCTGATACAGGGTTTCGGTCGCGACCCTAATCCGGTCGCTGACATCGGTGAGTTTGAGTTCCCCGAGCAGCTCGAGGAGGGCAGACTGGTCAAGAGCCATCGTGCGTTGTGTCCTTCCGTGAGATTCCTAGACAGTTCCCACTGACCAGCGCACGATGGCTCCCCACGTCCACGACATGACACTCAAGCCCAAGAACTACACCACCCCCAGGGACGCCACCGAGGACGGCTTGAGGTGATGCTGATTTGCCAGCCATTCGATTCCGAGCTCTGAGATGGTTGATCGCGACGCCCGAGCATCGACGAATTCACCTCGATGTTGACGCCGAAGCAGAACGGACCCCTTTGTGCCGAACTGGGATGAACTCCTTCTTGTTGGTTGAGCTTAGTTCTTCTCGGTCTGTGTGATGAGGTCGCGGCGGCCGTGGGTGCGGTAGGAGTCTCCGGTCAGGGTGAGGACTTCGGAGTGGTGGACGAGGCGGTCGATCATCGCGGCTGCGACGACGTCGTCGCCGAAGGTTTCGCCCCAACGACTGAACGGTAGGTTCGATGTGACCATGATCGAGCCCTGCTCGTAACGGGAGGCGACGAGTTGGAAGAACAGGTTCGCGGCGTCTTGGTCGAAGGGGATGTAGCCGATCTCGTCGATGATGATGAGTTTGTAGCGGCGGATCTTCTTCAACTCGGCTTCGAGTTGTCCCTTCCGGTGTGCGTCCGCGAGCCTCGCGATCCAGTTGTTCGCTGTGTCGAACAAGACGCTGTGGCCGGCGTGGGTGGCTTTGACGCCGTGCCCGATCGCGAGGTGGGTCTTCCCGATTCCGGGGGGACCGAGCAGGATCACGTTCTCCGCTTTCGCCACGAACGTCGATGTCGCCAGGTGCGCGAGGAGGTCCCTGCGCAGGCTGGGGAGGTGGTCGAGGTTGAAGTCTTCCAAGGTCTTGATCGCGGGGAAGTGCGCGGTGCGGATCCGCATGGTCGTGCCGGCGGACTCGCGGTCGGCGAGTTGGCGTTCCAGGACCGCGGCGAGGTATTCCTCGTGCGCCCAGTTCTCGGCCCTGGCCCGGTCGGCGAGGTCGTCCCAAACCCGCCCGATTGTGGGGGTCTTCAGTGCTCGGGCGAGGTAGGCGAGCTTGGACGCGACTTGCTCGCTGGTCTTCGGGATCGGCGCGTCGACGACGGCTGTTCGAGTGCTCATTGTGCGTCCTTCTCGTATTCGGTGGTGGTTGTGAAGTCGACGCCGAAGAGGGCGTCGTAGTCAGAGAGGGCGCGGATCTGGACCCGGTGCCCGTCCGGGTGCTCGCGAACGCCTGAGGGTTTCGGGCGTTGGTAGTGCGCGCGCAGCTTCGCCGCCGTGGCGACATGCTCGGGGTCGGGGATCGTCTGTCCCGTCCGCAACGACCGCGGATGCTGGCCCGCGGGCTGTCCTGCGCAGGAGATCACGACCTCATCCAGTGAGGCGTGGACGTCGACGAACCGGCCGATGAACCTGGGATCGACGGAGTAGTCGTTCCCGTCGAGGCGGACGTAGTAGTCCCGCGCCAACCTGATTCGATGCGTGAGACCCGTAGCTGGTGGCTTCGCCGGTAGCGGCAGCAGCCCGGCCCGGTCGATAGCGGCGAGCTCGACGGGGCGGGCAGCGATCGCGCGGACCTGGCGTTGGTTCGCGCGGGTTTCCAGCCAGTCCGTCAACTGGGCGTTGAAGTCGTCCCGGCCTTGGAAGATCCGTCCGGGCGGGAACGAGGTCTCCAGGAACCGGTTCGCGCGTTCGACGATGCCCTTGGTTTCCGGGTCCCGGGGCGGGGCAAGACGGAGCCGGGTCGCGAGCGTTCCCGCGAACGATGCGGCAAGGATCGTGGGCTTGCCCAGCCCGCCGATCGCGGCCTCCCGGTCCCAGAGCAGAGAGCGCGGGATTCCGCCGAATCTCTGCAGCAGTGACCACATGCCCGCGGTGAGGTCTCCGCCCTGCCGGGAGGGGAGCATGACCGCCTCGATCCGGCGGGAGAACCCGGACACCATCACCAGCACCGGCAGAACCCGGTCTTGTCCGTCGCCGACGGGGACCCGCGTTTCGGGGAACCAGAGATCGCACTGGATCCTTTCGCCCGCTTGATACGAGAGCCGGTCCGCGGGGTCGATGCCCTGATACTCCGGTCGCAACTCGGACACCCGTTCCCGGAATAGTGAGGGTGAGAACGTCCAGCCGACGCGCTCCGCGATCACCGTCGCCGGCATCTTCGGATACTCCGCCAGCAACGCCCGGATCTGCGGCACGAACGCGTCGATCTTCGACCCCCGCGGGCCCCGTGACCTGTCCGGTGGGTCCTCGCCCCGCAACGCCCGACGAACTGTGTTCCACCCGATCCCGAGATCCCTCGCGATCTGCTTGATCGGCACCTTCTCCGACCGATGCAACCGCCGGATCTCTGCCCACGTATCCACTGAAATCACCCTCCTAGCCTGGGCCAGGGGGTCCACCCCAGTTTGGCGCTAGAGGGTCCGTTCTACTTCGGCGCTAACACTCGAGCTTTGGCGACCTCAACGGATGCGAGGAAGAGCTCCGCCGAGTGCTTGGTGCGGAACCCCCGCTTACCTGTCAGATCGCGATCTGGCGTTCAATATTGAACTCGGTAGCGCGTACCGGAGACCGTTTCATATGCGTGAATGCTCCCCATGATTCAGCTCCGATCGCCAATGCATTCCCCTGTGCAAGCCGCGTGACCATTGCCAGAGTACGTGCCACATCCGACATTGGCGGAGCGGAGTCCACAGGCCGGAACTGGTGTACCGGAGTCACTTCGCGATCCGTTTCACAACTTGACGTGCGACGATCCGGCCCTTTCGGGGGAGGCCGGCTGCGCGCAAGATCCAGCGCCGAGGGAGGCGTTGATTGCGATTTGTCGGCAGGAACGTCGCGGCCGCGCGTCGGCCGGTCGCTGGGGCGGTCTCTGCGACAGGGCACCATGGGTGCTCAAATTCGGCCAGTGCGGCTGCGATACCCGTCAGTCAGCGAGGCAACTGGTCCGGGTGTGTCTCCGGGGCGAGCCCCGCCTGCCGTTGCCGGGGAACCGCCATGGCTGGCGAGCAGCGAAACGGCGGAGGCAGCGTCGCCGACACGAGGGCACGGTGTGACCGCCAAGTAGGCGTCACGATTTGTGTGCGCCCACTGGGCTCGAGGGATAAAAGCACGGCACTCGGAACGATGTCGGCCGCACTGGCGGTCGCGTCAGTTGATACCGGCACGCCTGATCTCCAATATGCCAATCTGTAAATGAGACGAGTGCGCGGTCGAGTGTGCGGGAAATGAACGTGCTGGCCACGTTGTGGGGGTGGGTGACCTTTGACGGTGAGGACATCCATGCAACGAGCGCTCGCAGATGTCTCCCCGACGGAGCGTCTTGTCCAGGTCCACCTCGGCCGCGCTTCGTGGGCGCACGCGTTGGGGCTCGCCAAGCGTTCCGCGTCGCGGGCGAGCAACTACCGCGCAAGACGCTCCGCCCTCTAGACGAGCTGTCGACAAATGCTCATCTCCCTGTTGACATAGACAGATGTGTCTGCCATTCTGCTTTGCATCGCCGCCGCGCTGGATGGGTTCGGCCGGCGGCCTCTAAAGACGGCCGGTCAGGGTCGGAGGCGAACTTGTGATGTCCACTTTGCCCGCTCTGACTTTCAGAGCCACGGCTGGCGATGCTCAACGTGACTCGCCGCCCCGGGTCGCCCTATTCGACGGCCTGTGCGTTCTCCAGGCAGGTGTGCGTCTCGTTGTGCCTGAGGGCAGCAGACGACTTTTCGCACTCGTTGCCCTTCGAGGAGGCCGCGTAGCACGCATGGTCGCTGCGGGCACGCTTTGGCCGAACGGGTCAGAGGAACGCGCAGCGGGAAACCTCCGGACGTCGTTGTGGCGCCTCCGGAGGGCAGGAATCACGGTGATCGTCTCGGATTCCCGCGGTTTGGGCATCCAAAGTGGGGTGGTATCCGATGTCGAACTGATCACGGGGTGGGCTGACCGCGTGATCCACGGCGACAGCGACCTCGCGGATCTGGCGGTTCCTCCGACGATCGACGCCGCCGTTGATCTGCTACCCGGCTGGTACGAAGACTGGGTCGCCTTCGAACGGGAAGCGATTCGCCAGCACCTGATGCATGCGCTGGAATCATTGAGTCTCACGCTCCTCAGACGGGGGCAGTTTGACGATGCGATCGCCGCAGCGATGGCAGCAGTTCGGATCGATCCGCTGCGGGAAAGCTCGCATCGTGCGCTCGCTCAGATCCACCTCGCGGAGGGCAACGTCGGGGAAGCGTTGCATGTCTTTCGCGACTATGAACTGCGCGCGAGGCGAGAGCTCGGAGTTCTTCCCACACCACAATTCGCCCGCCTGCTGGAGTTGCAGGTGGCGAAGCCCCCTTTGTAGCGGCAAGGAGGCTCCCGCGCGTGACGCCGGTGTGACGCGCCGGTGACGGCGCTCAGTCACCCTTGCCATGTGATCGCGCGGATAGCGGCACCGCCCTCCGCCGTCTGGAAATCCTTCGGGTTGTGACCCCGGTGCTGCAGTTGGCGGTGTGACCACGTTCGAGGTTCGGGAGGTTAGCCATGTCAGTTTCATATGCCCAGGATCTCGCTTACACCTTTCGGCGTTCGCAAGCGGTGCTGACCGCGGCGATCGCCGGTACCTCCGGCGACCAGGACGCCGCGACCCTTGTGACCATCGACAAGCTCCTCGTGTCCGCGGCGGACGATTATCGTGCGCGCAGATACTCCGTATCGATCGACGAATACACCCGGGTGCGGCAGATGATCTGGTGGCAGCTCTTCCCGTTGACTCAATACAAGAACAGCATCGTCGACAAACTCGATCTGTCGAAGCCCCTCTTCTCGTATGCCGCGGAGTGGCTCAACGTGCTCCCCGTCGAGCAGGGCCTTGACGGCGTCCGACCGCGCGAGACCGTCGACGTCGACGCGCCGGTTTATGGACTGCTCAGCGCCGCGACCGGTGCCGCCCAGACCGCGGCCGTCGCCGACTACCGCCTGTCCCAAACCCTGGCTGCCAACGGCAGCGCCAACTCGTCGGCGTTCTTCCTCAAGCGAGCGACTGACGCGGCGCCCGACCTCATTTCACAGATCAGAGAGGCCGAGAAGACGTCCGCGCCGTCCGCGCCGTCCGCGCCGTCCGCGCCGTCGGCGCCGACGCATGACGGCCCGGTTCTCCGAGCACCTTCACCTGTCGCGCGAGGAGTTGAAGCGAACATCCGACGTGTAAACCCCGCAGCAGGGATGCTCGACGCGGGCTTGCGGATGACGGTCGAGCCGGTTGCGGTCGCGATACCGCCAGCGTTGACAGTCGCGCAGCGCACCTACGTGTTCCCGGTCGGCGAACTCTCACAGTCGATCGTCTGGACGGAAGGCTCCGCACCCGACCCCGCCAAGCTCATCGACGGACTGTACGCGTCGCGCGTCGATCTCACATTGCTCCCGGATGTGCTCATCGCTCCGCAGCAGGCCGCCGACGTGGCCGCAGGGCTCGCGCACTCCTGGTATTACGAGACAACACTGGGCCTGGCCGAGTGCTACCACGCCCTCGGTCAATGGGCCCTCGCCGAGTCGTGGTACTTGAAGGCCGCCTCATACGCATACCTGAACACCGCAGTGGAGGCGCCGTACGTCTGGGCGCGTCTCGCGACGCTGTATCTCGACTGGGGCGACTCCCTGTTCCGGGCCGATGACCCCGCATCCGCCCTGCCCGTCTACGAGAATGTCCTCGCGCTCGACGGTACGGCGCCATCTGGCCAGATCTACACGCTGGCGCCGCTCACGCCGGCGGCCGACCAGGCGCGCCAGGCGATCTTGCACTTGTCGGATCCGTCGGCGATCACGGCGAGCCCCGCGATCGCGGCGGTGATCTTCGACATCCAGTCCCGCCTCGCCAAGATCGCGGGCGGACTCGACTTCTGGGGGCACTGGGCGCAGCAGGTGCCGATCTGGACGTTCGACTACCTGCAGACCGTGGCGGTGAACTTCTGCCAGCTTGCCATCGGCGCTGAACGCGATTCGATGACCTTCTGGGAGAAGGCGGACGCGGGGGCGCTCACCCGCACACAGCTCACCCAGAACATCGGCCAGTCCGCTGCTGAACTGCAGGCAGCGCAGCGCGCCGTCGACGCCGCGAAAGCCGAAGTGATCGCATACCAGGCGGCGAAGTCCGTGGCGACCGTGCGGGCACAGGACGCTCGTGCGAACGCCACCGAGTACTCGGCAAAGTCGTGGGACTGGACGATGCACCAAGCGCTGTCGCAGCAGCTTTCGGGAGGCGACGACGGCGACGGCAGCCAGCTGAACGCCCTCGCGGACCGAATGATGCAAGGGGGCTACTCGCTTGAGGGCGATGCAGGCACGCTCGCGGCAGCAGAGGGTCTCACCTCGGCGCGGCAGCAGCGCGAGTACGAGATCGACACGCTTAACCGGCAGGCGGCGGAGCTGGATGCAGCATCCGCCCAGGCCGACACGGAGGTCGCAGCTTCACAGGCACGAGTCGCCGCCGGGCAAGCCCAGACGAATGCCGCGGCCGTGCGCGTTTCCAACGCCCAACAGCTGCTCGCCGCGTTCGACGACCAGCGCTTCACGCCCGATGTGTGGAACGCGCTGGGCGACCGGATGAGTCAGATCTCGGCTCGCTACCTCACCATGGCGCTGGATGTCGCAAAACGCATGCAGCGGGCGTACAACTTCGAGAACGATGTCGAAATGACCGTCATCCGACCCGACTACTCCGCGGACGAGGTGCATGGTCTTCTCGCGAGCGACGGGCTGATGGCCGACGTCCAGTCGTTCAACTATGACCTCGTGACCTCGACGACGCCCAAGCCGCAGCCGATCGCGCAGACCATCTCGCTCGCGCAGCGGTACCCGTTCCTGTTCGAGACGCAGCTGCGCCTCGCGGGGCGGATGGAGTTCCAGACCACCCTCGACGACTTCGATCTTCGCTACCCGGGGACGTATGCCGGGCGCATTGAGGCGGTCGAGGTCGCAGTCGACGGGATCGTGCCGGCTCGGGGCCTCAGCGGCACGCTCGCCAATACCGGCATCTCGCACTACCGTGTGCCCTCAAGTGGCGGAGGCGTGGTGAAGCACCGCGTGCAGAACAGCGAGACACTCGTGATCTCGGACTTCGATCCGAGACGCGATGCCCTGCTCGACCACCCGGATGCGCGCCGCCTGCGGGTGTTCGAGGGCGCCGGGGTTGCGTCGTCGTGGACCCTGGAGTTCCCGAAGGATGCCAACGACCTGCAGTTCGCCAGTCTGATCGACGTGCGGCTCACGTTCACCTACGCGGCGCGATTCGACCCGGATCTTAAGGCGACGGTAATGCAAGAGCTTGCTTCCCGTCCGGGCGCGAACGACCGGATGCGGGCCTTCCCGCTCCGATGGGTGTTCGCGGACGCTTTCTTCGCGTTCTACGACACAGGGGTGCTCGATTTCACGCTTGACCGCAACGACTTCTCGGTGACCGAGGCGCTCCCAGAGCTCACCGGACTGAGTCTCGTCGCCAGCGCCACTCCCGCCGCTGGAGCGGACGGTCTGGTGTTGACGCTCACCGCCCCCGGCGCCGCTCCGGTGAAGATCACGACCGCGGCCGACGGATCCGTCGATGCGACAGCGATGAACCCGGCGGTCACAGGACAAAGCGCGTTCGGCGACTACCGGATCGCGCTCGCCGCGACCGATAACCCGAGTCGTGTGCACGACGGCGCTCTCCAGCTCGACGACATCGATAACGTCGCTCTGATTCTGAGCTACTCATTCACGCCGCGGGCGTGATCGAGTAGACGAGATACCGGGAGTCGCCATGAGCGTCGACATCGCATTCGCCAGCCAGACGCCGTCACTGCCAGGCGGCGGATCGGTCGCAGGACTGGGCGAGACGTTCGCGCCGGACCTGTCGACCGGGACCGGCACCCTCAGCGTTCCCATCGATCTCCCGAACGGACCGAACGACTGTGGGCCGAAGCTGGCGTTGCGCTACGACTCGGGGAGCGGGAATGGTCCGTTCGGCATGGGATGGACGCTGCCACTGCCGCGCATCGTGCGGTCGACAATGATCGGCCGGCCGCACTACGACGACACCGACACCCTGGTGCTGGAAGGATCAGGCCCCCTCATCCGCCGCGCCGATGGCACGCTCACGCCGCAGGTGATGACCGGGGACTGGAGACTCGCGGTTTCGGGCGATGGGTTCATCGCGACAGACCGGGCCGGCACGCGATTCACACTCGGCACCACGCCTGAGGCGCGGATCCCCGGCGCCGGCGGAGCGCCGTGGGCGTGGCTTCTGGAGCGAATCGAAGACAACGTGGGCGAGACCAGTGTGTTCAGCTGGCGCTCGGACGGTGCGCAGCGATACCTCGTGAGGGTCGCGTTCGGGCCGTTCGCCGTCGCCTTGACGTACGAACCGCGGCCAGACCGGCTGCGCTGGGGCCGCGGAGGGTTCCTACTCGAGACCACTGACCGCTGCAGTGGCATCGAGCTGCGACTGCCGTCCGTCGCTCACCCGCTGGTGCGCCGGTGGACGCTCGGCTATCGCCATGGCGAGCCGAACGGAGCATCGCAACTGGCGTCCGTCACGATGACGGGATTCGCTGCGGATGGGTCTCAGCTGGATGCACCGCCACTGACCTTCGGCTACACCATTCCGGGCGCACCCGGGCTCCAGGCGGTGCCGGCGATCGACCCGGGCGCCGCGCCGCCAGCACTAGACACCGGTCGGGTGGAGCTCGTGGACTGGACCGGAGACGGATTGCCCGACATCATCGAATTCGGCACGGGCGGAACCGCACGAGTGTGGCCCAACCGTGCCGGTGCCTGGGGGCGACCTCGCGGGGTCGGCACGGTACCCGCGCTGACGGCACCGGACGCACGAGCAGCCCTCATAGATGTCGACGGCGACGGTCTGGCAGACGTGGTCCGCTCCGACCTACCGCTCGCAAGCTATCAACCACGGACCACAGACGGATTCGACGTTCCGCGCTTGTGGTCCCGGGCGCCCGCGGTCGCTTTGGGCGCGGCATCCGTTCGTATCGGCGATCTGGACGGTGACGGACTGCCGGATCTCCTGTGGAGCACGGGGACCGCCCTGCTCATCGCGTCGCGCACCGAGGATGGCTGGAGCGACCTCCCCACGGTCGTGCCATCGGCCCCGGACGGACCCCCGACCGACCTGAGTGACCCGCGCATCTTCTGCGCCGACATGACCGGCGACGGCACACCGGATCTGGTGCGCGTCGACGGCGCTGGGGTCCGCTATTGGCCCTATCTGGGCTACGGTGTGTTCGGGCCGGCGGTCACTATGGCCGATGCGCCGGCGTTGCCGTTCGACACCGACCCCGCCGACGTGCTCGTAGTCGATCTCGATGGAGACGGGTGCGCCGATGTGCTGCACCTCGCGGCGGGGGTCCTCACGTGGTGGCCGAATCGCTCCGGTGACGGATTTGCGGCGCCGCGCACCATCGCGCATCTTCCGACCGGCGGCATGGCGCACGTGCGGGTCGCGGATCTACTCGGCACTGGAGTTCCCGCCATCGGATGGACGGTGAACCTGCCATCCGGCCGCGCACGGTGGTTCGCCCTGGATCCACTCGGCGGCGTACACCCCGGACTCCTGGCGGCGATCGACAACGGCCTGGGCCGCCGCACCGAGATCCAGTGGACCACGTCGGCCCGCGAGGCGGAACGGGACCGAGTCGCCGGTGAGTCCTGGACCACCCGGCTCCCGTTGGTGCTGCCCGTGGTCGCCGGGACGACGGTGACCGACGCCGTGAGCGGCCCGGTCGCGCAGACGCAGTACGCGTACCACGAGGGGCGGTACGACGGTGTATTGCGGGAGGTCTGCGGCTTCGGCCGGGTGACGACGACGGAGCACGGGGACGCGGATGTCGCGACGCTCGTCACCGAGCACACCTTCCACGTCGGTCTCACCGACGTGGGCGCCGAGCCTGCCACCCGGGCCGAGCTGAGTCGCGCACGGGCGATACGCGGTCGAATCCGTCGCATCGACCGGCGAGGACTTGATCCGGCTCCGAGCGGCACGCTCTTCGATCGATTCGAGCAGTCGTGGCACGTCGTCGACGGACCCGATGACACCGTCGTGCCTCGGCTGACCGGCTCGACGAAGAGCGTCTACGAAGGCGCCGCCGACCCCGTATCGACAATCCGGACCGAGCAACTCGGCTTCGACGCCGACGGCAATGTGACCGAGGCCCGTGAGCGGTCCTACGCCGGCCCTACGCAGGTCGGTGAGTTGCGCACGCAGACCGAGTATGCGATAGACCCCACAGGCAGATACCGCCAACGCGTCGCCCGCGTCCTGCAACAGGACGGCTCCGGCGCAGTCCTCTCCGACCTGCGAATCCAGTACGACGCGTTGCCAGCGGGACAGGTCGGCGGACACGGCCTCGAAACCGAGCGCATGGCGCTCGCGTTCACCGCTGCCGCGGCCACAGAGATGTTCGGCACCGAGATGCCCGAGTTCAGCACACTCGGCTATCACCAGGTGACCGGCGATGACGGCTGGTGGGTGCGGCTCGGGGGGTACGAGCGGACAGATGTCGCAGGCATCATCACAGGCACGGTCGTCGGCCCACTGGGCGGTGTCGCGACGATCGAGTTCGACGCGAGCGGGTGCTACCCCGTTCGCAGCGTCGATGCGCTCGGCAACCTCGTGACGGCCGAGTTCGATCTGCGCACCTACCGTCCGACCGCTGTCACGCATCCGTCCGGCGCACGCAGCGCCGCGGTATACGACGCGCTCGCCCGCACCGTCGCGACGATCGAGGACGGTGACAGCGGCGCCGCGCCGACGGTGGCCTTCGACTACGGGACTGCAGCCCTCCCGCTCGCCGTCACGGCTCATCGGGCGAGCGAATCAGGCTCGGTGCCGTCCGTGGAGCGTCAATTCCTCGACGGGGACGGACGCGTCGTCGAGCGGCGACACACCGACGCGAAGGGCGAGGTGGCGGACGCGTCCACGCAGTTCGGTGCGCGAGGGTTGCCCGTCCGAACGTATGTTCCTCGTCGCGTTACCGGGCCCTGGGCGGCTCCGGCGGGTGCCCTGCCTCACACGTCGGTGCAGTACGACGCGTTGGGCCGCGCCATCCGCACCGTCCGCCCGGACGGCTCTACCGCGACCGCCGCGTACAGCCCCGGGATGATCGAAGACTCCGACGCCTCGGGGGCCCGCACTCGTCGCCACCTCGACGCTTCCGGCCGGGTCGTGCGAATGGAGCAGCTGCTCGGGGCCGACTGGATCGCCTCGGACTTCGAGTTCGACGCCAAGGGTGCGCTGTCAGTCGAGGTCGACCCCGCAGGCCACCGGACTGAATTCTCGCGCGATCTGCTCGGGCGGACGGTGCGCATCCGCCGCCCGGAATCCGCTCAGGTCGTCGTGCTCGACGCTGCCAGCAACCCGGTCGAGTCCCGCAGTGGCGGGAATCGCGTCTTTCGCACTTTCGACCTCGGTGGACGCCCGGTCGCGGTGCGCCACGACACGGCTGCCGCCGCGCCGGTGGTGCGGTACATCTACCACGACAACGGTGCGGCGGCCCCCGCGGATGCCGGCGCCCATACCGACGGCGGGAGGCTGGTGCGCGTCGACGACCAGACCGGGTCGACGGTGTTCGATTACGACCTGCGCGGGAACCTGACCCGCAAGACTGTGACGCCCACGGGGGGCTCGCCGCTCACACTACAGTTCGCGTACCGGTCGGACGACCTCGTGACGTCGGTCGGCTACCCCGGCGGCACGACCATCGGCTACACCTACGACGTGGGCGGCCGGCTGGAATCGATCGACGGGGTCATTGCGTCGATCGACTACGACGACGCCGGCCGACGCACCCGTACGTCGTACTCGAACGGCGTTACGAGCGAGGATGCGTTCGACCCGGTCACCGGCTGGCTCTCAGCGTCCGCCGTTCATGGACCCAATGGGACCCTACGCGACGTCTCGTACACGCACGACCCGACCGGGGACCTGCTCGAAATCGCGTCGCCCGATGCGGCCCTCGCCTGGACATACACCTACGACGGGCTCCACAGGCTCACTGGGGCGACAGGTGCGGGCCACGCATACTCGTATGCCTACGACGCGGCGGGGAACCTCCAGTCCGACGGTGCGGGCGGTGGCGCCTACGGGTACGGCGGCGCGGGCGCCGCGGCGACGCTACTCACTTCGGTCGGCGTCGATGCCTACACCTACGACGACCGCGGTCATCTCGCCAGTGCGCCCTGGGGTGTGCACACTGTCGATGCCGAGGGGCGGCTTCGCCGCATCGCCCGCACAGACGGTATCACCGAGGACTACACCTACGACCACTCAGGCATGCTGGCCGCGCGCCGGCGCACGGCGCCGGGTGACGCGCCGAGCGTCATGCTGAGCCCGGACCGGCTGTTGCGTGTCGAGGACGGCGTCGTTGTTCTGCAGTTCAGCGACGGCGATGGCATCGTCGCGACCGAGAAGGCGGGGGTGCGCGTGTGGCTGCACACGGACCACCTGGGGTCGGTCGTGCTGGCGACCGACGCTGTCGGTGCGGTTGCGGCATCCGTCGCGTACGGCCCGTTCGGTGCCGTGCTGTCCCGCAGCGGCGTCGCCGTTTCGCGGGGATTCGCAACGGGCGAGGCGGCAGTCGACGGACCGGGGCTCGTGCTGCTCGGTGCCCGGTGGTACGCGCCACGGCTCGGCCGGTTCATCTCGCCCGACTCCATGATCGCCGACGTCGACGACCCGCTCGCCTGGAACCTCTACGCCTATTGCCGCGACAACCCGACGTCGTTCGTAGATCCCTCCGGACGGAACTTCTGGAAGATCTTCGCCGCCGTCGTCGCCATCATCGCGATCATCGCGGTCATCGTCGTTGTCAGCGTCTTCACATTCGGGGTCGGTGGCGTGTTCGCGGCGACGATGATAGGCATCGCCGCGGGTGGGGTGATCGGCGGAATCGCCGCGGCCCGTGCGGGCGGGGATGCCGGCGACATCTTCCTCGGGATCGTGGTCGGGGGCGCGGTGGGCGGCTGGGCCGCCTTCGGCGCCGTCTTCGCGGGCGCTGCGGTCGCGGGCGGGCTGGGCCTCACCAGCGGAACCGTGCTGAGCGGCGCCGTCACGGGAGGTGTCGCGGGTGCGATCAACGGTGCGGCGATGGGCTTCGCGGCGGGATTCGCGGGCGGCAAGAACAAGGGCATCGGCGACATCATGGAGAAGGTACTGGTGGGCGCCGTGATCGGGTTGGTCATCGGTGCCGCCGTCGGCGCGGTGAGCGGGATGGTCGCCCCGAAGACCAGCTTCCAGCAGGACCTGCAGAAGCAGTTCTCGACGCCGCAGCAGGGTGCGTCGGCGGGCGGGCTGCCGGGCGCCGGGGCGCCTGCCGGAGGCCTCACCCCGCCCGCCTCGGAAATCAATACGGCGACAGGCGCCGTTGAGAAGCTCGGCACTGAGGCCGGCGGGCGCATCGTGTCCGCGGCCGCGCCGCACATCGCAGGCGCCATCGCCCCGTATGCCGCAATTTATCCCGCGCAGGTCGTGATCGTCGATCTCAGCGCAGCGGGTGCCGCCGGATTCTTCGATGACATCCAGCAGTACGTCCGCACGCACAAGGTCGACCTCAAAGCGTTCAACTTCCTGAAGTCCGATTTCTAAGAAGAGGAGGCAGCGATGCCCGGTTGGTACGTCCACATGGAGGCGGCGCATGACACCGCCAGCAGGCTCCGCAACGGCGTCGTTCCGCCGGGGTACCCAGTGACCGCGGCGACGGCGCGGGTCATTGGTGAGCACTGCCACACCTGGCGCAACTATCTCACATTGGGCTCTCTGGGCCCCGATGTCTTCTACCTGCTGCCGGACTTCAAGAACACGACGGGCCAGGTGATCCGTCAGGCGGTGCAGTGGGCGCTCGACGTGTGGGAGGTGGTCGATTCCGAATTCATCGGTAAGTGGGAGAAGTGGATAGGGCCGATCTCCACCAATAACGCGCAGCTCGCCTCGCAGTTGACCGGCGGCATCTCCACCCAGTTCGCGCAGGTGCTCGACGAGATCACGTCCGCGATCATGACTGCCTTCAAGGGTCTACTCGCCGAGATGGGCGACTGGTTCGGGGTCCTCACCTCGGGTGTACCCCAAGGGTTCGGCGACGACGCCTTCTACTGGTCCGACATGTTCCACTATCGACGTACCTATCAGTTCCCCTACGTGCTGTTCCAGCAGGCGCAGGACGCATTGGAGGCAGCATCCACTGACGACGAGCGCATGGATGCGCAGGCGCGCATCGCTTTCGCGGTGGGATGGCTGTCGCACTGCGCGACGGATGTCACGGGGCATCCCTTCACGAACGCGAAGTCGGGCGGCCCGTACCGCGACCACTGGCAGCGGCACCACCTCGTCGAGAACCATATGGACTCCGAGAATTACGGCGCCCGCCATCCTGGTTCGCTGTACGGCGAATACGGCACATCGGCGCTGCATTTCCGGCTCGCATTTCGGCACCGCGACGACGCGCCCTACAACGGCCGCGACGACGCGCCGGCCTACGACTACTGGACTGGATTCCCCGCGTATGACAACGGCGACGGCCCGACCGCGACGGCGAACCGGCACACGTTCTTCGACCTCGACACCGGCCCGCTGCCCGACCACCTCGTCGAGGGACTGCTCGATGCGATGCATGACGTGTACGGCGCCGACGGTCCGCACATCCTGCTGCAGGACCCGCCCTTCTCGGAGAACGATCCGCTGAGCGGCCAGCCGGACGGACGGCCCAACGACGCCGCGATGGCCGAGATGTGGGAGATCGTCTACCGCTACCTCAAGATGGTCAGCTCCGACGCCATCAGCCTGCGATTGCCCCCGCCCCCGAGCGTTCTCACGGATCACTCGTTCCCGACCCCGCCCGGCGGGAGCGGATCCGGTATCGACGATGACCCATCGCGCGGTGCGGATGTCGATGACGACGACTCCTTCACGCTGCTTGACCTGCTGCTCGCGCTGTTCGCCTGGATCGTGTACCTGGCTCAGGTCGTCGTGTGGCTCCTCACCGTGCTGCCGGGGCTCATCATCGACATCGCGACTTTCCCGGCGCGTGAGGTGATCTACTGGGCCGTCATCGTTCCGGCCTGGAACCTCTACCTGCTCGCACGGCGGGCGCTCGTGATGTCGGCGTTCTCAATCCCCAAGCCCGGCGAAATCAACCATGGCCTCACCACGCTCGGCCGCGAGGGCACCTACGACATCACCTCCGCCCTCGACAACCCGGCGGGCACTCCGACGGCCCCGCCGTCGGTAACCGAACCGTCGGGACGGCTGCACGGCTCTGACGCACAAGGCCTCGACCACGCTTACCCTCGCGGTATCGTCCGTGACGTGCCGTCGGCGATCAGCCGTCCAGACATCTCAGGCGCACTCGGGCTGACGTCACCGCTGCGGTACAAAGGCGATGCGGCGGGCGACGTGTTCAAGGCATCGGAGTGGGTGGCTCCCTGGCGGTATCCGCTCACGAACCAGGCGGGCGCCGGCGTGGCTCAGGAGGGCACCGCGACGCATGACGGTCCCTACGTCGTGGGCTCGCAGTCCACGATCCTTCTGTCGGCGCTCGCCGGACACGACGGCGCGCGCGCTGATCTCGAGAAGGCCACCACGCCCGCCGATACCGAAAGTCAGCTCGATACCCACCTGCCGCTGGATCAGCATCTGGGCGGTCCGGTCGATTACGGCGTCTACCTCGTCGGGCGGATGGCGGCCGACGCGGAAGCCGGCGTTCGCGACTTCTCCGTTCCGGACTTCAACCTCGACTCAGATCGTGGGTACGCATGGCACACGTGGGACTGGGACCGCAGCAACATCTCCTGCGTTCCGGACATCACCGCGGTGGGAGCCGAGGACTACGGCTATCTGCTGCCGTGCACGTCCCCGCAGCTGTTCCACGCCGACCACGATTGCCCGAGCCAGCCCGACCGCTGGTACGTCGAGACTCAGGATCTCGCCGCGCACTACGTGCCAGGGCGCGGCCCGTCGACGTGCCTTCCTTCGAGCGTCCACGATCCGAACACCGACCCGAAGTGGCGCGATCGCCTGCGCGGGGAGAAGGGCTGAGCCATGCCTAGCGACGACGGACCCCACCCGGTCTACTCGCGGAAGGAAGAGGCGGCGCAACGCGGCGACGATCCTCCAGGCTCATTCGGGCATGACGAGCCTGCGGGCGGCGACCTCGATCCGAACTGGAAGCCGAACGACAGCGCCCAGAACGCCGCCGAGGGCTTCATCAAGGAGTTTGGCCGCGAACGCCGCCCGCACCGGGAGGATGTCTATCCCTACCTGCTGATCCGGGCCTACAGCCCCGGAGATCGCGGAGTACGCCCGACGTGGCCTCCGCTCCCGTCCTGGGAGTCGCTCGACATCCTGCTCATCGACGCCGCCTACACGGGTCCGTTCACACCCGCCCAGCTCGTCCTGAGTCCGACCGCGGGCCGGCGCTACCGGGTGTTCGTTCGCGTCTGGAATCTCGGCCTGCTCCCCGGCATCGGGGTGCACCTGAGAGCCTGGTTCGTCAATCCGGGCTTCTTCGGCGGAAACCCCAGCAACCCGGCGTACCAGCCGCACCAGATCGGCGGCGCGATGGTCAACCTCGACGACCGCACGCGCCCCGGCGCGATGCAGGTGGTCGAGCTCGACGAGACCTGGGACATCCCATCCGATCTCACGGGGCATGAGTGCCTGATGGCGTCGGTCTCGTGCCCGCTGGACGCCTGGAGCGGCGTCCTCGATGCGAACAACGATCGGCACGTCGGGCAGCGCAATCTCCAGATCCTGGTCGGGAGTGATGATGGCAAGGCGCTGCTGTCCGGCCTCGGTGCGATGGTCACGAGGACCGGAACGCTCGAAATCCTGCACGGAGGTGCCGCGGTCCGCCCGCTGTTGAAGGGCGTGCTGGGCACAGCCCGAAGCGAATTCGGGCCGGTCACTCGGCTGCGGGCTTCGGCGCAGAAGGCGCTACGGCGGGGCGTGCCGACGGGGACCGCAGGAACGCACCTGCTGACGATGTTCCAGACCGGTCGCGGCTGGCTGGTCGCCGACAGCGCGCGGGTCTGGACCATGGCGCTCGAATCAGGGTTGGTCAAGGAGCGCTCAACCGACGGTCGAGACTCAGGGGCTCATCCTTTCGCGACCCCTCTGACGACCCGGCGGCTCATCGAGAAGATGGGTTCGGACCGGTACGGACAACTCGGTGTCCTGCTTGACGCAGACTCAGGAGATGCCTTGACCGAGGGGATGCTACGCCTGTGGGATGCCAGAGGCCTCAGCGCAAGCGATCTCGCCGCTGCGCTCGCCGAAGGTGGGCCATATCCGCACCTGCTGCGGTTCGAGCACAGCGATCCGGAACAAAGGGATGCCGGAGGCTACTCCGTCACGATTGTCGGCTGAGTATCCTTTTCATATGGCCCTAGACCGAGGACCGGTCGAAGCCGCCTCAGCGATCGAGGATGCCCACCGGTTCCCACGACCCCTATGCCCGGTCTGTCAGGCGGGCCACCTGCCATTCGGGGGACCGTCGCAGACCGAGAACGCTGAGTCCCGCCATGCGCAGCACCACGAGGGATGGGAGTCGGAGTGGGTATTCGGCAACTTCATCGCCACCGCCGAATGCGAGAACGATAAGAGGTCGCGCCGGTAGGTGATGGTGTGGCGTTGCGTTGAGGTGGGCACGAGGCCTGTTAACCACGGTTGTGTGAATAACTCGTTGGTTTCCAGGACGCCTCGTGCCCGCTGTTCCATCTTCGATCATTGACCCGATCTGGCACCAGTTCGAAGCGCTCATCCCGCCTGTGGTGGATGAGCATCCGCTTGGGTGTCACCGGCCACGTGTTCCGGACCGGGTCGTGTTCGACAAGCTGGTGCAGGTGCTCGTGCTCGGCGCCGCGTACGCAAAGATCGCCGACAGCGCCTGCTCGGCGACCACGATCCGTCGACGGCGGGATGAATGGATCGTCGCGGGGATCTTCACCATGCTGGAGCAGATCTGTCTGGACTCTTACGACAAGATGATCGGACTGCAACTGGGTGACTTGTCCGTGGACGGGTGCATCGTGAAAGCCCCTGCGGTGGCGAAGCTGCCGGCCGTTCCCCGGTAGACCGTGGGAAACAGGGCACGAAACGCTCCCTCCTGGTCGATGGGCGAGGGATCCCACTCGGATGCGTTGTCGCCGGCGCGAACCGTCCAGACTCCCCGCTGCTTGGTCCGACCCTGGAGAAACTGAGCCGGTTCGGCTTCAACCTTCCCGAGCGAATCACGGTGCACCTGGACGCAGGCTACGACAACACCAAAACCCGCGACCTACTCGACGTCCTCGGGTGCGACTACGTCATCAGCAAGAAGGGCGAACCGCTACAAGCCGGCGCTCGGTGGGTCGTGGAGAGAACGAACTCCTGGCACAACCGCGGATTCCGGAAACTCCAGATCTGCACCGAGGTCCGCACCCGCGTGATCGACGCGTTCATCGCCCTCGCCGCCGCGATCATCACCACCCGCAGCCTCATCCGCGAAGCCTGGACCCGCTACCGCTGGAACACCAGACCCAACCGACAACCATGACCTACCGGCGCGACCTCTTATTCGAACGTTAGATTTCACATGCCCAGACTTCACCTGTGTCGATTTCCGGTCGGAACGAAACACCACTGCGGCACCTGCGGTGCACACGGCCTCCCTTCCTTTCGCCGTCTGAGGCGATACCCGACAGACTCCGAGGTGACGTCACCAGACCGGCGGGCGACGCGCCTCCCAGTGGAGGCGGCGCTCCAGTTGGGCGGCCAGCGAGAGCAGCGTCCGTTCGCCGCCGGGCCTCCCGATCAGCTGCACGCCCATCGGCAGGCGCCCCTCGGCCTGCAGCACGGGAAGCACGATGCCCGGGAGTCCGGTCACGTTCAGCATCGACGTGAACGGCGTGTAGAGCACCTGCTGCTCGAAGTTGCGCTCGCCATCCTCCCGGTCGTACCAGCCGATCGGACGCGGTGTGAGGGCGAGAGCCGGCGTCAGGACGGCGTCGAACGACGCGAGCTGCCGGATGAACGAGCGCTCGTAGGCGGTCAGGGCGCTGAGCGCCTCGCTCAACTCGCGCGCGCCCAGAGACCTACCGCGCTGCACGAGCCAGGCCGTCAGCGGCTCCAGGAGGTCGAGTGTCTCGCCCTCGGCGGGGATGCGCGCCGCACCCGCCTGCCAGATCGTCCGGAAGGCGGGCGCATAGGTCGGATCGGGCTCGAGCGCGGTCTCCTCGACACCGTGGCCCATCCAGGCGAAGGCGTCCACCGCCGCGTCCAGAGCGGCCCGCGCCTCCGGCGCGATCACGATGTCGTACGCGTCGTCCCAGGCGGACGTCGTCATGACGCCGAGCTGGAAACGCCCCTCCCCGCGCACGGCGGTGCCGAGGAACGGCCCGTCGTCGTCGTAGGGCGCGCGCAACGTGTAGTGGTGGTCGATACGTCCGCCCACCCGCGCGATCATTCCGTCCAGGAGCAGGGCGGCGTCTGCGGTCGTGCGCGCGAGCGGGCCGGCGACGACGAGGCCGGCGAGCGAGTCGATACCGCTTCCGGCCGGCACCAGTCCTCGTGACGGCTTGAGCCCGACGAGGCCGCACGCGGCAGCCGGGATCCGCACGGAGCCGCCGCCGTCGGAGCCCGGCGCGAACGGCAGCATCCCGCTCGCGACCGCGACCGCGGCGCCACCGCTGGAACCTCCGGACCCGAGCTCCGGGTCCCAGGGGTTGCGGGCAGGGGGCGCCACGAGCGACTCGGTATAGGCGGGGAGGCCGAACTCCGGCGCGTTCGTCTTGCCCAGGCTCACCGCTCCCGCCGCGTCCAGGGTCTCGACGATCTCGTCGGAGGCATCGGGCACGAAACCGGCCATCACTCGCGACCCGAAGCCGGCGGGAACGCCCGCGCGCAGCCAGAGGTCCTTGTCGCCGGAGGGGAGCCCCCAGAGCGGCGCCGACCTGGGCACCCAGGCGGCGACTTCGTCGGCGCGGGTGAGCGCCTGCTCGCCGGTCACGGTGACGAACGCGCCGAGCTGCGGGTTGAGCCGCTCGATGCGGTCGAGGTAGTGGGAGGCCACTTCCCGGGGCGAGACACGTCCCGCCTGCAGTTCCTGCCACAACGCGAGCGCGCTCATCTCATGCAGTTCCACCATGCCCCAACGCTAGGCCGACATTCACGGCGAATGTCGCCTCTGACGCCGGCGGTCGCGACATTCACGGCGAATGTCGCCTCTGACGCCGGCCGTAGCGGCGGCTTAGAGGTCGCGCCGATAGGTAGGGGTGTGGCGTTGGCGTAGGGCAGGCACGAGCCCTGTTAAACACGGTTTCGACCAAGATTCCGTCGTTGCCCAGGAGTGCTCGTGCCTGCTGTTCCATCTTCCATCATCGAGCCCATTTGGGCGCAGTTCGAAGCGTTGATCCCACCCGTCGTGGACGAGCACCCGTGGGGTGGCCACCGGCCGAGGATCCCGGACCGGATCGTGTTCGACAAGCTGATCCAGGTACTCGTCCTCGGTGCCGCGTACGAGAAAATCGCCGACCACACCTGCTCGGCCACCACGATCCGCCGCCGCCGCGACGAATGGATCACCGCGGGACTCTTCACCGAACTGGAACGGCTCTGCCTAAACGGGTACGAGAAGATGATCGGCCTGGATCTGGCGAACCTGTCCGTGGACGGGTGCATCGTGAAAGCACCCTGCGGAGGTGAGGCCGCGGGCAGATCCCCGGTAGACCGGGGAAAGCAGGGCACGAAACGCTCGGTCCTGGTCGATGGCGGCGGGATCCCGCTCGGCGTCGTCGCAGCGCCAGCGAACCGGCACGACTCGCCCCTGCTCGCCCCGACCCTGGAGAAGCTGGCCCGGTTCGGGTTCGACCTGCCCGAGCAGATCACCGTGCACCTGGACGCCGGCTACGACTCGGGCAAGACCCGCAACCTGCTAAGCAGCCTCGGCTGCGACTGGGTCATCAGCAAGAAGGGCACCCCGCTCCAGGCCGGCGCCCGCTGGGTCGTGGAACGCACGAACTCCTGGCACAACCGCGGCTTCAAGAAGCTCCACATCTGCACCGAACGCCGCGTCCGCGTGATCGACGCGTTCATCGCCCTCGCCAACGCCATCATCATCGTCCGCCGACTACTTCGCGAAGGATGGAAACGCCACCGCTGGCACGGCAGGAGCGCCCGACAACCCTGACCTATCGGCGGAAGCTCTTATAGGCCAAAAAGAGTGGATGGGTTGGGTGTGTCAGTGTCGGCCGGCCCAGCCTGATCGGGTCCAGAGGCCTTCTTCAGGGTTGAGGCCGGTGTCGTAGAGGGCTGGCCCGTCCGGTTCCGGGTCAGGGCTGGTGGTTGGGGCTGGTTGTGGGGTGCTGGCGTGGTGGTGTGCTTGGTCGAGGGGGACCTCGTGGAGGAGCAGGAACCATTCGACGGCTCGGCGGCGGTGCTCGATGGGCATGCCGCGGTGGTGCCGGAGCAGGTGCCGGATTTGCGAGTTCAGGCCTTCCAGTCGTGAGGTGACGCGGGGGTTGCCGTGTTTGAGGTTGGTGAAGATGTGCCCGGCTTGCGCGGCTCGGTGCAGGATTCCCCAGGCGCGGCGGAGTTTGAGGTGCGTGAACCCGAATCGGCCGTTGTCGTAGAGGCTGCGTTCCCGGGTCAGGTGCCCGTAACTCTGCCACCAGGCCTCCAGGTCCAACCGCCAGTTGATTGCGGCATCGATGTCGTGGATGTCGGTGAGGTTCAGAGCGAGCTGCCGCAGCGCCCGACCGGCTTTGAGTCGGGGGCTGCGGGTCAGCTCCCGGGTGACGTTCAGTTGCAGATGGAAGATGCAGCGTTGGATCGCGGTATCCGGCCAGATCCGGGCCAACGCGGAGCGGATCCCGGAGCCGCCGTCGGTGACGACCACCCGGGGAGGCGGGATCTGGCTGAACAACGCCTCCCAAGCTGCGGTGGTCTCCCGGGCGGCCCATTGCCAGGCGATCACGGTGCCGGCGCTGGACTGCGCGATCAGCAGGCACCAGGATCCGACCCAGACCCCGTCGACGAGGACCGCGTCGTGGACCTCTCCGGTGACCGGCATCCGCGGCTGAAGCTGCCAGCACCAGGCGCTCTGGCGGCGGAAGGTGCGCCCGCTGCTGCCCGTGAACTCGGCTTGGGACGCCTTCCCTGTCAGCCAGGACAAGAACCGGCGTAACTGTTCCCGCTCGCTCACATCCCGGCGGCGACGCACCGTCGAGGCACCGCAGCTCTGGCATCGCCAGCGTTGCGTCCCGGACGGGTGCCGGCCGTTCTTGATCAGCCGAGATCCGCATAGCACGCAAGTCGCCTGATTCGAGAGAACATCCACGACTAAGAGTTCGCGCCGGTAGGTCATGGTTGTCGGGTGGGTCGCCCTTCCCAGCGGTAGCGGGTCCAGGCTTCGGCGAGAAGGCGTCGGGTGATGATGATGGCGTTCGCGAGGGCGATGAACGCGTCGATGACGCGGGTGCGCACTTCGGTGCAGATGTGGAGTTTGCGGAATCCTCGGTTGTGCCACGAGTTCGTGCGTTCCACGACCCAGCGGGCTCCGGCTTGGAGAGGTGCTCCCTTCTTGCTGATGATGTAGTCGCAGCCGAGGCCCTCGAGCAGGTTCCGGGTCGTGCGGGAGTCGTAGCCGGCGTCCAGGTGCACGGTGATCCGTTCGGGTAGGTCGAACCCGAACCGGCCGAACTTTTCCAGCGTTGGCGCCAGCAAGGGCGAATCGTGGCAGTTCGCCCCCGCGATCACGCAGCCGAGCGGGATCCCTCGCCCGTCGACCAGGAGGGAACGTTTCGTGCCCTGTTTCCCGCGATCGACCGGGGAACGGCCGGCCGCTGCACCACCGCAGGGTGCTTTCACGATGCACCCATCGACGCAGAGGTTCTCTAGTTCGAGGCCGATCATCTTGTCATACCCGTCGAGGCAGATCTGCTCCAGCCGGGTGAAGATCCCGGCGGCGATCCATTCGTCACGACGGCGGCGGATCGTGGTTGCTGAGCAGGTGCTGTCGGCGATCTTGACATACGCGGCCCCGAGGACGAGGACCTGCACCAGTTTGTCGAACACGATTCGATCCGGCACCCGTGGTCGGTGACAGCCGAGCGGATGCTGATCGATCACGGGCGGGATGAGCGATTCGAACTGGTGCCAGATCGGGTCAATGACGGATGATGGAACGGCGGGCACGGGGTGTCCTGGAAACCGACTGATTCTTCACAAAATCGTGGTTAACAGACCTCGTGCCCGTCATGACGCTAACGCGCCGCGACCAGCGCCTATCGGCGCGAACTCTAAGTGCCAGCAGAAAGTTCATCTCGAAGCACTTCTAGCTGGTTGAGGTAAGGATCGCATGGTGCACATCAAACCGATTGACGATGTGCCGTTTAGTTTCTATAGCCCGACCCGCGTCGAAAAGGGGAAGCCCATCCTCACCGAAGGATGGGGAATCGAGGACGCACCAGACGTCTCAAACCTGGGCAAGCTCCAGGAGCTTCAGCGAGAGGGAGGATCGGTCCTTCCGCCCGATCAACCTCAGATCGGTCTCTAGATTTCGTCATAAGCGTCCTTCATTGTCCGGTCCAGTCGGCCGTGTCTTCCGGCAGTGCTGTCCACGTCTTAGATCGTTTTCCGTGGAGCCTGAGCGCAACTTCGAGTGCCTCGACGGCCCTTAACAGCACGAGAGCGACTAGCTCAGTCCCCGAGGTCATTCTCACTTGGGCCGTCTGATCCGCCTCGTTCACAATTGCCTCGGTACGGTGAAGTGCGGTCACGAGCGCCCATTGTTTGGCGTGAGACATTCCGGAGAGCAATTGCCAAACCGCCACCAGGGGCATCCGATCGTTGTGCGGAAGCGCAGGATCGCTGCTGATGACACGGTCTGCTGATGTGACGATCCGCGTGTGCGAGGAGCCGGTTGGGCGGAAAGCCTCCGCATCCCCGAGCGTCCCTCGAGCACGAACGAGGTCGCGGATCTCAGCGAGGAGTTGGTCGCGTGATTCAGTCCAGTCCTGGCCAAGGGACTTCTGGAACTCGAATTGCTTATGAGCCTCGTCCGCTGCGATTCCGTAGGCCCGGACAAGTCGCTCGTCGCGTGCATCAGGCGAAAGAAGATAGATGCCAAGCGACGCATTCTCGATCGCGGCTCGGAAAACTGGGTAGAGGGCCGTAATCGGCAGTGTGCCTGCCTCCAGGATCATTCGAGCAGTTAGTAGCGCGTCCATTGACGCCGCCATCGCGCCGCCCTGGAGCCCGCCCGCGCGCCATCGACCTAGAAACTGGTCGTCAACGTCCAAGGTTGAGCCGGGTTGAACAAGCATGTAGGGCCCGTCGAGCTTCGCCCGCAACTCATCGATTGTCGGGAACATCTGCGCCCATAGCGCGATTCCGAGCCGCTCCCTCTCCTCGTCTGGCGGCTTGTTGAAATCGAATGCGTCGACCGACATGGAGCTAACACTATGGCGAGGCGAGGGGTGGCGTCCCTGGGGGTGGATGCTCCTATTGTTGTCAAGCCGCTTTCGGGGGTTTGAGCTGAGTGAGTGCGAGGTTGGCGCGTTGTTCGAGTTCGGGGTCGGCTCGAGTGCCGATTTCGAGTCGGCGCAGCCGCTGGTAGGGGACGCCGAGGGTGGCTGCGAGGACGCTGATCGGAATGCCGATCGCTTGTCGTCGAGTTCGGAGGTCACGTCCGACCGGGTTGTCGGTGGCGGGGTTGAGCAGGGCGGCGTAGACCTCGTTCGCGATGTGTCGTTTCAGGCAGCGCATGATGTCGCGGTCGGTGAGCTGCTCTGCACGGCGCCGCTTGAAGTAGGCCATGGTGCGCGGGTCCCGATGACGCATGCGTAGCAGCACGATGCGGTGCAGTGCAGCGTTCGCGTGCCGGTTCCCGCCGCGAGAGAGTCGGTGCCGGGTGCGTTGCCCGGAGGAGGCGGGGATGGGAGCAACTCCGGCGAGGGCGGCGAAGCTGGCCCGGGTCCCTAACCGTTCGGGGTTGTCGCCAGCGGCGACGAGAAGCGTCGCGGCGGTGACCCTTCCGACGCCGCTCAACGACAGCAACGTGGGGTTCACCTGGCGGACCAGCGCCTCCAGGTGCTGCTCGATGACGTCGATCTCTGCCTGCAGGGTGAGGTGACGGATCGCGAGCCGCTTCAATGTCTGCCGTGCGACCGTCTTCGGGTCGAGCGACCCGCCCGTTCCAGGGCGGGTCTTCGCGAGCGTGGTCACGAGTCGTTGTCCGGTGTGGGTGCGGAACGCCTGCCGCACCAGCTCGGGCGAGGTGACTAGCAGCGCGTGGATCTGGTTCATCACCTGTGCCCTCGCCTTCGCCGCCGAGCGCCGCTCACCGAGGAGGATCCGCATCGACTCGACAGCACCATCACCAGACTTCGGGATCGCGGTATCAGTGGCGGCCAGGACCGTGACTGCAGCATGGTGCGCGTCCAGCGGGTCCGACTTGCCTCGCCGTCTTCGAGCTTGCCGGTCCTGACGAGCGACCTCGACGACCGTCAGCCCCGCGGCGTTCAGCGCACGGGAGAGCCCGGCCCCGTAGGAGCCGGTGCCCTCCACCCCCACCCGAACGACATCGCCCTGCTCCCGCAGGAACGTGATGATCTGCGCGTAGCCGCGGCCGTCGGCACGGAACTCACCATCCGCGACGGGTCTGCCGACGTGATCGAGGATCGCGACGTGGTGCGTGTCCTTGTGCGTATCGACACCAGCGACCAGCCCGCCCACCGGTGATGGCGGGTTTGCGAGAGGTGGCGCGACTGTCATGCTCGTCATAGACGGGATTCCCTTCCAACGGTGATGAACGTCACCGCGGGTCGGGCGGGTGCAGACAGCACAAAGGTGAGACGACTTCCCGGTCAGGCTCCTATCAAGTCATGTTCCCGCCCAGCCCGCAGCGACCCCGGGCGTCGACGGACAGATCCACAAAAAGACAGCCGCGAACGGCGTCCGTGTAGTTTCGGGTCACGCCGGCGCCCGGAGCCGAATCCATCATCTCTGTGTAGTTCTTGGGCTTGAGTGTCATGTCGTGGACGTGGGGAGCCATCGTGCGCTGGTCAGTGAGAACTGTCTAGGAATCTCACGGAAGGACACAACGCACGATGGCTCTTGACCAGTCTGCCCTCCTCGAGCTGCTCGGGGAACTCAAACTCACCGATGTCAGCGACCGGATTAGGGTCGCGACCGAAACCCTGTATCAGGAACTGATCGACGCGGAAGCGGCCGCGTTCATCGGCGCCGCCCCGTTCGAACGCAGCCCGGACCGGGTGGCGCAACGCAACGGGACCCGGCCGCGGGCGTTGACCACGACCGCGGGGGAGCTGGAGTTGAAGATCCCGAAGCTGCGCCAGGGCAGCTTCTTCCCGTCGTTGTTGGAGCGGCGCCGCCGGGTGGATCAAGCCCTGTTCGCGGTGGTGATGGAGGCTCTTATGTTCACGGCGTCTCCACCCGGAAGGTCGATGATCTGGTCAAAGCGCTCGGCGCTGGCACCGGGATCTCCAAGTCCGAGGTGTCCCGGATCTGTCAGAACCTGGACGAGGACGTTGCCGCGTTCCGGGACCGGCCGCTGGCGGACACCAGCTACCCGTATGTGTTCCTGGATGCCACCTACTGCAAAGCCCGCGTCGGCCGGCGGGTGGTCTCCCAAGCCGTTGTTGTCGCGGTCGGAGTCGCCGCCGACGGCCGCCGGGAGGTCCTCGGCTTCGAGGTCGGGGAGACCGAGTCGCAACCGTTCTGGACCGCGTTCCTGCGCTCGTTGAAAGCGCGCGGGCTGGGTGGGGTGAAGCTGGTGATCTCCGACGCCCACACCGGGCTGATCGAGCGTGTCAAATGGTGTGTGTAAGGGGTGGGTCTCCTTGCGAAAGGAAACACACTGTTGGCTATCGATAGGGCGTCGCGTGAAGAGCGGCGCAAGGTTCAGGCGGAGGGCGCGCAGCGTCTGATCGCGTCTGGGATGTTGGATGATCTGTTCGCGAAGATCGACGCGGGCGAGGTCCAGCTTGATGGGGATGGCGGGTTCATTCAGCAGCTGATCAAGACGGGTTTGGAGCGCGGATTGCAGGCTGAGCTGACGGAGCATGTCGGGTATGAGAAGGGTGATCCTGAGGCTGCGTTGCACGCGAACTCGCGGAACGGGGTGTTCTCTAAGAGCTTCCGCCGATAGGTCAGGGTTGTCGGGCGCTCCTGCCGTGCCAGCGGTGGCGTTTCCATCCTTCGCGAAGTAGTCGGCGGACGATGATGATGGCGTTGGCGAGGGCGATGAACGCGTCGATCACGCGGACGCGGCGTTCGGTGCAGATGTGGAGCTTCTTGAAGCCGCGGTTGTGCCAGGAGTTCGTGCGTTCCACGACCCAGCGGGCGCCGGCCTGGAGCGGGGTGCCCTTCTTGCTGATGACCCAGTCGCAGCCGAGGCTGCTTAGCAGGTTGCGGGTCTTGCCCGAGTCGTAGCCGGCGTCCAGGTGCACGGTGATCTGCTCGGGCAGGTCGAACCCGAACCGGGCCAGCTTCTCCAGGGTCGGGGCGAGCAGGGGCGAGTCGTGCCGGTTCGCTGGCGCTGCGACGACGCCGAGCGGGATCCCGCCGCCATCGACCAGGACCGAGCGTTTCGTGCCCTGCTTTCCCCGGTCTACCGGGGATCTGCCCGCGGCCTCACCTCCGCAGGGTGCTTTCACGATGCACCCGTCCACGGACAGGTTCGCCAGATCCAGGCCGATCATCTTCTCGTACCCGTTTAGGCAGAGCCGTTCCAGTTCGGTGAAGAGTCCCGCGGTGATCCATTCGTCGCGGCGGCGGCGGATCGTGGTGGCCGAGCAGGTGTGGTCGGCGATTTTCTCGTACGCGGCACCGAGGACGAGTACCTGGATCAGCTTGTCGAACACGATCCGGTCCGGGATCCTCGGCCGGTGGCCACCCCACGGGTGCTCGTCCACGACGGGTGGGATCAACGCTTCGAACTGCGCCCAAATGGGCTCGATGATGGAAGATGGAACAGCAGGCACGAGCACTCCTGGGCAACGACGGAATCTTGGTCGAAACCGTGTTTAACAGGGCTCGTGCCTGCCCTACGCCAACGCCACACCCCTACCTATCGGCGCGACCTCTAAGACGGTCGGAACCACCGCTGGAGAGGTCGAGTTGCGTATCCCGCGGGACCGGAACGGGACGTTCACGCCTCGGCTGGTCCCGACCGGAAGCCGGCGGCTCTCGCAGTTGGATGAGATGATCGTCTCGCTCTACGCCGGCGGGATGACCGTCCGCGATATCGAGCATCATCTCGTCTCCACGCTCGGTGTTGACCTCAGCCACGAGACGATCTCGAACATCACCGAGGAGATCGCCGACGAGGTCCTGGCGTGGCAGTCGCGGCCGCTGGAGGCGTTCTACCCAGTGATCTACCTGGACGCACTCGTGATCAAAGTCCGCGATGGCGGGCACGTCAGGAACAAGGCCGCGCATATCGCCGTCGGCGTCGGTGTGGACGGTATCAAGCACGTTCTGGGCATCTGGGTCCAGCAGACGGAGGGCGCGAAGTTCTGGGCGTCCGTCTGCGCCGAGCTTGCCAATCGCGGCGTCCGCGACGTGCTCATCGTCTGCGTCGACGTGCTCATCGTCTGCGTCGACGGACTCACCGGGTTCCCCGAAGCGATCGAGGCGACCTGGCCAGAATCGATGGTCCAGACCTGCGTGGTGCACCTGATCCGCAACGCGATGCGGTTCGTCGCCTACGGGCAGCGGAAGGCCGTCGCCGCGGCGCTCAAGCCGATCTACCAGGCGCCGACCGCCGACGCTGCGCAGGCGGCGCTGGACGCGTTCAGCGCGTCGCCGCTGGGGCAGGCGAACCCCAGATCAGCGCAGGTGTTCGAGGCCGCGTGGGAGCGGTTCACGCCGTTCCTCGCGTTCCCTCCGGAGCTGCGGCGGGTGATCTACACGACCAACGCGATCGAGTCGTTAAACTTCCAGCTACGGAAGATCATCAAGAACCGCGGGCACTTCCCGAACGACCAAGCAGCGGTCAAGCTGCTCTGGCTCGCGATCTGCAACATCGAGGACAAACGGGCACGCGACCGGGCGAGCGAGCGCGGTCTCGCCCGCGGCGCGAAACGCAAAGCCGAGGCACGCCTGGTCGAAGGACAGACCGTCACGAACTGGATGAAAGCTCTCGAGCAACTCTCACTCGTCTATCCCGAGCGCATCAACCACTACCTCTAACCCGAGGCACCGCCCACTTACACACACAACTTGACAAGCTCGGCTGATCGCCGCCATCGCCACCGTGTTCGCCGGCGCGGCCTGGCAACGCTGCCGCGTCCACTTCATGCGCAACGTTCTCACGAACGTTCCGAAGACCGCAGCCCCCATGGTCGCCTCGATCATTCGCACGATCTTCGCCCAACCCGACCCCGAGCACGTGAGCACCCAGTTCCAGGAGGTCACTCGGATGCTGGCCCGCTCGCACCCCAAGATCGCGGACATGCATCGAGGATGCCCGCGATGACCTGCTCGCCTTCACCGGGTTCCCGGTCGCGCACTGGCGGCAGATCTGGTCCACGAACCCGTTAGAGCGGGTCAACAAAGAGATCAAACGCCGCACCGACGTCGTCGGCACCTTCCCAAATCCCGCCGCGCTGCTGCGCCTGGCAGGGCACGTCCTGATCGAGCAACACGACGAATGGGACGGCGCCGATCGCCGCTACTTCAGCGAGCACTCCATGAAACTCCTGAACGCCGAACCCGAAGAGGTGGCAATCCCCGAACTCACTGCGGCATAATCACCAACAACTGATCCCGCACGGTGTCGAGAAACTCCACCACACAACGGGACGCCACCAGATCGCGACGAGCGGGGGCATCCTTGATACTCGTTGGCAACATTGAGGGTTCGTCGATTTCACCTACGCTTCACCCGCACGACCGATGTGCTGCTGCAACCCCTTTCCTGCCCTTGAAGGATGCGCATTCTCGGCGTGGATCTCGCTCGCGGCCTGGCCCTCCTCGCGGTGTTCGTTGCGCACACGGCCCCGATCGGGCCGTCCTCGCCGATCCCCGAACGTCTGCTGATGGGTGCGGACAACGTCGCGGCGCCGCTGTTCACGCTTCTGTTCGGCGTCTCGGCCGGGCTGGCAGCGCGATCCGCCGAGCAGGCTGGGCAGAGCCGAGGGCAGTTCCGGCTCTTCTTCGAGCTCCGCGCCCTTGTCTTGATCGGGTTCGGGGTGCTCGCCGACCTCGGCCAGCACAGTGTCATCCCGATCCTGCATTACCTCGGAGCGGTCGGGCTGGTCCTGATTCCGGTGCTCTATCTGCGGGCGCGGTGGCTGCTAGTCATGTCGGTTGGAGCCGTCGTGGTGAGCGCGATCGCGATGCCGTGGGCGCAGGCCCTGCAGATGACCTTGCGGGTGCAGGCGGTCCAGGGCGGTGGGTCTGGCTGGGCGGAGAACACTGTGGCCAGCCTGGTCGGCTTCGTGTTCTCGGACTTCGGCTATCGGGTGAGCGGCCTGCTCGCGTTCGCGCTGGCCGGCCTCGCCGTCGGACGGATCGCGCTTCAGAGTTGGGGGCGCCTGATGACCCTGTTCCTGGTCGGCGGCGCGCTCACGGCCGGCGCGCTCGGCGTCGGGCAGCTGACCGGGATCAGCACGGACGCGTACGCCGGCACCGCGCCCGAGCTGGTGAACGCGATCGGCCTGGCCGGCATGGTGCTCGCCGCCAGCTGCGCGCTCTCCGCGACCCCGCTGCGCCGCGTGCTCGCCCCCGTCTACGCCCTCGGCACCCTGACCCTGACCTTCTATGTCGCTCACATCGTCGTTCTCGGCGCATGGGCGTCGCTCACTGGGCTTTCCGACGACAAATGGTCGGTCCTGCTCGCGCTCAGCGTCGGCTCGCTCGCCGGCGCCTGGCTGATCCGCCGACGGTGGCGGCGAGGCCCGGCGGAATGGCTCGTCCACCAGGTCGCCCAGTTCCCCCTCGCCCGACGTCGCGGTACTCGCAGGGCCACGGCGACCGCGGGTCCAGAGCGCTTGGGCTGACCGCGGGCACCTGCGACGAGCCCGGGATCACCTGTGCTGGTGCACGACCTCGAAGCGCTCGACTAGGATCTCGGCGTGGTCCGACCAGGCGATTCCGAGACGAGCGCACTGCCGTTGCCAGTACACGGGGTGCTCGCGGATCCACAAGGCCCGGGTACGGTCGTCCTCGCCCTCGTCGAACGCGAACGCCGCATCCACCCGACAGGAACCGCCCGATCCGGAGCTCGATCACGCGAACGATCAGCCGCGGCTGCCCGGCGGAGTCGGTGACGACCCACTGGTCGCCGATCCACGGCAGCTCCTCCCCCTCCGCTTGATACTCCGTGAGCAGGGGTCGACGTCGTGCACTTGCGCCCGGTCGCCATGAGGGCGAGTAGACCGTCGGCGAGCGGACCACAGCGCGCGTAGGAGCGGCACCAAACCTGGGGCGCTTCACCCGTACGGTGTCGAGAAACTCCACCACACAACGGGACGCCACCCTGGATGATCTTTGCCATCCTCTCGGTCCCCTCATCACCGGATACGACGACTCGTGCAGGTCTTCGATCTCGTCGACTGCGGTGAGTCCGACCGCAGGGATGAACACTTCAGGATCGTCGAGTTCGCGGCGGCCGCGCTCTTGAGCGGCGTAGACCTTCATCGCGAGTAGGGTCTCCGCGTCTGCGACCTGGACAGTCACGCCGTCGGAGTCGTAGATGGTCAGCCAGCTCACTGGGCGACCACGGCTGGAGGGCACGAACTGCGCGGCGGCGTGGTTCAGCCAGTCGCTTCGCCAGTTCCGCTCGGACGCGATGGTGCTAAGGGACAGCAAGCACGACGTCGGGCCGGGACGTTGGGAAGAAGCGCGTCGCGAGACTGATGTGCCTCGCCGGCCTCACGGGGGTCTCGCATCGACGGAAGCGGCGCGGGTGCAAGCCCGACACGGCCACGCACGAGGACCTCGTGAAGCGGCAGTTCCAGGAGGACGGGCCGGACCGGCTCTGGCCGGAGGAGGGACATCCAGCGCATTCCGCGTGTTCGACGACGTCCTTGGCGTCGATGCGCCTCAGGTGCGTGTCGGGGCCGATGAGTAATTCGCGGCCTGGCCGGGGGAGGCTCCGCGCGCTTTCGGTTTTGGAGGCGACTCCCGCTGAACCTCGGGTCGGAGATCAGCGGAGGTTGTCGCGCAGTGCTGCCCGTGCCCGGATGGCGATGTGCAGGTTCAGCCGGGATTCGGGGTCGCTGATGTCACGGCCGCTCACTTGGCGGATCCGGCTGAGGCGATAGCGCAGCGTGCTCCGGTGGATGATGAGGGCGGCCGAGGCGCGGTCGTAGTTTCCGCCGGAATCGAGGTACACGGCGAGGGTGCGGACGAGTCCGGAGCGGTGTTGCCGGTCGTGCTCGATGAGGGCGCCGAGCCACTCGTCGACGTACCGCTCGAGCCTGACCCCGTCATCCGAGGTGTCGAGAATTCGGAGCACGCCGAGGTCGTCGTGATTGGAGAGTCCGAGTGGCTGCCGGGATTCGGTCCGGATGCGCACGGCCCGGTTCGCCTCGGCGAACGAGCGGGGGAGGTCGTGCGCCACGCAACGTCCGCCGATGCCGATCGTGCCTCGCACGCTGGTCAGGGCGGCGGACACTCTCTCGTAGAGGCTCGAGAGGTCGTGGCCGTCGGCGACCACCGCAAGCGTCGCCTCCGGTCGCCGTGAGATCAGGGCAGGCACGTGCATGGCCGCGAGCTCGTAGCGAACAGCCGCACTGACTTCGACGCCGTTCGGTGTCGGGGACTCCCAGGCGACGAGCACCACGCGTTGGAAGCCGCCGAGGTCGAAATGGAGCGCTTCGGCACGCGCGAGAGCGTCAACGTCCTCGGTGCCCGCGACGAGGTCATCCGCCAGGTCGCGACCGAGCCGGAGTTCGACTTCCGCGACGTTTCGGCGGTGGGTGAGTTCGACGGCGATCGTCGCGCTGGCGTAGTCGACTGCGAATCGGTCGTCGTCGCTCCGGCTGTCTTCCGGATCGTAGATGCCGATGACGCCGAGTGTCTCCCCTCGGGAGCGGATCGGCGTCGACCGCCAGCCGGTGCTCGAGTGCCCGGCCCCTGAGAGGTTTCCTGCGGACATGATAATCCCGGAAGGCGCCGAGGAGTCAGGGACGCTGACGAGCACGAGCTCATTGCCGAAGGAGTCTTGCAGCACGATCGACCGCTGGGTGATGGTGCTCACCGTTTCGACGATCTGCGCCTCGCCCTTTCCGGACCCAGCGGCTCCGACGATCGAATCACGGATCCGCTGTTGTGCGCTGAGGCGCACGATAGTGGCGGCCATCGTGCGATTGGAGGCCACTTGCGCCTTGCCGAGCCGGCGGAGTTCACGGGCCTGGCGGCGTTCGCGGTCGATGAGCTCTGCCGCGGCCAGCGCGGCTCCGGTCGGCTCCGCCAGCGCGAGGAGGAGGAACATCTGCGCACTCGACGGCTCCGCCGTCGCCTGGAGCACGAAGGCTCCCTTCACCTTCCCGGTCCCTCGGAAGAAGAGCGCGTACCGCCACGCCTCATGGTTCGCGAGGGCGAGAACACCACTGATTCCTGCTCGTGCTTCCACGAGCAGGTCGAGTCGATGGTCCTCCTCGCCCGAATACCGGACGAGCCGTCCGTGCGAGGTGACATACACGGCGGGAACGGCGCACCCGGCGATCTCCTTGGCCGATGTCTCTGCGAGGCGCAGCGTTTCGCGAGTGGACGGATGCTGGAACATCAGGGATCCCAACCTGAAGATGTCGTAGAGCCCCGGCTGCGTCTCGGCGTCGGGGTCGGGCTGCCCGACAGGGTCCGGATAGCTCGATGCGGCCATTGTGTGCACCCCCGAGAGCTAACGCTAACGCTCTCGGTTCGACTCGACAGTGCAACATTGGGGTCTTCTTTCGCCCTGGCGGGTCGAAGAGAACGCTCGACCGGAGGCGCACACTCGGCAGCGAGTACGGCGTGATCGATCGGCGCGATCGATCGTTGGAGGAGGGCCTCGTGACTCTGATGGGATTCGACAGCTTTCGCGATGTCGATCGTGTCGTCGAGCAGGCGCTCGGCGTCAACCGGCGTACCTTCGCGGTGCCGCTGGAGGCGTATCGGCGAGGAGATCAGTACATCGTGATAGCGGATGCGCCAGGAGCGGATACCGGCGACATCGACGTGCGAGTCGAGCGCAATGTCGTCACCATCACCGTGCAGCGTCGCCCGAAGTTCGCGCCGGACGACATCGTCCTCATTGACGAGCGCCCCCGCGGCGAGTTCGTCCGCCAGCTCTTCCTCGGTGACAGTCTCGACAGTTCGAGGCTCATGGCGCACTTCGGAAACGGTGTGCTGACCTTGGTTGTCCCGATCGACGAATCGAGCAAACCTCGTCAGGTGGACATCTCCGCCTCGCCTGACAGCGGCGGGGAGCGGCAGGCGGTGGCGGTGGGATCGGGCTCAGTCGCGCCGCCCGACGACGAAGTAGCAGGCAACGGCGAAAAGCCCTCGGGCGGTTGACCCGACGGCAGCACGAAGAAGGGAGCGTTCCATGGCCAAAGCAGTCGGCATCGACCTCGGCACTACGAACTCGGTGATAGCGGTATGGGAAGGAGGCGAGGCGAGAGTCATCCCGAACGCGGAAGGAGCTCGCACGACTCCTTCGGTTGTCGCCTTCACCGACACCGGTGAGCGACTCGTCGGGCAGCTCGCCCGACGACAGGCGATCTTGAACCCGAAGGGAACGATCTCGTCGGCCAAGCGCTTCATCGGGCGTTCCTTCGAGGAGATCGAACAAGAGGCCAAGGCGGTCGGATTCGACATCGCGGCCGGTCCGAACGGCGAAGCCAGGTTCACCGTCCGGGGCAAGCTGTACGCGCCGGAGGAGATCAGTGCGCTCGTGCTGCGCAAACTGGCCGACGATGCCGGCAAATTCCTCGGCGAGAAGGTCACCGAGGCTGTCATCACCGTTCCGGCGTACTTCAACGACGCACAGCGTACGGCGACGAAAGACGCCGGGCGCATCGCAGGTCTCGAGGTGCTCCGGATCATCAACGAGCCGACTGCAGCAGCCCTCGCGTACGGGCTGGACAAGAAGGAGCACGAGACCGTTCTGGTGTTCGACCTCGGCGGCGGCACTTTCGACGTGAGCCTGCTCGATGTCGGCGACGGCGTCGTGGAGGTGCGCTCGACTGCAGGTGACACGCACCTCGGCGGAGACGACTTCGATCGCCGCATTGTCGATTACCTCGCGGACGAATTCCAGAAGGAGAACGGCATCGATCTCCGCCAAGACCCCCAGGCCCTCCAGCGACTGTTCGAGGCCGCGGAGAAGGCGAAGGTCGAACTCAGCACGGTGAGCCAGACGCAGGTGAGCCTGCCGTTCATCACGGCGGACTCCGCTGGTCCGAAGCACCTGACGACCACGCTCAAGCGCGCCACCTTCGACAACATCACCGCCGATCTGGTCGAGCGTTGCCTCGGCCCGGTGCGCCAGGCGATGGAGGACGCCACGGTCACCGAGAACGACATCGACGAAGTCATCCTCGTCGGCGGTTCGACGAGGATTCCTGCGGTGCAGAACCTCGTCAAGCGGCTCACCGGGGGTAAAGACCCGAACATGACCGTGAATCCGGACGAGGTGGTCGCCATCGGCGCGTCCATCCAGGCGGGAGTGCTGAAGGGAGAAGTAAGCGACGTGCTCCTGCTCGACGTGACGCCGCTCTCGCTCGGCGTCGAGACGCGCGGCGGGGTGATGACGACGATCATCGAACGTAACACCACCATCCCCGCGCGTCGGAGCGAAGTGTTCTCCACCGCGCAAGACGACCAGGACTCGGTCGAGATCGTCGTGCTGCAGGGCGAGCGCGAGCGCGCCGCGGACAATCGCGTCCTCGGCCGGTTCACGCTGACCGGCATCCGCCCTGCCCCGCGCGGTGAGCCCCAGATCGAGGTCACGTTCGACATCGACGCCAACGGGATCCTCAACGTCACTGCCCGCGACAAGGACACCGGAGCAGAACAAGGCATCACCATCAGTGGAACCACGACCCTCGACCAGGCCGAAATCGAACGGATGGTGCGCGAGGCCGAGCAGCACCGTGCCGAAGATCAGCGACTACGCGAAGACATCGATGCCCGCAACGAGTTGGACGCTGCTGCATACCGGGTCGAGCGGGCGCTCTCGGAGCGCGGCGAGGCTGTGCCGGCCCATGAGCGGTCGCGCGCCGAGATGCTGGTCGGGCAGGCGAGGGACGCCGTCGGGCGCGATGTCTCCGCATCCGAGGCGCGAGAGCTGACGAGCGAGTTGCAGCAGGTGGATGCCGCCCTGTCCGTCGCTCGTGCGGCCCAGGGATCGTCCTCCTCGGACAGCGCGGCCCAGGTCGACGACACCGACGACGTCATCGACGCCGACTTCGATCGGAATTGAAGGACCCCCGGATATGGAGACCTCGGACCCGCGCGGTGCGGAAGGCGAGGAGGAGCTCGCGTCCGCCGACCGGGCCGACGCGACGAACAAGCCGGCCCCAGAGCCTCCGGACGAACGGGATGCCCGTCTCGCGGAGCTCGAGGATCGCTGGCGTCGTGCGGCCGCGGATCTGGACAACGCCCGCAAGCGGGCCGCTCGCGAACTCGCCCTGGCCCGCGACGCCGAGCGCGCTCGCGCCGCGTCCGTTTTCCTCCCCATCGTGGACGGGCTCGCGGACGCGGTCACCTACGCGAAGCAGGTGAACGACCCTCTCGCCGAAGGTATCGAGTCGATCCGCGAACAGGCCGTCGCCGCCCTCGAGCGCCTCGGCTACCCGCGCATCGATGCGGCGGGCGTGCCCTTCGATCCGCGCATCCACGAGGTCGTGTCGGTCGTCGACAGGGATGACCTGGCGCCGCGGACGGTGGCGGCCGTCACCCGGCTCGGATTCGGCGTTCCCGAGCGACTGCTGCGGCCCGCCGGCGTTGTCGTCACCGCAACGCGGGAGTGACGCCGTGGCAGACGACTACTATCAGCTGCTGGGCGTCTCGCGGTCGGCCGACACCACGGAGATCCAGCGCGCCTACCGCAAGCTGGCACGCAGATACCACCCGGATGTGAACAAGCAGCCCGGCGCAGAGGACACGTTCAAGCAGATCAGCGAGGCGTACCACGTGCTGAGCGACCCCGAGTCGCGGCCGCAGTACGACCGGTTCGGACCGGACTTCCGTCGCTACGCGGGCGCCGAGCGCGAGTACGCCTCGCAGGCCGCCGGCGGCGGACGTAACGGAGGCCGCGCCAAGGCTCGCCCGGGGGCGTCGGGGTTCAGCTGGTCGAGTGCGCAGGCGGGAGCGGGCCCGGGCGGCGCGTCGGTCGACTGGGACGACATCTTCGGTGACGTCTTCGGTTCGAGACGCGGAATGGACGCCGAAGCCGAACTCGAACTGACGATCGAAGAGGCCTTCCGCGGCGGTCCCCGGACGATCGTCCTCTCCGGGCCGGACGGTGAGCGTCAGACGTTCGAGATCCAGATCCCGCCCGGCGCCCTCGATGGGCAGCGCATTCGTGTCTCCGGCGGCGGACGAACCGGAAGACAGGATGGCGCGGCGGGAGACCTGATCATCACAGTCAAGATCAGGCCGGACCGGCGACTCCGTCTCAATGGCAAGGACATCGAGATGGACCTCTCGATCTCTCCCTGGGAGGCCGCCCTCGGGGCGAGCGTCCCGACTCGTGCTCCCGGCGGCCCCATCACCGTACGGGTGCCCCCTGGATCCTCAAGCGGCCGAAGGCTGCGGCTGAAGGGCCAAGGCATGCCCAAGCCCGGCGGGACGCCGGGCGACCTGTTCGCCAAGGTCAAGATCATGGTCCCGTCCCGGCTCACCGACCGCGAACGTGAGCTCTTCGAGCTGTTGAAGCGTGAATCCTCCTACAATCCGAGGTCGTCATCATGAGTTCCCCCTTACTCCCGGTGATCCCGCCCCGCCTGGACCTCGCGATGGTCGCCGCTGCGTCCGGCGTCCACCCCGAGCTGGTTCGACGATTCTTCGATCTCGGGCTCGTTCCCGCCAGCACGGACGGTTCGGGTCGCCTGTGGTTCGCCCCGGGCGCGCCCGAACAGGTAAGACGGGTCGTGCGGCTGCACGCCGACCTGTCGCTCAACTACGCCGCCATCGCTCTCGTCATCGACCTGCTCGCCCGGATCGACGTGCTCGAGGGCCGGCGATCGGTGATCCGCTCCGGAAAGGAGACTCCGCCATGGAGATGAACAAGCTGACCCAGAAGTCCCAGGAGGCATTGCAGGACGCGCAGAGCGTCGCGAGTCGTAACGGGCAGACGGAAACCGAGAACGAGCATCTTCTGCTCGCCTTGCTCGTGCAGGAAGGCGGTCTGATCCCCCGACTGCTCGAAGCAGCCGGCGTCGATCTCACTGTCCTTCTCAATGAGGTGCAGCACGCGATCGAGCGCAAGCCGAGTACCAGCGGCCCCGGTGCGACACCCGGCCAGGTGTTCCTCTCCAAGGCCCTGGCGGCGACCCTCGATCGGGCCGAGCGGGAGGCGACTCGGCTGAAAGACTCCTACGTCTCGGTCGAACACCTGCTTCTTGCGCTCGCCGATGACCCCGGCGGCGGCCCGGCCACGCGCCTTCTGCAGAGCAACGGCGTGACACGGGAGACCTTCCTCAAGGCGCTGACAGCTGTTCGCGGCAATCAGCACGTGAACTCCGCGACTCCCGAGCAGACGTACGAGGCGCTGGAGAAGTACGGCCGCGACCTGGTGGCCGACGCGCGTGTCGGCCGTCTCGACCCCGTCATCGGACGCGACACCGAGATCCGCCGCGTCGTCCAGATCCTGTCGCGCAAGACGAAGAACAACCCGGTGCTGATCGGTGAGCCTGGCGTCGGCAAGACGGCCATCGTCGAGGGCCTGGCGCAGCGGATCGTGCGCACCGACGTCCCCGAAGGACTCCGCGACAAGACGATCTTCCAGCTCGACCTCGCGGCACTCGTCGCGGGCGCCAAATACCGCGGCGAGTTCGAAGAGCGGATGAAGGCAGTACTGGCCGAGGTCGTGGCCGCTGAGGGGCGCATCCTCCTGTTCATCGACGAACTCCACGCCCTCGTCGGCGCCGGAGCCACCGAAGGCGCGATGGACGCGGGAAACATGCTGAAGCCCATGCTCGCCCGCGGTGAGCTTCATCTCATCGGCGCGACCACATTGGACGAGTACCGGCAGCACATCGAGAAGGATGCCGCCCTCGAACGGCGCTTCCAGACCGTCCTGGTGGATGAGCCGAGTGTCGAAGACGCCATTTCGATTCTCCGCGGACTGCGCGAACGCCTCGAGGTCTTCCACGGAGTGCGAATCCAGGACAATGCGCTCGTAGCCGCCGCGACTCTCTCGCACCGGTACATCACCGACCGGTTCCTGCCCGACAAGGCCATCGACCTCGTCGACGAGGCCTGCGCCCGGCTGCGCACAGAGATCGACTCGATGCCGGCCGACCTCGACGAGCTCACCCGGCACGTGACCCGGCTCGAGATCGAGGAGGCAGCGCTGGAGAAGGAGAAGGACAAGCCGAGCCGGCTCCGCCTCGAGGAGTTGCGACGCGAACTCGCCGACCTGCAAGCGGAAGCCAACGCGAAACGTGCCCAGTGGGAAGCTGAGCGTCAGGCCATCCGCAAGGTGCAAGAGCTCCGAAGCGAACTCGAGAAGGTGCGTCGCGAGGCGGAAGACGCCGAGCGCAGCTACGACCTCAACCGAGCAGCCGAGCTGCGTTATGGCCGGCTCGCCGAGCTCGAGCGACAGCTTTCCGCCGAAGAGCAGAGGCTTCAATCGAAACAAGGCCGGCAGAGGCTCCTGCGTGAAGTGGTGACCGAAGAGGAGATCGCCGAGATCGTCGCAGCCTGGACAGGCATCCCGGTAGCGCGACTCCAGGAAGGGGAGCGCGCGAAGGTGCTGAAGCTCGACGAGGTCCTGCACGAGCGTGTCGTCGGCCAGGAGGAAGCGGTGAGACTGGTCACCGAGGCGATCATCCGTGCGCGGTCAGGCATTCGCGACCCTCGACGGCCGATCGGCTCCTTCATCTTTCTGGGGCCGACAGGCGTCGGCAAGACGGAGCTCGCAAAAGCCCTGGCCAGCGCCCTCTTCGACAGCGAATCCGCGATGGTTCGGCTCGACATGAGCGAGTACCAGGAACGGCACACGGTCAGCAGGCTGGTAGGAGCCCCTCCCGGCTACATCGGCTACGACGAGGGCGGCCAGCTCACCGAGGCCGTACGGCGGCGACCGTACTGCGTCGTCCTCTTCGACGAGATCGAGAAAGCGCATCCGGATGTGTTCAACACACTGCTGCAGGTGCTCGACGACGGGCGCATCACCGATAGCCAGGGTCGCACGGTCGATTTCCGCAACACCATCGTGATCATGACCTCCAACATCGGGGCCGAACACCTGCTGACCAGCGCCAGGGACAGCAGCGGAGGCCTCACCCAAGGCGTCAGGGATCTCGTGCTGGCGGAGCTCCGCGGCCGTTTCCGGCCAGAGTTCCTCAACCGGGTGGACGATATCATCATCTTCGCCCCACTCGGTCTGGAGCAGATCGAGTCCATCGTGGACCTCCTGATGGGCGACCTGGCGCGCCGGCTTGCGGAACGCCAGATCGCGCTCGAAGTGACGCCTCAGGCGCGACACCTGATCGCGGAGCGAGGCTACGATCCGCTCTACGGCGCGAGACCGCTGCGCAGATACATCTCGCACGACATCGAGACGCGCTTGGGGAGGGCGCTCCTCTCCGGGGCAGTTCTGGATGGCTCAACCGTGCGTGTCGACGTACGCGGCGGCGACATCGTCGTCGATGCGCTGCAGACGCCGGCTGCGTCGAGCGCCGATGCCGAGGTCGCGGTATGACGAATCAGAGCGCGACCAAGGTCACCCGCTGCGCGTACTGCGGTCGCAAGAACCGCGTCCCCGTCGCCGCGAGCGGACGCCCCCGCTGCGCGAACTGCCATCGGCCCCTCCCGTGGATCGTCGATGCTCTCGATGACACCTTCGCGGAGATCGCCGTGAAAGCGGATCCGCCGGTGATCGTCGACATGTGGGCCACCTGGTGCCGTCCGTGTCGAATGGTCAGCCCGGTGCTGGAGCAACTGGCTACCGAGCGAGCGGGCGAGGTGAAGCTCGTCAAGGTGGATGTCGACCGGTCGCCCCGGTTGTCGTCTCGATTCTCGGTGCAGGCCGTGCCGACCCTGCTGATCATGGACCACGGGGAGGTGATCGCCCGTCAGGCGGGGGCAGCGCCCGTGGCTGTCCTGCGCCGCTGGTTCGATGACGCGATGGCGCAGCACATTCAGGAGGAGAGGAGCTCCGGCGACGGCGAGGCAACGGGGGCGATTCGTGATCGATCGTAGGATCCGCATATCGCGTGCGTTCGCTCAGTGGCTCCGAGTACCTCTACACCTTGGCTCACATCGTGCGACGCGAAGGTGCTCTGATCAGCTCAGCGCTCGGTCGGGGGAGTGAAGAGGCTTTCGATGGGCTTGTCGAAGAGACGGGAGATTCGGAACGCCAAGGGCAGCGATGGGTCGTACTTGCCTGTCTCAAGCGCGACGACGGTCTGCCGGGACACATTCAATTGCTCGGCCAAGATCGCTTGGGTCCAGCCGCGGGCTTCCCGTTCCGCGCGGATCAGGTTCTCCATTACGCGCTCGGGGCGCCGACGATGAGGTTGGTGGTCTCCCACGACAGGATGCCGAGGACGGCGATGACCCAGCCAGTGTTCGGAACGCCGAAGCCGGCCGAGCTCAGCGTGCCCAGAGCGATGGCGGAGACCATCGAGACCGTGAATCCTACGGCGAGGCCGGGGAAGAACAGTTTGCGCTGGTACTCGTCCATCCGACACACGCGCTGCGTGACCGCGATCACCATCCAGACCAACGGGACGATTGGCAGCACCGCCCAGAACCATCGCCACGGACCCGGCGTCTGACCCCAGTAGTACAGCGCGACGTTGGGGAGCAGCAGGAGCGCAGCGCCGCTCCAGATCTGCGCGCGGAACACGCGGCGACGGTGTAGCTCGCTCGCGGATTCGCCGCCAATGTCAAGGTTGCTTGTCATGCCTCCAAGCGTACGTGAGGCACCGAAATCAGTCAAGGTAACTTGACACTACGTCGCCATGCGCCCGCTCGGAGGTCACCTGGCCCTCCTTGCGAAAACACTTGACAATCGAACTGAGCGCACTCAGAATTGAGTAAAGTCGGTAATGTTGCTCGTTCTGAAGGACGGGCGAATCGGGTTGGGGTACATCCCCCTGGGAGAAGGAGAGCGCAGGCATGCGCGCGTTCACATTCGACAAGTACAAGCACCCCCTCCATGAGGCCGAGGTCTCCGAGCCTGTGGTCGGCGAAGACGACGTACTCGTACAGGTCGCCGCTGCCGGGCTGAACCAACTGGACGAGAAGATCCGGCTCGGCGAATTCCGGCAGATTCTGCGCTACCGGCCGCCGCTCACGCTGGGGCACGATGTCGCGGGCACTGTCATCGGGGTGGGCGCGAAGGTGAAGGGGTACTCGATCGGCGATGAGGTGTATGCCCGTCCTCGGGACGGCCGGATCGGCACGTTCGCGGAGCGCATCGCGATCGACCAGGCGGATGTGGCACTGGCTCCGAGCACTGTCACGCCCGAGGAGGCCGCCTCGTTGCCGTTGGTGGCGTTGACGGCGTGGCAGGCGCTGGTGGAGAAGGGCCGGGTGGGGCCCGGGCATAAGGTGCTGATCCACGCGGGCGCTGGAGGGGTGGGAACGATCGCCATCCAGCTTGCGAAACACCTGGGCGCAGAGGTGGCTACGACTGTCTCCGGTAAGAACGCGGACTTCGTCCGGGAGCTCGGCGCCGATGTGGTGATCGACTACCGCACTCAGGACTTCGAGTCCGAGTTGTCAGGCTACGACTTCGTTCTGGACAGCCTCGGCGGCGAAAACCTCGAGAAGTCGCTGCGCATCCTGAAGCCCGGTGGCAAAGCGGTCGGAATCGCCGGGCCACCGACGCCCGCGTTCGCGAAGGAAGCAGGCGGGAACCCGATGCTGCGCCTGGCGGTCACAGCGCTCAGCAGGAAGATCCGTTCCCAGGCCCGCAATCTCGGTGTCACCTACGAGTTCCTCTTGATGAGGGCAAGCGGCGCCCAACTGCAGCGGATCGCCGGCCTCGTCGACGCCGGAAGCGTCTGTCCCGTCGTCGGTGCCACCTTCCCGTTCGAGCGAGTGCCCGAAGCTCTCTCTTCGCTGGGAAAGACCAGCATCCGCGGCAAAGTCGTGATCGCCGCGCCCGACCTGCGTGTCTCACAGCCGCAGTCGACCTCGGAAGGAAGACACGCATGAACGACACCGACGAATCCGGCATCACCGCGTCCTACATCAAGGCGCCCACCCAGACCTTCACGACGGGAGGGAAGACGTTCGCCTATCGCGAGCTGGGACCCGCAGACGACATCCCGGTGCTGTTCTTCGTGCATCTGGCAGGGAACCTGGACAACTGGGACCCCCGCATCGTGGACGCGATCGCGAAGACCCGCCGGGTGATCGCCTTCGATCAGCAAGGCGTCGGCGGCTCGGGCGGGACGTTCCCCGGCACGCTCGAGCAGTCCGCCGACGATGCCTACACCTTCATCCGCGGCCTCGGCTACCAGACGGTCGATGTCTTCTCCTTCTCGATGGGCGGGATGATCGCGCAGGAGCTGGTGGTGAAGCACCCGACACTGGTCCGCAGGCTGATCCTCACCGGAACCGGCCCGCGCGGCGGGAAGGACATCGACAAGGTCACGGCAACCACCTATCGAGACATGGTGCGGGCCGCCTTGACCCTCTCCGACCCGAAGGAGTTCCTCTTCTTCAATCGCGACCAGGTGGGCAAGAGCGCCGCCAAAGCGTTCCTTCAGCGCCTGAAGGAGCGCAGTGCCGACCGCGACAAGGCGATCGGCCTCAGGGCCTTCCGCACGCAGCTGAAAGCGATCCGACGGTACGGACGCTCTGCGCCGTCGGACCTGACGGTGATCACACAACCGACGCTGATCGCCAACGGCGACAACGACCGCATGGTCCCGACCGCGCTCTCGGAAGACCTCCACCGGCGCATCGCCGGATCGGAGCTGATCATCTACCCCGATGCCGGCCACGGCGGCATCTTCCAGTATTGGGAGAAATTCGCTCCTGTCGCCGCCGCGTTCCTCGCGGCCTGACGCCCACACGGGAGCGAAGCTCATGCAGTCCGCGCGGTCACGTCACGGAGGTCCTCGACGCGCTTGAGGCCGATCGATTCGAACTCCGACCGGGATCCCGTCAGGGGAGGATCGCCGTGAGCTGGGTGCGAATGGCGTCGAGAATCTCCTCGATGCTGCTGTCCGCCCTTTCGCTCGCGGCCATCGTCAGGAAGAGGATCGCGGAGATCACCCGAGCCAGCGTCTGTGCCTCCACCTCGCGCACGCCCGAATGCCGGGCGAGGACAGCGGCAAGAGCCTGCTCGGTCTGCCCCGCAATCGAGAGCGCCTCGGCGTGGTGAGGCTCGGTCGGGTCGCCGAAGATCATTTCGCGCAGATACGTGCGGCCGTTCTCGGTCTGCGTGCGGTTGCACTCCACGACCGGCCGCAGGATCGCAAGTACCGCGTCAAGTGCTGTTGCGCTGTCCTCGGCGGCGGTCCGCCCCCGCTGCAACGCGTCGACGTAGTGGGCGTTCTGCACGAGAAGCAGCAATTCGCCCTTGTTCTTGGCATAGAGGAAGAGAGTGCCGGTGCCGATGTCGGCGGCGTCGGCGATCTGCTGGGTGGTGACCTCGTCGACGCCTTGCTCGGCGAAGAGCCCCGCTGCTGCGGCGATGATCCGTTCGAGCTTCGCCCGCTTGTTCCGCTCGCGCCGTCCGTTCGGGGCTGGTCCCACTGCGGCGATCGCACCCATCGTCATGCCTTTCTGGCACGATCGGAGTCAGATCGCGCTCAGTTACGAGTGTAGTCACTATCGATGGGGCCGAAATCGCGGGGCGGGGTGGCTGCCGGTGGGCCCGGCCGGCAACCACCCGACGCGCTCTCGGGAATCAGTGCTGTCGTCCGCCCGGTGCGGTCCGACCTGTACGTCCGAGAGCGGCCCTCAGTGATGCGCTGGTCGTCGCGGCGAAGCCGTCAGGCGTTGACGGCCTTGTGGCCGTGCTCGGTGACGGATTCGACTTGGATCTTGCGCGGCTTGGCGCGGTCCGCGATCGGGATGACGACGCTGAGCACACCGTTGTCGTAGTTCGCGCTGATGCGGTCGGCTGCCACGTCGTCACCGATGGTGAACTGGCGCATGTAGGGGCCGAACGGGCGCTCCTGTGCGAGCCACCGCGAGTTCTCCCGGTTCGCGGCAGAACGCTGCGCCCGGATCGTCAGAAGGTGGCCGTCGACATCCACGTCGACCGAACCAGGGTCGACGCCGGGAAGGTCGGCGTTGAGCACGTACTGGTCGCCTTCGCGGAACAAGTCCACCGGCATCAGGCGCGGTTGCCGGCTGGTGTCGAACACGCTCTGCGCGATCCGATCCAGCTGGCTGAATGGATCGAATGACATCGACATGGTGAATTCTCCTTCCATAGAGTCGGCGACTCCACCGGCCGCCGTGTTTTCAGGTGCAGGCTCGCCGGGCGTGCCGGCCGGGACTCGACGGCGGGGCGCGAATCGTCGCGAACTTCTCAGTCCACCGCCGGTCGGACCAGGGCTCCCGCTCCGGCCTGCGGATCGAGTGGATCGCAAAGGAGGGCGATCGGGGTGGGGTGCTCGTGATCGTCGGCTCGTCCGTGAACCCGGAGACGATCTGCTCGAACTCAGCATCGACCCACTCCGGATCGGAGCAGAGAATGTCTGCGAACACTTCTGACGTCGGATCAGCCACGCCCGCCACGGTCACGGCTCATCACCTCCATACCTGTCGTCGCGTGCCGTCGCAGCGCCGGGACCTGGCGAGTCCCGACTCCGCAACCCAGAGAGGATGTGGATCAATTGGTGCATATTTTCTACACCAATCGTTGACAGGTTGCAAAGGGCAGAGCGCAGAATTCTCGCGATGGACCAGACGCCCGAAGCTTTGCCGACCTACAGCATGGCGGTCGCGGCCGAACTGGTCGGCGTTCCCGCAGCGACACTGCGCCTGTACGAGCGAAAAGGGCTTCTCACGCCCGCCCGGACCGACGGCGGAACACGCCGGTACAGCGCCGACGATATTCGCCGTATGCGCCGGATCGCCGACCTCCAAGGCGACGGCGTGAATTTGGCCGCGGCTGGAAAAGTGATCGACCTGCAGGACGAGAACGCATCCCTGCGGCGCGAACTCGAGTCGGGCGACGGGCGTGCCGAACCCCCTCGGCCCACCTGATCGTCGTGGGCGGCGAGGGTCATCGCTGCGAGCGCCTTGGTCGAATTCTTCGCTGTCAACCCGGTTGGCTGCATGGGAGGAGGGGATTACCTTCCGCGGTGGGACACGAGCCGAAGGAGCACAGGAATGGCCACCACCTCGAAGAACGCGGGAAAGACCACGAAGGCTGCGGTTGCGCCGCGGACGACACGCGCCAGGGGCGCCGCACCGGGTGAGCATGAGACCCGGCGGGAGAACGCGGAGAACGGGTTCGTCGCCTCCGCATCCCTCGCCGGCAGCTTGCAGCGCGTCCAGGTCGACCTGATCGAGCTGTCGCTGCAGGGCAAGCAGGCCCATTGGAACATCGTGGGCAGAAACTTCCGCGATCTCCATCTTCAGCTCGACGAGATCGTGGCGGCCGGTCGGGAGTTCAGCGATGCCGTGGGCGAGCGACTTCGCGCCCTGCACGCGACGACCGACGGGCGCTCGCGCACGGTCGCGGAGCAGACGGCGCTCGCCCAGTTCCCGAACGGCGAGATCGACACCTCCGACGCGGTCGACCTCATCACCGACCGCCTCGAAACCGTGGTGCGCACGGTGCGCTCGGTGCACGACGATGTGGACGAGGAGGATCCGACGTCCGCCGACCTGCTGCATCAGATCATCGAACGGCTGGAGCAGCTGGCCTGGATGGTGAGTGCGGAGAACCGCCGGCCGGCCATCCGTTGAGTCCGGCCTGTCCCAGGGAGCTCGGATGAGCCCGGGATTCGACGACTATCTGGCAGCGGCGGTGAAGTGCGGGGGAAGGGTGGCGCCACTGCTGGAGGTGATTCGCTCCACGCTGCCGTCGAGCATGCTCCCGCTCCCCGGATCCGGGGAGACGAAGCAACGCTTTCGAGCACTCGCGAGAATCGCGGCTGCCGACGTGACGGCGGCGCGCGTGCTCGAACCGCACCTGGATGCGGTTGCGATCCTCGCCGAGGCGGAGGCGCGCGTCCCCGACCGGGGCACGGCGTGGGGCGTGTTTGCGGCGGAAGCCCCCGGCGCGGCGTTGGTCGCCCACGAGGAGGACGAAGGCTGGGTGCTCCGAGGTCGTAAAGAGTGGTGCTCACTCGCCGGTCAGCTCACCGACGCGCTCGTCACCGCCGCGACGCCGGAGGGTGACCGGGTGATGTTCGCGGTCTCGCTGCGAGGTCCGCGCGTGCGGGTCGAGTCGGCACAGTGGGTCGCTCGGGGCCTGGCGGAGGTGGTCAGCGGACCGGTCGATTTCGACGATTCCCCTGCGCGTCCTGTGGGCGAGGAGGGTTGGTATCTCAGCCGGCCGGGCTTCCGCTGGGGTGCGATCGGAGTCGCAGCGTGCTGGTGGGGAGGCTGCCTCCCCGTCCTCGACGCACTGGTCGCGCGCGCACGGCGGCGACCCGACGACGCGATCGCCGCCGCGCGGACCGGGCAGCTCTATCGCCGCCTCCGTGACGCTCGACTGGCGCTGGAGGACGCGGCGTCGCGGATCGACGCCGACGATGTCCTGGATGCGGCTGTGCTCGCGCATGCCGTCCGCGGCACCGTCGCCGATGCGGTCGTGGCGACCCTGGATGCCGCTCGCGATGTGCTCGGCCCGGCCGCTCTGGCGTTCGACGAGGCCCTGGCTCGGCGTTGCGCCGACCTCGAGCTCTATGCGTCGCAGTACCACCGTGGTCGCGACGACGTCGCCCTCGCGGGTCACCTGTCGGAAGGGGCTCTCTCGTGGTGACCTTCGACCCGCTCGTCTCGCGGACGCCGTTCGACGTCTGGGAGCGCGATCCGCGCTGGAATGCCGTACAGCGCCGCACACGCCAGTGGCTCGCGGCCTTCGACAGGGTCGTCGTGTTCTCGGCTCATCCCGATGACGAGACGCTCGGGGCCGGCGGTCTGCTCGCCTCCTGCGGGGAGCTCGGCATCCCGGTCTCGGTCGTCGTCGCCACGATCAGCGTCGGCGATCGCGTGACAGAGCTCGAGACTGCGCTCGCCCGCCTCGGAGTGCAGGCGGAGTTCGCCGCCTTCGGCCTCCCGGACGGCGAACTCAAGTTCGCGGGAGATACCCTGCGGGATGGGATAGAGGCGGCGCTGGACGCCCGCTGCGGTCCGCGGACCCTGGTGTTGGCTCCGTGGCCGGCGGACCGACACGGTGATCATCGGACCCTCGGCCGGGAGGTCGTCTCAGTATGTGCGCTGCATGGCGACACTCTGCTGCTCTATCCGGTCTGGTTGTGGCAGTGGGGTTCTCCCGACGATCTGCCGTGGGCGCGTGTCAGCGAGGTCGAGCTGACACCATCGACGCGTGAGCGTAAACGCGAGGCGCTCGCTGCGTTCGCGACCCAGCTGCACTCGGAGGCGAATCCTCACGGCGTCCTGACCGGTGAGTTCATCGGGCGAGCGGGCCGAGGGAGGGAAGTGCTGATCGAACCCGAAGACGCGTCGCGCGAGGCGCATTTCGAGGCCCTGTATCGGGGGAGCGCCGATCCCTGGCGCGTGCGCACACGATGGTATGAGCGACGCAAACGAGCAGTGAGCGTCGCCGCACTTCCGAGGGAGCACTACGCGCGTGCGCTCGAGGTCGGGTGCTCCATCGGAGAGATGTCGGCGCTCCTGGGCGAGCGGTGCGACTCTGTGCTCAGCGTGGACAGTGCTCGGGCTGCGGTCGCTCAGGCGGTCGAACGGACGGCAGCGCAATCGAATGTCTCCGTCCAGAGGATGCGTGTCCCCGATGAGTGGCCCGCCGGCAGCTTCGATCTGATTGTGGTGTCGGAGGTGGCCTACTATCTTGCGGCGGATCAGTGGGCCACGGCCATCGACCGCATCCGGAGCTCCCTCGCCGACGGAGGGCAGGTGCTGCTCTGCCACTGGACGGGACATGCCGACGACTTCGCACAGAGTGGTCGGGAAGCGCACGCCTCGTTCGAGCATCGGTCGGGCCTGCGGAGGCTCGTGCGACACCTCGAGGACGATTTCGTTCTGGAGGTGTTCGCGTGACCGTGGAGCGAGTCCTGATCGTCGTCCCGGCGAGGGACGAGGAGACGACATTGCGCGGCTGCCTGGAGTCCATAGCGACCGCTCGCGCGGCGATCGATGTCCCCTCGACGGTGGTGGTCGTGCTGGACGCGTGCACGGAGAGGTCGGAGGAGATCGCTCGAGGGTTCGACGATGTGCTCGTGGTCGACCGGGATCACCGGAATGTCGGCCGAAGCCGCCATGACGCCGTCTGCTCCGGCTTGTCCACGATCGAGCCGCACCCCAGCCGCGTCTGGATCGCCTTCACGGATGCCGACAGTGCTGTGCCGCCGCTCTGGCTCCACGAGCACCTCGCCGCGGCGGCCGGCTCGGATGCGTATGTCGGAGCGGTCGTGCCGCGGCTGGCCGAACTGGATGCCCAGCGGCGCCGTTCCTGGTTGGGCAGCCATCCGCCGGGTGCGACGCTCGGGCACGTCCACGGCGCCAGCCTGGGCGTGCGAGCCGACGCCTATGGACATGTCGGAGGCTTCCTCCCGCTCGACGTCGGCGAGGACGTCGACCTCGTGGCTCGGCTCCGTGCGGTCGGGTTCCTCATAACCGAGAGCGAGCGTCACCCGGTGATCACCACGGGAAGGCTGACGGGGCGTGCGCCTGCCGGATACGCGGCCTACTTGCACGACCTCGCCATGTGAGGATCATCGGTCGTCGGCCCCACCGCCGGAGGCGGTGTCCTTGCCGTCGTCCGGCTCTTCGGCGTCCGTGCCGGAGCCGTCGGGGAGTTCGTCCGGATCGGGTCGTCGATCGTCGCGCTCGGCCATCAGGAGTACCGCTTTCCAGCTCTTCGGCGGCACGGTACGCCCATGGTCGCATCGTGACCACCCTATGCCTGCGGCTGGAGAGCCGAGGCACAGTCTGATCCACAGGGCACCCGGGACGAGACGAGCCGTATCATCAAGGAAAAAGCAGACTGGTGCGGAGGTTTCACGTGGGGTCTCTCGTCTATGACTCGTCGGTGATCGAGTTCGATGACCGGGTGCTTGCGCACCTGCAGGTCGTGATCGTCAATAAGCTCCGCCGCCGGGAGTCGTTCGCGATGTCGTGGCGTGATTGCCCCGAAGTCGGCGACGGACGCAGCACGATCTGGCTCGATCCGTCCATCCCGCTCTACTTCAAGTTCGAGGGGTCGCGCGTGCCGGCCATCAACCGAGACTGGATCGAGAGACTCGCAGAGTCAGCGAACAGTTCGACCGGCCTCATCGTCTTCGACGAGGACGGGGAACCCCAGCGCGCCGGCCGTACTGTCGGTCCTGCATTCGTCTCCGGTGCGATTCGGGCGTGAGGTTCGCCGAGGCGACGCGCAGAACCGACGGACAAGCGTGAAGGGCTGTGCACGTCAGTCGGTGCCGAGCATCGGCTGAGCATCGCGCAGAATGTACGCATGGGCTTCGTTCGAGTTGCAGACGTCGCGGTACGCGCCGGCGTCTCACCGGGAACGGTCTCGAACTTCTTCCACAACCCGGCGCGTGTGGCCGAAGCCACGGCGGAGCGTATTCGTTCTGCGATCGATGAGCTCGGATATGTCCCGAACGACGCGGCCAGGGCGCTTCGCCGGCGGGAGACGAAAGCGCTGGGCCATCTTGCGTTCGAGGTGGCGAACCCCTATTCTGCTGAGTTCGTCAAAGCAGTCGATCGGGAAGCCCGCGCTCTGGGCTACACCATGCTCAATGTCAGCAGCGAAGGCGACGTGCGCCTGCAGACTGAACTCTTGGAGACCTTCGCGAGGCAGCGGGTCGACGGGGTCCTGCTCAGCCCGATAGGGGACGTCACCGCCGCGGCGCATGCGCTCAGTCGACATGAGATCCCTCTCGTCCTCACCGACAGCGTCGACCGCATAGCAGCGTCGGTCTCCTACGACGACGAGCGAGGGGGTCAGCTCGCTGCAGCGCACCTCCTAGAGCTCGGCCACCGCCGGCTGCTCTTCGTCGGTCACAGCCCGGGCAACGGAATCGTGGAGCGTCGCCTCACAGGAGCTCGTGACGTTGTCGCGAACGATCCTTCGGCGACGCTGGACGTGACCAGTTTCGACGTACGGAGCATCGCGAACGGACGACGAGTCGGGGAGCAGATCGCCGCGATGTCGCCGAACGAACGACCCACCGGAGTCATCGCGGTGAACGATCTGGTGGCCGTCGGAGTGCTCAACGGCGTCTATCACCGTGTGTCTGTTCCGGGCGACCTGGCCATCATCGGCTTCGACGACATCGAGTTCGCTTCTCAGGCGGTGGTCCCGTTGAGTTCGATCGCGCGGCCGATCGATGTGTTCGCGCATCAGGCGGTGGCGATGCTGCATGAGCGGGTAAGGGAGGGAATCGTCGCGGACGACTCGCCGATCCTCTTCTTGGAGCCACGGCTGGTGGTCCGGGAGAGCACCTCCCCGTCCCCTCGTTCCTGAATCGTTACAAAGCGGAGTTGACGTCAAGCGGATTCCTTTCTAAAGTCTTATCAAATCGATTTAATCAAATCGTTTTTATCGGCTTGCACCCACCAGTGGAGTCAGCACGAATACAAGGAGGTATTTCATGTTCTCTCGCAAGACGACGACCCGGGTCGTCGCCACCCTCGGCGGCATCGCGATCCTCGGCGCGACGCTTGCCGGCTGCAGCTCCTCGGGAGGCTCGGTCGCGAAAGAGATCTCGCTGCTCGCCGGCGGGAACGACCCGGCGAACACCAAGCTCGCCAAAGACTTCGCCGCGGCCTTCGAGAAAGAGAACCCCGGCACCAAGATCAAGGTCGAGACCCGTCCCGGTGGAACCGACGGCGACAATCTCGTCAAGACGCGTCTTTCGACCGGTGAGATGAACGATGTGTTCATCTACAACTCCGGGTCGCTGTTCCAGGTGCTGCACCCGGACAGCCAGCTGCAGCCGCTGACGGATGAGGCCTGGGCGAAGGATCTGACGAGCGACTTCAAGAAGACCGTCAGCACGAGCAAGGCGCTCTACGGCGCGCCGACGGCGACGACATTCGACGGCGGCGTCCTCTACAACAAGAAGGTCTACGAGAAGCTCGGGCTGAAGGTTCCGAACACCTGGAACGAGTTCGTCAGCAACAGCGAGAAGATCAAGGCCGCAGGGATCGTGCCCGTCCTCGTGACCTACGGTGACACCTGGACCAGTCAGCTCCCGGTTCTCGCCGATTTCGCCAACGTCAACGCGACCGACCCCAAGTGGGCCGACGACTACACGGCGAACAAGTCCAACGCGAAGTACTCCAAGGAGCCCGCCTTTGCCGGCTTCGAGCACACCAAGGAGATCTACGACAAGCAGCTGATGAACAAGGACTACGCGTCGCTCACGAACGTCAACGGGCTGAAGGAACTCGCCACCGGCCAAGCCGCGCAGTATCCGATGCTTTCGGTCGTGATCGGGAACGTCGTGCAGTCCAACCCGGACCAGGTGAACGACATCGGCTACTTCGCGATGCCGGCGGCCACGGGTGACGCTCACGCCACCGTCTGGGAGCCGAATGGCGCGTACATTCCGAAGACCACGACCGGCGGCAAGCTGGAATTGGCGAAGAAGTTCGTGGCCTTCATCAACTCGCCGGCCGGCTGCAAGGTGCAGAACGACGCGGGCGTGCCCGCCGGGCCGTTCGCGACCAGTGCGTGCACTCTCCCTGATAGCGCTCCTGCGCTGGTGCATGACATCCTGAAGTACCAGGACGAGAAGAAGACGGGTCTCGCGCTGGAGTTCCTGTCGCCGATCAAGGGCCCGAACCTGGAGAAGATCCTGATCCAGGTCGGCTCGGGCATCTCCAACGCCCAGGAGGGCGCGGCCCTGTACGACCAGGATGTGAAGGCCCAGGCCCAGCAGCTCGGCATCAAGGGCTGGTGAGCCCACGTCCGGGCCGGCGTCCTACCGCCGGCCCGGACACCCGGCGGGGCCACTGATCCTGGTGACCCCGCCGAGGCGGGAGTCCCGCCTCGAATCGGCCCGGAAGACTCGACGAGGAGCAGACTATGTCGACGGCCAATCCCGCGACCGCAACCCAAGCGGCCGACATCATCACCGATGCCGGCCGCGCTTATCCGCCGGAACGCAAACGGCGAAAGATCACGTCGCACTACCCGACGTGGTTCTTCATCCCGGCGATCGTCCTCTATCTGATCTTCTTCGCGATCCCGACGGTCTCGTCGTTCTACTTCTCGTTGACGCGGTGGTCGCTGTTCGACTCGACCTTCATCGGTTTTCAGAACTATGTGCAGTTCTTCCAGGACCCGCAGCTGTACACCAGCTTCATCCACACCCTGATCTACGCCTTCCTCACCTCGGCGACGAAGGTCGTGATCGGGTTCCTGTTGGCGCTGCTGCTGACGGGTCCGGTGGTGGGGCGTGGCTATCTGCGGGCGGTCGTGTTCTTCCCGGTGCTGCTGTCGACGATCGGCGTGGGCATCCTGTGGAAGTCGTTGCTGGATCCGTTCCACGGCATGGTGAATGCGGTGCTCGGCTTCTTCGGCCTGCCGCAGCCGGGCTGGTTCACCGACCCGAACCTGGCGCTGTATACGATCGCCGGCGTCGATATCTGGAAGGGCGTCGGCATCGCGACCCTGATCTTCATGGCGGGCATCGTGGCCATCCCGAACGAGTACTACGAGGCAGCCCGCATCGACGGCGCCGGGTCGTGGAACATCCTGAAGAGGATCACCATCCCCCTGACGCGGGGTGCGACGGCGACGGTGATCATCCTCTCGTTGATCGGCGGCCTCCGGTCGTTCGAGATCATCTGGGCGACCACCGGAGGCGGCCCCGGCTTCACCAGCGACGTGATCGCCTCCGTCATCTACAAGCAGTACCAGGCGGGGTTCTACGGCCTCTCGACAGCGGGCAACGTGATCCTCTTCCTCGTGGTGACGCTGATCATGGTGCCGCTGTCGTATTTCCTGAACAGAAAGCAGGTGGAGCTGTGACCCGCGCCAGAACCCGTGCCTGGATCGTCGGGATCATCGCGATCCTCGTCTCCATCGTCGTCTTCCTCGTGCCCTTCGCGTTCGTCGTGCTGCAGGCCTCCAAGACGCCGGACGACGCCTCCAGCCTGGCCTTCACCTGGCCCAAGGAGTGGACGTTCTTCCCGAACCTGGTCGCGGTGCTGGAGAGCAACGATGGCCTGATCTGGCGGGCGTTCCTGAACTCGTTCGTCCTCACGGTCGGCTCCGTGGCCTTGATGGTGATCCTGTCGGCGATGGCGGGTTACGTGTTGGCCCGCAAGCGCAGCAAGTGGGGTCCGGTGGTCAACTTCTTCGTGCTCGCGGGCCTGATCGTGCCGCCCGCCGTAGTCCCCACCATCTGGGTGCTGCAAGGCATCGGCCTCTATAAGACGATGCCGGGCATGATCCTGATCGAGACCACGTTCGGGCTGTCCTTCTGCATCCTGCTGTTCCGGGCGTTCTTCAACACCGTTCCTCGGGAGCTCGACGAGGCCGCAGTGCTCGACGGCGCCGGCCGGGTGCGGCTGTTCTTCCAGGTGATCCTACCTTTGCTGCGGCCGGTGATCGTGACGGTGATCGTCGTGCAGTCGGTGTTCGTCTTCAACGACTTCGCCGGTCCGTTGTACTTCCTCCCCGGCTCCGACAACGCGACCGTGCAGACCACGCTCTACACCTTCGCGGGACAGAACCTGAGCTTCTACAACCTGCTGTTCATGGACATCCTGCTCATCACCATCCCGCCGCTGGTCGCTTACATCTTCTTCAACCGCCAGATCATCGCCGGCATCACCTCCGGCGCCGTCAAAGGCTGACCGAACGAACTCGAGACGAAAGCTGCTTCCATGACTTGGCACGCCCGCATGATCACCGCTGACGAAGACTTCGACGGCGCCCCGCTTCTTCGACGCGAATTCGCTCTGGAGGACGGCCACGGTGCCGTCTCTGCAGCGTCCCTTCATCTGAGCGCGCAGGGAGTCGTAGAGGTCTGGCTGAACGGCGCCCTGGTCTCCGGCGACCTCCTGACGCCAGGCTGGAGCAGCTACGAGTGGCGTCTGCGTTATTCCACCTACGACGTCACAGCGAACCTCGACACCGGGACGAACGTCCTCGGACTGGCCCTCGGCAACGGTTGGTATCGCGGCCGCCTGGGCTGGACCGGCGCTAACGGGTTCTACGGCGATGAACTCGGTGCGTTCGCTCAGCTCGAGGTGGAGTTCGAGGACGGCAGCACTCAGCTGGTTGTGACCGACGACGCGTGGGCCAGCGGCCCGAGCGCGGTGCTCGCGAACGACCTGTACGACGGCGAGACGATCGATGCGCGGCTGTGCGACGACTCGTGGAAGCTGCCCGGCTTCACTGGCGAGGGCTGGACCGGTGTGCACGCGCTCGAGTTCGACACCGCCAAACTGGCGGCGCGTTCCGGGCCGACGGTGCGTCGCTGGCAAGAGCTGCCCGTGAAGGAGATCAGCACGTCGCCGTCGGGCAAGACGCTCGTGGACTTCGGTCAGAACCTGGTCGGTTGGGTGCGCGTGAGGGTTCAGGGACCAGAGGGCGTCGAGGTGTCATTGAAGCATGCGGAAGTCCTCGAGCATGGCGAGTTGGGGACCCGTCCGTTGCGATCGGCTCTCGCGACCGACCGCTATATCCTGAGCGGTGGCGCGGACGAGTTCGAGCCGACGTTCACGTTCCACGGCTTCCGTTATGCGGAGGTCTCGGGCTGGCCGGGCGAGCTGAAGGCGGAGGATCTGACGGCGATCGCGGTCGGCTCGGAGCTGACCCGCATCGGCGAGTTCAGCAGCTCCGACCCGCTGCTCAATCAGTTCCACGAGAACGTGGTGTGGGGGATGCGCGGCAACTTCCTCGATGTGCCGACCGACTGCCCCCAGCGCGACGAGCGCCTGGGCTGGACCGGCGACATCGCGGCGTTCGCGCCGACCGCGGCGTTCCTCTACGATGTCGACGCCTTCCTCAGCGACTGGCTGGTCGACCTCGCGCTCGAGCAAGAGCATCAGGCGGGGGTGATTCCCTTCGTCGTCCCTGACGTGCTCAAATACCTCGATCGCCCGGGCAACCTCCCGCCAGCAGACGCGACTGCCGTCTGGAGTGATGCGGGCGTCTGGGTGCCCTGGGCTCTGTATCAGGCGTACGGCGACGAGAGAATTCTTCGCCAACAGTTCGGGTCGATGAGCGCACACCTGCGTCGGGTGAAGTCCTTGCTCTCGCCCGAAGGCGTCTGGACGGAAGGTTTCCAGTTCGGCGATTGGCTGGACCCGGATGCTCCGCCGGAGAACCCGGCGGCGGCGAAGGCCGACAAGGGTGTCGTGGCCACCGCGTGCGCGTACCACTCGGCACGCATCGTGGCGGACACGGCCGCGTTGCTCGGCCGTGCGGAGGAGGAGGCGGAGTTCCGCGCGATCGCGGAGGACTTGCGGGCGGCGTTCGATCGTGAGTATGTGCGTGACGGTGTTGTGACGAGTGATTGCACGACGGTGTATGCGTTGGCGATCCAGTTCGGGTTGCTGGATGCGGGCGATGAGGAGGTTGCGGGGGAGCGGCTGGCGGAACTGGCGGCGGAGGCTGGCTTCCGCATCTCGACGGGTTTCGCGGGTACGCCGTTCATCGCGGACGCATTGACGAAGACGGGGCATACGGAGGTGGCGTATCGGCTCCTGTTGGAGAGGGAGTGTCCGTCGTGGTTGTACCCGGTGACGATGGGGGCGACGACGGTGTGGGAGCGGTGGGATTCGATGCTGCCGGATGGCACGATCAATCCGGGGGAGATGACTTCGTTCAACCATTATGCGTTGGGTGCGGTCGCTGACTGGATGCACCGTGTGGTCGGTGGTCTGGCGCCGTTGAAGCCGGGGTACGCGTCGGTGCTCATCGCCCCGCAGCCCGGTGGCGGGCTGACGGAGGCGGCGACGTCGCTGGAGACTCCGCATGGTCGGGTGTCGGTGCGTTGGAGCCTGGACGGTGACCTCCTGACGGTCGACGCTGAGCTTCCGGAGGGTGTGGACGGCGTTCTGCGGTTGCCGGGCCGCGACGACCAGCACCTGACCGGCGGACCGATCTCGGTCACGAGCAACGTTGTGGCGGGGCAGCCTGTGGCGCGCTGAGGGATGCACAGGCATCGCGATGAAACCACGACTCGTCGCCGAGAGCCGGTGGCCACAGCCGCCGGCCTTTGGGGCTGCACATCGGCCTCCTACCATGCAGGCCGTCGCCGCTGAGGCACGTGTCTCGCTGGGAACGGTGTCGAACTACCTGAACCAGCCGTCACGGGTCGCACCTGCAACGCGCGATCGAGTGCAGGCGGCGATCGACCGGCTCGGTTACATTCGTAACGCTGCGGCGAGAGACCTCAAGCGCCGCGGGAGCGACGGCATCGGGCTCATCGTGCCGGACATTCTGAACCGGCTGTTCGTCGACATCGCCCGAGGCGCTCAGATAACCGCCGGCCACCAGAATCTGAGCCTCCTCATGGCCAACGCGGTCTATGCCTTCGAATCCTTCTCCCCGCGAGTGACGAGCGACCAGCAGGACCAATTCCTCGACTACTTCGCCGAGGAGCGGATGAGAGGGATCCTCTACGCGGCGATGAGCGACCCCACGGCCGGAATCAATCGGATCCGCGCCCATGTAAGGCCGATCGTCGTCATCAACTACGACCGGCCGGGCGACTGGTGTTCAGTGCTCGTCGACAACCAGCAGGCCGGCCGTCTCGGCGGCGAGCACCTGGCTGAAGCCGGCTTCCGTACGGTGTACTTTCTGTCGCCGCCGAATGTGGCACAGGCGATCTCCGATCGTCGGGCCGGGGCCAGGGACGCTGCCCGCAGGCTGGAGCTTCAGCTCATCGAGTGGAAAGTCGACGGCCTCTGGCTGGACGATGGCCGGCGAGCCATCGAGGAGATTGTGGCTCGCACCTCCACAAATGAACGATTCGCCGTGCTCGGAGTCACCGACGAACTGGCCCTCGGCGCGCTCGGTGCATTGCGAATGCACCCACAGCTCCGTGTCCCCGAGGATGTAGCTGTAATGGGCCTCGACGGAACCCACGACGGGAAGTTCTCCGACTGGATCAGCCTCACGTCGGTGACCGTCCCCGGTAATCGCATGGGTGAAGAGGCCATCCGCCTCGTACTCGACGAGGCCGAGCCACGCCACAGGCACGAGAGGATGGTGCTTCCGGTCGGTGTTCGGCGCGGCGGAAGCACCGGCGCAGCGGAAACGACGATCCTCGCGTATCCCCGGCATTCGGTGCAGAACGGTTCGTCGCCACTCGTGCCATGAGAGTCGACAATCGATACCGTCTGGCCACGTGGTTGGATCGTCGAGGGGTCAGAAGGGCCGGCAACCGACTGATCGGCTACCGGCCCCTCCGAGTTGTGATGCTGTGGGAGCAGGTCGTTGTCAGATGCGCCCTGACTGAATCTGGCTCAATGCCTTCGCGTCACCACGTGACCGTTTGGGACGAGCCGCCCTGGACGGTCCTTTCTGTGTCGCCGCCGTCGCCTGGAACCGTGATCTGCGCTGTTGTTCCTGCCGGTGCCTCCACGGCGAGCGAGTACCGCTTGCCGATCTTCCAGCTGACATCGACCGAATCATACGGTGTCGGCACGACGCCATCGGCCCAGCTGAGGCTACCGACGTGCGGGGTCACCGTGAACGTCTTGTAGCCGGGATCTGCGGGACTGACTCCGAGGACGTAGCTGGTCATGATGGCGGTCGGGCCGCCTGCCCAGCCGTGCGCGAGGCTCACGCGCGCCTGGTCCGGAGTGCCGTTGGGCGCATAGTTCTCCCAGAACGCGCCCGTGTGGTAGGGATTGTTCGAGTCGATCATCTTGTCCCAGGTCTTGTGGAGCAGTTCCTCCGCTCCGGCCGAGTCGCCCGCGAGATAGTGGGCCTCGATCTCGAAGGCCGTGACGAACGGACTGATGAGGTTCGAATACGGCGATCCGGACGAGTACGGCTCCGCCCCCTCCGTGCCCCACAGCGTCTTCAGCTGAGTGATGATCTGCGGGATGTTCGCCTGCGGGGCCACGCCGAAGATCACCGCGAGGGAGTTGCCGTCCTGGGGACGGAACGATCACCGGCAAGAAGGGTGACTCGTTCGAGGCGGGAAAGCTCGGGAAGTTCACCGTCGGCGACGACGCCACCGTCCTCCTCGGCGACCCGTTCGTCTTCAACAAGGACAACATCGACAAGTTCAACTTCTAGAACGCTCCATGGACAGGGGTCGGCGGCCGTGCGGTCATCGGAGCCAGAGGATGGTGGCGGCGAGGGTGATTTCGGCTTTGAAGTAGGCGGCGCGTTTGGCTCAGCAGGGGACCCGCGCCATCGCGAACGCCCTGTTCGGAATCGACAACCCCGGCGGCAAGCTTCCGTACGCATTCCCAGGCGCACCGGCCAGGTTCCGATCTACGCAGGTCAGCACAACGGCAGCGGCTACCGCCCCACCGAGTCCGACATGCACAAGGGCTACCGCGACCTGCCGGCCACACCGCTCTTCGCGTTCGGACACGGCCTCAGCTACACGACCTTCGCCTACAGCGAGGTGATGCTCAGCGACACTACCGTCGACGGATCCGGTTCCATCGAGGTCAGCGTCAGCGTCGAGAACACCGGAGCGGTCACCGGCGACGAGGTGGTGCAGCTGTACTTCAGCGACATCGCCCACGGGTCTGGCGCGGCCCGCGCAAGAGCTCGTCGGCTACCACCGCACCTCGCTCGAGCCCGGAGCAACCCAGACCGTCACCTTCACAGTGCAGCTCGACCAGCTCGCCTACCTGGACCTGGACGGCTCGACCTGGATCGTGGAGCCAGGACCGATCGACGTCCTCGTCGGCTCCGCGTCGGACGACATTCGTGCGCACGCGAGGTTCGAGGTCACCGGACCGAAGGTCACGGTCGGCCGCTCGCGCTCCTTATCTCTCGGAGTCGCGCCTCCGATAGATCTCCCGCTCAGCTTCCGAGACCTGCGGGCTGTCGCAGTGTCTCGGCGGAAGCCGCGCCCACGGGTGCGTCGTGCATACATTGCTCGGGAGCGTGTTGTTGCTAACGATGCCGATGGAATCCGTCCCGATCGCTCCGGAGCCAAGAAGGCGGGGGCGTTCGGCGCTCATTGCATCATCGAGATGGCCACTGAGACCAGTGGACGAGATGCGAGTTCTGCTCGCTTCGCAGCCCGGAGGTAGGCGAGCGACTATCAGGTCGTGTTGAAAGCCGCTGTTGTGGCTGGAGTTCCGTCATAGGCGAGCAGGTTTCGGACGGTCATCGGGGTGAGCGGGGTCGCGCTGTCGAGGCTGGAAATCGACGTGAGCACCGCATCTAGGGCAAGCCGGAGTGCGCCCAGCTCAACGGCGTCGTCGCCGAGCCTGGAACGAGAGACGACGGGAGCGCGAACGGAACTGCGCCGAAGATGTTCATTGAGCCGCGGGATAAGGAGGTCTGCGGCGTGCGTGAAGCTTCCGCCGAGAACGACGGCGGCCGGGTCGATTGTGAGAACCATCGCGATCAACCCTCGAGCCACCTTGTCGACGAACGTGTCGACGGCTGCGACGGCGACCTGGTCGCCGATGCGAGCCGCTTCGAAGACAGCGGCGGCGGCGAGGTCGCGATCGACGGTGTTCGCAGATGGCAGAGCTGCGGCGAGGAGCTGGGCCGCGGAGTTCCAGCCGAGCTCGGGGATTTCGCCGATCTCCCCGGCGGCGCCGCTCGCACCCCGATGCAGTTCGCCGTGAAGTATCAGCCCCACTCCGAGGCGCGTTCCGATCAGGAGATAGATGAGGTCGTCGGAGCGCTGCCCGTACCAATGCTCTGCAAGCGCAGCAAGATTGCAGTCGTTCTCCACGCGAGTTCGCCCGTGGAACTGCCTGCCGAGTTCGTCGCCGAGGTTGCGGCCATCCCAGCCGGGAAGCACAACCGACTTGGCGATGGTTCCGGCAGGGTCGACGACACCGGATGTCGCGACCGTGGTAGACCAAATGGCCTCGGACTCAAGACCTGCTCGGCTTAGCGCACCCGACATCGTGTCCGCGACTGCCGCGATTCGGACCGTTGCGTCCGCGCCGGGGGGGACATCCTGCTGCGCCCGCTGGAGAACCTCGCCGGCCAGATCGGCGATCGTGACCGACACCGTACCGGAGCCGATGTCGATCGCCGCGATGTGTCCCACGTCGGCTGCGAACTGGAAGGTGCGCGCCGGCCGGCCCGCACGCACGCCCGACGCCGCAGGAGCAGTCTCTCGGAGCCAACCAGCTGCGACGAGGTCCTCGGCGACGAGATTGGTGGTCCGCCACGAAAGGCCCGTCTCCTTGGAGACGTCGCTCAGCGGAAGGCCGTCTCGCCCACGCATGTGCTCCAGGATGAGCAATTCGTTGATGCGACGGACCATCGTCTGGTCCGTCGCAGCCGTCGCGCGTGTGCTCCGCATGATTGCTCCCTTCAGAGCAGATCGCCCGATTTCTTGACCTCAGGTCATTATGTAGCAAATCGCCAATTGCTAATTCGTGAAGTGTGTTCCAGAATAGCTATCAATAACCACGAAGGAGTGACATGATCGACGGCCCTGAACCCTCGGATATGCGACGCGATCTGTGGCCGCGCCCGACGATCCGAGTCGGTGTGATCGGCGCGGGGGAGAGGTCGACAATCGCTCGCTACGTTCCCGAAGGGTCATCGGGCGTGGATGCCCGAGTCGTGGCAGTCGCCGATGTGACGGAGACGGGCCGCGTTCGGGCCCGAGCGGATTTCCCGTTCGCAGAGGTTGTCGGGAGCCACACAGAACTGGCCGCGTCCGGAGCGATCGACGCTGCGATCGTGACCACGCCGGACGCTACTCACGCCCGGATCGCGATCGACCTGCTGAACTCGGGCATCGCCGTCTACCTCGAGAAGCCTCTGGCGACGACCGTGGATGACGCCGACGCAGTCCTGGCCGCAGCGGCAGCGACCGGCACCCCGCTGTACGTTGGCCACAACTTCCGCCACTCCGGGGTGGTCAACGCGCTTCGAAACGTTGTCGAGAGCGGGGAGGTCGGCGAGGTCAAGACCGTGTGGTGCCGGCATTTCGTCGGGCATGGCGGCGACTACTACTTCAAGGACTGGCATGCGGACCGTCGCAATGTGAACTCCCTCCTGCTCCAGAAGGCGAGCCATGATCTCGACGTGATCCACCTGCTCGCCGGCGGATACACACGACGGGTTGTCGGGATGGGGTCTCTCTCGGTCTACGGCAGCATCGACGACCGCAGGGACCGATCCGACGAGAGACTGGGCGAGTGGTTCTCGCTGGACAACTGGCCACCGCTTACTCAGACCGGGCTGCACCCCGTCGTGGATGTCGAGGACGTCTCCATGATGTTGATGTCTCTCGACAACGGCGTCGTCGCAAGCTACGAGCAGTGCCACTTCACGCCCGACTACTGGCGAAACTACACGATCGTCGGAACCGAAGGCCGAGCCGAGAACTTCGGTGACACCGGTGGTGGTGTGATCAAGGTCTGGAACCACCGGCGCGACTGGCAGGTCGCCGGCGATCGCGAGTATCCGATCGCCGGAGTCCCCAGCGGACATGCGGACGCCGACGAGATCACCGTACGCGAATTCCTCCGCCACCTCGCGTACGGCGAGCCCATCTCGGTCTCGCCGGTCGCCGCCCGTGAGGCGGTCGCCGTCGGCGATCTGGCCACGCGATCCCTCCGCGACGGGTCCACCCCTCGAGAGGTGCCCCCGCTCTCCGAACATGTCCTCCATCACTTCTCCCGGGTCGCGGCAGCCCCCACGCCGATATCGACCCCGTGAGTCGCCCCACCCCACCGAAAGGAAACCTGCAATGAAGCATCACGTTCTCCGCCCCAAATCCGCAGCGAGAATCGCCGTGGGGATCGCCTCGACTGCGATTGCGGCCTCCCTACTGGCCGGCTGCTCGGTGGGAGCCTCCGGCAACGCGGCCGCCGATTCGGTCGACAAGAACACGGCGGCGGATCTGACGTATGCGATCTGGGACCAGAATCAGGTCGACGCGATCAACGCGAACATCAAGGCGTTCAACAAGGAATACCCAAAGATCAAGGTGAACGTCGACGTCTCGCCCTGGGACGCCTACTGGACCAAGCTCCAGACCGAAGCGTCGAGCAACACGCTGCCGGACCTCTTCTGGATGAACGGGCCGAACTTCGACCTGTATGCGTCGAATGGGAAGATCGCCCCGATCACCGACCAGGTGAAGTCCGGAGCCATCGATCCGAAGAATTACTCGCAGGCGCTCGACGACATGTACAGCTACAAGGGCGTGCAGTACGGCGTGCCGAAGGACTTCGACACCGTGGCCGTCTGGGTGAACAAGGATCTGTTCGCGCAAGCAGGTGTCGCGTTGCCCGATGCTTCCTGGACCTGGGATGAATTCCAGAAGGCTGCGGCCGAGATCTCCTCGAAGCTCAAGGCGCAGGGTGCCTACGGCGCGGCCGGAAACCTCGCCGGCGGACAGACCACCTACTACGACACCATCCTGCAGGCCGGCGGCAACGTCATCAGCGACGACCACGCACAGAGCCAGTACGACACGCCGGAAGCCGAGAAGGGCGTCCAGTTCTGGACCGACCTCATCGCCTCGGGCGGCTCGCCCAGCGTCAAGCAGCTGACCGACACGGCGTCCGACAAGTGGTTCACGGACGGCAAGCTCGCGATGCTCTTCGACGGCAGCTGGTTCCGCTCGGAGCTGAAGGGTACGGCTCCGGAGAACAGCACGATCGTCCTCCCGCTCCCGGTGGGGCAGAAGCAGGCCACTGTCATCCACGGCCTCACGAATGCCGTCGCCTCCGGCAGCAAGAATCTGGCTGCGGCGCACGCCTTCCAGACCTTCCTCGCGGGCAAGAAGGCGCAGGAGCAGCAGGGCGACCTGGGCGCGGTGATCCCCGCGTTCAACGGCACGCAGGCCGCTTTCGTGAAGTCGCTCCCGAGCGCGAATCTTCAGGTCTTCATCGACGCGGTCAAGTACGCGAAGCCGCTGCCGATCTCCAAGAACACCGCCGCCTGGAACGTTTACGAGACGAACCTGCTCCCTGCAGCCTTCGACGGCACGCAGACGGTGTCGTCCGTGCTCAGCGACGTCGCCTCGAAGATGAACGTGGCCTTGGCCAAGGAGTAGCCGATGGCGATCGACATCAGCGGGCGCGAAGACACCGTGCCGGCCGAAGTCGCCTCACTCGGCCATGACGGACGTACCGTCCGTCGCGGGCCGGGCGGGCCGGCCTCGCGCCGTCGACCGCTCGGGCGCACGGGTTGGTGGGCGTGGGCGTTCCTACTCCCGCTGCTCATCGGGGTCGGCGTCTTCTACATCTGGCCCATTCTGCAGACGTTCTTCTACTCCTTCACGACGTGGGGGGTGTTCGGCGGGTGGACGTTCTCCGGACTGGACAACTTCCACTCGCTGCTGACCGATCCCGCCTTCTACCAGTCGCTGCTGAATACGGCGATCTACACGGCAATCGTGCTGATCGGCATCCCGATCGCGGTCTGGCTGGCGAGTCTTTTGAACACGCCGGGCCTACGGCTCACGTCGTTCTATCGGGTTCTCTTCTTCCTCCCGTACGTGGCGATGCCCACGGCTATCGCTCTCGTCTGGCGGATGATCTTCAACGGCGACTTCGGCATCCTCAACTGGGCGCTCTCCCTCGTCGGAGTGCGCGGCCCGTACTGGCTGTCGACACCGGGATTCGCGTTGATCGCCGTGTCGGTCGTGGGACTGTGGTCGTCGCTCGGCTTCTCCATGATCATCCTCGGCGCGGGACTGAAATCCATCCCGCCGGAACTGTACGAGGCCGCGGAGCTGGACGGCGCCAGCCGTGCCCGCGCCTTCCGAAGCGTCACCGTCCCCCTGCTGAGCCCCAGCATCTTCTTCGTCGCCGTCGTGACGACGATCTCGAGCTTTCAACTCTTCGATCTGCTCTACGCGCTCCTCGGCAGCACCAATCCGGTCATGCCGCGGACGATGTCGCTGGTCTTCTACTTCTACAGCACCGGCTTCATCAGCAATGACAAGGGGCTCGCGGCGGCGATCGCAATCGCGATATTCATACTCATCGGACTCGTAACACTGTTTCAGTTCCGACTCCAGCGGAAATGGGTTCAGTCATGACCACGACCTCGCTCGGACGCAGCACCGGAACAACCGCAGGACGGTCTCGACGCCGGGGACATGCGCTCATTCATGTCGTCCTCGCGGTGGGTGGTGCGCTGATGGCGTTCCCGTTCATCTGGCAGATCATCATGTCGCTGTCGACGAACTCGGAAGTGCAGAGCGTGACGCCGACGTTCTGGCCGGCGGAGCTGCAGTGGCAGAACTATGTGGAGGTCTTCCGGCGTCTTCCGTTCCTCAGCCAGTTGTGGACTTCCATCGTCATCACCGTGATCCGAACTCTCGGCCAGATCGTCATCTGCACCCTTGCGGGCTACGCGTTCGCGAGGATGCGTTTTCGGGGGCGCGCACTCCTCTTGGCTGCGGTTCTCTCCATCCTGCTCGTCCCGTCGCAGGTGTACCTGCTTTCGCAATACCAGATCATCCAGGGCCTGGGCTGGCTGAACACCACGATCGGGCTGGTCGCGCCCGGTCTTTTCAGCGCGTTCGGCACCTTCCTCATGCGCACCGCCTTCCTTGCCCTGCCGAGCGAGCTCGAGGAGGCTGCACGAGTGGACGGCGCAAATCCCTTCCAGGCCTTCTGGAAGATCATGCTCCCGCTGGTCAAACCGACCATCAGCGTCCTTGCCATCACGACCGTGCTGTTTTCGTGGAACGAACTGCTCTGGCCCCTGGTCGTCACCACGCGTTCGGACTCGATGCCCCTTGCGGCCGGCCTGGCAACGCTCTCGAGCGATCACCAGATCGACTACCCGGTGCTCATGGCGGCAAGCCTGCTCGCCATGGCACCTGTCCTCATCGCTTTCATCGCACTACAGCGTCGCGTCATCGAGGGACTGGCATCCTCCGGTCTGAAGTGACATGGCAGCGCGAGCAAAGCCGCTCGCGTCTCGACAATTTGAGGAGCCACGATGAAACATCCACGAATGGTCGCCTTCACAACAGCCGCTGCCCTGACAGCGGCCGGGGCATTGATCGCGTCGCCCGCCGCCGGGACCCCACCCCTCGCGCCGGCTACGACGTATACCGTGACGATGGGCGCGACCGGATCCAACCCGGTCGTCGCCGACTCACCGTCCAGTCCCTACATCGACAAGGACGGAACCTTCTACACCCAGCAGTCGACTGCGCTCTACGGAGCAACCGATACCCGGGTGTGGGCATTCAAAACCGGGACGGACATCGATCATCTGAGCACTGCTGCGATCGCGAACTCGGCCGATCCGGCAAACAGCCAGGACAACAACAACAACACGACTTGGCGCTGCAACAACAGCCCGACCGGGCTTTCGGCGACCGTCTCGACCGGATCCGCGTACCCGGAACTGAACTACTGCGACCTGATCGGGACGTGGGTCGACCCCGATACCGGCAACTGGATCGGCCTCGTACACGACGAGTTCACCGGTGCCCCATTCAACGACGGCATGCACTACGACTCGATCGACTACGCGGTCTCCACAGATCAGGGACACACGTGGAAGATCACGGGTCACGCGATCACCTCGCCTTACAGCACTACGCGAATGGACACGGCGGCCTTCCCGAACCAGACCTACTACTTCGGTGACGGTGACCAGCGTCTATTCGTGGATATCGCCTCGGGCTATTTCTACGTCTACTACTCGTCGATGATCGTCAACAAGTCAGGCGGGTACGTCCGTCACGAGCATGTCGCGCGAGCGCCCATCTCGGGGAAGATGGCGACCGGCACCTGGCAGAAGTGGTACAACGGCACCTGGACCGAGAACGGGGTCGGCGGCAAGGAAAGCAACATCGTGCCAGCGGTGGCTGCAAGTGACACCGGGTACACCCCTCCTGCAAACGAGTGGAAGCCGACCACCACGGGCACGGGCGCAACCCAGATCAGCGCCGGGACCATGCCGGACGAGTCCGCTCTCCTCTACATGAGCGTGACCTACGACGCGTATCTCGGGCTTTACATTGCCGAGGCGAAGCCTTTTGACAGGACAGACAACCTCAAGCTGCCGATGCCGATCTTCGCGACGGACGACCTCTTCACACAGAAGTGGTTCAAGATCGGCGACACCGGGAGCGTGAACTACGGCTCCTACTGGTACCACTGGTTCATCGATGCGAACAGCAAGACGAGCGGCACGATCGTCGGCAAGACGTTTCGCGAGTACTGTGACTTCAACTGCCCGAGCGGTAGCCCGGAGTGGCGCTCGATCGCACTCGACTCGACCACCCCGGCCGTCCCCGTCGACACCGGTCGTACCTATCAGATCGCGGGCAATGGCCTCGCGCTGACCGCCGTGAACGGACAGCAGACGGTGTCAACTGTGGCTACGGGTTCCGCCGGAGATCTGGCGCAATGGTCCTTCCGACCCCTGGGCGACGGGTCATACGCGATCGAGAACAACGCAACCGGATCGGCGCTCGCCGTCCCGTCGACTCCTGCCGGTCGGGCCTGGGGGACACAACCTGTTGTGGCCATCGACGACGCGGCGACCACGGTCGCCGAGCAATGGTTCGTCGTGCCCGTGCGCACGGCGTCGAGCCAAATCGTCCCGGGGTCGTTCAAGCTGGTCAACCGGTACAGCGGCCTGGTGCTCGCTCTGTCATCGGCGCATTCCGCCGAAACCACTCCGGCACGGGCATGGACCGACGCCACCGGCTCGGGCGTGGGTGCCGGCCGAGCCGCCCTCGAGCAGACGATCGGGCTGACGCCGGTCAACCTCGCCTTCCACAAGGCGTCGACCGATAGCAGCCATGAGGGAGGCTCGGTCGGTCCCGGCTACGCGGTCGACGGTGCCGCCACCTACACGAATGGCCAGCGCACCTACTGGGGAGCCGGCCCGCTCCCGCAGTGGTGGGAAGTGGATCTGGGCCGCCAGTACAACCTGAGTCACATCAACGTCACCAACTACGTGGACGGCAATCGCTATTACGACTACACGGTCGACGCGAGTGCAGACGGCAGGACGTGGACGACGATCGCGACCAAGTCGAACACGGCCGTCGCCACGGCTGCCGGCGACGATTACCCGGTGAATGGGACCGCCAGGTACATCCGGATCACGGTGACGCACAACTCGGCCAACACCAGCGGGCACCTCGTCGACGTCGTCGTCGACGGTACGGCGGTCACGGATCTTGCCCGTTCGAAGGCGGCGACGGCGCAGAGCGACGAAGGCACGACCTTCGCCGCGGACAAGGCCGTCGACGGGTCCGCCCCCTACCTCTCCAACCTGTCCTATTGGGGCGCTGGGCCGTTGCCGCAGTGGTGGCAGGTCGACTTGGGCAGCGCATACTCGCTGAGCTCCGTCAGCATCACCAACTACGCGGATGGCGTTCGGTACTACCAGTACACAGTCGAAGGAAGCACTGACGGGACGACCTGGTCGACCCTCGCGCAGAAGGCGGACAACACAGTGGCCACCTGGCAAGGAGACATCTACCCGGTAACCGGCGTCGCTCGGTACATCAGGGTCACCGTCACATACAACTCCGCCAACACCAGCGGCCACCTCTCGAATGTGACGATCCGGTAGCCCGCGACGGGCACGCGAACTCCACGTTTCCGTGCCCGTCGCGCTCAAGACGCACGCACGAGGGGCGCCAATGGCACAGAAGCCCAACCCATCGACTAAGAGCTTCCGCCGATAGGTCAGGGTTGTCGGGCGCTCCTGCCGTGCCAGCGGTGGCGTTTCCATCCTTCGCGAAGTAGTCGGCGGACGATGATGATGGCGTTGGCGAGGGCGATGAACGCGTCGATCACGCGGACGCGGCGTTCGGTGCAGATGTGGAGCTTCTTGAAGCCGCGGTTGTGCCAGGAGTTCGTGCGTTCCACGACCCAGCGGGCGCCGGCCTGGAGCGGGGTGCCCTTCTTGCTGATGACCCAGTCGCAGCCGAGGCTGCTTAGCAGGTTGCGGGTCTTGCCCGAGTCGTAGCCGGCGTCCAGGTGCACGGTGATCTGCTCGGGCAGGTCGAACCCGAACCGGGCCAGCTTCTCCAGGGTCGGGGCGAGCAGGGGCGAGTCGTGCCGGTTCGCTGGCGCTGCGACGACGCCGAGCGGGATCCCGCCGCCATCGACCAGGACCGAGCGTTTCGTGCCCTGCTTTCCCCGGTCTACCGGGGATCTGCCCGCGGCCTCACCTCCGCAGGGTGCTTTCACGATGCACCCGTCCACGGACAGGTTCGCCAGATCCAGGCCGATCATCTTCTCGTACCCGTTTAGGCAGAGCCGTTCCAGTTCGGTGAAGAGTCCCGCGGTGATCCATTCGTCGCGGCGGCGGCGGATCGTGGTGGCCGAGCAGGTGTGGTCGGCGATTTTCTCGTACGCGGCACCGAGGACGAGTACCTGGATCAGCTTGTCGAACACGATCCGGTCCGGGATCCTCGGCCGGTGGCCACCCCACGGGTGCTCGTCCACGACGGGTGGGATCAACGCTTCGAACTGCGCCCAAATGGGCTCGATGATGGAAGATGGAACAGCAGGCACGAGCACTCCTGGGCAACGACGGAATCTTGGTCGAAACCGTGTTTAACAGGGCTCGTGCCTGCCCTACGCCAACGCCACACCCCTACCTATCGGCGCGACCTCTAACTCTGAGGAAACATGACGGTCAACCATCGTGGAACACCATTGAACGGCACAAAGCCGGGGAGCCTGTCGAGATCTACTCGATCTGCTCTTCACCCCCGATGGTCCTAGCGGCGTCGATTGCCCAGGCCGCCGCCGATTCGAGCTATGTGCTGATCGAGGCGATGAATCCAGCAGAGAGGGGAACGAGTATGTGGGTCGATGCCACACTTGCGGACGCCGCCGAATCGCTCAATGGCAAGGTGTACGCGATCGGGATGGGTTGGAACTCGATCAGCGCATCCGCTTTCCCGGTGCGCCATCCGCGCATGGCTCTCGTCGTGATCATTCGTGTCTCGTATGCGGAGTGCGGAGATGAGCACCTGCTGGAGATCCACTTGGACGATGCCGACGGACATCGCCTCGGGATCGGTCCTGGGGGCAGCGACCTCTTCGGCGTTGTTCTCGCTCCGGATCGCTCACCTTTCGAGGGTGATGAGCGAGTGATTCCGGTCGCGGTCACCGTCGATCAGGTGGTGTTCCCCTCGGCTGGTCGATACAACTGGGTGGTCGAAATCGACGGTCAGGAGCGAGCCCGCCTCCCGATGCGGCTCATGCTGATCGACAGTTGACGAGTTCGGCGGGTGGCGTTACGGGCACACGTCTCGCTCGGTCCACGACGTACTGTCGTGACCAGGCGAATGGCGGGCCGGACCGCTGGGGGCGGCGGCTGAACCGCATACACCGTGAGCGGCGGCCGGCCGTGCCGAATGGCAGGCCGCCGCGCCTGCGCCGGAGTTCGGAGTCGCCGTGCCGAGGGGTGTCGAGGAGGGCCCCGACCCAGCCGCTGTTCGGAACGGCGAGCTCTGCGGAGCTCAGCGTCCGCGGGTGACCGCGGTGACCATCGACACGGCGGAGCCGACGGCGAGACGGGGGAAGAAGAGCTTGCGCTGGTATTCGTCCAGCTGGCGCACGCGCCGCACGATGGCGATCACCATCCGAGCCGAGCCCGGATCCGAGTCCCCGGGTCTGGGCGACGACTACTACTCAGACGGGTCGGTCAGGTAGCGCTGGATCGCAGGGGAGAGCTCCGCGACGAGGGTCTCGTGGCTCGCGTCGGCGAGGGGTGGGAGACGGACGACGTGACGGGCGACGGCGACGCCGAAGAGGTGGGAGCCTGCGAGGGCGAGGCGCCGAAGGCGGTCGTCGTCGACGTCCTCGAGGTCGCTTCCGCCGCGCACGAGGGTGCCCATGACCTCCTGCAGCATGTCGGCCGCGCGGGGGGAGGTGACGGCCGACCTGACCAGGGAGAGCAGGATCGGCCGGGTGTCCGGCTCCTCCCAGAGCCGCAGGTAGGTGTCGGTGATGCGCGCGCCGACGGTGTCTGGGTCGCCGGAGAGGCTGGCGGCGATCCGGGCGGGGATCGCCGTGCGGTCGGCGACCGTCGCGGCGAAGAGGGTCTCCTTGTCGCCGAAGAAGTGGCGGATGAGCGCGGGATCGACGCCGGCGGCCGCGGCGATCGCGCGTATGGAGGCGCCGTCGAACCCGAGCTCGGCGAACAGGTCGCGAGCGGTGTCGAGGATGGCGTCTCTCGTACCGCTGTCGCCGCCGCGTCGGCCGGTCGGCCGCTGTCGTGCCGTTTGGGATTCGGGCATGCCTCGAAGTTTACTCCACGCGTGAGGATTTCCTCACGCGGGGAATTACCGCTACGCTGATCGCACGACGAAGAAGGGCGGTCCGATGAGCGCGGACGCAGTGATCGATGTAGCCGGACTCATGAAGTCCTACGGACGATTCCGGGCCCTGAACGGCCTCGATCTGGTCGTGCAGAGGGGCGAGGTCCACGGATTCCTCGGCCCCAACGGGGCCGGCAAGTCGACCACGATCCGCGTGCTGCTGGGCTTGCTGCGCGCGGACGGCGGCACGGTCAGGCTGCTCGGGGGCGACCCCTGGAAGGATGTCGTCGAGCTCCACAAGAGGCTGGCCTACGTGCCGGGCGACGTGTCGCTGTGGCCGGGGATGACCGGAGGCGAGGCGATCGATCTGCTCGGCACTCTGCGCGGAGGCTTGGACGAAAGACGCAGGGCGGATCTCATCGAGCGGTTCGAGCTGGATCCGACCAAGCGGGGCCGGCAGTATTCGAAGGGCAACAAGCAGAAGGTCGCCATCGTCGCCGCGCTGGCGTCGGACGTCGAGCTGCTGATCCTCGACGAGCCGACCAGCGGGCTCGATCCCCTGATGGAGAACGTGTTCCAGGAGGTGATCGGCGAGGCCAAGGCGGCCGGAACGACCGTGCTGCTCTCAAGCCACATCCTGGCCGAGGTGGAGACGCTCGCCGACCGGCTGAGCATCATCCGGGAGGGCCGGATCGTCGAGAACGGCACCCTGTCCGAGCTGCGCGGTCACACGCGCACGTCGATCCACGCCGTGCTCGAGCAGGCCCCGGAGCCCGCCGACCTGACGACGTTCCACGACGTGCGGATCGATGGCGGCACGCTCACGGGCACCGTCGACTCGAACCGGATCGGGGAGGCCATGAGCGTGCTCACGCCGTTCGGGATCACCTCGCTGACGGTCGAGCCGCCGTCGCTGGAGAGTCTCTTCCTGCGCCTGTACGAAGAGGGTGGACAGGACGCCACGGCGCACGGCGGCCGGCACACGGCGGACGCCTCATGAGCTCCGCGCTGGCGGGCACAGCCCCGCTGCTGCGCACCTCCGTCAAGCACGACGGGCGGGGCTTCGTTCCCTGGATCGTGCTGGCGACAGCCCTGTCGGCATCGTCGGTGCTGGTCTATCCGCTGATCTTCCCGAGCGAGCAGGACCGCGCTGGGCTGGCTGCGGCGATCGGTGCGAACCCGGCGCTCGGGCTGATCTTCGGCCCGGCCTTCGACATCTCGACGACCGACGGCTTCAACGCCTGGCGCAGCCTGGCGCTCGGCGGCTTCCTGGCCGCCCTGGGCGCCATCTTCGCCGTGACCCGCGCGACCCGCGCCCAGGAGGACTCCGGCCAGGCCGAGCTCCTCGCCTCCGGAGTGCTCGGACGCGACAGCAGACTGCTCGCCGGGGTCGGGCTCGCGCTGATCGGCTCGGTGCTGCTCGGGGTGATCGCCGGGGTGGTCACCGGTCTGTGCGGGGGCGGCTGGGAGTCGTCCCTGCTGCTGGGCGCGACCTTCACGGCGACGGGGTGGATGTTCGCCGGGGTCGCCGCGGTCTCCGCCCAGCTCGGGTCCGATGCGAGGACCGCCAACTCGATCGCCGTCGGCACGCTGGGCGTGCTGTTCATCCTCCGCGGCTTCGCCTATTCGGTGGAGGCGTCGTCGTGGACGGTGTGGATCAACCCGCTCGGCTGGATGACCGAGACGCGGCCCGCGAACGGGAACCACTGGTGGCCATTGCTGCTCGCGCTCGGCCTCACGGTCGTGCTGCTTGGGGATCGCGTTCGCGTTGCAGGCCCGGCGCGACTTCGGCGTCGGCGCCATCGCGCCGCGTCCCGGCCCGGCCAGGGGACGCGACCGCTCCACCTGGCGGCTGACGCTGCGCCTGAACCGTGGGCCTCTCATCACGTGGGCCATCGCGTTTCTGGGGCTCGGCGTCGTCTTCGGCAACTTCGCCACCTCCATCACGAGCGTCCTCGGCTCCGACAGCGCGGTGAAGCAGGTGCTCGCCGCGGGCGCGACCACGAGCGACCAGCTGGTGTCGGCCTTCCTGGTCACGATCCTCAGCCTGGTCGGCATCCTCGCCTCCATACCGGGGGTGCAGATCATGCTGAAGCTGCGCACCGAGGAGCTGGAGGACCGGGTCGAGCCGGTGATGGCGGGCGGTGTCGCGCGTCCGCGGTATTACGCGAGCAATGCGGTGCTGGCGCTCGCCGCCTCGGCGGTCTACGTGCTGCTCGCCGGTCTCCTCATCGCGACGCTCGCGTCCACCGCCGACATCGGCGTCGACTTCGGCAGCGCCGTGCTGCAGGCCGTCGCGACCGTCCCGGCGGTGTGGACCGTGGTCGCCGTGGCCGTGGCGGTCGTCGGAGCCCGGCCGCAGGTGAGCCTCGCCGCGTGGTTCGGCGTGCTGGTCTCCTTCGTCCTCACCCTCCTCGGGCCGACGTTCAAGCTCTGGGACTGGGTGCTCGCGATCAGCCCGTTCTGGCACATCCCGAACGTCACCGTCAACGACGCCGACTGGTGGGGGCTGCTCTGGATCAGCCTGGTCACCCTGGCGTTCTCGGGCGTCGGGTTCGCTGGGTTCCGTCGACGCGACCTCACGAGGTGAGTGTGCCTCGTCAGTCGCGGGCGTGTGCCGTCCGGGCCGCCAGGTCGTGGTCGGCCGCACCGACTGTAGTCCCGGCGCCCGCCGCTGCGCGCAACTCCGGAGGTCTCGGTCCACTCGCGTGCGATCTCCGTAGGAGCGGTCATGACAACGGCGTGTTGCGGCTGGTTTCCGGAGTTATGGGCACTGGGTCGCGGTGGACGCCTTCAACGAGAAACGGAACCGCCGTGCCTCTCAGGCCACGCGTGCGTACGAAGACAGGCCGGGCCCGGCGTCGAGTACCCCGTTGACGATCGCCTCGATGGCGAACTCGCTCGCCCCGGCCAGGTCGACCGCCGTGGGGTCGAGCAGCCACTGCAGCTGGAGGCCGTCCATGACGGCGAGGATGGAGGCCGAGGCCTTGTCGATCGTGTCGGGCTCTGTGACGTTCTCCTGGGCGCAGAGCTCTCGGAACGCGGCATCGATCTCGCTCCTGAGCACCCGGTACCGGTCCTGGAAGAACGCGGTCGCGGGGTGGTCGTCGGTGACCGCCTCCGCCGAGAGCACGGTGTAGACCTGCACGATTCCCGGGCGGAGCGCGTTGCGCTGCGCGGTCGCGACGAGGTGCGCGAACAGCGCAGGGCCGCCGGGCATGTGGCGGTCGGCCAGGTGCGCGACGTCGTCCCTGTCGCGGAACTCGAGCACCTCGAGCAGCAGGTTCTGCTTGGATCCGAAGTGGTGGAGGACGCCGGCGTGGGTCATCCCGACCTGCTCTGCGATGTCGGCGAGGGTCCCGTTCGTCGACCCTTTCGTGCCGAAGGTCTCGATCGCTGCGCGGAGGATCTTTCTGCGTTTGCGCTCGGTTTCCGGGCGCGGACTGGCACTGCCGCCGCTCATTCGCCCCTCCGTGTCGCTTCCTGCCGATGCTGCTTGCGAGCGAGCTTACCACCCAGTAATCTCGCGTCAGCCAACTTGCTTTCTGACCAGTAAGCAAGTTATGTTCGGCCACGTCCCGCAGCACCAGGGCACAACGGATGTGCCCGCCACGAAGGAGAAGCAATGAGGCTTAGGAAGTACTTGATCACGGCGTCCGCGATCGCGGCCATCGGGGCGCTCGCGCTCACCGGCTGCTCGTCCGACGGCAAGTCCGGAGCGACCACCGCGAGCAGCGGGTCGCTCACCGTGGCGAAGCCGGATGGCGCGGCCATCCTGGCGACGCAGATCAACAACCCGTTCATCACCACCGGTTCGGGCATGTCGCTCGGATACGACCGGATGATCTACGAGCCCCTCGCGATCGTCAACCCGGTCGGCAAGAACCAGACGACCCCGTGGCTCGCGTCGAAGGTCGAATGGAACTCCGACTACACGCAGCTGACGGTCACCCCTCGCAAGAACGTCAAGTGGAACGACGGCAAGCCGTTCACCGCTGACGACATCGTCTTCACGTACAACCTGATCAAGAACACCCCGGCTCTCGACCTGGGCGGCCTCAAGCTGACCGAGGTCAAGAAGGACGGAGACAATGTCGTCCTGAACTTCAGCGAGTCGAAATTCGTCAAGCAGGGCGACGTGCTGCAGGTCGCCATGGTCCCCGAGCACCAGTGGAAGAACATCGCCGACCCGACGAAGGACGCGGTCAAGGACGCGGTCGGCACCGGTCCGTACACGATCAAGACCTTCTCGTCGCAGGGCGTCGTGCTCAAGTCGCGGACCGATTACTGGGGCGGTACCGCTCCGGTGGCCGAGCTGAAGTACCTCGAGTACAACGACAACACCGGCCTCCTCCGCGCCCTTCAGAGCGGTGAGACCGACTGGGCGCAGATCTTCATCACCGACTACCAGAAGAACTACGTGGACAAGGACCCGAAGCACAACGTGTTCTGGGGCGCCAACGTCCTGAGCCCGGACATGATCGTGGTCAACACGACCAAGGCCCCGTTCAACAACGTCGCGTTCCGCAAGGCCGTCAACATGGTCATCGACCGCAAGGCGCACGCCGAGAAGGCGCGCGGCAACGCAGGCCCCGAGCTGACCAACGTGACGGGCATCCCGCAGCCGACCGGTGACCAGTACATCGCCTCCCAGTACAAGGACCAGACCTTCACGATCGACGTCGACGGCGCCAAGAAGGTCCTCAGCGACGCGGGCTACACCTGGAAAGACGGCGCGCTGATCGACCCGTCCGGTTCCCCGGTCTCCTTCACCCTGCAGGACCCGCAGGGCTGGAACGATTACGTCACCGGCATCCAGCTGGTCGCGACGGAGATCAAGAGCACGCTCGGCGCCGACGCGAAGGTCGCCACTCCCGACCCCGACACCTGGTTCGCCAACGTGGCGTCGGGCAACTTCGACGCCGTGCTGCACTGGACCGGCTCCGGCTCGAACCCGTGGCACATCTACGACGACGTCATGAACTCCAGCTACCTCGACCAGGCCGCCGACGGCAAGGTCTCGGACAACTTCGGGCGCTACAGCAACCCGGAGGCGACGGCGCTGCTCAAGGAGTACGCGCAGGCATCCGACGACACCGCCCGGACCGCGGCCCTCGACAAACTGCAGAAGATCTTCGTGGACGACGTCCCGGCCATCGCCATCGGCACCCACCCGCAGCTCGCCGAGTACAACACCCGGAAGTTCGTCGGCTGGCCGAGCGAGAAGGACCAGTACGCGACCGCTGACCCGACGCAGCCGTCGGCTGTTCAGGTGCTCATGAACCTGAAGCCCGCGGGCAAGTAGCGACCAGCACGTCCGGGGTGGGCGCGGGCCTCGAGCCCGCGTCCTCCCCGGACGATCCCGTGGACAGCACGAAAGCGATGCCCTCATGACAGACTCCCTTCTCTCTGTACGCGACTTCTCGGTCGTGTACGACGTGGATCCGCCCGTCGCGGCGGTCAAGAACGTCACCCTCGACATCAAGCGCGGCGAGATCGTCGGCCTCGCCGGCGAGAGCGGCTGCGGCAAGACCACGCTCGCCTATGGGGTGCAGCGCCTGCTCAAGCCCCCGGCCGTCATCACCAGCGGCAGCGTGGTCTTCCACGACGAGAGCGGCGACGACATCGACATCAACGCTCTCGACGCGGAGCAGATGCGCCGATTCCGGTGGGACAAGATCTCCATGGTCTTCCAGGGGGCCATGAACGCCCTCAACCCGGTGGCGACCATCGGGTCCCAGCTGGACGACGTCTTCCTGGTGCATCGCCCGGAGATGAGCCGCTCGGAGCGCAAAGCAGCCGTAATCGAGCTGCTGGAGATCGTGAAGGTGGGAGCCCAGCGGGTGCGCTCCTTCCCCCACGAGCTCTCGGGCGGCATGCGACAGCGGGTCATGATCGCCATGGCCCTCGCCCTCCGTCCGCAGCTGATGGTGATGGACGAGCCGACGACCGCTCTGGACGTGCTCGTGCAGCGCGAGATCCTCAAGCAGATCTCCCAGCTCCGGCACGATTTCGGCTTCTCCGTCGTCTTCATCACCCACGACCTCCCCCTGCTGCTGGAGATCAGCGACCGGATCGCGATCATGCGCGAGGGCGAGATCGTCGAGCTCGCCTCTGCCGGACAGATCTGGACCGACCCCCAGCACGAGTACACGCGCAAGCTGCTGGAGTCGTTCCCGCGGCTCACGGGCGAGAGAGGAGTGGTCGTCCGATGACGACGCTCGAGTTCAAGAACGTCACCAAGATCTACAACGTCCGCGGATCCGGACAGCTCAAGGCGCTGGACGACGTCAGCTTCACCCTCGGCCCGCGCCAGACCATCGGTCTGGTCGGTCAGTCCGGCAGCGGCAAGTCGACGATCGCGAAGATCCTCACCCAGCTGGAGACCCCCACCCGCGGCCAGGTGCTGCTCGACGGCGCCCCCATCCCGCGATCGGGCAAGCAGCTGCGGAAGTACCGGCAGCAGCTGCGGATGGTCTTTCAGGACCCGTTCGCATCGCTGAACCCGTCGCACTCGATCCGCCACCACATCGAGCGCCCGCTCCGGCTCGACCACGTCGTCCCGCGCGCGGAGGTCGACGACGAGGTGCGGCGCCTCCTGCACCGCGTGCGTCTGGACGCGGATGCCGTGATCGACCGCCGTCCGCACGAGCTCTCGGGGGGCCAGCGGCAGCGCGTTGCCATCGCGCGCGCGCTGGCGTCCCGGCCGGCCCTGCTGGTGGCCGACGAGCCGGTGTCGATGCTCGACGTGTCGATCCGGCTCGGCGTGCTGAACCTGCTCGCCGACCTGCAGCGCGAGGAAGGGCTCGGTGTGCTCTACATCACCCATGACCTCGCCACCGCCCGGCATTTCAGCGACGAGATCATCGTGCTCAACCAGGGCAGGATCGTCGAGCACGGAGCCGCCGACGACGTGATCCTCCGCCCGCAGGACCCGTACACCCGCGAGCTGCGCGCCGCGTCCCCTGACCCCGAGAACCACTTCGGGGCGCTGTCCACCCCACAGACTGCAGGAGGTGCCCTGTGAGCGCCGAAACGACAACGTCCGCCGGGCTCGGGCCCGTCGACCCGACGCCCGGCGACCAGGCGCCGGTGGACCCGGCGCCCGTTGACTACGCACCCGTCGACCCGACGCTGGTCGGTACGACCGCCGCTCGGGCCGAGCGCCGCGGCATCCGCATCCCCTGGCGGTTCATCGGAGGCCGGACGGCCTTCTACGCGTTCACGCTATGGGCGGCCATCACCATCAACTTCTTCCTTCCCCGCCTGATGAAGGGCGACGCGGTCGACGCGTACATGGCGCGGAGCCAGGGCCGGCTGACCCCCGACGCCGAGAAGGCGCTGCGGCTGCTGTTCGGCCTCGACAAGTCGGTCCCGCTGTGGCAGCAGTACGTCAACTACTGGGACATGCTGCTGCACGGCAACCTGGGCGTCTCCATCTCCACCGGCATGGCGCCGGTGGGTGACGCGATCGCTTCGGCCCTGCCGTGGACGCTCGGGCTGGTCGGCTTCGCCACGGTGATCTCATTCCTCATCGGAACGAGCCTGGGAGCGGTGATCGGCTGGAAACGTGGCGGACGGCTCGACGTGTTCGTTCCGGTGACCACGTTCCTGGGCACCGTGCCGTACTTCTGGGTGGGGCTGATCCTGATCGCGATCTTCTCGACGACGCTCGGCTGGTTCCCGGCGGGCCATGCCTACGAGCTGGGCGTGGAGCCTGGCTGGAACGCCGACTTCATCTCCCAGGTGGCCTCGCACGCCGCCCTCCCGATGATCACCATCGTGATCGTCTCGCTTGGCGGCTGGGTGCTCGGCATGCGCAACATGATGCTCACGGTGCTCGACGAGGACTACATCACCGTCGCGCAGGCCAAGGGGATGCCGAATCGGCGCGTGCTCTGGCGCTATGCGGCCCGCAACGCCGTGCTCCCGCAGATCCAGAGCTTCGCGCTCGCGCTCGGCTTCATCGTCAGCGGCACGATCGTGATGGAGATGGTGTTCTCCTATCCCGGCATCGGCCTGCTGCTGCTCAACGCGACCAGCGCCAAGGACTACGCGCTGATGCAGGGGATCTTCCTGGTCCTGGTCCTGGCCGTGCTGGTGGCGAACATCCTGGCGGACATCGCCTACGCCATCCTCGACCCCCGCACTCGTCAGACGGAGGCCTGACCATGACCAGCCCCACTTCCCGCAACGCTGCCCCCCAGGCGGCCGCCGAAAAGCCGCGGACCGTCGCCGCGCCCACGGGCGTCGGCAGCCCGGAGACCGTGTCCGTGTTGGCCGCGAGCCGACCGCACCCCCAGAAGGCCACCTTCTGGACGCAGCTGAAGGCCTCGCTGGCGATGTTCAGCAACCCCAAGTCCGCCGCCGGCTTGATCATCATGGGCGTCTTCGTGCTCGTCGCGATCTTCGCCCCGCTGATCGCACCCTACGACCCGACCGCGCAGCACCTGGACGAGACCCTGCAGCCGCCCTCGCTGAAGCACCTCCTGGGCACGACGCACATCGGCCAGGACGTCTTCAGCCAGCTCGTCTACGGAACCCGCGGCGTCCTCGTCGTCGGCTTCCTGGCGACGATCATGGCGACAGTCGTGGCGATCATCGTCGGTGTGACCGCCGGCTACCTTCGCGGATGGAAGAGCGAGTCGCTGTCCGCCCTGTCGAACGTGTTCCTGGTCATCCCAGGGCTCCCGCTGATGATCATCGTCGCCTCGCAGTTCGAGGATCCGCCGCTCTGGCTGATCGCCGCCGTGCTGGGTCTGACCGGCTGGGCCTGGGGCGCGCGCGTGCTGCGCGCGCAGACCATGTCGCTGCGCAACCGTGACTTCATCCAAGCCGCGCGGGCCAACGGCGAGCCGCTGCACCGCGTCATCCTGGTGGAGATGCTGCCGAACCTGCTGGCGATCATCGCGTCGAGCTTCGTGGGCACCATGACAGCCGCCGTGCTGGGCCTGACGACGCTGGCGTTCATCGGTGTCATCCCGGTCTCGAACCTGAACTGGGGCACCATCCTGTTCTGGGCGCAGCAGAACAACGCCTTCCCCGACTACTGGTGGTGGTACGTCCCCGCCGGACTGTGCATCGCCTTCCTCGGTGTGTCCCTGGCCCTGATCAACTTCGGCATCGATGAATACGTCAATCCGCGCCTCCGCTCGGCCGGCGAGCGCGCCAGGGCGATGAAGCGCAAGGGAATGAACATCAACGTCGCCGTGACCCAGGTGCGTACCGAGTCCACCACGGCCGCTCCGGTCGCTGCCTCCCCGGAAAGCAACACCGCATGACCAGGATCCTCCCGTCCACCAGTACCGATCTCGCACAAGAGGCCGAATCCGAACAGCAAGCCCGATCCGCCCAGGAGGCACTGCCGTACCAGGACCCATCGCTGACGACCGACGAACGCGTCCGCGACCTCCTCTGCCGTATGACGCTGGAGGAGAAGGTCGGGCAGATGCTTCAGCTCGACGCCCGCGACGACCTGCGCGACCACGTCTTGCGGCGTCACGTCGGCTCCATCCTGCACACCTCCCCGGAGCGCATCCTGGAGGCCAACCGGCTGACGGCGCAGACCCGGCTGCAGATCCCGCTTCTCGTCGGCGAGGACTGCATCCACGGGCACTCGTTCTGGCCTGGCGCCACGATCTATCCCACCCAGCTCGGCATGGCCGCTTCGTGGGATGCCGAGCTGATCGAGCGCGTCGCCCGGGCCAGCGCCGAGGAGGTCGCCGTGACCGGTGTGCACTGGACGTTCTCGCCCGTGCTGTGCATCGCACGCGACCTGCGCTGGGGGCGGATCAGCGAGACGTTCGGCGAGGACCCGTTCCTCATCGGTGAACTCGCCAGCGCCATGGTGCGCGGTTATCAGGGAGAGGGCCTGGACGACCCGACCGCGATCCTCGCGACCGCGAAGCACTTCGCAGGGTACTCCGAGACGCAGGGGGGCCGCGACGCGAGCGAGGCAGACATCTCGCGGCGCAAGCTCCGCAGTTGGTTCCTGCCGCCTTTCGAGCGCGTGGCCCGGGAGGGGTGCCGCACGTTCATGCTCGGCTACCAGAGCACGGACGGCGTGCCGATCACGGTGAACGACTGGCTGCTGAGCGAGGTGCTCCGCGGGGAGTGGGGCTACACCGGAACTCTGATCACCGACTGGGACAACGTCGGCCGCATGGTGTGGGAGCAGAAGATCCAGCCCGACTACGCCCACGCGGCGGCCGCCGCGGTGACGGCGGGGAACGACATGGTCATGACGACCCCGATGTTTTTCGAGGGCGCGCTGGAGGCTGTCGCGAACGGGATGCTCGCTCCGGGCGCCTTCGACGCCGCCGTTGCGCGAATCCTGAGGCTCAAGTTCGACCTGGGCCTGTTCGAGGACCCGCGCCTCCCGTCGCCTCTGCTGGATGAGGTGGTAGGCAGCGTCGCGCATGCCGAGCTCAACCTGGAGGTCGCGCGCCGCTCGATCGTGCTGCTCGAGAACGACGGGACGCTGCCCCTGGCGTCGTCGGCGGCGTCGCAGCTCCGCATCGCGCTCGCCGGACCACTCGCCGACGACGCCCAGACCCAGCTCGGCGACTGGGCCGGCGGCTCCGGCCAGGCCGGCTGGCTCGACGGCCAGCCGCGCGAGATGATCACCACGGTTCTCGACGGACTGCAGGCGATCGAGGGCTGGACCGTGCAGTATGCCCGCGGCGCCGACATCATCACCCTCGAGGACGACCCGGGCGGTGCGACGTTCCCGGACGGGCAGCCGCGGCCTCCCGTGGTCGTGCCGTCGCCAGCCGACCAGCAGCTGATCGATGAAGCCGTCGTTGCCGCGGAGGCGTCCGACGTGGTCGTCGCTGTCGTCGGCGACCGGATCGAGCTCGTGGGGGAGGGGCGCTCCACTGCGACGCTCGAATTGATCGGCGGCCAGAACGCGCTGCTCGATGCGTTGATCGCGACAGGGAAGCCAGTCGTCGTGGTGCTGCTCGCCTCCAAGCCGCTGGTGCTTCCGGCGTCGGTCGCGAAGGCCGCCGCCGTGCTGTGGGCTGCGAACCCCGGCATGCTCGGCGGTCAGGCGATCGCCGAGATCATCGCCGGCCGGGTCGAGCCCTCCGGCCGTCTGCCGATCTCGTTCGCCCGCCACGTCGGCCAGCAGCCGACGTACTACAACCAGATCCGCGGCCAGCACGGCGATCACTACGCCGACCTCACCCAGGCGCCCGCGTGGGGGTTCGGCGAGGGTCGCTCGTACACGACGGTCGAGTACGCCGACCTGACGCTCGCGCGCGACTCGCTCGGATTCAGTGACGACATCGTGGCCGAGGTGACCGTGAGCAACACCGGCGACCGCTCAGTTCGCGAGACCGTGCAGGTGTACGTGCGCGACCTGGTCACGAGCGTGAGCTGGGCCGACACGGAGCTGAAGGCGTACCGTCAGGTCGACCTCGCGCCGGGTGAGACCGCCCGCGTGAGCCTGCGACTCCCCGTCGCCGACTGCACCATCGTGGACTCGGCCGGCGATCGCCACGTCGAGCCCGGGGAGTTCGAACTCCTCGTCGGAGCGTCGTCGCGCGAGCGCGATCTGCTGGCGGCGGCGTTCGAGGTGCGGTGAAGCCGTCCCGCGGGTAGCCGCAGGCAGGATGAACTCGACGAGCATGAAGCCGGCGAACGCCAGCGGGATGAGCGCCATGAAGCCGCGGAGGAGCCCGACGTTGACGACCACGATGGCGAAACCATCACCCAGGCCCCCAGCGGCTGGTCGCGGATCACCCCGTTCACCGTGATGCCCTGCGTGCCGACCGAGCCCGAGGGCTGTGGCGGGATCACCGGTTCGAGCTGGTCCCCCACATGCAGATCGGCTGTCGCGTACGGCCACAGCAGAGGGATCGTGACGGAGCGGCCTTCGCTCTTCCCCTGGAGCAGGAGCACCTTCGCCAGCCGGCACGCGCGGGTGTCGCCCGGGGCGGAAGGAAGGTGCGAATGGGCGTGGGCGTGGGCGAGGACCATCGAATCTCCGTTCGGGGACGACAGGTCACTGCACTGGGGTGCCTGGGAGCGCCAATCGCGTTACGATCCGGCCTCCCGACAGTCTTAACGTTCAGAGTTGTTCCGCCGTTGGCGGCACACAGTGACGAGGAGGTCAGTGATGAACAGCGAAGCGGGCCACTCCGATCGTATGGGGTCGGAGGGATGGCGCATCTCTGCAGTGCGCCGGATCGAAAGGCTGTTGGAGGGCTGCTCCGAGCGTGGGGCCGTTGACGTGACGTGGAGAGCACAGGCGCTCGCGTAACGAATCGCCCGCAAGCTACATCGCGCTAGGCGGCCTTCGCCCCTACACCGTGGCGTCACCTCCCGCGTGTCGTGCCGGCTCAGCTGCTCGGCACCTCCCGACATCCCCGCCGAATGTCGCGCTCAACGCGGTCGGAAGCGACATTCGGCGCGAATCTCGTGCGGCGTTGTTGCGGAAGACGTGGAATTCTTCGGGGGGCTCGCGGTTGAAGTCGTCATGACCAACGTAGGAATCATCGGAGCCGGCCACATCGGCACGGCACTCGCCCGCACCTTCATCGGGCACGGCTACACCGTGACCATCGCGAACTCGCGGGGGCCGGAGACGCTCGCGGACCTCGTCGCCGAGCTCGGTCCGTCCGCGACCGCGGCCACCGCAGCCGAGGCGGGTGCGGCAGGCGACTTCGTCGTCGTGACGGTGCCTCTGAAGAGCTACCGCGACATCCCGGTGGAGCCGCTGGCGGGCAAGGTCGTGATCGACACGAACAACTACTACTTCGAGCGCGACGGCCACATCCCCGAGCTCGACGAAGGAACCGCGACCGTCTCCGGCCTGCTGCAGGCGCACCTTCCCGAGTCCAGAGTGGCCAAGGGGTTCAATCACATCCGCGCCGGCGACATCCCCACCACCGGCTCGCCGGCCGGGACGCCGAATCGTCGAGCACTCGCGACCGCGAGCGACTTCGAAGACGCCGCCGCGCTCGTGACGGCCATCTACGACGAGTTCGGCTTCGACACCGTCAACCTCGGCCCGCTCTCGGAGAGCTGGCGCGTCGAGCGGGACCGCCCCGCCTACGTGGTGCGTCAGAACCGCGAGGAGCTCGAGGCGAACGTGGCGAAGGCGCCGCACACGATCTGAGGTGCGTCGTGGCGGGGCGCCAGGGTCTCCGCCCGACACGCCCAGAACGGTTTGCGCGTGCCTACGCCCTCGCCATCCCGCCGGCCAGGAACGCCGTTCCGAAGCACAGCTCCCGCCACGACGACTGGGCCAGGCGCTCGCGCGCGGCCTCCCGGATCTCCTCCCACGGCCGGCGTGCGATCCACTCGTCGAGGGAGGCGGACGTGCCGACGACGGCGACGCCGAGCCGGGACAACCAGCCGGGCGTTGCGGCGGGGAGCTTCAAGTCGAGCACGGCGAGGTGACCGCCGGGGGTGAGCGCCGCGGCGGCGTGCGCGACGACCTGTCCGCACCCGGGCACCTGGGTCAGCGCGTAGGTGGACAGGACCGCGTCGACTCCCGCGGGGAAGTCGAATCCGGCCGCGTCCGCCTGGAGGAGGCTGACGTTCCCCCAGCCGTTGGCCTCGACCCGGCGCCGGGCACGATCGAGCATCGCGTCGGTCAGATCGACCCCGACGATCCGGCCGTCGGGGCCGATCGCGCGCTCCAACAGCGGGAAGTTCAGACCGGTGCCGCAGGCGAGGTCGACGACGGTAGCGCCGGCGTGGAGGCCGAGCGCACGCACGGCGAGCAGACGCTGCCCGCGTTGCGGATAGCCGGGCACGGGCGACAGCCGGGAGGTCACGTCGTAGTGCGCTGCCTTTCTCCGGTACGTCTCGATCAGGCGTTCCCTCGTGCGGTCGGCGTCGGTCATCTCCACCCCGCACCCGCGTGGACGTCGGCTTCGACCGCGGCGCGGATGCCCGCCATCTCGAGGTCGCTCACCCGCTGGATCTGCGCACGGAGAGAGCGCGCGGGGTAGACGCGCATGACATTGGCGATGTCGACCTCCACCCACATCATCGCGGCTGTGCCGGTGCCGCCCACGGCGCTGAACTCCATCCCCCAACGGGCGACCGACGTTCCCATCGTTCCCGCGAACGCCATCGAGTGAGGCGCGTCCACGGCGGTCACCCGCTCGCTCCGGTGGTGGTTCCAGCCCAGGTCGCGGGCGCGCTGATCCACCCAGGCCCCGGACCGGAGCGGGCCGCCGTCGCGGATCCGGCAGTCGAGAACGGTCGGCGCCCACTCGGCCCAGCGGGCGACGTCGCACAGGTACGCCCACACCGTGTCGATGCTCGCGGCGACGATGATGCGGCTCTCGGTTCTGATGGTGGCGTGCCGAGTGGTGCTGTGCTGAGTGGTGCTGTGCTGACTGGTCATGGGCTTACGGGGGTGGCGGCGTCCGGCTGCCGGGCGTGCGGCCTCCGACCTCCTCTGAGAGTGACACGGGATGGAAGTGAGTGAGGTTCACTCGGTTCGCGGAAACCCGCACCCGCAGCGCGCCGGGGTCGACGCGGATGCGCAGCGCAGAGACGCGCCCGAACAGGTCGCCGTCGAGTTCGACGTCCTCCGGGCGGTGCAGCGTGACGACGAGTTCGCGGCCCTTCAGGTAGTTCATGGCGCGCACCTCCCGGCCGGCTCCCGTCAGGCGGCGGCCCGCGCTGGTGCGCCGCAGGACGCCGTTCTCCCAGAAGACCTTGACCAGGATGCGCAGCCAGCCGACGAAGCCCTCCGGCCGCAGGACCACGATGTCGAGAACGCCGTCGTCGACGGCGGCCTCCGGGAGCAGCAGGATGTTGGCCGGCAGAGATCCGCAGTTGCCGACGAGGACGGTGTGGGCGTGCATCGACTGCGCCCTGCCGCCGTCGAGCTGGTAGCGCAGCCGCAGCTCGTTCTTGTCGCGCAGCACGGCGCCGATCGCTTTGGCGTAGGCGAGCCAGCCCGCCTTCGCCTTGAGATCGTCGTCTGTGGCGGCGATCATCTGGGCGTCGATTCCGAGCCCGGCCATCACGAGGAAGACGCGCTGTTCGGTCCGCTCCCCCTCGCGGAGCTCGGCGACGCCGACGTCGATGGGGCGGTCGTCGCCGTCGAAGGCCGTGTCGAGCGCGTGCTCGACGTCGTCGAGGGTCAGGTCGAGGTTGCGCGCGAGGAGGTTGCCCGTCCCGGCCGGCAGGAGTGCCAGAGGCGTGTCGGTCGCGCGCAGCTCCTCGGCGACCGTCCGCACGGTGCCGTCGCCGCCCGCGGCGATGATGACGTCGACGCCCTGCTCGAGGGCCTCCCTGGTCTGACCCGTTCCCGGATCGTCCTCCGTGGTCTCCAACCAGAGGGTGTCCTCCCAGCCGTGCCGCCGCTCGGCCTCCTCGAGCGCGTCGCGCAACGCGGCCGCGTCCGTCTTCACCGGGTTGACCACGATCGCGGCCCTGCTCATCCGACTCCCCTCGACGATGCTGCCTGCGACAGTACGCCCCGTGGCCGCCGACCGGGTCCGCAACTCCGGAGACGGGTTCGATCCCGGCCCGGATCTCCGGAGTTAGGGGCCGATGCGCACCGCCAGCGCCGATTCTCCGGAGTTGCCGACGCGCTCACGAGCGGGCCGGGCCACGGCGCGGGAGGCACGGGGGCGGGTCGCGGGAGTCGGTGCGATCGGCTGCGCGAACGTCGTCCCGGGCGCGGGCGGCGCCGGACGCCCGAGCCCCGGCTGCACGAGGTGGGCCAGGGAGGGCGCGTCGTCCACGCGCGGCACGCTGAACGTCCCGAGCCCCAGGAGGTCGCAGATGGTCTTCGGGATCGAGGCGTGCGAATGCCATTCGGGATCGATCGCCTGTCTGACCGCGCCGCCGAACATGAGCAGCGGGATGCGCGAGCCTCCGATGATCGGGAAGCCGTCCGGATGGAGCGCGTCGGGCGCGGTCTCGATCGCCGGCGTCGGCACCGAGTCCGCGTAGTCGCCCCAGTCGTCCCAGGTGAGGATGAAGACGGTCTCGTCCCAGCCTCCGCCGTCGATGACCGCCTGGACGCGCTGCCACACCAGGCCCTGCCCTTTGGCGATGTAGTCGGGGGCGCCGATCGCCGGCGGATGCTCGTCGTAGCCGGCCGGGGACCAGACGTAGCAGACGTCCGGCAGCGTGCCGCCCTTCGCCATCGGGATGAACTGCGTCGGCGGGTGCACCTCGTCTGTCCCCGGCGGCTGCGACAGCGAGGTGTAGAACTTGAACGCCTGCCTTCTGGGCGACGCTGAAGATCGACGGGAGGTCCCACACCGGGTGCGGCCCGATGAACGGCGGGTTCTTGAGCGTCGGCAGCTGGCCTCCGACGGCGAGCATGTGACCGGGGGTCGAGTTGGAGCCGGAGCCGAAGTGGTGGTCGCTGAAGACGAACGTCTTCGCGAGCCAGCTGCAGTAGGGGATGGGTTTGTCGTTGTCGAGCTGCATCGGCTCGGCGGGGTAGTCGCCCATCGCGTAGTGCACCCAGGCGTTCCGGTCGTGCGGCTGGTCGAAATCGGGCGCGGTGGTGCGCAGTGGCCCGTTGTCGGCGACCTGTGCGCCCCACTCCGAGAGCGTCGGGAAGTAGAAGTCGGTGGTCTTGTTCTCCTGGAGAAAGACGATGACGCGCTTGATTGCTGCCATGACACCAACGAAGCACGCGCGAGCGGCGGGCGCCGGTATCGTGTCGGGATTCGCAGGGTCAGCGTGGCGTGCTGGAGGCGTTCCCGCTCACTGCAGCATCGGCGTCAAAGCCGTCGCTGCGGCGTCGTCGCCGGTGAGGGGGTTGAGCCCCCACGCCTCCTCGATGGTCCGCAGCAACGAGTAGTGCGTGTACTGCGCCGCGGAGGCCGCATGCTGCCGCGCGGCCGGCCCGGCGAACACGCACGCGACCGTGTTGTCCGACGCGTCCCCTTCGTCGAAGGTGACGACGAGGAGCGAGCGCTGCGTGGTGAAGGCCGGGGAGGCGAGGATCGGCGGGACGTTCGCCCGGAGCCAGGCGTCACCGGCCGCGACGGAGCAGTCGTGCATGTCGTCGCAGAGATTCGGACTGATGAAGGAGAAGTCGGGCAGCGAGGCCGCCGACGCGAGGTCGGCGCCGAACTGCGAGTAGGGAACGTCGTGCGACGCGCAGTAGCCCGGGTCGGAGGTGACGCTCGGGTAATAGAGGAACGGGTTGTGCTTCACCGCGTACAAGCGGGTGTTCGCGGTCGTGCACGGCGCCGGCATGTTCTCGGCGTACATCCTCCAGGAGCGCCCGGCCCGGTCGAGCTCCTGCGGGAGGTTCGGCCCGGTGATCAGGCAAGAGCCGCCCGGCGGGTTGCAGTCGCTGGTGATGCCTCCCGTGGTGCCGCTCGTCAGTGCCAGATAGTTCGGGAGGCTCGGGTGCGCGACCGCTGAGTAGCGGCTCGCGAGCGCGCCGGATTGCGCGAGCTGGTTCAGGTAGGGGGCGTCGGGGTTGCCGATGATCGAGCCGGCCGGCTTGTTCTCGTCGACGATGACGACGATGTGCTGGAGGGAGGCGGCGGAGACGGTTGCCGCAGGTGGGGGTGCCGACGGCGATGCGGGGGCGGTCGACGGCGACGCGGGGGCGGTCGGTCCGGCGCGCGGGGCCGTGCCGGGCACCGACGCGCTCGGGGTGCACGCCGTGAGCGCGAGGGCGAGCACGGCGGCGCACGCCGCGAGCCCCAGCCGGCTGGTCATGACAGCACAGTACGCCCTGCCGCGGTGCGTCGAGGGGCACGTCAATGCCCTTTCGCGGGCGTTTTAGGGGCGTTTGCGTGCCCCTCGACGATGATCGTGGTTGCGTGGGCGCTCTCCGGATGGGAGTATTACCGAACGATCGGTAAGGAATTCGGCGTCTCGCAGGTGACGCGTCGATCCGCCGGCGGTGAGGATGACGATGTCCGACGCTTTCCTGGTGAGCGGGGTTCGGCCGGCGGTGCGCGCATGAGCGTCGAGCCGGTGCGTCCGATGATGCAGCGCGACCGGGCCTCCGCTGCCCTGGGCATGGTGGTCGAGAAGGACGAGCCGGGCGAGTCGATCGTCAGCATGCCCGTCCGCGACGACATGACGAACGGCTTCGCCATCACGCACGGCGGCCTCGTGTTCGCGCTCGCCGACACCGCCTTCGCGATCGCCTGCAACGAGGACGAGCGCGTGACCGTCGCCGCCGGCGCCGACATCACCTTCCTCAAGTCCACGCGCGCAGGTCAGACGCTCACCGCACACGCCGTGCGCCGCAACCTGGTCGGGCGCACCGGCGTCTACGACGTCACCGTGACCGACGAGACAGGCAACGTGGTCGCGGAGTTCCGCGGCCGATCGCTCACCACCAACCGCGCCGCCGGCGACGCCCGCCGCGCGGCCGACTGAACCGGGAGGACCCGTGTCGAAGACGACCACCGCTCCAGCCGCGCTCGATCTCACCGAGGTCGACACCGCGGCGATAGACCCCGCCACGATCACGGGTGACGAGCTCCGCGAGCTCCAGCTGAGGCGCCTCCGGTGGACGGTGCGGCACGCGTACGAGAACGTCCCGCTCTACCGCGCCAAGTTCGACGAGGCCGGGGTCGCGCCGGCGGACATCCGCACCCTCGGCGACATCCGCCTCCTGCCGTTCACCACCAAGGAGGACCTCCGGTCGACCTACCCGTTCGGGATGTTCGCGGTCCCCCTGTCGGAGGTCCGCCGCATCCACGCCTCGTCCGGCACGACCGGGCGTCCGACGGTGGTCGGCTACACCGCGGGCGACCTCGACCGCTGGGCCGACCTGGTCGGGCGATCGCTGCGGGCCGCGGGCGTGGAGGCCGGCTGGAGGGTGCACAACGCCTACGGCTACGGTCTGTTCACGGGAGGTCTCGGCGCGCACGCGGGGATCGAGCGGATCGGCGCGACGGTCATCCCGATGTCGGGCGGCCAGACCGCGCGACAGGTGCAGCTCATCCACGACTTCGAGCCCGACGCGATCATGTGCACGCCCAGCTACCTCCTGACCATCGCGGACGCCATCGAGGCGGAGGGGCTCGATCCGCGCGGGACGACGCTGAAGGTCGCGATCCTCGGCGCGGAGCCCTGGACGAACGAGCTGCGGGCCGAGATCGAGCGCCGTCTCGATCTCGACGCGGTCGACATCTACGGCCTCAGCGAGGTGATGGGTCCCGGCGTCGCGAGCGAGTCCGTGATCACCAAGGATGGCCCGCACGTCTGGGAGGACCACTTCCTCCCCGAGACGATCGACGGAGAGACGGGCGAGCCGGTGGCGGACGGCGAGCACGGCGAGCTGGTCTTCACCTCGTTGACCAAGGAGGCGTTCCCCGTCATCCGCTACCGCACTCGCGACCTGACGCGGCTGCTGCCGGGCAGTGCGTATCCGGCGCTGCGCCGCATCGAGAAGATCACCGGCCGCGACGACGACATGATCATCCTGCGCGGCGTGAACCTCTTCCCCACGCAGATCGAGGAGCTCGTCCTCGGCATCGAGACGCTCACGCCGCATTTCGTGCTCGAACTGCGCAAGCAGGGCAGGCTCGACACCCTCACGGTGCGCATCGAGCGCCACCCCGCCCTCGACCGAGACGTGTGCCAGGCGGCCACCGAGGTGCTGAAGCAGCGGATCAAGACGCACATCGGCACCTCCGTCGGCGTCGTGCTCGCTGAGCCTGGCGAGCTCCCCCGCAGCGAGGGCAAGTACAAGCGCGTGTACGACTACCGCTGAGCGTCGCGACATTCACGGCGAATGTCGCGTCTCGCGTGTCATGAAGCTCAGGGCTTGAGCAGGGCGAAGAACTGCCCGACGTCGGCGGCCATGTCGATCGTCGGGTCCAGGATCCAGGCGTTCTGGAGGCCGTCGGCGAGAGCGTGCCCGGCGCGGATGATCCACTCCGGGTCTAGGTCGGCGCGGATGCGACCGGCGCGCTGCGCGGAGACGAGGGCCTCGCGCGCGGTCTGGTGCACGGTCGCTGTGCGGTCGAGGAAGAAGGCACGCGCCGGATGCTCGGCGTCGCCGGCCTCTGCGGCGAGGCGCGTGTAGAGTTCGATGAGTCCGGGCACCTGCGCGTTGTGGCGGATCACCTCGAGGAAGGAGTCGGCGAAGTCGACCTCCGGGGACTGCTGGGCGTCGTTCGCATCACGGGCGCGGAGGATCTCCACCAAGAGCTGTTCCTTGGAGCCGAAGTAGTGCAGCAGACCGGCGGGGCTGAGGCCCACCGCCTCGGCGATCTCGCGCACGGAGGCGCTGCGATAGCCGCGATGACCGATGATCTCGAGCGCGGCCTCGAGAATCTCCTCGCGCTTGACGACGCCCTTCGCGTACGCGCCTCGTTTGGCCATGGGATCCAGGATATGCGATGAAACACGAACGGTATCTGGCTTTCGGCGGCGAAAGCCTTGCGCCGTTAGGGTTTTGGTGCCACAATCGTCACGATTCAGAGAACCGAACAGTGTTTGGTATTGGGATCGCGCCTGTCCTGCTGAACGAGGAGCCTCATTGACCATCACGCCTCCCGACCCCACCGCCGAGATCGCGCCGGCCGGTTTCATCAGCTCCCAGCAGCCCCTCGGCCAGCCCGCCGCCAGCCCGCCCGCCAACAAGCGCCTGCTACCCAGCCTGCTCGCCGCCTCCCTGACCCTCTTCGCCACCTACGGCGGGCTCATCTCGATTCTGCTGCCCGTGCAGGTCGCGCTGCTCGATCCCGCGCACAAGGTGGGGAACCTCGCGATCGTGACCACGACGTCGTTCGTCTTCACCCTGTTCGCGCAGCCGCTCGCCGGTGCGTTCAGCGACCGCACGCGTTCCCGGTTCGGGCGCCGCGCGCCCTGGATGGTCGTCGGCGCGATCGTCGGCGGCATCTTCCTGTTCGGTCTCGGCTCGCTCACCGACCTCCTCTGGATCACCGTGTTCTGGGTCGTCATCCAGGTCGCGTTGAACTTCGTGCAGGCGCCGCTGACCGCGATCACGGCCGACCGCTTCCCCCGCTCCAAGCGCGGAGGTGCGAGCGCCATGATCGGCCTCGGCACTCAGATCGGAATGACGGTCGGCGTCATGCTCGCAGGCGCCTTCGCGAAGCAGCTCGGCGTCGGCTACGCGGTCTTCGGCGGCGCCGTCATCGTCGTGACGCTGCTGTTCGTGGTGATCAACCGCGACAGGTCGTCGAAGAACGCCTCGATCGAGCCGTTCCGCTGGGGCGCGTTCTTCTCCGGCTTCTGGATCAACCCGCGCACGCACCCCGACTTCTTCTGGGCCTTCACCGCACGCTTCCTGCTGATCCTCGGGAACTTCGTGGTCACGACCTACCAGCTCTACATCCTCACCGACTACATCAAGCTCTCGCTCGAGGCGGCGACCGGTGCGGTGATCACCCTGACGCTCGTGGCCCTCGTCCCCACCCTGATCGCGATCGTGGTCTCGGGATGGTGGAGCGACAAGGCGGGCCGCAAGGTGTTCATCTACACCGCGACCGTGGTCATGGCAGTCGGCCTGGCCGTGCCGCTGATCATGCCCGATCTGACCGGCATGATCGCGATGAGCGTCATCAACGGCATAGGGTTCGGCATCTACATGTCGGTGGATGCGGCCCTGATGACGGAGGTGCTGCCGAACGAGGGCGGCGCCGCCGGCAAGGACCTCGGCATCCTCAACGTGGCGACCAACATCCCGCAGGCACTGAGCGCGCCGATCGCGGCGATCATCATCGGCTTCCTCGGCGGCTACCCGGTGCTGTTCGTCTTCGCGATCGTGCTCGCGGTCCTCGGCGCCGTCGCCACCGCGCCGATCAAGAGCGTCAAGTGACCGATGCCGGCACTTCCCGATGCGAGATGCGATGCGCCGGCACGAACGAGCCGGTCTTCTCCACCGGCCAGGAGGAGAATAGCGGCGATGGGATCGACCGGCCCCTCCTCGATGAGGACGCCATCGACGGCAGACACAGTGGCAATGCGATGGCGGAGGTCGCCTGATGGAGAACACGCACATGCCGTCCGCCGATGCGGAGGGCACGACCGACGCCCAGCTCCGCCCGGAGGAGGCGGCGCACCCCGAGGTGCGGACCCGCGCCGGGACCGTGCGCGGACGCTGGAAGGACACGACCGCCCCCGGATCCGGTGCGCGCGGACGCCTGCGCTCGGCAGCGTTCCTCGGCATCCCGTTCGCCGAGGCGCCCGTCGGCGAGCTGCGTTTCGCCGCGCCGGTGCCGAAGGTCCCGTGGGAGGGGGTGCTCGACGCCGCGGCGTTCGCGCCCACCGCCCAGCGCGGCGACCCCGGAGTGACGCTCATTCCCGAGCCGAGCATCCCTGGGGAGTCGACGCTGAACGTCAACGTGCACACGCCGAGCCCGGAGCGGGCGCCCGACGGCGACGGCCTCCCCGTGCTCGTGTACGTCCACGGCGGCGCCTACTTCGCCGGCTCCCCGGCGAGCCCCTGGTACGACGGACGCAACTTCAACCGCGACGGCGTCGTGACGGTCACCATCTCCTACCGGCTCGGTTTCGACGGCTTCGGCTGGATCGAGGACGCGCCGTCGAACCGCGGCGTGCGCGACTGGCTGCTCGCCCTGGAGTGGGTGCAGCAGAACATCGCGGCGTTCGGCGGCGACCCCGCGCGCGTCACCATCACCGGCCAGTCTGCCGGCGGCGGGGCCGTGCTGACGCTGCTCGGCATGGAGAAGGCGCAGCACCTCTTCCGCGCCGTCTACGCGATCTCCGCCGCGCTCGCCGACGTGACGCCGGAGAAGTCGGAGGCGTTCGGACGTGCGCTCGCCGCCTCCGCCGGCGTCGAGCCGACCCGCGCCGGCTGGGCGACGCAGGACGAGGAACGCGTCCTGGAGCTGCAGAAGAAGGTGACGGAGCTCGGACCCGACGCCCTGAACGAGGTCGTCGAGGCCGGCCTCCCGCTCGGCCCGGCGATCGACGGCGACCTCCTTGTGCGCTCGACGCCGGAGTCGCTGCGGAGCGGAGTCGGAGCCGGCAAGCCGCTCGTGCTCGGCGCCACCGACGACGAGTTCACGATGGCGATGGCCGACGCGGGAAAGCGGCTGGCACTCGTGCCGAACGGCGTGCTGCTCGCCAAGCTCGGTGTCCCGAAGAGCGCCCGGAGGGCCTACCTGGCGGCGAACGCCGACGTCGTCGCGAAGGGCAAGGCCCGGCTGGCCGGCCGTGTGCTGACCGACCGGATGTTCCGCGTCGCGGTGCTGAACGTCGTCGCCGATCGCGGTGCCGCGCCCACGTGGGTGTACCGGTTCGCGTGGCCGTCCGGGCGCTTCGGGTTCGCGGAGCACTGCCTCGACGTGCCGTTCTTCTTCGACTGCATGGACGGTCCGGCGATGGAGTCGCTGGCCGGAGCGAATCCGCCGCAGGCACTCGCCGACGAGGTGCACGCAGCCGCGGTCGCCTTCGCCTCCGGCGGCGACCCGGGCTGGGCGCGGTACGACGACGTCGCCCGGATCGTGCGCGTCTACGACTCGTCGACCCGCGACGAGAGCGACGCCTACGCCTCGGTGCGGCCCTTGCTGCCGGACGGTCGCTGAGCCGGCGCGATCAGGCTCTAGCCGCGCGTGGCCAGGACGACGTAGGGTCGTGACACGCGGGGCCGATGGGCGCTCCGCCAGGGGAGCGGAGACTGCGATGACGTTCTGGGATTTCCTCGTCTGGTCGTTCTGGTTCTATCTGGTGATCGTGTGCATCTCGATCTTCATCCGGGTGTTCATCGACCTGTTCCGCGATCACGAGCTGAACGGCTGGGCGAAGGCGCTGTGGTGCATCTTCCTGGTCGTGCTGCCGTTCCTCGCCGCGTTCATCTACCTGATCGCGCGCGGAGGCCGGATGGCGCAGCGCAGCATGGCGGGAGCGGCGCAGGCGCAGGCCGCGTCGGCGGACTACATCCGGTCCGTGGCGTCGACGAGCTCGCCGGCGGCGGAGATCGAGCAGGGCAAGCAACTGCTCGACGCCGGCACGATCACCCCCGCCGAGTTCGAGGCGCTGAAGGCGAAGGCGCTCGCCGGGACCGCCTGAGCGTCCGGCGGGGCGGCCGGCGAGGCGCCCGGCTCAGTTGAAGATCGCCCACTCGGCCCGGTCGAGGGTCATCGGCTGGCCGTGGGCGATCACCTGCCAGTGCTTGTCGTCGCGCCCGGCGTACTCGGCCAGGAGGGTCGTGTACTTCCAATCGCCGGCGACGCGGTTCCAGCGGATGAGCGAGATGAGCTGACCGTGCCGCAGGTAGGGGACCGGCGAGGTCTCGTCGAGGTGCGGCTCGTGGTGGACGGACGGGTGGTGCATGGTCACGGCATACCTCCCTGTCGCCGGGCACCGGTCCCTCGCCGACTGCGACGGAAGTGCCGGGTGCGCACAGTGTGATCGTTGTGACCGCGATTTGGCTAGACCTTCGACGCGTCCTGGCCGACTCCGAAGTGAGCAGGATCGGAGAAGCGGCCCACCGGCCCGGACCCTAGATTGAACACAGGTCACGAAAGGGGAACGAAACCATGACCGACACCACGTTCAGCAAAGAGGAGAAGGCGGCGATCAAGGCGGCCGTCGCCGAGAAGAAGGCTGCGCAGGAGGGCGCGGACGCCGCAGCGGCGTGCGAGGAGGCCATCGCCGCGATGACGGGGACCGACAGGGAGTTCGCGGAGGCGTTCCATCAGTTGGTCGCCGAGAACACGTCGCTGACCGCGAAGACCTGGTACGGCATGCCGGCGTACGCCGACGCCGCGGGCAAGACCGTCGTCGCGTTCAAGCCGGGATCGAAGTTCAAGATCCGTTACGCGACGATCGAGTTCCAGCAGGCGGCGCAGCTCGACGATGGCGGCCTGTGGCCGGTCGGCTTCGCGGTCACCAGCATGACCGACGCGGACAAGGAGCGGATCGCTGCGATCCTGCGCACCGCCGTCGGGCGCTGATCGCCGGGCCTCCGGGGCGCCGGCGTTCATCCGTGCGGCGGCGTCGGCGGCGCCCACGTGAGCGTGCGAGCGCACAGGCCGAGGCGAGTCACCCCTTCTGCAGCTCCTCCGCCAGCATCACGAGGATTCCGCTCGGGCCGCGGAGGTAGGTCAGCGCGTAGATGTCCTGGTAGGTCGCGACGCCGCGGAGCGGATAGCAGCCGTGTGTCGCCGCGACCTCCAGGGCGGCCCCGAGGTTGTCGACGGCGAACGCGACCCGGTGCATGCCGATCTCGTTGGGAAGCGTGGGCTCGGTCTCGATCGCCTCGGGGTGGAGGTACTCGAACAGCTCCAGGCGGCCGTGCCCGTCCGGCGTCTGCAGCAGCGCGATCTTCGCGTGGTTGCCGTCGAGGCCGACCGCGGTGTCCGTCCACGCGCCGCTGACCGTGTCGCGTCCGACGACCTCGAGGCCGAGGTCGGTGAAGAAGGAGATGGCTGCTTCGAGGTCGCGCACCGCGATACCGATGTTGTCGAGTCTGATGGGCATGCTGTGCATGGTACCCACCGTCGCGCGCGACGATTCGCGCCGACTGTGCGCCGACGCGCTGGTCGTCGCAGGCCGTCCTGTGCAACACAGGAGACTCGCGCGAGGATCTCCTGTCAGAGGTCTCCGAAAGGAAGGTGCGGGAGTGTCCCGGCCAGATCTCCTGTCTGCGGGAGGAGCGGGCGGGGTAGGTTGGGCACCGTGCTGAGCGAAGTGGCTGACGGGGTGTTCGTCCATACCAGTGCGTGGTGTCAGACCAACGCAGTCGTCGTCGTGGGGGAATCGGGAGTGCTGGTCGTCGACCCGGGCATCCACGAGAGCGAGATCCTCTGCCTTGCTGACGACCTCCAGCGAGCCCGGTACACGGTCGCGGCGGGTTTCGCGACCCACCCGCACTGGGACCACCTGCTCTGGCACCCGGCGCTCGGTGCGCCAGGCCGCGGGGCCACCGACCACTGGGCCACCGCGCTCGCCGCGGACACCGCGCGCCAGCGGCTGGCGAATGGGATCGACGCGCGCCTGTTCGGCATCCCGGAGGATGTCCGCCTCGAAGCGCTCGGTGACGATATCACCGGGCTGCCCGTCGGCGCCGACCGGATCTCGTGGGACGGACCGACGGTGCGCATCCTCGAGCATCGCGCGCACGCGCCCGGGCATGCTGCGCTGCTGATCGACTCCGCCGGGGTGCTGGTCGCCGGTGACATGTTGTCCGACGCCTTCATCCCCATGCTCGACCTGGCAGGCGCCGCCGACCCGCTCGGCGACTACCTCGCGGCGCTGCTCCTGCTGGAGTCTCAGGCGGGGGAGGCCACGGTCGTCATCCCCGGGCACGGTTCCGTCGGCGACGCTGCCGTGCTGCGCGATCGTCTCGCCCAGGACCGCGCCTACGTCGAGACCCTGCGCGACGGCCGCGAGCCGCTCGACGCGCGCGTCGAGTCCCCGCGCGAAGGTTGGGAGTTCGTGCGCAGCGTGCACGAGCGCCAGCTCGACCAGTTCTCGATCGAGCGCGCGGCCGGGGCCTGACCAGCATCGTGTCCTTCCGCGATCCTGCCGAGCCCGTCCCCACCGGGCTGACGACCGACCGCATGCTCCTGCGGCCGATCCGCGCAGACGACGCTGCGGACGACTATGCCGCGGTGGCGGAGACGCGCGAGCTGCTTCGGCTGTGGGAGCAGTCGTCGTGGCCCGAGGACGGCTTCACGGTGGAGGCGAACCGCGCCGACCTCGCGGGCCTCCAGCAGCGGCACGCCGAGCACCGCGCCTTCACCTTCACCGTGCGCGACCCGGAGGACACCGTCTGCCTGGGCTGCGTCTATCTCTTCCCGACGACAGCGGCCTTCCTGGCGAAGTCGACGGTCACACCCGTCGGCGACGACGCGTGGGAGGACGTCGACGCCGTCGCGTACTTCTGGGTGCGCCTGTCGCAGTTGGAGGCCGGCCTCGACGCGTCGCTGCTCGACGCACTGCGCTCCTGGCTGCGCGACGACTGGGGCTTCGAGCGCGTGGTCTTCGTCACGAACGAGCAGTTCGAGCAACAGGTGAGCCTCCTGACGGGAACGGACCTCGTCCTCCGCTTCGAGCTGCGGGAGCCGGGCAAGCCGGGGACGTACCTGGTCTTCGGCTGAGCGCTCGGCGGCCTACTACTCGGAGAGCCCGGCGGCCCTCCACCACCTGATCGGGGAGCTGCTCTGCACCTACGGTCGGCCCGGACTCGGGCTGGAGCACGTACCGCCACAGGCGTCGTGATGCGGTCGTTTGCGGTGGCCCGCGCCTGCGACTATCGTTCAACCGTTCGTCCGTATGCGCTGTCGCAGCGCGCCAGCTGAGGAGGTGAGTCCGATTTCCATCAACAGTCGGGTGCTCGCCCCCTCGCGTCGAAGCCTCTAGCGCGCAGCAGTCTCTCGCGCGTGGTCGACGATCCTCGGGTGCCCGTTGCAGGTACCTCTTCTTCAAGGATCACGACATGACCCAGAACAACGAACTGAACTCGTCCTCTCACGACGTCGCGCTCGTCCTCGGCGGCGGCGGAGCCGCTGGCAACGCCTGGCAGATCGGCGTCATCGCCGGCCTGGCCGACGCCGGCTTCGATCTGACGGAGGCCGCCGATCTGGTGATCGGCACCTCGGCGGGCTCCACCGCGGCCGCGGCTGTGCGCAGCGGGGTGCCGGCGGCCGAGCTGTTCGCTTCCGCACTGGCGGCGCTGGCACGCCCCGAGGGCGGCGTCGGGCAGAACCCCGCCCCACGCCCGCCGTCGATCCCGCAGCAGGAGCTCTTCGAGCGGCTGCGCGCCATCGGCGCCGCAGCAGGCTCGGCGGAGGAACTGCAGAAGGCGATGGGCGCCTTCGCCCTGGAGAGTGACGCGGTGCTGCGCCCGGGCGCCGACCAGCGTCGCGCGCTCGTCGCCTCCCGTCTGCCGCGCCAGGACTGGCCGGAGCGTCCGATGCTCCTCGTCGCGCTCAACGCGCACACCGGCGAGCTGGTGCGCTTCGACCGCGACTCGGGGGTGGAGCTGGCCGACGCCGTCACCGCGAGCACCGCGCTGCCCGGCGGCACCGCGACACACATCATCGACGGCGTCCACTACATCAACGGAGGCGTGCGCTCGGCCGAGAACGCCGACCTGGCGGCAGGCTACGCGACAGTGATCGTCCTCTCGCCGTTCGGCGGCCCGGACTGGCGGCGGCCGGGGCAGTTCGAGGGCATCCGGCGGTTCCCCGGGTACGGCCTGGACGACCAGGTGGAGGCGCTGCGCGGGCAGGGCAGCCGGGTGGTCGTGATCACTCCTGACCCGGCTTCGCTGGAGGCCATGGGCACGAACCAGATGGACCCGGCGACCCGGCCGCCGTCGGCGCGCGCCGGGTTCGAGCAAGGCCGGCGGGAGGCCGCGCGCGTCGCCGGGAGGGTCGCCTAGCCTCCGGCGTCCGTAACTCCGGAGACCTGCCGCTCCCCGTCGTGGATGTCCGTAACTTCGGAGATCCGCCGCGCCTCGCCGTGGTGGTCCGTAACTTCGGAGATCCGCCGCGCCTCGCCGTGGATGTCCGGAGGAACGGGCCTTTGCCCGGCGTGTCCTCGCAGCTCTCCGGAGGAGCCGACCGCGGTCGGCAACTCCGGAGTCTGCGGGCGACACGCCGCCCGGAAGTCGGTAACGACGGAGAATGCCGCCGCCCGGGCCCGGACCTCCGGAGTTGCGGGCCGCATCAGGTACGCGGCGCGGCGCGGTACTTCGCGTACTTCGGCGCGCGAATGTGCGAAGTGCGCCCGCGCACGCGCCTTCTCACACCCGGCTCGACACCGAGTCGCCGGCGAGGCGCTGCGAGATCCACACCGGGATGATGGCGAGGATCGTCAGAACCGCGGCCACCACGTTCACGACGGGCGCCTGGTTCGGCCGGAACAGGTTCTGGAAGATCCAGATCGGGAGGGTCTGCACAGCAGGTCCCGCGGTGAACGTCGTGACGACGATCTCGTCGAAGCTCAGTGCGAACGCCAGCAGCACACCGGCCGCGAGCGCCCCGCGCACCTGCGGCAGCGTCACCCACAGGAACGTCTGCCAGCCGCGCGCGCCGAGGTCGCCGGAGGCCTCTTCGAGGGAGGTCCCCATGCGCCGCAGCCGCGCCTGCACATTGTTGTAGACGATGACGATGCAGAAGGTGGCGTGGCCGATGATGACCGTCGCCATCCCGAGCGTCACGCCCACCGGGCCCAGCACCGTCGTGAACGTCGACGCGAGCGCGATGCCGGTGACGACGCCCGGGAGCGTGATCGGCAGGACCACTAAGAAGTTGATGCTCTGCCGCCCGAAGAACCGGAACCGCTGCACCGCGAATGCGGCCATGGTCCCGAGCACCAGGGCGATCGCCGACGCGCACAGCCCGGCGATCACGGAGGTCCCGAGCGCATCGGCCGCTCCGCGGGAGTGGAACGCGTCCACCCACCATTGCAGGGTGAACCCGGGAGGCGGGAACGAGAACGTGCGCGAGCTGTTGAACGAGTTCAGAACGATGAGCAGCAGCGGCACGTAGAGGATGACCAGGCCGACAGCCATGCAGAGCCCGACGACGATGCGCGCGGGAGTCGAGAGCAGCTTCATACGTTCTCCAATGCACCCGTACGGCGGACCGCGAGCAGGTAGAGCACGACCGCGACCAGCGGGATGACCGACAACGCGGCGGCGAGCGGCTGGTTGTTCGCCGTGACCAGCTGGCCGTAGATGAGGTTGGCGAGCAGCTGCGTCTTGCCTCCGACGATCCCGACCGCGATGTAGTCGCCGAAGCTCAGCGCGAAGGTGAAGATCGACCCGGCCACGATCGCCGGGAACACCAGAGGGAACGCGACCGTCCGGATCGTGCGCCAGGTCGACGCGCCCAGGTCGTAGCTGGCCTCGAAGAACGAGTCGGGCACGCGGTCGAACCCGGCGTAGACGGGGATGATCATGTACGGCAGCCAGAGGTACGCCAGCGTCATGACCGTCGCCGGGAGGCCGAACCCGGGCGTGTTCCCTCCCGTCGCGACCGCGATGGGGCCTCCCGGCTCGACGAGGATGCGCCACGCGTACGCCTTGACCAGGTAGCTGGCCCAGAGCGGTGTCGTCACCGCCACCAGATAGATCGCCCTCCGGCTCGGCCGGGCCACCTTCGCGATGTACAGAGCCATCGGGAAGGCGACCACGGCGTCGATGAGCGTCACGCCGAGGGCCACGAGCAGCGTCCGCAGTGCGACCGTCCCGTAGAGCGGGTCGGTGACCAGCGTCGCGTAGTTCTCGAGCGTGAAGGTCGGCACCACCGCGCCCGTGAAGCCGTCCACGGTCCAGAAGGACGAGACCAGGAGGACGGCTATCGAGCCCAGGTAGATGACGACGAGCCAGAGCAGAGGAGGCCCGAGCAGGAAGCCCAGGCGGGCCTTCATCCCTGATCTCCCGTCATCCCTTGATCTCCTGCCACTTGCTGACCCATTCGCTGTACGCGGTGCAATCGCTGCCGCTGCCGTCCACGCATGTGGTCTGCGGCGTCGTCCAGTAGTGGATCTTGGCCGCGTAGCCCGCGTCGGTGGCGTGGTAGGTGGCGCAGAAGTTCGGGTCGGTGGTCTGCTCGCACGCCTTAGTCTGGGCGGGAGCCTCACCGAACCATTCGGCGACCTCCGCGTTGACCTTCGGGGAGGTGATCCAGTTCATCCACTGGTACATGCAGTTCGGGTGCTTCGCCTTGGCCGAGATCATCCAGGTATCCGACCAGCCGGTGGACCCTTCCTTGGGCACGGTCGTGCCGACCTGCACCTTGCCGTCGCTCTGGATCAGGTTGGCGATGACCTGCCACGAGGTGCCGACCACGCTGCTGCCCGACTCGAACGACTGCACCGCTTTGGTGTAATCCGACCAGTACTCGCCGACGGAGGCCTTCTGCTTCTTCAGCAGGGAGACGGCCGCGTCGAGCTGCTTCTCGGTCAGCGAGTACGGGTCCTTGATGCCGAGCGACGGGTCGTGGGCCTGCAGGTAGAGCGCGGCGTCGGCGATGTAGATCGGCGAGTCGTAGGCGGTCACTTTTCCGCTGTACTTCGAGGCGTCGTCGAATACAGCCGACCAGGAGTCCGGTGCGGGCGTCACGGTGGCCTTGTTGTACATCAGCACGTTGGCGCCCCACCCGTGCGGGATGCCGTACATCTGACCGGCGACCGAGTTCCACGCCTTGTCCTTCAGGAAGCTGGAGATGGTCGTGTAGTTCGGCACGAGCTTGGTGTTCACGGGCGCGGCCTGGCCGCCGTAGACGAGACGGAGGGTGGCGTCACCGGAGGCCGAGACGCCGTCGTAGTCGCCGGTGCGCATCAGTTGCACCATCTCGTCCGAGGTGCCGGCGACCTTGGCGTTGACCTGGCAGCCGGTGTTCTGCTGGAACGGGGTGACCCAGTCGACGCTCGGGTCGTTGGTGCCGTCTTCGGCATAGCCCGCCCAGACGATGATGTTCAGCTGGGCCTCGCCGGCCCCGAGCTTCTTCGCCATCGGGACGTTCGGCACCGAGCCGGCCGAGCCTCCCGAGTTGCCGCTGCCGGAGCAGCCGGCGAGCACCAGGATGGCGGCGGAGACGGCCGCAACCGCGGCGGCCGAGCGCGCGAGGCGCTTCGTTCCACGAATCATGAGTCTTGCCTCTCTTCTACACCTCTGGTTGGAGGTACATCTGCTGTCGCTGTCTCCGCCTGAGCGTCCGCCACGGCCTCCACTGCCCCCGATTCGCGGTCGCGGTCGGGGGCGGAGTCGGGGTCGGCTGGGCTGAGCTCTCGGAGGTCGTCGTCGTTCCACGAGACGTGCACCCGGGCGCCGCGGTCGAGCTCCGTGCCGTGGGTGCGGTCGTTGCTCTCCAGCACGGAGATCCGCTGCCCGGCGTCGAGGTCGACGACCCGCCGGATGCTGTTGCCCGTGTAGACCGACTCGACGAGCGTGCCGGCCGCACTGGGCGTCCCGGACGTGTCGGGAACCGTGTGCAGCGCCAGCTTCTCCGGCCGGATCGAGTACTCGCCGCGCCGGCCGAGGATGCTCCAGGCGTGCTCCCGATCGAACAGGTTGGAGGTGCCGACGAAGTCCGCCACGAACCGCGAGACCGGGTGTTCGTACAGCTCGCGCGGGGTGCCGAGCTGTTCGATCCGGCCGTTGTTGAAGACCGCGATGCGGTCGGAGAGCGTCAGGGCCTCGTCCTGGTCGTGGGTGACGAAGACGAACGCGATGCCCAGCTCGTGCTGGAGCTGCTTGAGCTCCACCTGCATCTGCTGCCGCAGTTTGAGGTCGAGGGCGCCGAGCGGCTCATCGAGCAGGAGGGCCTTGGGCTGCACGACCGTCGCGCGGGCGAGAGCGACGCGCTGGCGCTGGCCGCCGGAGAGCTGCGCGGGTGCGCGGTCGGCGAATCCCTCCAGCCGCACGGAGGCGAGAGCCTCGAGCGCCCTCCTGCGTCGCTCCGACCGCCTGATGCCGCGGACGCGCAGGCCGTACGCGACGTTGTCCACGACGGACATGTGCGGAAAGAGCGCGTAGTCCTGGAAGACGGTGTTGACGTCGCGGGCGGCGGCCGGCTTGCTCGTCACGTCTTGGCCGAACAGTTCGATCGTCCCCGACGACGGTTGCTCGAAGCCGGCGATGCAGCGCAGCACGGTGGTCTTTCCCGAGCCCGATGGTCCGAGCATCGAGAAGAACTCGCCGGCGGCGATCTGCAGGTCGAGGTGGTCGACGGCGGCGACCGACCCGAATCGCTTCGTCAGTCCGTTCAGCCTGATGGCGGGCTGCTCGCTCACATCCAGTCTCCTTCGACGGTGGGCGCGCTAATCATATGCGATGAGATGTTGTCTCGCGCTACGTAATCCGTAGCGAATCTTCGAGCCGAGTGTCGATTCCATCTGCCGCAGCGTCGACATCCAATCGGGATCTTCCGTTCATCCAGGACCGTTTCGCCGCTACCCTGGCCGCATGGGGAGGCGGAGCGCGCCGGCCGGAGCCATCGCGGCGGTCGACGCAGCGAATTTCGCGCTCGAGGGCGCTCAGCCCAACGTCGTCACGCTCGCCGGGCTGCTCGCTCCTGGAGGCTTCGTCGACCGTCGCGGGGTTCCCGACCTCGACCGTCTGCGGGCGGTGCTGTCCCAACGGGTGCTCTCGGTCCCGGCACTGTGCCGCCGCCCGACGCAGAAGCGCGCCGCGTGGACCTGGGAGCCCGCCGCGCCCGACCTGGCCCACCACGTGCGAGTGTGGCGGGACGACGAGCACGGTGGGCCGCGACGAACCGCCGCGGGGGAGCCGCACGCCTTCGAGGCGCTGTGCGCGGAGGGCGTGATGAGGAGGCTCCCGCTCGACCGCCCGCTGTGGGAGCTGCTCCTGCTCCCCAGCGTCGAGGGGCGTCGCTGCGGTGTGCTCTTCCGTCTCCATCACGCGGTTGCGGACGGCTTGGAGGCGGAGTCGCTGATCGCGGCACTCGCCGATGGCAGGCCGACCGGCGGCCCGTCGTCTCCCGAGCACACGAGCGCGCTGGTCGCCGCGTCCGGGCCTGAGCATGCCCCGGCCCGAGAGCGGATCCGCGAAGCCGCCGAGCAGACCATCGCGGTGTTCCGCCGCACGGTCCGCTCCCGGGTGCTCCTGGGTCGGCTCGGGACGACTCGCGATGTCGCCTTCCTCGACGTCGACCTCGGTGAGCTGCACGACGGTGCGAGGCGTTCCGGCGGCACGGTAGGGGACGCGTTCCTCACCGCGTTCGGCCAGGGCCTCCGCGCCCTCCTCACGGCTGCGGGGGAGGAGCTGCCGACGACCTTGCCGATCTCCTGCCCGGTTCAGCTTCGGCGGCGGCCGGGTGCGGGGAACGCGACGGGGGTCATGCTCGTGCCGGTCCCCGTCGCGACCTCCGATGTCCGCGAGGCGCTCGCGGTGGTGGCAGCGGCGACGCGTTCAGAGAAGACCCGTGCGCGCGCCGCGGGCACCTTCGGTTGGATGGCCGGCCCCCGGTCTGCCGCACTGCTGATGCGGTTCGCCCGATCCCAGCGGGCGGTGGCCGCCATCGCCTCCGAGTTCCCGGGACCACCGCGCACATTGACGTTCGCCGGCTCCGAGCTCGTGAGCGCCTGGCCGCTCTCGCTGCTCTCGGCGAACGTGCGCGTCGGCGCCGTGGGCGCTTCCTATGCCGGGCGCTTCCGGGTCGCCGTGCAGACCGATGCCGAGAACCTCCCGTCTGCGCGGGTGGTCGCCGACGCGATGTCCGAGGCTCTGCGTGCGATCGCGGGGTCGAGTCGGCCGTGCGGCCCCGGCCCGACCGGGGCTCCGCCGTCTGCGGGTCCGCCGTGGGCGAACCCGCACCCCGAGCGCCCGTCGTGAGCGCACACTCGTCACATGACGGATGCCGAAGCCCTGGACGCCTACTCGGCGGTGGTGGTGCGGGTCGCGGCCGCGGTCGGGCCTGCTGTCGCTGCGGTGACCGCGCGGACCTCCCGCGGCGTGGGCCTCGGCAGTGCCACGGTCGTCTCTGCTGATGGGCACCTCCTGACCAGCGCGCACGTGGTGGAGGGCGCGATCCAGGTCGATCTCGCGTTCGGCGACGGCACCCGGGTGCAGGCGCACGTGGTCGGGAGGGACCCGCTCTCCGACCTCGCCATCCTGCAGGCCGACGAAGCGACCCCGGCGCCCGTCGAGCTGGGGGATGCGGCCGAGCTCCAGGTCGGCCAGCTCGTCGTGGCGGTCGGAAACCCGCTGGGCCTCGCAGGAAGCGTGACCGCCGGCATCGTCTCGGCGCTCGGGCGCTCGCTGCCGACCCGCGCCGGGCGGGTCGTCGACGAGGTCATCCAGACCGACGCGGCCCTCAACCCCGGCAACAGCGGCGGAGCGCTCGCCGACAGCTCGGCCCGCATGATCGGCGTGAACACGGCCGTTGCCGGAACGGGACTCGGCCTCGCCGTGCCGGTCAACGCCACCAGCAGGCAGATCATGGACACGCTGATGCGCGAGGGCCGCGTGCGCCGCGGCTGGCTCGGCATAGCCGGCGCCGAGGTCGCCCTCCAGGAGGCTGTCGCCCGCAAAGCGGGAGCCCGCACGGGCATCCAGGTCATGTCGGTGGTGCCGGACAGCCCGGCCGACCTCGCCGGCATCCGCCCGGGCGACGTCCTCATCTCGCTCGACCGCATGCGCATCCACGCGGTCGCCGACCTCCAGCGCCTCATGATCGCCAGCACGATCGGTCGCCGCCTCGAACTCACGGTGTGGCGTAACGGCGCCCTCGTGGACGCGATCGTCGAGCCGACGGAACTGACCGACGCGTAGCGGCCCGCGCACATTCGCGCGGAATGTCGCGTCCCGCGTCGGCGCGTGCAGCATTTGCGCGGAATGTCGCGTCCCGTCAGCGCGGCTCGCGCTCCTGTTTCTGCACCCGGTCGCCGCGGGCCATCGTCAGTATCACCTGCTTGCCGATCCGCCACCGGGTGAACAGCCGTCGGATCCGCGCGCCGACGGTACGGACGCGGGAGCGGAGCAGCTCCCACGTCCCCACCGGCGCGAGCGGGAGCCCGACATCGAACCGGTCGCCCAGCGCCTCGGGCCGCAGGCGCCACGCGACCGGTTTGATCTCGTTGAGGAGGTTGGCGCCATGCACGACGATGATCCAGCAGGGCGGGGCGGACACCTGGAGCACGTCGCCGTACTTCGCGGCGTCGGGGTGCGCCGCCGACGAAAAGACCGTGCGGACCGGGGTATCGGGCGTGCGGCGTTCGATGAACGACAGGAAGGCGTTGGCCGGGTAGAGGTAGGAGTAGAGAGCACCGTCGCGCTCGAACTGCAGTCCGCGCTGGAAGTTGACGTAGAGGCGGTCCTGGCGGTCGAAGGTCGCCTGCACGCGGCTGAGGTAGTCGCGGGCGATCGCGTCGTCGCTGTCGAGGCGTGTTGTGATGACGTACGGCGCGGAGGCGCGCTCGGTGACGACGGTGTCGATCCCCGACCAGAACAGCGTCTCCATCCAGACGATCTCGAATGCCGTGCCGGCGCCGAGCTCCGCCAGGGCTTCCTCGAGCCAGGGCGCCCGGCAGCCCTCGTCGATGAGCAGCAGCCACCGGAACTCCGCGCCCGTCTGGCTCAGAACGCTCGGCAGGCAGACGGTCTCGAACAGACCGAGCCGGTAGCGGAGCCACGCGTCGTCGGGCGGAGGGTCCTCCTGCCGCCAACGAACACCGAACCGGGTGATGACGAAGTGCTCGAAGCGGTCGGGCGGCGGGGTGGGGATCTCTGCTGTCATGGGCTGTCCGGATTGTACGGCGGCCTTCGCGCGGCTGAGCCGGTGTTCTGCGGCACGGCCTCGGCTGCCGCAGTCGCAGACACCCGCTGTCTCACCCGGTCGTTGTCTTGCACGTTGCACTGCCTCAGCCGGACCCCTCGTTTCGCCGGTGTCGGACGGTCGGAACCGCTCACGGGGCGGAGTCGAGCGCCGCTCGAATGTTGATCTCGCGAGCGGCCGCCGGCGAATGCGGTCCGGTGACGCGTACTCCCGTGTTCGCGAGGAGGTTCACGAGCTGGTCGACCGTCGGTGCGGAGCCGAATTTCTCGCGCAGCACGGCGAAGACAGCGGCCACCTGGGGTGCGGCGAACGACGTGCCCTGGGCGTAGAAGGCGCCAGCACTCTTCCAGGGCGGCAGCACGCCGTCCCTGGTCGCTGGCACGCCTTCGCCGACGGGTGCGTAGAGTCGGGTCGAGGCGACGAAGTTGGATTGCGACGCGCGCTCGTGCGGCTGAAGCGTCTTGGTTGCTCCGACTCACGTTCTCCCAGCAATTCCACGTGCCGACCTGGTCCGTGGCGTCGTTGCTCGCGGACATGATGGCCGCGATTCCCGCGGACTTGAGCCGTCCCGCGGCAGCGTCGACGGCCTGCCCGATGCCAGTGCACGCTGCCCCGTTCTGGGAGCGCCGCCAACAATGAAAATGTCATACGATCATCCAGTAAAGCCACAGGAGGTGACCGGGCGTCCCACCAGCCGCGCCAGGTTCTCCCGCTCGCTGGGTCGGCCGAGACTATGAGGTCGTCCACTGCTCGCGCAGTAGCTGCCAGGCGGGAGACTTCATGATGAGCTGCCCGGCTGTGCTACGCTTCGTACATCACGATCAGCCCGCTCGCTTTACAGCTCGGGCTGATTTTCTTTAACCGGGAGGATTGTGCCCGAGTACACGAAGCCGTGGCTCAGCCTCGAAAAGCAGGTCGGCAAGCTTCACGGCCGCGGCGTCGAAATCGGTTCATATTCGAGCGCGAGGATCCTGCTGCAGCAGGTGGGCTATTACCGGCTCACCGGCTACCTGTACCCGTTTCGTGAGTCCGAAACCTACCTCGACGACAGCGGCCGCGAACGCATCCGGGTACTCAGCGACTATCGCTCAGGAACCTCTTTAGCCTACGCCGCGCAACTGATCGATTACGACCGGAAGCTCCGGATGCTGGTACTCGATGCTGTCGAACGGTTGGAGGTCTCCCTTCGCATGCAGATCGGTTACACGCTCGGCCATCGTTCCGCGTTCGCACACCGCGATCCGGCGAACTTCGTGCCGACCTTCACGGCCGGAGCCATCGACGCCGAGGCCGGTGAACCTCTGAGCGGGCTGGGGCGCTGGCTAGAGCGAGTCCAGGAGCGCCAGTGCAGCTCGGATGAAGCCTTTGTAGTCCATTTCCGTGAGCGCTACGACGACGCCCTCCCGATCTGGGCTCTGACTGAAATTCTCGAACTCGGGCACCTTGGCCGGCTCTTCGGCGCCTTGCAGAATGACCTGGCCACGACGATCGCGAACGCATACAGTGTGCCGACGAAGAAGATGTTCGGTAGTTGGATCGCTAGTGTCAACTACGTCCGGAACGTGTCCGCCCACCACGCCCGCCTATTCAACCGGAAACTCGTCGCTGCGCCGAGCCGGCCACGTGAAGGTCACGTCCCCCTGCTCGATCATCTGCGTGATGCGACGGGGCCGAAGGCGGAGTTCGGGGTGTACAACGCGCTTGCCGTGATGGCTTTCCTACTCGGCGTGATCGACCCGGATTGCGACTGGAACCAACGCTTAGCGTCGCACTTGTCCGATTTTCCAGCGGGAGCGCTCACAACAGCCGACATGGGGGTGCCCGCCGGATGGGAGAAACAGGCGCTGTGGCACGCCAGTCAGACCGTGCGATCGGGAGCACCCGCCTGAGGCTCACTCCACCGGCCAGCAGATCTGCGTGCGCCACGTCGCCGAGTCGGGCTCGCTGCTCGGATCGCTCAGATAGCACTCCCACATGACGTCGCCGGGTGTCAGGCCGGCGTGCGCGACGTAGTCCCGGAGCTCCCTAGGTCTGCTGCATCGTGTCGTACGGTCCGATGTGCGTCGCCTCGACGACCCGGCCGCCGGGCAGGGTACCGGGCACGACGTCGCCTGCTGCCGCGATCGGCGCGAACACGGGGAAGCCGGCCTCCACGTCGACGGTGTCCGTCGGCATGCTGTCGTACTTGCCGAACGGCGGACCTGCCGGAAACCGGCCCTGGGCCCGGAGCGCCTCCATGGTGTCCTGGAACGCGCGTGAGAAGAAGGAGGCGAGCTCGCCGGTCGGGACGGTTTGCCGGACCACGGCCGTGGGCTGCTCGGTGTGCTGGGTGATCATGATGTCGGTCATGCCCACAGACTGCGCGGGCTGCACGCTCGGGAGGAGGGCCGAACGTCCCGGCGCGGTCCGGCCACAACCATTCGTTGGGTCTCCACAAGCTATGGCCCCTAGCGGCCCGGCAACGCATCCACCACGCTCGAACCATGCAGTCCGCCCCCGCCCCCACCCTTCCGACCCGCCTCACCGTCCGCGCCGTGGAGGTGGCCCCCGGCGTCGCCATCACCGTCACGATCGCTCTGGCCGCGACCGCGGTCTCCCGAGTGGTCCCGGCGCTCGGCAGCGCGCTGCCCGCGCTGATCATCGGCGTCATCGTGGGCGTCATCCGGCGGCCGGCCGGGCGATTCGCACCGGGGATCGCCTACTCGGGCAAATTCCTGCTCCAGCTGGCAGTCGTACTCCTCGGCGTCCAACTCTCGCTGTCGAGCTTCCTCGTCGTCGGCGTGCAGTCGCTCCCGGTGATGCTGTCGACGCTCGCGGTCTGCCTGCTCGCGGCGTGGCTGGTCGGAAAAGCGCTGCGGATCCCGAGCCGCGAGCGCACGCTCATCGGGGTCGGCACGGGAATTTGCGGGGCGTCCGCCATCGCTGCGGTCTCGCCGATCATCGGGGCGGCGAGCTCCGAGATCGCCTATGCGGTGTCCACGATCTTCCTCTTCAACGCGGTCGCGGTTCTCGTCTTCCCGCTCATCGGCCATGCGCTCGGGATGACACCGCATGCGTTCGGCCTGTTCGCCGGCACCGCGGTGAACGACACGAGCTCGGTGGTGGCGGCGGCGAGCCTGTTCGCGACCTCCGCGCTCGGGTTCGCGGTCGTCGTCAAGCTGGTGCGGACGCTCATGATCGTTCCGATCAGCGTCACCCTCGCAGTCCTCGAGCACCGGAGGCGCAACGCCGGCGCGCCGCTCACCGCCCGGCGGCTGGTGGGGCTGGTGCCGTGGTTCCTGGTCGGCTTCCTGGTCGTGGCGGCGGCGAACTCGGTCGTTCCGATACCGGCCGGGCTGCACGACGCGCTCGTGACGGTCAGCGTCTTCCTGGTGTCGGTCGCGCTCGCCGGGATCGGCCTGTCCACCGACATCGCGGCGATCCGACGGGCCGGCTGGAGGCCGCTCCTGCTCGGCGGGGTGCTGTCGACGCTGGTCGCCGTGACCAGCCTCGTCGTCCTCACCCTGACCGGCCAGCTCTGACGGGGCATCCCCCACCGGCCGGCTCTGACCGCGCGGCCCTGACCGGCCAGCTCTGACCGGCCAGCTCTGACGCACCGTTCAGGAGGCCGCGCCCACGACCTCCAGCAGCCGCCGCACCGCCGACGGCAGGCCCGCGTTGCTGCGTCGCCACACCGCGGTGAGGGGCCGGATGATGCGCAGCTGCCGCACCGGCACCTTCACAAGCGACTCGGCCGCGAGCTGTTCGCGCACGGCGAGGATGCTCAGCACGGCCGGGTGGTCGCCGGCCGCCGCCGTGGCGCGGATCGCGCTCGTCGAGGAGAGCTCCAGCGCGGGGCGCACGGGAGGGTTGCCGGCCGCCGAGACGGCGCGCTCGTAGGCGAGACGGGTGCCGGAGCCGCTCTCCCGCGACACCACGGGCGTGCGCGCGAGCTCCTCGATTGAGACACCGCGCGTGCGGCGCGCCCACGGATGCCCGCGCCCGACGACGACCACCAGCTCGTCCGAGCCGATGGTGGCGTGCTCGAGATCGACCGGGAGCTCCGGCGTCTCGATGAACCCGATGGAGGCCGAGCCGCTGCGCACCGCGGCGGCCACGGCTTCGTTGTTGGCGGCGGTCAGCTCGATGCGCAGGTCGGGGGCCCCGGCGTGCATGGCGGTGAGCCAGCGCGGTGCGAGGTTCTCGGCGATCGTCATGCTGGCCGCGATCCGGAGGCTGACCTGCGACGACTCCCGCAGCGACAGCACGCTCGCGTCGAACCGGTCGGCGGCGTCGAGCACCTCCGCCGCCCACTCGGCGACGAGCCCGCCCGCCTCGGTGGGCCGGGTGCCGTGGGTGCTGCGCACCATCAGCGCGACGCCGAGTTCGCGCTCCAGTGCCGCGAGCCGGGCGGAGGCCGCCTGCTGCGTGACACCGACGGCGCGCGCCGCCTGCGAGACGCTGCCCCGCTCGACCGTCTGCACCAGCAGCCGCAGGCTCAGGATGCTCGGCGCCATGCTCGCCCTCCCCTTCCGCGGCTCACCACTCCTTCATTCTGGGGCAGCGGCCCGCGGCAACCGCACCACGACCTCCGCGCCGCCACCGGCAGCGCCGGCCGCCGACACCGTCCCGCCATGGCGGTCCACGACTTCCGAGACCAACGCCAGTCCGAGCCCGTAATGCCGCTCGTGCCCGTCCCCGCCGGACGCCGCGCGCGTGGAGGCGAACCGGTCGAACGCGCGGCCCTGGTCGGCGAAACCGGGACCGTCGTCCGTCACCGTCAGGACCACCTCGTCGCGCGAGGCCGACACGTCGATGCCGATCCGGGTCGCAGCGTGATCGAGCGCGTTGTCGACCAGCGCAACGATGAGCCGACGCAACGAGACCGGCGCGCCGGTGACCACGGCACCCTCCACCGCGTTCGTCGAAATCGTGATCCCGCGGTCGTGCGCACGCCCTTCGGCCGAGCGCGCCACCACCGCGGCGAGCGAGCCGATGTCGACGCCCTCCGCCTCCGCGCTCTGGCGGGGGTCGGCGGCGGTGAGGAGGTCCTCCACGATCTCGGTCAGCGCCCGGCTGTCGTCGACGATCTCGTCGAGCCCGTCGCGCACGTCGGCGTCCGACACCGACTCGTCGCCGGCGACCAGGCGGCGCCGCAGCAGCTGCGCCCGCGTGCTCAGCAGTGTGAGCGGCGTGCGCAGCTCGTGCCCGGCGTCGGCGACGAACCGGCGCTGCAGCGCCAGCGCCTCCGACATCGGGCGCATGGAGCGGCGGGCGAGAAGGAGGCCGATGCCCGCCGCAGCCACGGTCGCGATGAGACCGGAGACGACGAGCGCGACGAGCAGCCGCGCGAGCTCCTCCTCCTGCTCGCGCAGCCCGTACGAGATCTGCACGACCCGTCCGCGCCGCACGTCCGTCTGCGTCAGGTAGCGCTGGCCGCCGGCGACGACGGTCTCCAGTCGCGAACCGCCGTTCTGGAGGACGTCCTGCAGCGCCTTCTCGTCGGGCAGGCCCTCGGGGAGGTTCGGCGAGCTGCCCCGGCCCTCCGGCATCACCACCGTGATCAGGAGGTCGCGGGGCGCGTCGTGCACCGAGTCGACCATCGAGGCGTCCGCCAGCGCGCGATGGGCGGCCTCGTTCTGTCCGGTGGAGACGACGACGTAGACGACGCCGCCCAGCACCACGAACAGGGCGACGATGATGAGCGCGAACTGCACGGCCAGCCGGGTGGAGGCCGCACGCAGCTCGCGCTCGTCCGCCCTCATTCCAGGCCGCCCAGGCGGTAGCCCACGCCGCGCACGGTCTCGATGAGGGTGCGGCCGAACTTCTTCCGGAGATGGTGCACGTACGTGTCGACCACCCCGGGGTCGTCCGCGTCGGCGAACACCTCGTCGAGCAGCACGCCGCGCGAGAAGACCTGCTCGGGTCGGCGCGCCAGCAACTCGAGGAGGCCGGCCTCCCGGTCGGACAGCGCGATGCGTCCGCCGTCGGCGAGCGTCACGGTGCGACTGCCGACGTCCAGCCTCCCGCCGGGGAACCGCACAGTCGGCACGGTCGACGACGCGCGACGGATCAGGGCACGGACCCGCGCCAGCAGCTCGTCGATGTCGAACGGCTTGGCCAGGTAGTCCTCGGCGCCCGCGTTGAGCCCGTCGACGCGGTCGGGCGCGGTGCCGAGGGCCGACAGGATCAGGACCGGCGTCGTCACGCCGCTGTTGCGCAGCCCGGTCAGCACGCCGAGCCCGTCGACCGCGGGGAGGCCACGGTCGAGCACGACGGCGTCGAACGTCTCGGTGAGGCCGAGGTGCAGCGCGCGCTGTCCGTCGCGGGCGACCTCCACGTCGTACCCGTCGGAGCGCAGCAGCGTCTCGAGCATGCCCGCGAGACGGCTGTCGTCTTCGGCGACGAGAACGCGGGGGCCTTCACGCCCTGATCCACTGCTCATGCCGACGTACCGTTCATGCCCACAGCATAGGAGGCCGCACCGGATCCCTCGGCGCTCACCGGTCGTCCTCCGCCCGCGCGAACGTCAGGTCGCCCACGCCCAGCAGCGTCCCGTCCGCCGCCACCGCCAGAACCGCTCGGGCGCCCTGGCCGAGCGCCCAGCGCACGCCGTGCGGGCCGAGCGCGAACACGGCTGTCGCCAGCAGGTCCGCGGTCGTCAGGTCGTCGGCGACGACCGTCGCGCTGCGCAGGCCGGTCGCCGGCTCGTCCGTGCGCCCGTCGACGATGTGCGTGCCGCGCTCATAGGCGCCCGAGGTCGCCACACCGCCGTCGGTCGCCTCCAGCACGGCCAGCATCCCGGTGGCGCTGTCGGGGGAGCGCACCGCGACGTGCCACGGCCTCCCGTCGCCCGGGCTGCCCGCGACGGCCACGTCGCCGCCGGCGTTGAGGCAGTAGTCTCGGAGGCCGTCCTCGGCGAGCACGCGCGCGGCGCGGTCGGCGGCCCAGCCTTTGACGACGCCGTCGAGATCCCACCGGCCGTCCGGCCGGCGGATGCGGAACGCGCCTCCCGACGCGCCGGCGAGCGTCGAGCCGAGCGCCACGACCTCCCGGAAGTCGTCGCTCACCCCGGCGAGGTCGCCTCCGCGCGCGTTCACGCGGCTGAGCTCGCTATCGGGTCGGTACGCGCTGAAGCGCTCGTCGGCCTCCCGCAGCATCGCGAAAGCGCGCTCGGCGGCAGCCGTCGCGTCCCGCGGATCGCGCAGGTCGATCGACATGGGGATGCCCATGACGGTCTCGAGGAACCTCATCGCTGGTCGATCGCCGACTGCAGCGACTGGATGTAGCCCTCCGACGTGTAGGTCGCGCCCGAGACGGTGTCGATCTGCGCCGACTGCCTCGATAGCGTCTCCTGCTGCAGGATGGGCAGCGCCTGCGAGTTGATCGCGACGTCGCGGCCGCTCTCGCTCGGGTACTGCACGGTGTCGACCGCGGTGATCGTGGTGCCCGAGAACGTCACCTTCACCTGCACGGGTCCGTAGCGCGTGTCGACGGCCGTGCCCGTGACGGTCTTGGCGGCCGATGCGGCTGCAGGGGCAGAGGCGGTCGCACTCGGAGTCGGTGTCGCCGTGGCGCTGGGCGTGCTGGTCGTCGTCGGTGTAGAGGAGGTGGTCGTTCCCGACTCAGAGGTGGACACGTGCACCGAGGTCTGAGCGCTGCCCGCCTGCTCGCCGACCCCGTACAGCTTGAGGCCGACGGTCGCGCCCATGGTCACCAGGATCACGGTGAAGAGGATGGTTCCCCGCCACGCCTTGCTATTCATGAAGACTCCGTTTGTTCATGACATGCTCAGTTCTTCTCGGTGGATGAAGCGCTTGGGCATCCGCAATTCCTTCAGGGACGATTCGACGTGCTCGGCCATGCCCTCCGGCCCGCAGATGAAGGCCTCCCAGTTGTGGGCGTCCGGGATGATCCTCTTCAGGTAGCCGGGGCCGAGCGGGTCGTAGCCGAGCTCGGTGCGCCGGCCGACCAGCGGGTAGACGGTGACACCCGGCATCGAGGTGAGCTCGTTCAGCAGAGCGAGCTGCTCGGGCCGGCTCACCCGGTAGAGCACGATCGGCTGAGCGCCGCGTGCGACCAGGTCCTCCGCGAGGGCGCGGATCGGTCCGATACCGGCGCCGCCGGCGATGAGGAGGATCTTGCCACGGCTCGCGCGGTCGGCGGTGAAGTGGCCGAACGGGCCCTCGGCGAAGACCAGAGTGCCGGGCTTGAGCGCAGCCAGCCGGCTGGAGTGGTCGCCGAGCGTGCCGACGGTGATCCGCAGGCGGTCGTTCGACGGCACGGCCGACACCGAGTACGGGTGCGCCGTGCCGAGGTGCCCCCACGCGACGAACCGGAACAGCAGGAAGTTGCCGGCGCGAACCCCCAGCCGATCGACGTGTGGGCCGGTGAGCCAGACGCTGTTCAGGCCGTGCCCCTCCGGAACGACCGCGGCCACGCGCATCCGGCGCTGCCAGGCGTCGACCGTCGGGAGGATGAAGCGCCAGGTCAGCACGGCGGAGGCGGTGCCGAGGTAGAGGCCGATCCAGAGCACCCGGTTGAGCGGGTTCGACACGAAGTGCGCGCCGGCGCTCAGCTGGTGCAGGAAGGTGAGGAAGATCGCGACGTAGGTGGTGAGGTGCAGCCAGTACCAGACCTCGTACGACAGCTTGGTTCGGATCAGCCGGGCGCTGCTGAGGCCGACGGCGAGGAACGCGATGGTGCCGACGAGCGCGGCGAGCATGTCGGGGTAGGAGGAGTAGACGTTCCAGAACTCGTCCCACGGCGTGGCCTTGTCGACGACCTCCGTGCCCAGCACGATGAAGACGACGTGCACGACGATGAGGAAGATGACGGAGGCGCCGAGCGAGCGATGCCACGAGACCAGCTTGTCGAGCCCGACCGCGCTCTCGAACCAGGGGATCCGGGCGATCAGCAGCACCTGATAGCAGACCAGCAGGGCACCGACCATCCCGCTGAGGTCCCCGATCGAGGTGATCGCGTTCGCCGGGGTGGAGGCGAAGCTCGCGGGGACGCTGAACCACCATATCCCGAGCACCACGACGACGCTGGCCACGAGGACGACCCGCACCGTGCGCGCGCTGCGCCGGTGACGAGTCGCGGTCCCGCGGCGCGGGCGCCGCGCCCGATCCGCGGGCGGGGCCGTCGTCGCGGGCCGGGTCTCTGTCATCCCTCCACCCTGGCGGCCGAATCTTGATGAATTCTTACATCGCCTGAGAACACCCTAAGAACCGGCTATGGACTTGGGGGAGCCGTGCTTGAGGTCGTGTCATACACGGGCTACCATCGATGTATGACGATGGTGAGTCCGCCACAAATTTCCTGTTCTGCCCTGTTTCTAGCTGATCATGCGTCAGTCGAGAGTGGGAAACTCTACGTCAACGGCGGATATTGGAATCGGTTGCAGTTCCCGAGCTTTCCGACGTATTACACGTTCTCGGTTGCAGCGGTTCTCTTGGTCCCTTGGCACGACCACAAGCAGCACGAGTTCTCGATCCATTTCACGACTGCCGACGGTAAACGGGTCGGCGGCGAGCTGTCGGGAAACTTCAGTGCCGGCACCCTACCGGGCGCAAAGGAGGGTGATCCAAGCGTGTTCCCGATCGCAGCGACAATCGGGAACTTCCTGCTGGAACGGTCAGGTGACTATGAAGTCGTCATCGAGGTTGATGGCCAGGCGCTGGACAGATGGTCGTTCGGCGTCTCGCAACAGTTGTCCGCGTTCGGCCACGTCGCCCCGGTGGATGCGTCCAGTATTCCTCCAGCGAAGTAAGGCTCACTTCATGTTCGATCCGTCGCACTTCGATGACATCGAGTGGGACGATCAAGACGATGACGACGGCAATCTGGTGCATTGTTTGCGACACGGTGTCGATGAGGGCGTCGTGGCCGATGTGTTGTGGCAGCGTCCTGTGGAAATCTCGCTCGCCTCGACGATGGCCGATTTCGTTATTGTCGGGCCAGACCGGCACTGGGAGCAGATATGGACCTTGCTGCTGATCGTCTCGCCCACGCGAGGTGATCGGCTTCGTCCGGTCACTGGGTGGCCGGCCACCAGGGCACAGATCGAGCCCTGGGAGCGTGCGACGGGGCTCGCATGGCCCTCCAAGCGTTAACTAGTGAAGATTGGTCAAGATGGTTTCAGAACGAGAAGCGGCGATCAGGGCCGCAGAAGCATCAGCGATGAACGAGGAAGTTCTGGACGCGCGCGAAGTCGAAGGTAAAGAGTTTCGGCAGATGATCTCGCTGCGAATGGAGCCAGCCTTGGTGTCAGCACTCCGAGAACTTGCGGACTCGCGAAATGAGAGCTTGAGCGAGTTACTGCGAGTGGCGGCCGAGCAATTCGTGCGCTCCAACCAGACCCAACGGTTCTATCTCCAGACCACGCAGAGGTGGGAACCGTCGGTGCTGAGCGGGACGTTTGCTGTGAGTTCCGACGCTTCCCGACCCAGTCCGTCCGCTGCACCTGCGGCCGCCGGGTGGAGCTCGTCGTCGGCTGCGTAACGCGCTTGAATGTCGCAGGCCATAACTGATCCCGCTCATCCCCCACCATTGGGGACGCGACTCGGCCAGGGCGTGATCGCTCGACCAGATGCATGCCGCCGCTCGTGGCGAGGAGCGGCGCGCAGGCCCGTCCGCGACTGGGGCGGGTGTCGTCGCCGGCAGTGAGGCGGTACGGCTACGGTTTCGACATGAGCTTCGCTCTGCTCGCGCTCGTGGTGGCCATCGGACTGCTCGGTCCGTTTGCCGCGGCGCGGGCCTCGTGGAGGGTGCCGGCCGTCGTCGGCGAGCTGGCGGGCGGACTTCTCATCGGGACGTCCGGACTCCAGCTCGTCGACCCGACGAACGACGACTTCCAGCTGCTCGCCGAGATCGGCTTCGGGCTCACGATGGTCGTCGTGGGCTCCCAGATCCCCCTGCGCGACCCGGATGTGCGTGCCGCGTTCGTCCGCGGCGCGCTCGGTGCGGGCGCGGTCGGCGCGGCGTCCGCGGTGCTCGCCGCGATCCTCGCCGCGGTGTCCCACTCCGGTCACGGACTCCTCTATGGCGTACTGCTGGCATCGTCGTCCGCGGCGCTCGTGCTGCCGATGCTGCAATCGGTGGGTGTCGGCAAGCGGTCGGCCGCACAGCTCGTCGCGCAGATCGCCGTCGCGGACATCGTGTGCGTCGTCCTCCTCCCGCTCGTCGTGGAGCCGGGGCGGGCTCTCAGCGCCGGCGCAGGCGTTCTCGTCATCGCCGTGATCGCGGCCGCACTGGCGTTGATCCTGGTCCGATTCGGCAACAACGAACGGCGGCGCGCCCTGCACGCCTACTCCGAGCGGCGGCGGTTCGCCGTGGAGCTGCGGCTCAGCCTCCTGGTGTTGTTCTCGTTCGCGGCCATCGCACAGTTCGCGCACCTGTCGATCCTGATCGCGGGCTTCGCGCTCGGTCTCCTGCTGTCGGCCGTGGGGGAGCCGCACCGCCTCGCACGGCAGCTGTTCGGGATGACGGAGGGCTTCTTCGGCCCCCTGTTCTTCGTCTGGCTGGGCGCGTCGCTCGACCTGAGGGCGCTCGTGGATCATCCGGCGATGATCCTGCTCGGGATCGCCCTGGGCGTCGGAGCCGTGCTCGCGCACCTCGCGTCCCGGGCTGCCGGCCTCCCGTGGACGCAGGCGGTGGCCTCGGCCGGCCAGCTCGGCGTGCCGGTCGCAGCCGTCACACTCGGCCTCCAGACCCACGCGCTGGCCCCGGGGGAGGGAAGCGCGATCCTGCTCGGCGCGCTCGTCTGCGTCGCGACCTCCGCCGTCTCGGTCGCAGCGGTCGCGCGGCGGGCGGGAGGCGGGGTACGCGCTACGCCAGGGTCATGAAGAGCTTCTCGAGCTGCCGGGCGGAGCGGTGGTCGTGCACTGCCAGGTCGGTCAGCGCGGACACGCGGCCGCGCGCATCCTCGCCCAGCACGGGTACGACGTGGTCAACCTCGACGGCGGCTACCGCACGTGGGCGGCTGGAGTCGCGACCAGGGCGCGGCAACTCGCCGCGGCCTGAGGCAACGGATAGGAGATCGTCAGCCCCTACCCATGTCACGTAAGAATCCGTCAAGAAATCGCCGCGATGGTGGAGGTGACGACTACGGACGATGAGGAGGACGGATGGCGACCTGGACCCGAGGAAAGCGGATCGTCGGAGTGCTGACGGGCGTGATCGGCGTCGTGAGTGTGACGGCAGCGGGTGCGGTCTCTGCTGTGCTCTTCGCCACCACGCCCACCAAGCACACGGCCGCAGCGCGACCGGTGCAGAGCGGCCAGCCCGTCGCCCCGACGCCCACCGCGGCCCCCTCGTCCACGTCGACGGCGACACCCTCGCCGGCGGCACCGGCACCGGCACCGGCACCGGCGCCCGCGCCCGCCGCGCCCGCCACTCAAGCTCCCGCCGCCCCGGCGCCTGTGCCGGCGGCACCGGCTCCAGCCCCCGCTCCGGTGCAGCCGAGCCAGGGCGGCGGGTCCAGCGGCACATCGTCGGGATCCTGATGCGCCTCACGGCGCTAACGACCGTGACGAGGAGGCCAGGCGATGACTGAACTGCTGTGGGCCTTCGGACGTGCCTCCGGCATGATCGCACTGGTCCTGTTCACCGTGACCCTCGTGCTCGGCATCGTCACCCGTTCCGGCCGCCCGTTGCCGGGGATTCCGCGGTTCTCGGTGTCGCTGGTCCACCGCAATGTGTCGCTGCTCGCCTGCGTCTTCCTCGTGCTGCACGTGGGCACGTTGCTCTTCGACTCGTATGCCAAGCTCTCGGTGCTCGACATCGTGGTGCCCTTCGCCGGGTCGTTCAAGCCGTTCTGGCAGGGGCTGGGAACCGTCGCGTTCGACCTGGTCGTGGCCGTCGTGATCACGGGACTGCTCCGCCGCCGGATCGGTCAGCGCGCCTTCCGCTTCGTCCACTGGTTCACGTACGCCATGTGGCCGATCGCGGTCCTCCACGCCATCGGCAACGGCACGAACGGCACCAGCGGCTGGTTCCTGCTCCTGACCGCCGCCTCGGTCGTCCTCGTGTCGGCCGCCGTGATCTGGCGGCTGTCGACCCGGTTCGTCGAGCACTCGCACACCCGGCGCATCGCCGCGGCATACGCAGACAGGGACGACGTATGACGATGACGGTGGAACCGGCCGCCTCCCGCGCCACGAGTCGCCGGGCGGACGCCCGGCGGCTGTTCGCCGCAGGATCCCACGCGGGGCTCGAGGCGCACCTCCGCGCCTACCGCGAACTGCCGACGCGGAATCCCGAGGCGATGCTCGCCGAACTGGAGGCCGCTGGTCTCACCGGCCGTGGCGGCGCCGCATTCCCGGTGTGGCGCAAGCTCGCCGCCGCCCGAGAGACCGCGGGCGGCCGTCGTGGGCGGGCCCCGATCCTCATCGCGAACGGCACGGAGGGCGAGCCGCTCAGCTCGAAGGACACGGTGCTGCTGCGCAACGCGCCGCACCTCGTGATCGACGGGCTGCTTGCCGCAGCGCGGTCGATCGCCGCGCGCAACGTGCTGATCATCGCGGAGGGCGACGCGCTCCAAGCCGTCGAGGGCGCGATCGGCGAGCGCACCGACGCCCGAAACGTCGAGGTCGTCGAGGGCGCGGATGGCTTCGTCTCCGGCGAGGCGAGCGCGCTCGTCAACCTCATCGAGAACGACGACGCGCGTCCTGTCGACCGCACACGGCGGCTCACGACGTCTGGCCTGCGCGGCCGGCCTACGGTCGTGCAGAACGTGGAGACTCTGGCACACGTGGCCCTGATAGCCCGGCACGGTGCTGCCTGGTTCCGCTCGGTCGGCGACCCCGTCGACCCCGGTACACGCCTCGTGACCGTCACCGGCGACATGCCGAGCGAGGGCGTGTACGAGGTCCGGACCGATGCGACCGTCCGGCAGGTCCTGGGCGCGCTGCGCCCCGACTTCGGCGCGATCAGGGCCGCCCTGATCGGCGGCTACCACGGCGCCTGGGTGCCCGAAAGCGCCTTCGACCTCCCGCTGACCGCTCTGGATCTCGCTCCGTTCGACGCGGCGCCCGGCGCCGGCATCATCCACGTGCTCGGCGACCATCGCTGCGGTCTGTGGGCGACGGCGCGCATCGTGGAGTACCTGGCCGGGCAGAGCGCCCGTCAGTGCGGGCCGTGCATGTTCGGCCTCCCCACCATGGCCGACCGGTTCGACGCGGTTGCCTCGGGGGAGGCGGTCGCCGAGAACGCGGCCGACCTGGCGCGGGTCGCCGGGTTGGCGGGCGCGGATCGTGCCACCACCCCGACGGAACCGCCCGGCTCGTCCGGAGCGCCCTCAGCGTGTTCGAGCGCGACGTGCGCTCGCATGCGCAGCGGCGCTGCGTGCGGAAGGTGCGCTGACCCGTGACGGGCTTCGCGCTGCACATCGACTGGACCCGGTGCGACGGTCGCGGGCTGTGCGCCGAGATCCTCGACCGCGCCCTCACCCGCGACGACTGGGGCTATCCGGTCTCGCTCCGCGGAGAGGAGGGCTCCCGTTCGGATGTGCCCCTGCGCGCCGACGAGTTCGACGCGGCGGCCGACGCCGTCGCACTCTGCCCGGTGTTGGCGCTCAGCCGGGTGGCTCGGTAGTAGTCGCGCCAGATGACCCGGTGCAAGGGGATCCACCGCGGAATCGTCCGCAGGCCCGGGATGAACGGCAGCAGTGCGAGGAGCACGGTCAGCACGCCCATGATCAGGACCACGACGAGGTCCGCGTTCCCCAGGGAGGCGAACGGCTCGACCTGGTAGAAGAACGAGAAGAGCCACAGCCAGGCCTGACCCGGAGTGTTGCCCGTCTCGTTCATCATCCCCCACTGGTCGCCTGTGAGATGCTGCGCGGCCGCGAGGTTCTGGAAGTACTGGCCGTCGCCGAGGAACAGGATCGCGGGCGTGCGGTTCAGCTGGTAGAAGCCGTTCTGGCTCGACAGCGCGCCGTCGAGCGCGCCGCTGCGGGCCATCCCGCTGAGGGAGCCGATGATCGCGGGGACCGGGCCGTAACCGCCCGAGGACGGTCTCGGGAGAGCGGTGCCCTTGTCCGCGGTGAGCGCCTTGGCGTACGCGTCCGTCCAGCGTGCCTGCTGCGCGGGAGTGGCTGCGTTCCAGCGGGCCACAGCTGGCGGGACGGATGGCAGGGTCTGGAGCGGACCGAGCACGAAGGCTTTCGCCGTGTCGATGGGCAGCCGCACGCCCGAGAGGCTCTGCAGGTCGATCGGGCCGAGCGTCTGGGTCGCTCCCGGGGTGTGGTTGTAGGGCGGTCCGTACTGCGCTGTGTCGCTCGTGCCGGCGAGCTCCGCGGTCGCCGTGGAAGCGAAGTCCACGGGGTCGGTAGTCGACCAGGAGGCGAAGGTGACCGACGGCTCGTCCGGCGATCCGAAGACCGCGGCGAGTCCGAGCGTGAGCGCGGCCACCACGATGAAGCCGATCGTGACCTCCTTGAACAGGTCGTAGTCGCGCACGCGGCCGTGCCACGGCCGGCTGACGATGTCGTCGCCGGCCTTCCAGGTCATGCTCGGTACGCGCGTCATCGCGGCTCCTCCGACTCGTTCCCTGCGTGGAGGACCTGGTCGTCGGCCTCCGTCGCGTCGATCGGCGGCACGACGCCGTGCACGCGCACGAGCAGCACGTGCAGCACGACCACCGCGCCGACGCCGATGGGGAGCAGCACGATGTGCCACGCGAACATCTGGCCCAGGTCGGCGACGTCGAACCACGCGCCGATTCCGACGGCGTTGAGGGCGTCCTTGCCCTCGAAAGCGATCCACTGCGAGTCGAAGTTCGTCTGCAGCAGGTACCCCGTGAATGCCGCCGCGATCGAGACAGCGAAGGCGATCACGCCGGTGATCCAGGTGAGCACACGGCCGCCACGCCACGCGGCCATCCAGTACTTGCCCCAGAGATGCACGACCATCAGCAGGAAGAAGAGCTCGACGCTCCACAGGTGCACGCTGTCCGTGAAGTGGCCGATACCGGAGGTGTGATACCAGGCGGGGCCGTTGAGGCTGAGCACGAGCCCGGAGAGGATCACGACACCGAGCGCGGCGAGGGACGCCATCCCGAAGACGTAGATCCACGACGACACGTAGCTCGGCTGATCCTGCGGGAGCAGCTTCTGTGGCGGGAGCCGTCTCAACAGCCAGCGGCGAGCGCGGCCCGTCCAGGTGTAGACCTCCTCCTCCTGCTGCTGCTCGGTGGCGGGGTGCCTGGTCGGCCGCTCCTGGGTGCTCATCGGCGACGCCTCGCCTTCGGAAACGGCAGCAGCAGCGCCAGCGCGAACAGCACGAGCATGACCACGATGACGATCAGGTTGCCGAGCTGGATGGTGTATGCGCCCCAGCCGAGGTAGATGCCCGGTGCGCTTGCGACGAGGTCCACGGGTGCCTCCTGTCCTTTGCATCAGGTTCCCGTGCAGCGCTTCGGGGTGGTGGGCCGAAGGTCCCGTCGCTCGATCAAGCGCCGGCGCAGCATGAGAACGTCGATACGAGGAGGCGTCTCATGTGGGGATGGATGATGGGTGGAGCCCCACTGGGGTGGCTCATCTGGCTGGTCGTGCCGCTGCTGCTCGTCGCTGGTCTCATCGTGCTGCTCGTGCTGACGCTCACGCGTCGCGGCGCTCCGCCCGAGTCGGGGCCCGGCGCACCTGGCGTGCCCCGCGCTCCGAGTGCCCGCGAGATACTCGACCAGCGATACGCGCGCGGGGAGATCGACCACGACGACTACATCCGCCGCAGGGATGAGCTCGGGAGGTCCTGACCGCGGTCACCCGCGTGAGCAGGACTCACCGCCCCGCCTCGAACGACGCCGACGCCGACGACGACTCCGCTACGCGCCAGCGCCTGCTCAGGTCTCCTGTGTGTGACCTTCCTGCTCGGGTTCGCCGGTGACCTCCAGGATCGTGAGCTCGTCGAGCTCCTCCCTGCGGTGGCGGTCGATCCCGAACAGGTAGACGGCGTCGAGCGCGCCGAGCGTGTTGGTCAGCAGCAGGGTGACGAACCACGGCTTGCTGCCGTTCCTGGCCGCGCGCCACAGGGACGCGCCCTTCCAGGCGAGGCTCCAGGCGACGACCGCGACGACCAGCACGCGTCCGGACGGCGGCATGTCGTGCATTCCCATCCGGAATGCTCCGTTGTGGTTTCTCATGCGGTCATTCGACCGCTCGCGGGTGGTGCGCGGCAAGGGTCGAAAGTCCTTACCGGTGTGTGCTAAGGGGGAGCAGGCTCGACTGGGAACCGACGACCGTGAGGAACCGCATGCCGACCGAGATGACCCGCGACGAGATCGATGACCTCCTGAGCACCGGGCTGGTGGGCCGCCTGGGGATGATCGACGGAGAGCAGCCCTATGTGGTCCCGATCTCCTACGCCTACCGCGACGGCGCAGTGTACTGTCACAGCGCTCAAGGCCGGAAGGTGCAGTTGCTGCGCGCGCAGCCCGAGGTGTGCTTCGAGGTGGACGAGCTCGATCACATCGATCGCTGGCGCAGCGTGATCGCCTGGGGACGGTTCGAGCAGCTCGTCGGCGCAGAGGCCAAGCGAGCCACCGAACTCCTCGTCGACCGCTTCCGCCCGCTCGTCCCCGTCGACGCGGACGGTCATCAGGGAGCCGAACTCGGGATGATGCGCACGCTGGACATCCCACGGCTTCCCGACGCGCAGGCCACGCTCGGCCGCCCTGCCACTGCCGCCGTGGTGTTCCGGGTCAACCTCCACACCGTGACCGGGCGCCGGGAGGGCGAGTGGTGAACGTGGTGGCCGACGGGCGAACCGTGGTGGGCTTCGACGGCTCACCATCGGCGTGGCGCGCGCTGGACTGGGCGACCGACCGGGTGGCCCAGCGCGGTGGGATCCTGGAGGTGGTGCACGCGATCGACACGCGTCTCGGCGGTGCGATGTTCGGCCCGCGGTTTGATCTCGAGACCACCGTCGAGGTCGAGTTGCGCCAGGCGACAGAGCACGTGCGCGCGACAGCGCCCGACGTGGCGGTCGAGGCTCGCTGGGTCGAAGGGCCGCCGGCGAGCGCCCTTCTGCGGGAGTCCGGCACGGCGACTCTGCTCGTCGTCGGAACCGACAAGCGCCCCGACCGACCGGGAACGCGGATCGGGACCCTCCCGCTGAAGCTCGCCGCGAAGTCGGAGTGTCCTGTCGCGGTCATCCCCGACTCGCCGCAACCGGAGCGCAACGTGGTCGTCGTCGGGGTGGACCGCTCCGGCTTCGCCCGCTCCGCTCTCGCGCTAGCTGTAGTTCCCCGTGAGGTTGTGAACGCGGGCTGAGGGGACGAGGCCGCCGATTCCGGTGTGGGGTCTGTGGTGATTGTAGTGATGGAGCCAGGTGTCGTAGGTTGCGGCTCTGGCTTCGTCGCTGAGGTAGGCGTGCGCGTAGGCCCACTCGGTGGCCAGGGTGCGGTTGAATCGTTCGACTTTCCCGTTGGTCTGCGGCCGGTAGGGGCGCGTGCGCCGGTGCTTGACTCTCGTGCCGAGAGCGTCGGCGAACAGTTTCGACCGGTAGCACGCACCGTTGTCGGTCATGACCGCGGTGACGGTGATCCCAGCGGCGGTGAAGAACGCGTTGGCGCGCAGCCAGAATCCGGCGGCGGTCTCTTTGCGCTCATCGTTCAGGATCTCCGAGTAGGCCAGCCTGGAGTGGTCATCGATAGCGTGATGCAGGAACGCATAGCCGCGGCCGCGGTGCCGGGACGGTGCTGCTGCCCGCCCCAGGACTCGGTGGCCACCACCATCGGGGATGCGGCCGAGCTTCTTGATATCGACATGGACCAGCTGGCCGGGGCGAGCGTGCTCATAACGGACAGCCCTCGGTTTGCGGATAGGGAGCCCGGTCGCTTGATCGAGGTGGTGCAGTAGCGGCATCCGATACCGGGCCAGCACCCTGCCCACGGTGGAACGGGGAACACCGAGGTGGTAGCTGATCCGATGCGGACCCCACCGCCACCTGAACCGCAACGCCACGATCCGGCGCTCCAACCGGGCCGGACACCGATTCGGGGACGAGTGCGGGCGGGAGGGTCGGTCGGTCATCGGCAAGCCTGCGCGTGCCCGATCGACCCACCGTTTCGCCGTCGCGGGCGAGCACTGGAACCGTTCCGCCACCCGCCGCAATGACCACCCGCGCTCCAGAACCAGCTCGACCAGCCGTCGACGCCCTTCCGGCGTCAACGGTGCATTAGCGTGAGTCACGAAGACCTCCGTTGGCTAGATGTGAGTGTGGTAACCCACATCCTCCACGGAGGCCTTCGCTCACCTCAACCGTTCACAACGTGTCGGGGAACTACAGCTAGCGGTCACGGAGGCGAGTTGGCGGGGAGCGCAGATCGAGGCCGTTCACGCCTGGGACGTGCCTGAGGCGTTGCAGCGGGCGCTCGACTCGGGCGAGCAGACCGACCCCGCGTTCCTCGAACGCGAGCAGGCGGTGATCCCGGAGGCGGTCGCGGACGTCCCGATCGCCAAGCCGGCGTCGATCACGCCGATCGTGGTGCGGCAGAACCCCGCGGCCGCACTCGTCGAGCACGGCGCCGGAGCCGCGGCCATCGTGGTCGGGACCCGCGGCCGGGGTCGGCTCCTCGCCTCCCTGCTCGGCTCGGTCAGCCACGACGTGCTGCTGAACCTGCCGTGCCCGGTGCTGGTCACGCCCAAGGACTACGCGTTCGTCGTGCCGAGGACGGCCGACGAAGAAGACTGGTGCGAGGAACGCGCCTTCTTCGAGGGGTCGAGATCGAAGCGCTGCACGAACTCGTCGCGCCTGCTCCGGCTGACGCCGCCCCTGGGCCGGCTCGCCTTCTCACCTCGTATCGTGGTCGTGGGCGGCGTGCTCCGTCCGATCGCGGGCGACCGACGGCCGGCCGTCCGAATTCGACTTGGGCAGTTGCAGCCCGATGATGATGATCGCGATCGCAACGGAGGTGGTGATGATCACCATCCCGACCGTGAGGATGAACACGATGGCACCTTCCCGTTCCTGCAGTGAGGGATTCGATCTACGGCTGCTGTGGCGGCTCCCCGGTCACGACCGGCTGTGATAAGGGCGCCGGCTGCACTGCTTCCGGCCGGGACATTGGGCGCCAGGGCTGCTGCCGGTAGATCTCCAAGAGCTCGGCGCCGAGCCCGAAGAACACCATCGCCAGCCAGACCAGGATGTTGAGCAGCGGGATCTGCAACGCAACGATCAGGATCAGACCGCCGACGAACGACTGGAGCACCGGGTGGTGGGTGTCGCGGATGACGAGCCGCCCGAGGTAGTGGGCGCTGACCAGGAACGTCGCGAGCGTCAGCACGATCCACAGCAGCAGACCGGCGAGTGCGAGCGGTGCGCCGACGATGGTCACGAGCAGGATCAGCAGTCCGATCGGGACGACGATGGCCGCGACGAACCCTACCAGGAGCGCGCGCCACGGGGAGGGCAGGAGCCGGTCGGTGACACGCTGCAGCGTGCGCGGGACGAGCAGGCCCGCAGCGACCGTGATGAGGCTGAGCGCTACGACCGCATAGAGGAGGCCGAGGAACCAGCCCAGCACGACCGCCCAGGGCGAGATCTCCGGTCGGGACGACTGCTGGGGCTGGATGTGCTGCACACTTCCGCCGACGGCCCCGTCCGCGATGTGGGCGGTGTTGCTGCTGGAGTACGTCACGTCGCCGCCGACCGTCCCGTCGATGCTGAGGTCGTTCGCGCTGACCACGAGGTCTCTGCCGACATGGCCGGCGATCCGGATCGTGCTCGCTGTCGCGACGACGTCTTTGCCGATGGACCCTTGACCATCGACGACGAGGTTGGAGGCGAAGATGGTGCCGCTTCGGGCGACGTCGCCGGTGATCGTGACAGCCTGTGCCGCCAGCCGGACGTTGCCGTCGACATGGCCGCTGATGGTGATCGTCTGCGCCGCCGCGATCACGTCGCCGGTGACATCGCCGCCGATGGTGATCGTCTGTGCGGCGGCGTAGACGTCGCCGTCGACGGAGTTGGGGATGTCGACGGTGACGCCGCTGTAGAAGTGCGGGCCGCCTCCGCCTGAGGTCTGGGCGGCTGGGGAGGCGGCAGCGCCTCCGAGAGCCAGGCCGAGGAATCCGGCTACGGCCAGAGCGGCAGCGAACCGGAGAGCGTGCGAGCGAATGTTCATTTCAGAATCCCCCTGAGACTCTGCCCACCGTGTGGACACGGCCCGCCATGCGGAGACCGCACTAACAGGATGGTGAGTGGACTAGCTGCGGCAGTAGGGTCCTTGGTCCCCTCCCGCGACGTCAAAAGAGCACCAGCCCCAGGCCGATCAGCAGGAGGGCCGACAGCAGCCAGACGACCCACGTCCGCCCTCGGCGCGGTTGCGGAGGCGAGGCGGTCATCGGCTGTGGCAGGCGACGTCGTCGAGTATCACGCCCTCAGTGAAGTCGACGGCGGAGCGGGCCGGCAGGTCGAAGGGCCTGTGGATCGCGCCGGGTGACCTTCGGCCCTGCGGCACAGGACAGTGGGTGATGGATCGTCGCGCGCATGAGCTACCCTCAGACGGCTACGGCCCCGATCCTGACCCTGACCGTGAATCCGGCTCTGGACATCAGCACGTCGACCGCGCACGTCGTCGCCGAGCACAAGCTGCGCTGCAGCACGAGCCGCCTGGCGCCCGGCGGCGGGGGAGTCAACGTGTCCCGGGTGGTGCGACGTCTCGGAGGGCGGACCCTCGCGATCTACACGGCGGGCGGCCCCATCGGGGAGGCCTACCGCCGCCTGGTCGAGGACGAGCGTGTGCCCGGCGTGGTCGTTCCGATCCGGGGCAGCACCCGCGAGAGCTTCACTGTCGACGACACGTCGAACGGCTCGCAGTTCCGGTTCGTACTCGAGGGGCCGGAGTTGAGCGAGGACGAATGGCGGTCGTGCCTGGACTACGTCGCGCAGGGCGTGGTGCCGGGCGGTTTCGTCGTCGCGAGCGGCAGCCTCCCACCCGGGGTGCCCGACGACTTCTACGCGCGAGTCGTCCGCTCGGCCCGGGACGGCGGTGCACGGTGCGTCGTCGACTCGACCGGGGCGGCCCTGGCGGAGGCGCTCGCCGAAGGAACGTTCCTCGTCGCGCCGAGCCGACGGGAGCTGGAGGCGCACGTCGGCGCCGCCCTCGACAGCGAGCAGAGCCGGCTGGAGGCCGCCGTCCCTGATCCACGCCGGTGCTGCGGAGTATGTGGCCCTCACGCTCGGGGCGGAAGGGGCGGTGCTCGCCTCGCGCGACGCGACGTACCGGCTGTCCGCCCCCGCCGTCGAGGCGGTCAGCAGTGTCGGCGCGGGTGACAGCTTCCTCGGCGGGTTCGTCCTCCGGATGGCCCAGGGTCGCCCGGTCGAGGAGGCGTTCCGCACGGCGGTCGCCGCCGGCACCGCGGCGGTGACGACTCCGGCCTCCGAACTCTGTCGACGAGCGGACGTCGAGTGGCTGGAGGCCGGACTGCCGGCGGACGCGGGCCGAAAGTCCCTGTAGGCGGTGCCGCCCCGAACGTAGCGTGGGCGCGGGCGGTCCGGCACGGGAAAGGGCGGCCGATGTCGAGAGGGAGTGGGTCGATGGACGACTTCGTGGTGTGGTTCGAGGACGTCGGAATGCACGACGTGCCGCGCGTCGGCGGCAAGAACTCCTCCCTCGGCGAGATGATCCGGGGCCTCGCCGCCGAGGGCATCCGCGTCCCCGACGGGTTCGCCTCCACAGCGGCCGCCTATCGCGCCTTCGTCGCGGCGAACGGGATCGAGCAGGCGATGCGCGACAGACTCCGCAGCTACCGGGAGGGCACGGCGACCCTGCGCGAGACCGGCGAAGCGCTCCGCGAGCTCTTCCTGGCGGGCGAGTTCCCGCAGGAGATCAGCGACGTCATCGTCGCGAGCTACCGAGAGCTCTCCGAACGCGCCGGCACACCGGCGCTCGCGGTCGCGGTCCGCAGCAGCGCCACCGCGGAGGACCTCCCGGAAGCGAGCTTCGCCGGCGCGCAGGAGACCTTCCTCAATGTGGTCGGCGAGCGGGAACTGCTGGCCGCCTGCCGACGCTGCTACGCGTCGCTCTTCACCGACCGTGCGATCAGCTATCGGGAGGTCAAGGGCTTCGACCATCTCGACGTCGCGCTGTCGATCGGTGTTCAGCGGATGGTGCGCTCCGACCTGGGCGGCTCCGGGGTGATGTTCTCCATCGACACCGACACCGGGTTCCCGCGGGTGGCGGTCATCAGCGCCGCGTGGGGCCTCGGCGAAATGGTGGTGCAGGGCGCCGTCGATCCGGACCGCTATCTCGTCTTCAAGCCGTTGCTCGATCGGCCGGACACCGCACCGATCATCGAGCGGACCCTCGGGGCGAAGGCCCGCACGATGGTCTACAGCCAGGGCGGGACGGAGCGCACCCGGATCATCGACACGCCCGCGCGCAAACGGCACGCGTTCGTCCTCAGCGACGACGAGATCTTCGAGCTGGCTCGCTGGGCAGTGCTCGTCGAGAAGCACTACGGACGGCCCATGGACATGGAGTGGGCACGCGACGGAGCCGGGGGAGCGCTGTACCTGGTCCAGCCTGGCCCGAGACCGTCCAGGCGATCAAGACCGGGACGGAGTTCACGGAGCACCACCTGACCGAGAAAGGCGAACTGCTCCTCTCGGGCGCGGCCATCGGGGACTCGATCGCGACCGGCACCGCCTGCGTCATCCGCGACGCAGCGCAGATCGCGGACTTCCAGGACGGGGCGGTGCTCGTGGCCGAGATGACCGACCCGGACTGGGTCTCGATCATGAGCCGGGCCTCCGGCATCATCACAGATCATGGAGGGGCGACGAGCCACGCGGCCATCGTCAGCCGCGAGCTGGGCATCCCGGCCGTCGTGGGGACAGGGAATGCGACCGAGACGCTCACCGACGGCCAGGCCGTCACCCTGTCATGCGCAGAAGGAGATGTCGGCCACGTCTACGACGGCATCCTGGGTCACGAGAGCACCGTCATCGATCTGCGGCGGATCCCGGCCACCCGGACGAGGGTGATGGTCAACGTCGCGAGCCCGGAGGCCGCCTTCCGATGGTGGCGGCTGCCAGCGGCGGGCGTGGGCCTGGCGCGCATGGAGTTCATCGTCAACAACCTGATCAGCGTCCACCCGATGGCGCTCGTCCATCCCGACCGGGTGACGGACGAGCGCGCTCGCCGCCGAATCCGCGTGTTGACCTCGGGGTTCGACGACCTCAAGGAGTACTTCGTCGAGACGTTGGCGCGAGGCCTCGCCAAGCTGGCCGCCCCCTACCACCCGCACGACGTGATCGTGCGGCTGAGCGACTTCAAGGCGAACGAGTATGCGCACCTCATCGGAGGCGAGGCGTTCGAGAGCCCGGAGGAGAACCCGATGCTCGGGTTCCGGGGCGCCTCGCGCTACTACGACCCCCGCTACCGTGAGGCGTTCGCGCTCGAGTGCGAGGCGTTGAAGCGGGCGCGCGAACGGATCGGGTTCGCCAACATCATCGTCATGGTCCCGTTCTGCCGTACGCCGGGCGAGGCGGATCGTGTGCTCGACGAGATGGCGAAGAACGGTCTCGTGCGCGGCGAGAGCGACCTGCAGGTCTACATGATGTGCGAGATCCCGTCGAACGTGATCCGCGCGACGGAGTTCGCCGCCCGTTTCGACGGGTTCTCGATCGGCTCCAACGATCTCACGCAACTCGTCCTCGGGGTGGATCGCGACTCCGCGCAGCTCGCCGCGTTGTTCGACGAACGCGACGCCGCGGTCGAGTGGATGATCGCGGAGGCCATCCGGAAGGCCCACGAGGCCGGCATCAAGATCGGAATCTGCGGTCAAGGGCCGAGCGACCACGCCGACTTCGCGGAGTTCCTCGTCGCGCAGGGCATCGACTCGATCTCCCTCAACCCGGACAGCTTCCTGCGGACGATCGAGCACGTGGCGGCCGCGGAGGCGTCGCTCGTTCTCCCCGCGGCTGAATTGCAGCGTCCCTGAAGACGGCGAGATCGACTTCGAGACCGTCCTCGTCGCACCTCGAACGTGCGGCCGTGTTTTGAAAGACTAAAGAGATAATCCTAGGCCTGTTGCTTCACATTCTCGGATGGTAGATTTCACACCGTCGCCGCGCTCGAGGACGGTATCCGCGGTGGAAACTCCTTCAGCCTTCGCCGGAGAGCGTCCTCGATCGTCACTCCTGGCACGTCCGCGAACTTCGGATCGTGATCGTGCCTGGATCGAGTGGGCCCTACCACTCCGCCTCGACCACACCGCCTCGGATATTGACCCGAATGTGAGGCAATCAGCAACGCTCCAGCATCGCTGGCGCGTGACAACCCGTCATCCACTCGTGCAGCGACCCGGGGACTGTCCGTGGCGTTTCATGGGGCGATGACTGAGGGGCTTTCAATGTTCGCTCTACGACGTATCGCTTTCGCGGCCACCGTTGCCGCACTCATCGTGGGGGGAGTTCCCCTGTCGGCCAATGCTCAAACGTCCTCGCCGTCGTGCAGCGACGTGCACATCCCCGTCGCGCTGGCGGATGGCGCTGCCAAGACGTACACGATGTACGGCCGGTTGTGTCATCCGTCCACGGGGCCGTCTCGCACGATCCAGATTCTCGTGCACGGGATCACCTACGACCACAACTACTGGGATCTCCCCGGTTTCGGTGAGATGTATGACTACAGCGGCGCACAGAACGCCGCGGGGTATACGACCCTCGCAGTCGATCGCATCGGATCGGCAGGGCAGAGCTCCATACCTCCGAGCGCCCTGCTCAACCTGGACTCCGACGCCGTGTCGATCCACGATGTCGTGCAAGCCGCGCGGGCTGGTTCGATCCCTGGTGGACCATACGAGAAAGTCCTGATGGTGGGGCACTCGTACGGCTCTGCGATCGCCTGGCAGGAAGACACCGCCTATAACGATGTCGACGGAATCATTTCGTCCGGTCTCGGACACCTTCTCGGCAACCTGCAAGGATTGGGGACCAGTCTCGAGCCGGCCCTTCTCGACCCGCGGCTGGCGCCGCGCGTGGGCTTGGATGCGGGCTACTTGACCACCCTGCCTGGGACCCGCGGCTCGCTCTTCTACAATGCTCCGGACACGGACCCGGCGGTGGTGGCGTACGACGAGTCGACCAAGGGCCTGGTGTCGGCCACAGAACTGGGCACCATTCCGCAGTTCGAAGTCGCGAGCCTGGGCGTCACCGGGCCGATGTTCATGGTCATGGGTCAAGACGATGGATTCTTCTGCCTGCAGGGCGGAAAACTCGGACTGGACGACTGCGCGACCGATCAGACCCTCTACAATTCGGAGGCTCCGTTCTTCCCGGGCGCCGATATGCAGACCTACGTTCTCCCGAACGCGGGGCACGACATCAACGGCGAGCTCAACGCGAGTGACTGGTATGCCCAAGCTGCCGCTTGGGCGACCAGCCACGTGCCACCTCAGGGATAGCCGCGCGACCATGAGGGACCCCGCGCGTACTCTGGTTCGCGCGGGGTCCCCGCACTCTCCACCTCCATCAGCGAAGCTCCGCTTCGCCGCGCGGGCCAGGGCTGAAGGTCGCGCCCTGGTCGGCGGAGGGGGACTTTGTGCCCTGTGACCGACCTGTGCGTCCGCGCGAGAGTCGCCACAGGAGGGAAGCATGCAACGGTCGAAGATGGTGTCGCCGCCGGTCGTGTGCGGGGTGGACGGATCCGAGCAGTCCCGTCGGGCCTTGCGTGAGGCGGCTCGGATGGCCCGGGCGCTGGACGCCCGGCTCGACGTCGTGATGGCCTGGCAGCCTTCCACCTCGATGTACGACGCGTACTTCCCGGACCCCGGGCGCGCGCCCAAGGTGGTGGCCCTGGGGATCCTGGAGGACCTCGTCAGCGCCGAGTTCGGCGATGCCCGGCCGGAGTGGGTGAGCGTTCACGCGGAGCCGGGGCACGCCGGCAAAGTGCTGGTCGCCGCGTCGCACGACGCGGAGCTCCTGGTCGTCGGCAGCCGGGGCCTCAGCGAGTTGGCCTCGCCGTTCCTCGGCTCGGTGAGCCTGTACTGCACGACGCAGGCCGAATGCCCGGTTCTCGTCGTGCGTCCGGACAAGGACTCGAAGGAGCATCCCTCATGAGCGACAGGACGATCGTGGGATGGGACGGCTCGAACGAGGCCGACGCCGCACTCGAATGGGCGGTCCGCCGGGCCGTGGCCGAGCACGACGGGATCCTGCTCGTCGATGTCGAGGACCCCGCCGCTCTCGCGCCGGGGCAGGTCGTCACCGACGAGCTCGTGGCTCGGCGTCACGTGGCCGCGGACGCGGAGGCGCAGAGCGTCTCGGCGGCGAACGGCGGCCTGCGGATCAGCACGCACGTGATGGCAGGCGACCGGCGCGACGAGCTGCGCCGCTTCTCGCGGGCCGACAACCTCGTCGTGGTCGGAACCGGCCGACGGCATTGGCCGCGCGTGCGCTATGACTGGTCCCTGGGCGCGCAGCTCGCAGCGGTCGCCCGTGGCGCGGTCGCCGTCATCCCGGAGCTTCCGGCACCCGACCGCACGACGGCGGTCGTGGGCGTGGATGGTTCCGAGGTGTCGCTGAAGGCGGCGCGTTTCGCGGCACGGGAGGCCAGGCGGCTGGGCGGCGATCTCCGGATCGTCCACGCCTGGCTCGAGCCACTGGTCGGCCTCCCCGGGATACAGCAGCCGGACGGACGCTTCACGGTCGACCTGCAGACCGAGCACGACACGATCCTCCAGTCCGTCGCCCGCACGGTGCGCGCGGCGAATCCGGATCTGACGGTGACGGCCAGCCTCGTCCGGGACGACCCGAGGCACGCGATCATGTCGAGTCTCGACGACGCGGCACTGCTGGTGGTCGGGACCGAACAGGCTCGCGGACTCGATCGCTTGATGCTCGGCTCGGTGAGTCACGCTCTGATCCTGGCCATCCGGGTGCCGACGATCGTCGTCGCGCCCGAGTGCCTGATCTGAACGACAGCACTGATCTGAACGACAGCACTGATCTGAACGACAGCACTGATCTGAACGACAGCACTGATCTGAACGGCTGCCGGCGGGGTCAGATCTCCTTCGGCTCCACCCGCAGCTGGTCGTGCACCTGGCGCACGTGCGGCGACGCCCACGCCGTCCTCACCGCCTGCTGGTGCTCGATCCACGAGGAGACGGCACCGGTGAGCGTGATCTCCTCCCCGTCGACGCTCACGACGATGTGACGCGCGTCGAGAATGGCGTTGCGCACGAGGGCGTTCCGGATCTCCTCGGCGACATCGTCCGCGTGCGGCCTGCGGGTGAGCTCGATGCGGCTCTCGACCGAGTGGACGCCGGAGATGCGTTCGACCGCACGCTTGGCGGCGACCCGTTGCGCGTCCCACTCGACTTCTCCGGTCAGCACGACGTGATGGCCCTGGACGTCGGCGTGGATGCCGTCGCTCGGCACTCCCGCCGTCCAGGCGAGGATCCCGTCGACCGCGGTGGCGAGGCTGCGTCCGTGCGGCTCGTCGCCCGAGTCGGGCAGGCGCAGTTCGTCCGCCACCGTGCGGACACCTGCGACGCGCTGCGCGGCCTCCACCGCCGCGATGCGCTCGTGCAGGGTGCCGACCTCGCCCGTCAGCGTGACGACCCCCGCGTCGACGCCGACGCCGATCGTCGGGGCGACGATGTCCGGCGTCCAGGCGAGCTCGGACTCCACGGCCTGGCGGACGGACAGGTCGCCGAAGACGCGGGCGGGAGCGCCTGGAGCGTGTGATCCGGGTGGGTTGCTGATGCTCATGGCTTTCAGCATCCAGCGTGGAACCGACGCGGGGATGAGTCGAAGGTCCTACCGATGAGCGCGGGACCTTCGGCCCACGGGCGTGCCCCACCGCCGACGTACGGTGTCGGCGTCAGCACGAATACCCACGAGAGAGAGGACACCGTCATGGCACGCAATCTGGTCCGTTTCGACCCGTTCGCCGAGCTCAGCCGGATGGAGCGGGACTTCTTCGAGGACGGCATGTTCGGGTCGCGCCGCACGAAGCTGCCGACGACCGACATCTACACGAAGGACGACAAGGAAATGGTCGTGGAGGTCCACCTCCCCGACTTCGACGAGAACGACGTCTCCGTGAACATCGACGAAGGCGCGCTCGTGATCCAGGCCGAGAAGCATGAGAAGGAGGAGGACAAGGACAAGAAGTACGTCGTCCGCGAGTCCAGCCAGAGCTTCTACCGCCGCATCGTGCTTCCGCAGCAGAGCGACCAGGCGAAGGTCGCCGCCACGTTCGAGAAGGGCGTGCTGAAGGTCGACGTCCCGTTCGCCGCCCTGCCGGCTCCGACGAAGGTACCGATCACCGCCGGATCCAAGGCCTGACGGGCGGACGCGCAGGATGTCGACGCACATCGTCGAGGGCCGCTTCTCGGAGTGTCGCGTCATCGTGACGGGCGCGGGGTCCGGGATCGGCAAGGCCACGGCCGTCCGCCTGCTCGCGGAGGGCGCCACCGTCGTCGCGACGGACATCAGCGAACCGCGGCTCGCCGCCCTCGCGGAGGAGATTCCGTCCGACCGGCTCATGACGTTCGCCGGCGACGTGAGCGACGAGGACGTCGTCGCCCAGATCGTTCAGATCGCCGACGGCCGGGTCACCTCGCTGGCGAACATCGCGGGAATCATGGACGACTTCCTCCCTCCGGCAGAGGTCGAGGACGCCGTCTGGGACCGCGTGCTGAGGGTGAACCTCACAGCCGTGATGCGTCTCACTCGCGCGGTGCTGCCCGGGATGCTCGAGCGCGGCGCGGGCACGATCGTCAACGTGTCGTCGGAGGCCGCGCTCCGCGGGTCCGCAGCGGGTGCCGCCTACACGGCCTCCAAGCACGCCGTGAACGGACTGACCCGGAGCACCGCCTTCTTCTACGGGCCGAAAGGGATCCGCTGCAACGCGGTCGCGCCTGGCGCGACGATGACGAACATCCAGGCGGAGTTCCGCTCAGCCTTCGCGGGCGAGCGGATGGCTCCCTACATGCAGACCAACGTGCCGGAACCGGCGACGGCGGAGGAGCTGGCGGCCGCGATCACGTGGTTGCTGAGCGATGACTCGTCGAACGTCAACGGCGCCGTCCTGCCGAGCGATGCGGGCTGGTCGGTGATCTGAGCCGGGGGAGGGGAACGGGGGGAGGCGATCGGGAACCCGAATCCCGATCAGCCGTGGCCGCGGTGTTCGAGATGGAGCACCGCGGCCTGCGTCCGCCTCTCAAGCCCGAGTTTGGCGAGCAAGGAGCTCACATAGTTCTTCACCGTCTTCTCTGCCAAGCCCAGCCTCTCGGCGATCTGCCGGTTGGTGCGCCCGTCGGCGATGAGCGCGAGCACCTGCCGCTCGCGGAGGCCGAGGGAAGCGAACCGCGGATCGTCGGCCGGCTCCCGCATCGTCGCCGTGACGCGGTCGGCGATGCGCGGGTCGATGAGCCGCTTGCCGCGGTGAGCGGCGCGGATGTCGTCCAGCAGCGTGCTCCCTCGGATGTCTTTGACCACGTAACCGTCGGCGCCCGCGATGATCGCGCTGCGCAGCGCGTCCTCGTCGTCGTACGCGGTCAGCATCAGGCAGCGGGTGCCCGGCTCGGCCTGTTTGACGGCGCGGCAGACGTCGATGCCGCTGCCGTCGGGCAGCCGCACGTCGAGCACGGCGACATCGGGACGCACGGCCAGGATCCGTGCCCGTGCCTGTGCCGCGGTCGCCGCCTCACCGACGACCTCCATGTCGTCCTGGGCGTCGATCAGCCCGGCGATGCCGCGGCGGATGATCTCGTGGTCGTCGGTGAGGAACACGCGGATCGGCGATTCGTTCATGTGACCCCGTCCATCGGCACCGGCAGGCGCAGGTGGAGGCGTGTGCCCTGCAGTGTGGACTCGACGTCGAAAACGCCTGCCCTCCTCTCGGCACGCTCGGACAGGTTGCGCAGGCCGCTGTGACGAGAGGTCTCGCCGATCCCGGTGCCGTCGTCGGCGACGTCGACGGTGATCTCGTCCGCGGACGCCACGACCTCGACTGTCGCCGTACTCGCCCCTGCGTGCCGGACCACGTTGGTGAGACCCTCCCGCACGAAGGCCGCGATGTCGTCCGCGAGTCCGGAGTCGGCCACCACATCGACCGGCCCCGAGAACGACACGGTCGCCGGCTGCGGAAGCGCGTCCCCGACCTCGAGCACGATGTCGAGCAGCCGATGCCGCAGACTCTCGTCGTGGTCATGGGCCGACAGGGAGAAGATGGCCGTGCGGATCCGCGCGATCGCGCCGTCGAGCGACTTCACGGTGCCGTCGATCCGCTCGGCCAGCGGTCCGGGCCCCACCGCCGACTCGATGCTCTGCAGTTCGAGACCGGCGCCGAACAGCTGCTGGATGACGTGGTCGTGGAGGTCGCGCGCGATGCGCGCACGGTCCTCCAGGAGAACGATGCGTTCCCGGTCGGCACGCGCCTCGGCGAGCTCCATGGCCAGGGAGGCCTGGCCCGCGAAGGTGACCGCTCGCTCCAGCTCGAAGGCGGAGAAGGGCAATGCCCCGCTCTCGCGGACGGCGATCAGCACTTCGGGCTCGCCGGTCTTGCCGGCGAAGGGGACGACGAGCCCGGGACCGGGCTCCCAGCCCTCGGCGAGCGGGAGCCCGTTCACCTCGTCCAGACGGGTCGGCTGTGCGCCCTCGATGGCGCTGCGGACGCGGTCGTTGTCCAGCTGGACGACGTCCGTCGGGGCCGGGTCACCGTTCGTTCCGAGCAGCCGGAGGGCGCCGTTCGGCTCTCCGGTCCCGAGCACGAACGCCGTACGCGCGCCCACCAGGCCCGCCACCCGCGTCGCGAACTCCTCGTGGGCCTGTTCCGCGTCGCTGCCCAGGATGCTCGCCGTCATCTCGGCGGCGGATGCGCTCCACGCCTGGCGAGCGACCGTCTCTGCATACAGTCTCGCGTTGTCGATGGCGAATCCGGCGTTGGCGGCCAGCGCCTTCACGAGCTGCTCGTCGTCGTCGGTGAAGCCTCCCGCGGCCGGGTCGGTCAGGTAGAGATTGCCGAAGACGGTGTCCCGCACGGCGATGGGCACCCCCAGGAACGCCGTCATCGGCGGGTGGCCCTCCGGGAAGCCGGAGGACCGCGCGTCGCCGGCGATGGAGTCCAGTCGGATCGGACGAGGATCGTCGATCAGGGCCCCGAGGAGTCCGTGCCCCTCCGGCAGATGGCCGATCCGGGCCACTGCGTCCTCCGACATCCCGACGTGGATGAACTGCTCGAGACCGCCGCCTTCCGCGATGACCCCGAGGGCTCCGTAGCGCGCTCCGACCAGTTCTACGGCGGCCTCGATGATGGTACGCAGTACGACAGGCAGCTCGAGATGCGACACGACGGCCCGGTTCGCCCGCACGAGTGCGCGCAGGCGCCCCTGGGTTTCGAGGACCTTCCTCGCCTGCTCGACAAGTTCGCCGAGGGCGCGGTCGAGCTCCGCCCGAGGGGCGTCGGGGAACGTGATCGGCTCATCGCCCGAAATCGCGTGCCTCCTCTCGGCGGCGGCGGGTGCCGCGGGCGGCACAGGTCCTCACGCGCCGAGTGTAGCTCCCTGTCGGCCGCTGTACACCTGCGTCTCCAGACCGACGACGACCGTGGGTGCGGCGAGATCGAGAATGAGCCCGTGCGAATTCGACCCGAGCCAGGTGCGCTTCCATCCGGTCAGCCTCCTGCTGCCGACGACCAGCATCGAGGCGTGCTCCGACTCGACGCGGAGGCCCGAGATCGGGTGCTGCCGCAGGAGGACGGAGGTCACCGCGAGGTCGGGGTGCCTCTCGCGTGCCGTTCGCACATGGTCGTCGAGGAGCTCCTGGCGCTCGGTCTCCTGAGAGGAGACGAACTCGTCGTCGGGGACCACGAGCGGCTGCTCGGACAGCGGTGTGACCCAACAGAGAACGACTGTCAGCGACTGATGGAGGTCGTCGGCCTCCTGGGCGGCGAACTCCAGCGCGAGCCTGCCGACGTCCGATCCGTCCACTCCGACGACCACGCCCGACCGGGCCGCCGCCGCTTCCGCCTCCTCGACGGGTACCACCGCCACGGGCCCGGCCGCGGCCGTCGCCAGCCGCGCTCCGAGCGACCAGCCGTATCGCACGCGCGGCCCGACGCGCTGCCGGGTGCCGACGATGACGAGGGTCTCCGGCCGGGTCTGCGCGGTCAGCAGTTCGAGAGGGTCGCCGACCAGCAGCTCCCGTCCGGTCACCGCCCCGGGATGCGAGGTCCGCAGATCCTCGACGCGGGTGTCGAGCCTGTCCTCCTCCTGCTCGGTCGCCCGATCGAGTGCCGCATGATCGCCGAGGAAGAGGCTGAGGTCGACGACGTCGAAGAGCTCGATCGTCGAGCCCGAGTCGCGGGAGCGGCGCAACGCCCAGGAGAGCGCGGCCTCCGAGCCGGGGGAACCGTTCCACGACACCACTGTCCGCTCGGGCATCGCCTCGTCCTTCCTAGGAGGCGACGCGCAGCACCAGCGAGCCGCTGGCCCTGCCGCGTCGCAGGTCGTCGAGAGCGCCCGCCAATCCGTCGAACGGGACAGCCGTCACTGTCGGGCGCAGTCGGAGGTTGCGCGCGAGCGCGAGGAAGCGCACGCCGTCTTCGCGCGTGTTCGCCGTCACCGTGCGCAGGTCGCGTTCGCGGAACAGCGAGTCGGTGTACGAGAGGGGTGGCAGGTCGGACATCGCGATGCCGGCGAGCACGACCGTCCCTCCGCTCGCGGTCGCCTGCAACGCGACAGGGACCAGGCCGCCGGCCGGCGCGAACACGATGGCCGCGTCCAGCGGCTCCGGCGGCGTCTCCTCCTCTTCTCCGACGAAGGCGAGACCGAGCTCTTGGGCGAGCGCGCGGTTCTGGACACCGCGGGTCATGGCGAACACCCGCGTACCCGCCGCCATCGCGAGCTGCGCGGTCACGTGCGCACTCGACCCGAATCCGTAGATGCCGAGCGCGCCCCCCGGCGGGAGCTGCGCTCGCATGAGCGCGCGGTAGCCGATGATGCCCGCGCACAGCAGCGGCGCGGTCTCGAGCGCGTCGGCGTCCGCGGCGATCGGGTAGACGTACGCGGCGGGAGCGGCCAGGTACTCGGCGAAGCCGCCGTCTGCGTCCCAGCCGGTGTACTCCGAACGCGGGCACAGGTTCTCCGCTCCCCGGCGGCAGAACTCGCACTGGCCGCAGGTGCGTCGGAGCCAGGCGACGCCCACGCGGGCTCCCGGCTCGATCGACGTCACGTCGGAACCGACCTCCATCACGGTTCCGATCGCCTGGTGGCCCGGTGTGACCGCCTCACGATGCACGGGTATCTCCTGATCGACGACGTGGAGGTCGGTGCGGCAGATTCCGCACACCTCGACTCGCAGCAGGACCTCATCGGCGGTGGGCTCGGGAACCGGGACCTCTACGGACTCCAGGCCGCCGCGCGTGCCAGTGGTGCGCCATGCTCTCATCGTGGTCATCCGGGCCTCCCGTTCCCCGACCGAGTCAATCGCGCGGCGCGTGTCCGGAGCGGGACGAAGGTCCCACGGGACCAAGGACCCACGGGACCAAGGACCCTTCGGACTCCCTCCAGTTCCCGAAACACTGCTCACGGAGGTATTCCCCATGGAGATCCGCAGATACATCGTCGGAGTCGACGGATCTGTCCCCGCCCGCGCCGCCATCCGGTGGGCCCTGGCCGGCGCTCGAGAGCGAGGTGTCGGCGTGACGCTCGTGTACGTGGCCGACGACGAGTGGGGTGCGGTGGGATCGCTGCTCATCGATGAGGTCGACCAGGATGCCCAGAAGCGTCTCGCCGACGAGGTCGACTACGCCCGTTCCCTCCGCCCGGAGGCGCCGATCCACGGAGAGGTGCGGTTCGGCAGCCCGATGGCGGAGCTCGCCTCCTTCAGCGACGCCGGGACGATGGTCGTCGTGGGCACCCACAAGACCGGCTTCCACTACGGGCGGGCGTTCGGCTCCCGCAGCCTGCAGCTTGCGAACCTCGCCACCGGGCCGGTCGCGATCATCCCGGAGGCCGCGTCGCGGATGCGCCGCGGCGTGATCGTCGGCGTCGACGACACTCCGGCCGGCGCGGCAGCCGTCGAGCTCGCCGCCGACCTGGCCTGCGATCACCACTGCGAGCTGATGACCGTGCGCTCGTCGGAGTCGCACTCCCCGTTCGACGTCGATCACGATGACGAACGGCGTGACTGGCAGCTGCGTCGCGACGACGAAGCGCGGGGGTTCCTCGCCTCCGCGGTCGCCCTGGCGCGAAAGCGGCAGCCCGGCATCGTGATCCGCAGCCGCGTGGTGCGCCGGCCGGCCGGTGCCGCACTCAACGAGCTCGCCCGCAGCGCGGAGCTGCTGGTGATCGGAGACTCGCGACGGGCCAAGGCTCAACTCGGCAGCCTCGGCGCCGTCGCCTACGACGTGCTGCTCAACCTGTCGTCGCCGACGATCGTGGTGCACGCTGCGCCGACGGAAGCGGAGTCCGGCGCCGAACAGCCCGAGACGGAAGGAGAGAGCCATGTCATCGGATGACCCGGTCCACGTGCTGGACCGTGACGAGTGCCGCGAGGTCCTGAAGGGCGCCACCCTTGGAAGGCTCGCGACGGCGGTGGGCGGCGAGCCCGACATCTACCCGGTCAATTTCTACTCGGACGGGTCCAGCATTCTGATCCGAACGGCCCCTGGCACCAAGCTGCTCGAGCTGACCGTGCACAACGCGGTGGCCTTCGAGACCGACGGCTGGACCGACGACGAGGCCTGGAGCGTCGTCGTCCACGGTCGCGCCCGGCAGCTGGAGAACCAGAGGGAGATCGACGAGGCGGACCAGGTGCCGCTGCAGCCGTGGATCCCGACCCTCAAATACCGCTACGTCCACATCGACATCGACAGCATGACCGGCCGTCGGTTCCGGCGCGAGCCGGAGCCCGAGCGCTGGTGAACCGCCTCCCAGAAGGAGAGCCTGCAATGACAGACGCCCCTGTCCCGGAGACCGAGGACCGCATCCATCCCGGCGGCCGAATCGTCGTCGGCGTCGACGGCTCCGCCGAGTCGCTCTCCGCGCTTCGCCGCGGCGCCCGCATGGCCGAGCGGCTCGGCTGCAGCCTGGTCGGCGCAACCGTCTGGGAGTACCCGCCGTCATGGCCCGGCTACGTGATGGGCGGCTGGGATCCCGAGCGGGACGCGCAGACCATTGCGGAGGACGCAGCACGCGATGTGTTCGGGTCGAAGCCGCCGAGCTGGTACTCGACAGTGATCCGCACGGGCTCCGCCGCACGGCAGCTCATCGCCGAGGCGGAGGACGCCGAGATGCTGATCGTCGGCAGCCGCGGTCTGGGCGGCTTCACCGGCCTGCTGCTCGGCTCGGTCTCGCGCTCGGTGGTCGAGCACGCGGACTCCCCGGTGCTGGTGATCCACGGGTCGTGACAGGTCGGCGCTGTTCTCGGCCAGGGCGCCGTCGGCTGATAAGTTTGTCAAGCTCTCGAAGCGTTGATAAGTTTATCAAGCGAGTCGGCTCGCCCGGCCGATCTACTCCGGCCTCACACCGCCGCCCGCGCCCGCAGCGCCGCCGCGACCTCCCGGCCCCACGCGCGCGCGTCCTCCAGCTGCCCGGCCACTAAGACGCTGTCCTTGTCGACGAGGAAGCTGTGTTTGCCGACCAGCCGGCGCGACCCCAGCCGGCGCAGCCGCTTGTCGATGGCCGAGGCCGCGGAGCCCGTGAAGAGCTCGGTCATGTCGGCGCGGGTGTCGAACGCGGCGAACCGGGCCGGCGGCTCGCCGCAGGACTCCAGCCACTCGCGCACCCCGATGCCCTCGGCGTCGGGCTCGAGCGCGAGCGAGCGCGCGGGGTCGTCGCTCCATTTCGCCGCCTCCTCCCGCGTGGAGGGCCGGCTCAGCCCGTGCGCGTGGGTGGGGGCTCCGATGAGCAGGAGGTCTGCGTCCGAGAACGCCTCCGGTGCGTCCTTGACGCGGAGGATTGTGACGGACGCGGCCTCCCTCAGCCCCTCCGCGATGGCCTCGGCGACCTGGCGGGTGTTGCCGAACATGGACTCGTAGACGATGGCCGCGCGCGCGACCGATGCGGTTTCGTTCATGTCCTCCACGGTCGCGTGTCGCGATGCGACCGCGGCAGGGTCGAAGGTCACGTGGGACTTTCGGCACTTCAGAGCAGGCGCCCGAGCTGAGACGCTCGTCCCATCCCGAGGGCTGGAGGACACGATGGTGGACACGATCATGGTCGGCGTGGACGGCACGGCCGGGCACCGGGCCGCACTGGAGTGGGCGACGAGGCGCGCGGTGCGCGACGGAGCGCAGCTGGAACTCGCCTTCGTCGTCGAGCGCTCCTGGGGTGACGCGCCGGACGAGCCGGGGACCCTGCTCGTCCTCGCGGCGAAGTCGCTGCTGGCCGCCGAGCAGGAGGCCGCCCTCCGGATCGCGGAGAGAGCGCCCGTCCGCGCGACGGTGACCACCGGCCCGCGATCGGCGACCGAGCCGCACCCTCCGCTCGTCGTGTCGACGCGCTACTTCTACGGGCACGTGGGGGCCGAGCTCGCGTGGGCGTCCCGCGACGCGGACCTGCTCGTCGTGGGCGCCCGTTCGCGTACCGACCGCGAACCCGGCTTCGCCGGCTCGCTCGCCGTGCGCGTCGCCGCCACCGCCGCCTGTTCCGTCGCGGTCGTCCCGCACGGCTGGGCGGATTCGGGCGTCGGCGTCGTGGCCGGAGTGGACGGCCAGGCCTCCTCGGAGGCCGCTGTGGCGCTCGCCGCAGATGAGGCCGCCGCCCTCGGCGAGCCCCTGCGCGTCGTCTGCGTGGGCTACGCGGCGAACCCGCTGCTGGCCGGGCTGGTGCCCGAGGTGTCGCTCGGAGACCACAGGCAGCGCATCGTGGAGGCCGCCGCCGAGGCGGCGCGTGAGTATCGTCCGGCGATCGACGTGCGCCCCGAGGTCATCGAAGCCTCCCCTTCGCGGGGCTTGGTCGCAGCCGCAGAAGGCCACAGAATGCTCGTCGTGGGCACACACAATCGGCGCAGCGCCAAGCGCATCATGCTCGGGTCGGTCAGCCACGACGTGCTGTCCAACGTCCGGGTGCCCGTCGTCGTCGCACGCGCACACCGCGAGGTCGGGTGAGCGCGGCGCTCGGCACGGCCGTACCGGCCCCAGGGCCGAGTCCGGTGCGCGCCGCCGCCGGCCAGCAGGCGGCGGCGGTGCTCGCGGGGGTCCGGTCGTCCGCCGAGGGACTGAGCGACGCCGAGGCGACCGAACGGCTGGCGCGGTTCGGTCCCAACGCCGTCCGGGGCCACCGGGCGCGACCGTGGCGAGTGCTGGGGCGCCAGGTGCGCAGCCCGATCCTGATCCTGCTGTTCGCGACGGCGATCATCTCGGCGTTCGTGGGGCAGGCGACGGAGGCGGTCATCATCGCGGTCATCCTGGTGATCAGCGTCGGCCTGGGCTTCGTCAACGAGTTCCGGGCCGAGCAGGCGGCCGACGCCCTCCACGACCGCTTGCGCCACACCGCGGTGGTGGTGCGCGGGGGAGTGCGCAGGAGTGTGGACGTGACCGAGCTCGTCCCCGGTGACCTGGTTGTGCTCGCGGTCGGCACAGTCGTCCCCGCCGACCTCCGGCTGGTGGAGGCCACCGGGTTGGCGTGCGACGAGAGCATCGTGACCGGCGAGGCGCGAGCCGCCGCCAAGTCCCTGAGCCCGGTCCCCGAGGGCGCGGGCGTCGGCGAACTCGGCTGCTGCGCGCTCATGGGCACCGTCGTGCACGCCGGCGGTGGAATCGGCGTCGTGGTGGCCACCGGAGGGGAGACGGAGTTCGGCCGCATCGCCGTCGGGTTGGGAACGCAGGAGCCGCAGACCGAGTTCCAGCGCGGGCTCGGCCAGTTCTCGACCTTCCTGCTGCTCGTGGCGCTCATCCTCATGACGCTGATCTTCGGCGCGGCGCTGCTGCTCGGGAGGCCGCTGATCGAGTCCCTGCTGTTCGCGCTCGCCATCGCCGTGGGCATCACGCCGCAGTTGCTCCCCGCCGTGGTCAGCACCAGTCTGGCGGCCGGATCGCGCGCGCTGGCTCGACGCCGGGTGCTGGTCAAGCGGATGGTGTGCATCGAGGACCTGGGCGACCTCGACCTCCTGGTGACCGACAAGACGGGGACGCTGACGACCGGCCGCATCGTGTTCGACCGCCCGGTGCCGCTCGACGGCGTCGACCCCGAGGAGGTGCTGCTGCTCGGCCTCCTCGCCACCGACACCGACCCGGCCGCGCCGCAGACGATCGGCCTGAACGCGCTCGATGCGGCGCTCTGGGAGAGCGACGAAGCCGCCTCCGCGCCGGTCTCGGCCTACCGCCGGCTGGACGCCGTGCCGTTCGACCACGAGCGGCGGATGGCGGGCGCTCTCGTGGCGGCGACCGGCTCCGCCCCGATCGTCGTCGTCAAGGGCGCCCCCGAGTCGGTACTGCCGCTCTGCGCGGCGGCCGATGCGACCGCGCCGACCGTTCTGGAGTCGCTCTACGCGGCCGGCTCCCGGGTCATCGCCATCGCGACTCGCCCCGCCGCCGATCTGACCGCGTTGACTCCCGCCGACGAGACCGGCTTGACCCTGCGCGGGTACCTAGCGTTCGTCGACGGTGTGAAGCCGGACGCGCAAGCCTCCTTGCGGCGTCTCGCCGACCTCGGCATCGAGGTCAAGATCGCCACCGGCGACGGCGCCGTCGTGGCGGAGCGCGTCTGCACGCAGCTCGGGATGGCGACCCGCGGCACACTCATCGGTGAACGCCTCGACGGCCTCGACGACGAGCAGCTGGGGGAAGCCGCTCGCGCGTCGACGATCTTCGCCCGGGTCTCGCCCGAGCAGAAGGCGCGGATCATCCGGGCGCTCCGGCAGAAGGGCCGTGCCGTCGGCTTCCTCGGCGACGGCGTCAACGATGCGCTCGCCCTGCACCGCGCCGACATCGGCATCTCGGTCGACTCTGCGGTCGACGTCGCCAAGGACGCCGCCGACGTGCTGCTGCTCGACAAAGACCTCGACGTGCTCGCCGACGGCGTCACGGAAGGACGCCGGATCTTCGCGAACACCATCAAGTACGTGCTGATGGGCACGTCGAGCAACTTCGGCAACATGTTCAGCGCCTCGATAGCCTCCGTGATCCTGCCGTTCCTGCCGATGCTCCCCGGGCAGATCCTGCTCAACAACCTGCTCTACGACTCCAGCCAGCTCGCCATCCCCTCCGACCATGTCGACGCCGAGCAGTTGAAGGCGCCATCGCACTGGGACATCGGCGCCATCCGGCGGTTCATGCTCCTGTTCGGGCCGATCAGCTCACTGTTCGACTTCGCGACATTCGGACTGATGCTCTTCGCTTTCCAGGCGGGCCCGCCGGAGTTCCGCTCGGGCTGGTTCATCGAGTCGATCGCGACGCAGACGCTCATCGTGTTCGCCGTGCGCACCCGGCGCGTGCCCTTCCTGCGCAGCCGCGCCTCCCTCCCGCTCACGGTGTCGGTGCTGGCCGTGGTGGTTGTCGGGGCGTGGCTTCCGTACTCGCCGGTGTCAGAGCTCCTCGGATTCACCCCGCTCCCCGCGCAGTTCTTCCTCGCCCTGGTCGGGCTCGTGCTGCTGTACCTCGTGCTCGTCGAAGCCGCGAAGGTCTGGTATTACGCGCGGCTGAGCGCGCCGCGAGCGCCGATGGTGCGACAGAGGGCGTACCCGCACCGGGTGGCCCGGCGGGCTGCGCGGTTCACGGCGCGGTCGCCGCGTGCGGGCTGACACGTCTGCGCTACTGCGAGCAATTCCGGAGGCCGCGGCCCACACGCCGCGGACCTCCGGCGGAACGGCCCCAACGCCGGCATGTCCCCCGGGATTTCCGGAGTTATGGACACTCCCCGCATTACGGCGTCACGACCCGGTCGCGCCGGAACACACCCAGCCCGAGGAGCACGAAGCCCAGCTCGGCAAGACCCGCGGCGAAGTAGATCGCCTGCAGCACGCTGAACGGGATGATCATCATCTGCACGAAGATCCAGATCAGGAGGCCGAAGCCGGCGACCGCTGTCGCGAACGACCCGGCGGTCGATCCGCGACCGACGAGCAGGGCCGCGAGGAGGTGGGTGCCGCCGACGACGACGGCCAGCACCAGCCCGGGGACGATGTACGAGGTGAACGGACTCCCGCCCAGATACGAGCGGTCGGGGACAGCGCCCCCGGCTGTCGACGAGGTCGCGGCTCCGATGATCAGAGCGAGGCCGCCGGCGATCGCGGTGATGCCGACCGCAGCGGTGAGCACGGTCAGGACGATGCGGATCCAGCGTTTCATGACTCCTCCGTTCCTTAGGTCCCGAGCCTCGCGCCTGTCCGGCCCCTGGCGCAGGGCCGAAAGACCCGTGCGACGTCACGCCGGGGGACCTTCGGCCCATCCCGCCGGGGCGCACGCGGCGAGACTGACGCCAGAGCGAAAGGAGCGGCCATGCGCGCAGCCGTCGTCACCCAGTTCCATCAGCCCCTCACTGTCGAAGAGCGTCCGATCCCGTCGCCCGGCCCAGGTCAGGTGCTCGTCCGGCTGGAGGCGTGCGGCCTGTGTCACACCGACATCCACGCCATCGACGGCGACTGGCCCGTGAAGCCGACGCTCCCGTTCGTCCCCGGGCACGAGGGCGTCGGGATCGTGGAGCGCTTGGGCGCCGGCGTGACCTCCCGCACGCTTGGCCAGCGCGTGGCGATGCCGTGGCTCGGCCACGCGTGCGGGGAGTGCCGCTACTGCGTCGACGGCCGGGAGAACCTCTGCGAGCAGCAGTACAACACCGGGTACGCCGTCGACGGCGGCTACGCCGAGTACGCGCTCGCGGACGCCCGGTTCGCCGTCCCCGTACCGGACGACGTGTCGCCGATCGACGCCGCGCCCCTGACCTGCGCGGGACTGACGACGTACGCCGCCGTCAAGGCCGCGCACGTCGTCCCGGGGGAGCGCGTCGCCGTGTTCGGCATCGGAGGCCTCGGTCACCTCGCCGTCCAGTACGCCCGTCTCGTCGGCGCTCAGGTGGTCGCCGTCGACGTCGACGAGGACAAGCTCGACCTCGCGGTCGAGCTCGGCGCCGATCATGCGATCGACGCACGGGAGGTCGACCCGGCCACCGTCATCCACCATCTCGGCGGTGCGGATGTGGCGATCGTGCTGGCCGTGGCGGAGAGCGTCTTCGACCAGGCGTTCCGTTCGCTGAACCGCGGCGGCCGGCTCGTTCTCGTGTCGCTGCCCGCCGACGGGACGCTGACCATCCCCGTGTTCGACACCGTGCTCAAGGGGATCTCGATCATCGGTTCCATCGTCGGGACCCGGCAGGATCTCGCAGAGGTGTTCGCCCTCCACGCGGTCGGTCGCACGCGGGTCGTCGCGGCCCCTCGTGACCTCCGCGACGTCAACGAGGCCGTGGCGAGCGTGCTCGCGGGAGAGGTGCCGGCCCGGCTCGTCTTCGTCTACGATTCCGGGCTGCCGGTCGAGGTGGAGGAGCAGGACGCCGCCGGCACGCCGGACCTCGAGTGAGTCCGCGGTTCGGGTCGGCGGGATCATCGCGCTGCCCCTGGAGATTCGAGCGGCGGGACTTTCGCCCCTCGTGACGATGGGGCGGTCAGCCGCAGCCTTGCTGTATGAACACGAAGACCGTCCCGCTTTCCGCGGAAGACCTCAAAGTCCGTCACGATGTCCAGTCCGAACTCGGCTGGCAGCCCGGCCTCGACGATCCGGCGCACATCGGCGTCGCGGTCGACGGCGGCGTCGTCACTCTCAGCGGCGAAGTCGGTTCACTCAGTCAGCGTGCCGCCGCGGTGATGGCGGCGCAGCGTGTCGTCGGGGTGCTCGCGGTGAACGACGAATTGCATCTGCGGCCGGTCTTGAGCGAGCCGGAAGGGCTGGAGCTGGCGAAGGCTGTCAACGACGTGCTCCGCTGGACGTCCGGGATCCCCGAGGACGGGATCCATCTCGAAGTGCAGGGGCACATGGTGATCCTCAGCGGCCTCGTCGACTGGAACTATCAGCGCATCGCCGCAGCGAAGGCCGTGCGGAGGATCGACGGTGTCCGCGCTGTGGATAACCGCATCCAGCTCAGCGGACGTCCCGACGCCCAGGACGTCGAGCACCGCGTCCGGGAGGCGATCATCCGCAACGCCGCCCTGGACGCCCGCAACATCGTGGTCACGGTCGAGGGCACGGAGCTGACCCTCACCGGCAGCGTGCGCTCCTGGATCGAGAAGCACGAAGCCGAGCTGACGGCCTGGTCGTCCCCGAACGTGACGCAGGTGCACAATCATCTCGTCGTGCACCTCGGCAACGGGTAGCAGGGCGGTGCCCCCGAGCCACCGCGCCGCCGCGTGGTCGGCCGCGCCGCCTGGTCGGCCGGTCAGCCGCCGAAGTCGGTGCTCTCGTGCCGCGGAGACAGGTGATCGCCGAACCAGGCGGCGGCAAGCCGTGCCACAGTCTCCAGCGCTCCAGGCTCTTCGAACAGGTGGGTGGCTCCCGGCACGATCTCGAGGCGTGTGGTGGCGTGCATCTGCGACTGGGCGAACCGGTTGAGTTCCAGCACCTCCGTGTCCGCGCCGCCGACGATCAGCAGCGTCGGAGCGGTGACGAGCGGCAGCTTCGCGCCGGCCAGGTCCGGGCGGCCTCCCCTCGACACGATCGCGGCGATCTCTGCGCCGGGTGCCGCCGCCGCGGCCAGGGCCGCACCCCCGCCTGTGCTCGCGCCGAAATAGCAGACCGGCAATCCCGCTGTGCTCTCGTACTCGCGCACCCATGCGGTGGCGTCGCCGAGTCGTTCGGCGAGGAGCTCGATGTCGAAGACCAGCCTCCGGTCGTGCTCTTCATCGGGTGTGAGGAGGTCGAACAGCAGGGTCGCGATCCCCCGGTCGTTGAGCACGGACGCGACGTACCGGTTCCGGGGGCTGTGCCTCGAGCTGCCGCTGCCGTGAACGAAGACGACGATGCCGGCCGGGTCCTCCGGAAGGGTGAGCGACCCGGGAAGCAACACCGGACCGGCCTGGACGAGGACTTCGGGATCGTTCGCAACCGTGTCGCCGGCTGGTGCTCCGGCGAGCGCAGCAGCGCGGGCGAGCAGCCGTTCGACCTCGTCGTCCGGCGTCTGGGCGAAGTCGCGGTACACCTGACCGACCGCGTAGAAGTCCGCGGGCAGCGTGAGGCAGATCACCTCGTCGGCGTCCGGACGGAGACGCTCCCCGACGTCGGCCGGTCCGACCGGCGCGGCGAGCACGATCCGTTTCGCGCCGAGCGCCCGCGCCCCGCCCGGGCCGTGGAGCCCGTGGCGATGCCGTCGTCCACGATGACGGCCGTGCGGCCGGCCAGCGACACACTGCGCCGGCCGGCCCGGTACCGGGCGACCCGCCGCTCGAGCTCGGCTCGTTCGAGTCGCTCGACGTCGTCCAGCTCCTGCGGGTGCACGCCGGACATCCGCATCACATCGTCGTCGACGACCCGCACCCCGTTCTCGCCGATCGCACCCATCGCGAGCTCCGGCTGGTAGGGGACGCCGAGCTTCCGGACGACGAGGACGTCCAGCGGAGCGCGCAGGGCTGCGGCCACCTCGAAGGCGACGGGCGCACCTCCACGGGGGAGCCCCAGCACGACCGGGTGCTCGGCCGAGAGCGGCAGCAGTCGCTCGGCGAGAAGCCGCCCGGCCTCGGCACGATCTGCGAACACGATGGCCGCCGGCCTAGTGCGCCGCGGCCGCGTCCTGGCCGCGCTGCTCGATGTGCGCGTCCGACCCGGGGAAGACGATCGTGGTGCGGCCGTCCTCCTCCCACTTGACGACATATGGAGGAGCTCCGTCGTCGCCATGGACCTCCTCGATGAAGCCCACCCGCGGCGGCTGCTCGAGGTGATTCGACGCGATGACCAGGAAGTCTCCCGCTTTCGCCTGCATCCCACTCAGCTCCTCCGGCGGCTCGCCGTCGGACGCGACGACCCCGCTTCGGTGACCGACGCTACGCGGGGGCCTGGGCGCTGGATCGGGCCATAAGTCCTCCGGGCTACGGCCCCTCGTTCTCGCCTCGGAAGATCTGCACCGCCTCCCGCACCGCATACGCGACGATGACGAGCCCCGCCAGCGGGTCCGCCCACCACCAGCCCAGCAGCCCGTCGAGCGCGATGCCGGCGAGCACCGCAGTGGCGAGGATGCCGTCGACCAGCGTCACGCGGCCTTCCGTGATCAGCACGGGATTGCCGAGTCTGCGCCCGGTGCGCGCCTTGGCGAACGCGAGCGCGAACATGACCAGCGCGGTCGCAGCGGTCCAGCCGGCTCCGCCCGGGGTCGGCTCGGCGCGGTGGCCGGCGATCAGGGCGACGACGGCCTGAACGAGCAGGTAGGCGGCGAGCAGCGCGAACGCCACGCCGATCAAGCGCAGCGCGAGCCGCTGCCGCCGCTCACCGGTGCCGGTCAGCTCCCAGATGACGACCGTGCTGGCGCCGATCTCGATGAGGCTGTCGAGTCCGAAGCCGAGCAGTGCGACGGAGGCGCTCGTGTAGGCGAGAACGGCCAGGACGACCACGCCCACGACGTTCCAGCCGAGCGTGATCGCCTCCAGGCAGATGCCGAACCGGATCAGGCGCCGCCGGGCCAGGCCGTTCGCCGGAACGCTGGTCATCCCGACGCGTGCGCGGTCGCGTGCGCCCGGGCGGCCTCCGCGATGCGGTGGGCGTCGTCGAGGGAGGTCGCGGCGACCTCCAGTCGCGCGCTGCCGTGCAACCGGTGCCCGATCCAGCGCAACTGGACGCGCGGCACGGCGGTCACGCCCGGCGTCTCGTCGAGCGCGTGCTCGAGCCTTTCGACCAGTTCGGGCTCGATGCCGTCGAGCAGGCGGCGACCGATGCTGCGGACGGTGCCCCAGAGCAGCACGATGATCGCCGCCGAGATGAGGTGGCCGACGATCGGGTCGGCGAGCGGGAAGCCGAGCATGACGCCGATCGCGATCACCACGGCGAGCGGGTGAAGCCGTCGATGCGGGCGTGGACACCGTCGGCGACCAGGGCGGCGGAGCCGATCCGCTGACCCACGCGGATGCGGTAGATCGCGACCGCCTCGTTTCCGGCGAAGCCGATGAGGCCGGCGACGACCATCCAGCCGAGGTTCTCCAGCGGGTGCGGGTGGAAGAACCGGGCGATGGACTGCCAGGCGGCGACGGTCGCGGAGAGCGCGACGACGGCGATGATGAACAGGCCGGCGAGGTCTTCGGCGCGGCCGAAGCCGTAGGTGTAGCGGCGGGAGGTGGCGCGCCGGCCGAGCACGAACGCCACCCAGAGCGGCACGGCGGTCAGAGCGTCCGAGAAGTTGTGGATCGTGTCGGCCAGCAGCGCGACCGACCCGCTGAACGCGACGATGACGGCCTGCAGCAGGGTGGTGCCGAGCAGCACGAACAGGCTGATCTTCAGCGCGCGGACGCCCTCCGTGCTCGCCTCCAGGGCGTCGTCGATGGAGTCGGCGGCGTCGTGGGAGTGCGGGACGAAGAGGCCGTAGAGGAAGCCCCTGAAGCCGGTCGGGTGCGAATGTCCGTGGTCGTGCCCGTGGTCATCGCCGTGCGAGTGTCCGTGCTCGTGCGGATGCCCGTGCTCGTCGTACGTGTGCGTTCCGCTGCTCACGACGACGCCTCCGCATTGGCCGCGGTCTCCACGTGGTGGTGCCGAGGGGTGCCGCCGAGCGAGTGCTCGGCCTGGAAGATCGCGTCGGTGACCAGCCGGCTGGCGTGCTCGTTCTCGAGCCGGTAGAAGACGCGCTGGCCGTCCTGACGGGTCGCCACGATCCGGGCGAGCCGCAGCTTCGCCAGGTGCTGCGAGACGGCGGCGGGCTGCTTGTCGAGGATGTCGGCGAGGTGGTTCACGGAGAGTTCGCCGGTGTCCCGCAGTGCCAGGATGATGCGCACGCGGGTCGCGTCGGCGAGCATCCCGAACACCTCGACCGCGAGCTCGACGTACTGGCTGTCGGGGAGCCTTCCGCAGATCGCCTTATTTGCGTCCATGCGCAGATACTAACTCCGCGAGCGGTCGACAACCGGTTTCGCCAGCTTCGATGGGCCGACAGGCAAAGTCAGGGTGCGGGGCGACGGAGGATGAGGAAGCGCACTCCGTACGGCCCGATGCTCAGCGGGAAGCTGCTCAGGTTGTCGACGGTCGCGATCTCGGTGTCGTCTCCGGCGTCGACGACCGCTGCCCCCAGCGGCATCGCGTCCGAGCGCACCGTGCCGTCCATCGCCTCCGCGCTCAGGTTGAGCACCGTCAGCTGCACGATCGGGAGGCCCTGCTCGTCGAGAGACTCCAACTCGTGCACCAGAACCAGCATCCCGGGGTGCGCGACGTCGGGCACATCGACCTGCCGAGCAGAGGCGATGCCGTACTTGGAGCGGATGCGCAGCAGGTCGCCCAATCCGCTCGCGAACGAGTCGGGGCGCTGCAACTGCTCGGTCAGGGGGCCGTAGAGCGATCGCGCCCGCGGCATTCCGTACGCCGAGCGCTCCTGGTCGGGGGCGACGCCCAGCAGGTCGTGCGCCCCGCGTTCGATCCAGCGGGTGTCGCCGTCGGCGATCAGATCGGCGACCTCCGCGCGGGGGAGGGTCAGCGCCCCGAGCAGGTCCCAGCCCGACAGCGCGAAGACGCCCGGCTGCCACGCGTTGAACGCGGCGAGCAGCAGGTGGGCGTCGCGGATCGCCGGCACGTCCGCCTCAGTGATCGAGTCGAGCGTGGCGTGACCCTGCGTGGCCGCGATGAGGGAGGCCGTGGTGCAGGCGATCCCGTTGGTGGTGAACACGAGGTTGAAGTCGGCGGACGGCGCAGTGAGCGCCTCCACCAGTTCCGACCGGATCAGCTCGGCCAGCTCGCCGCCGGTCAGCTCCTGGTATCGGAACGGGTACAGGTCGTTCTTGTGCAGCGTCGCCCAGTGCACCAGCTCGTAGGTCAGCTCGTCGTGGTTCTGGAGGCCGTGCACCAGACTCACGGGCTCGACCCCGAGCTCGAGCGACGTGCGCAGGGTGAGGCGCAGGAACTCGGTGTCGCCGGTCGCGAGCGCGTGGTGGTACGCCGGGCGGTTGATGAAGTCGTACGACAGATCGGCGCCGACCGCGCCGGTGTCGCGGATGTCCTCCACGGTCAGGTTGAGCTCTTGGAATGTGAAACCGCCGACCTTGCGCACCATGCCGGCGATGACGTGGTTGGCCGCATGCGAGAGCGGGTGGCCCTCCGACCAGGCCGGGAGGCCCTCGGCGCTCTTCTCGACCCCGAGGAAACCGTTGGCGTCGAGCCGCAGCGCGCTCGTGCCGAGGTCGCCGAGGGAGTGGAGGGCGTCGCCGATCACCAGTCGCATGCCCGAGAATGTCGGGTCGAGCCAGTTGACCGAGGGCTGCCCCTCCTTGAAGTAGTGCAGGTACACCCAGCGTCGCGTCACGCCGTCGACGCCGATCACGGGAGCGGTCACGCTCCAGTTGGTCTCCTTGACGCCGGGGGCGTAGAAGATCACGCGCTGCAGCTCGCCGATGATGTAGCCGCGCTCGGCGAGCGCCGCCTCCGTCGCCGCGTCGAGGTTGACCGAGTCGCGATGGTCGGGGACCTCCGGCAGCAAGTGCCACTCCTCCGGGGGGATCTCGACCATGTGGTAGATCCCGGGGTAGTCCTTGTACGCCATCTCGGCGAGCCGGAAGTCGGCGCCCTTGCCGGTGTGGCCAGGCACGATGTCGTCGATGACGACGCCGCCGTGCTCCTCGGCGACGTCGGTCATCCGCTGGAACGTCTCCTCGTCGCCGAAGATCGGGTCGATCTGGGTGCCGATCCGGTCGAAGTGGCCGTCGACGCTCGGGGTCTCCTGCCAGCCGCGGATGCCGCCGGCGAGCTTCACCGGGCCGGTGTGCACGCCGTTGATGCCGATGCGCTGGAAGGCGGCCCAGAGCTCCGGGTCGGCCAGCGCGGCGAGGAAGCTCTGATCCTGGCGGGTGATCAGCGAGATGGGGTAGGCGGTGAACCAGACGTCGGAGGTCGCGACGGCGCGGCGCGCGTCCGGGCGTGCGTACGGGTTGCGCCACATGCTCGGCGACCCGGACAGCTGCCGGCTGAGCACATCGGCGTCCTTCAGCATCGACTGCCGTACCAGCCATTGCACGTAGGCCGGGTTCAGACCGTTGGCCGCGCGCGGGTCGGACACGGTGCGGCGGATGCTGCCGCCACGCAGGTTCGCGCGGGGACGCAGCCGGCGCGGTCGTGCCGGGTACAGCTGTTCGTCGTACGTGATCGTGGTGGCCTCGGTCTCGGCCTGCTCGGTGATCTCCGCGTCCGTCGTTTCCGATTCGTCCATCTGCTCTCCTCCCGGCACGCTGCTACGGTATCCCTGTCGGGAGGTGCCGAAGGGTGAGCATTCGCGGAATTCCCGTGCGGATTCCCGCAGATGCTCACCTCTCGATTACCCAGGGGTGGGGAATGCTTCGGGCGGGACTCGCCCGCCCGCTGCCGAACGAGAGAAGAGCAATCGCGGAGAGCAGCGCCGATTTGAGCGATACTGCATCTCTCGTGCGCCAACCCGATCCCCGTCGCACTCGCTTTTTCGGAGCCTCTCCGATTGCTCCTTATGCTCAACTCATGGGGCAGGCGGAGTTTGGTGACTTGTGTGAGGCGGTCGGTGTGCGTGAGGGTGCCTGGGAGGTCGGCTGGGATGGGGGGTGGGCTCTCAACTTGCACCATTTTGAACTTCTGCCAGATGACTTCCTTCAGCAGGCGGAGGTTGACCTCGCTCAGAAGACTCAAGGCGGAGATCAAAATGCGATCGCGAACGCGAAGCGCGCGATCTTCTGCCAGATCGACCGAACGCTCGTTGTGCTGGGCTACGAGCCACTTCGATGGAGAAACGATCGTCGGATGGAGACGATCGCAGCCCTGGGCTTCGTTGCACCACGGATACTTGCGAAGGTCAACTCGGCGCGAAACCTGCTCGAACATAGCTATCGACGCGCAGAGCGTATAGATGCGGAAGACGCTGTCGACGTGGCCGCTCTCTTCACAGATTCAGCGGCCACCGCGCTTCGGGCTTTCCCTACCGAGTTCTTCATGGGATTCGGCGGAGACGAGCAAACGTACGAGAGAGGAATTCGCTTTCGGTTGAGCATTAACGGACCCAAGCTGATCCGCCTGGCCGCGTTCGGCGTCGGGGATCACCGCGAGGTGACTCTCTCCGCAGAAGATCGCAGTTTTCCGCGCGTCGTCGCCCTGGGCCTGGCATCGTATCGGGGTACACGCGTTGACGCAGCATTGGCTTCCTTGCTGGCTTCGCTGTAGCTGCGACCGCCTGCGATCGTAGGGATGTGACGGAGCCTCATGTCTGCGGATACGTCGTCGCCCGATGATGCAGTGTTCCTGCACCTCTCCCGTCGAAAGGCGGGACAATTATCCCAGTCGAGTGGCCGCACAGCGCATCGTTGGGGAACAGCGGTATTGCCACCGCAAACTTGCGGCGCGAGTGAGGACGCTACGCACGGGGCGTTCTTGGCCACGCGAGAATCGCCAGCTGTGCGAGCACCTTTTGGCGATGGTCGATCGAGCCTTTGGTCCAATTCGTTTCGTTAGCCGTAGAATTCGTGAGCTTGAGGCTTGAAGCGCCGAGAATCGGTTGCTTGACGCTCCAACTCTTGTTCCCGATACGCCCGTTCGGTCCCTTTTGAAGTAGACACATGTTTCCCACTCGATGGACGAAGGTCTTCTGCTCATCGGTGGTGAAGTCTGGCCACGTATTCGCTCTCGCGCTCTTGGGAAGTATGTGTTCGAGGTTCACCGACTCGACGTCCGAGTTTACAACCAGTTCCGGTTCCCTTTCGCCACGTTCCTGAAGCTCGAGTGCCCTGAGAAGGTATCGAGCGAGGGCTCCTCGGGTCACGCGCCAGATTTCGAACGCGCTTGCAAATGTCTGATTATCCGGTACGAGGTTTCCTACTTTTGTATCCGCAAGGATCTGGTCGGTCGTTGTGACAATCCCGCTTCGTATTTCTCGGGCGGCCTCGCTAAATGCCGTCTCTGCGGTGCCGGCGCCCAGCGTGCCGACGGAAAGCCCGCGGATTACCCAGGACACAAGGGCAGGCACGAATCGTTCAATCTCTTCGTGAGAGAACGTGGAGAGGACCGAGAGCATCAAAGGCCGGAATTGCTCGAGGTTCAGTTCAACGAGGACGTTTGCCGCATCGGACACGGTCGATTCGAAATCGGCCCAATAGTCGCTATCGGCTGAAAGTAGCGCATAGTAGAGGCGAGAGGCGTCCTTGAGCTCCTGCGCGAATGCGACAGCGTCGGCCGCGCCATTTACGACGCCTTTGATTCGCTGGTAAACGTCGCGCTCGCGGGTCCGACCGTATTTGGAACTTAGAAGATGCCGTGCGAAATCCGTGAATCGCTGATTGCCAACTCGTTCGATGTCTAAATTGGCGAGGGTGGCCACCCACGCGTCGCGAACTTCGTCAAGCCGCGGCCCCGCCTGGCTAAAGAGAAAGTTCTTGAGCAGGTCGGCAATAGTTAGGTCGGCGCCTCGATCATTCAGCGTTTCGAAGATAAGGAAGGCGTCTGCCTCGGTCGCGACGTCGATTGCGACCACTTGAACGTCTTCATCAAGCCAGAGGACAAGATCATTGAGGCGGTCCCGCCACCCGGTGCCGGCTTGAGACGCAAAGGTCCCGATTTGCTCTTTCAAGTAGGCGTATGCGTTCTCGATTAGGTCCTGGCTCGCGTTTGTTGGAACTGCGGTTCCGTCGCGTTGTACGACTCGTCGATCGTAGAAGTCTCGGTCCTCTACACCAAGTATGAAAACGGGCTGGTCAGCGCCCACGCGGCGATCGAATTTCCCGAGGTACTCCTGTTGAGTAGATGCGGCAAAAGCCTCCTCGCCTTCGTCGAAGAACTTGTCTCGTATGGCAGCTATCAATAGGGAGGTGGTGGCCAGTCGTTGTTGTCCGTCTATGACCAGCTGACGTCCATCCTGACCTGCTCGAGCCACGACAGCCGTCCCAAGGAAGTAGCTTGTCCTATTGACGAAACTCGCTTGTAGATCGGACCAGTAGTCCACGACCTGCTGTTTTTCATCCACGTCTTGGCTGGCACTGTTGTCCGTGCGCCACGAATACGAGCGCTGATAGAACGGCACTGCCAAAGCACGTGTGCGCAGGAGCCTTGCAATTCCGAGCGCTTCGTAGTGGAGGAACTCATTCTTCGGCGGCATTCGTGCCCTTTCCCTTGGCTCTCGACCTTTGATATCACGTATGCGAGTCCAGCTGCGTTTTGACTGATGCGGTAGAGCTATTTGTGCTAATCGCGATGCTCCCGGTTGCCGTAGGAGTTGCTCACGCGTGGAGCGCTCACCTCTCGATTACCCAGGGGACGGGGAGGGCCTCGGCGGTTTCGCCTCCCGGCACACCCTCGGGCGGGACGATCAGGATGCCGGTCGCGCCGGCCAGTCCGCGCAGCATCGCGGCACCGCGCCAGGTCGCGACCACGGCGCGGCCGTCGACGTCGGCGTACGGGACCAGCACCGTCGCCCCCGACTTTCCCTCCACCGCCGCGCCGCGCACGACCCGCGCCGGCACCGGCTCGCGGCCCGCCAACCCGGCAAGCAGCGGCTCCACGAGCGTGATCGCCGACACCATCGCGGCGAGCGGGTTGCCGGGGAGGGCGACGACGAGTCGGCCGTCCGGCAGCTCTGCGACGCGGGTGGGGCCTCCTGGGCGCATCGCCACACCGTCGACGAGGAGGCGGGCGCCGAGCTCGAGGAGCGCGGCGCGCACGTGGTCGGCCGACGATCCCCCGGTGCCTCCGGTCGTGACGACCACCTGTGCGCGCGCGTCGCCCAGGGCCGCGACGGTCTCCTCGAGGAGGTCGGGGACGCGGGCCGCGCCGGCGATCCGCCCGCCGAGCATCCCGATCAGAGCCGGGAACTGGACTCCGAAACTGTCCCGCACGCGCCCGGCCGCGGGCAGCCCGGTCTCTACGACCTCGTCGCCGGTGAACACCAGCGCGACCGACGGGACGGCCTGCACCGTCAGCTCGTCGGCGCCGGTCGAGGCCGCCAGGGCGACGTGTGCGGGGTTCAGGAGGGTGCCGGCGGCGACCAGCAGTTCGCCGCGCTGGGCCTCGGTCGCCGGGGGTCGGACGTGGTGGCCGGGTTGCGGTTCGCCGGCGACCGTCGAGCGCAGCAGGCCGCCCTCCACGGCCGCGCTCTCGCTGCGCAGCACCGCGACCTGCACCTCCGGCGAGGGCGCGTCGGCCTTCTGCGCGGCCGTCGGCGAATCGGGCACGAGCGCACCGGTGACGATCGCGCGCGCCTGCCCGGGGGCCGGCGCTTCCACGTCCACGACCTCCCACGGCCCCTCCCCGACGACGAGCCAGCCGTCCATCGCGGCGGAGGCGAAGTGCGGGAGGTCGATCGGCGTCACCAGGTCGTCGGCGAGCCGGCGGCCGACTGCGCGATCGAGGGGCACGCGCTCGGACGGAAGTGCAGCGGCCGCCCCCGCGGCGGCCGCGATCGCGCGCGCCTGACGCCAGGTCGGGCGGGCCGTCACCATGTCATGTCCATCCGTGATGCTCTTCCCCACATCATTCGAGTATGGGGCCGGGGGCGCCCGTGGTAAGCCATGGAACATGGGTCGAACGACATCGCGAGGGTAGGACCTGCACCTGCGAGTGGGGTAAGCCGTGCCTGTCCCCTCGCCTGCGTCCACGCGTGGAATGATCCGCATACCGTCGATGCGGCCGGAATTGTCGGCGATACCGAGATCGTTAGCGCGCTTGGCGAGCTCGTGGACGCTGCTGAGGTAGTCACCACTCCGCATATGGACATTTACCCGTCGTGGTGATCTGGTCGTAGTCGCTGGAGTCCATGAACACGAAGTCGATGCCGTCCTGGTACAGGTACTGGTAGTCGCGGCGGTCGACGTCAGTCCTGGCTGCGAGGTCGGCTGGGGGCGTGCGCTTGGGTGGCGCGACAGATCGTCGCGGTACATGGTCAGCTCGAGCGAACTACCGCCGCGTCATTCGGAGTCCGATCCGTGCCCCACCCAAGCCGCCAGCTGGGCGCGAGAGGTGAATCCCAGTTTCATCAGGCTGTTCGCGACGTGGCCCTCGGCCGTTCGCCTGGAGATGACCAGCCGTTCGGCGATCTGCCGGTCGCTCATGCCTTGCCCGACCAGCGAGGCGACCTGGCTTTCACGGTCGGTGAGGAGCCCGGCTCGCGCCGCTTGCGCGTGCGTTGCCCGTGCCAGCGTCGTCCCCATCGCGTATGCGATCCCCTCGCCCATCGTCATCGCTCTGCCCGTGGCGATTGCTGAGTCGAACGCCCGTCGTCCTAGACTCTGACGCACGCGATCCTCGAGCTCGTTTCGCGGTGGTCGCACCCTGGGGTTCCAGGAGTACAGGGCTCCCGTTGGGTCGCCCGTGGTTTCGGTCATGCCGAGGAGGATCGCGGCGCGGTGATAATCGAAGCCATCGGCGGCGACCCATGCCAGTCCCTCCTCGCACCGGGCCACCGCCTCCGGACTCTCCAGGTTCTGGCTGAGGCTCAGCGATTGCCGCAGCAACATCGTCGCGCGCTCCGCATCACCGTGATCGGTTGCCGCCATGCCAGCCTCGAGCAGCATCAGCCCCGACTCATACGATTCACCCGCCTCGATCCCCCGCTGGATCAGCGACTTCCGCATGCGCTCGGCGATCTCCACATGACCGAGTAGATCATGAAACCTCACCAGGGTGACCTCGACGTAATGGCGGGCGGGAATTCGATCGCGTCCGCCGTGGGTCGCAAGTGCTGCGGCCAGGGCGACGACCGCCTGCTCCGGATGCCCCAATGTCGCGCAGGTCGCGAAGTAGTCGCCGGCCATGTCATGTGTCAGCTGGTCATCGACCTGCTCGAGAAGCTCGCGCCCCAGCGCGAGCCAACGCTCGCCCTCCGCTCGATCACCGAAGATCAGATTCATCGTCCCGTACAAACAGACGGCCTGCACGACCGCAGGTGTGGGAGGCGTCCCGATGGCGAGCACGCGACCGAACCAGTGGTACGCCTCGAAGTTCCGCCCGTTCATCCGCCAGACCACTCGGCGCGCCTCGATCACCAGGCGAGCTCCGCCGTCGACGTCGCCGGTGGCGATGCAGAACTCCAGTGCCGCCCGGATATTCGGCAGCTCTCGCCTCGTGTACGCCAGCCAGTAGGCCTGATTCGGCCCGAACCAGTCCGCCTCGAGTTCCGCCAGCCGGTCGATGTACCAATCGCGATGCAGGCCGCGTGCCGTCGCGACCTCGTCCGGTCCCTGGATATCGAGCCCGAAAGCCCGGACGGTGTCGAGCATGCCGTAATAGACGACGCCGCTCGACTGCCGACGCACGATGATCGACTTGTCCAGCAGCGACTGGAGGACATCGACAGCCTGCCTTCCATCGAGCCCGGTTCCGCCCACCCGCTGCGCCGCATCGAGGTCACAGCCTCCCACGAAGACAGCCATCCGCCGCCACATGAAACGCTCCGCCGGGGTGCAGAGTTCGTAACTCCACTGCAATGCGGCGCGCAGCGTCTGCTGACGCTCGGGAGCGTCGCGTGCCCCTCGGGTCAGTATCGGGAACGGATCGGTTAGACGGTCCAGGATCTGCGCGGGGCGGAGCGCCTCTATCCTCCTCGCCGCCAGCTCGATGGCCAGCGGCAGGCCATCCAGCCTGCGGCAGATCTCCGCGATCAGAGCCCGTTCCTCCTGCGTCGGCTCCGGCAGGCTCGTCGCACAGCGATCGAGGAACAACTCTGTCGCGGGCGCAGCCTTCGCTTCCTCAGTGAACGTCTCGAACGGCTCCACCAGGAAGGGCCATTCGGGCTCAATACGCAACAGTTCACGACTCGTCGCGATCACCGTGAGCTGAGGACACCCCTCCAGAACCTTCGGCACCATCCGCGCGCACTGCTCGACAACATGCTCACAGTTGTCCAAGACCACCAAACACGTGCGCGACCCGAAGAAGCGAATCAACTCATCGAAGTCATCGCTGATCATCCCGCTCAGTCCCAGCGTGTGAGCGAACTCGTCAGCGACGGACCCCCCAGCACTCACTCGAGTGAGATCGATATACCACGTTCCCCCCGGGAACATGGCATGCACGTTCTGGGCGAGCCGGATAGCGAACCGAGTCTTGCCCACACCGCCCGGCCCCACCACCGTCAGCAACCTCGTTCTGCCCAACGCGGCCCGCCCCGCCGCCAACCCGGTTCGCCGGTCGATGAACGACGAATACTCGACCGGCAACGCGCCCAACCGGGAACGATCATGCACAGTCACTGCAGGCACCTCCACGCACAGATCCCCAATCATTCCGCGGCGTTGACGTGCGCGAAACTAGACCGCCCCGACTACGCAACTCAGCACTCGCCAGTCGCGAGCCGCCAGCAACGCAGCTCCTCGGCCAGATCACCGGCCGAGGAAGCTCGCGAACTCCCCCGACCGCCTGCGTGAGGGGCAGGCCATGTTCGAGAAGACCGGAGGCCTCCACGCCGCCGCGCTCTTCGACGCGTCGACCGGCACGCTGCTCGTCCTCCGCGAGGACGTCGGCCGGCACAACGCGGTCGACAAGGTGGTCGGCTGGGCGCTCAAAGAGGGCCGCCTCCCGCTGAGCGGAACGGTGCTGATGGTTTCGGGCCGTGCCTCCTTCGAGCTCGTGCAGAAGGCGTCGATGGCCGGCATCCCGGTGCTCGCCGCCGTGTCGGCGCCGGTCCCGCAGCAGTCGCAGAAGCAGGAGTTGTTGGTCTGACGCACGAAACCGATGTGAACCCAGGCGTGGATTCCCCGGACCTCGAGGTCGGACGCGACAAGGAGTGGACGCCCGGCCGTCTGCAGGGCGTTCACGCGCCATCGAGAGTGAGCGCACGTGACTTTGGTCCCTATCGGCCTCTCACCCGGCGGCGCGTCGTTGCTCCATGAGCACGCCGAGCGCGGAGCGCGCGTCCCGGTCGCACGACCTCACCCGAGACGACTATGCCGCGGTCCCGTACCTGCGGGACGGTCAGTCCGTCTCGCTGATCCGGTGGACGCACGTGGACGGCGACTGGAGCTACACCACCATCCTCGGCACGTACGTTCACCGCGACGAGCGCTACTGGTACCTCATCGTCGGGGGACCGCGCGGAGTGGGCCATCTTCACTAGGGCGCTTCCCTCCGAGCCGCTCTTCAGCGAGACCTCGAAGAGCCGTGGGCATTTGCGCAACGCTCTGTCGCGTACGTGACAGGCGAGCGAGAGAGGCGAGTCCGCCCTAGCCGGTCGAGCAAATCGCTCGGTTGGCGTACTAGTGGTGCATGCCACCTACGCACGAACGCACACCCGACAACCCCGACAACCCGGCGGGCTGGGCCACCGACCCCGGGGCGCTGGTCTACGGTCTGGACCTCTCGCGCTTCGCGGACAGCGATGGCGACGGCTTCGGCGACCTCCACGGCGCGATCCAGCACCTCGACCATGTGGCGTCGCTCGGCGTCACCTGGATCTGGCTGCTGCCGTTCTATCCGAGCGAGCGGCGGGACAACGGCTATGACGTCGACGACCATCTGGCGGTCGACCCGCGCTTCGGCGACCTGGACGACCTCCGCGAGTTTCTCTCGCGCGCCCGCGCTCTGGGGATGCGGGTGCTCATCGACGCGGTGCCGCACCACACCTCCGACCGGCACCCGTGGTTCGTGGCCGCCCAGGAGGACACCGACGGAACCGCCGGCAAGTTCTTCGTGTGGAGCGACGACGACTCGACCGAGCCGGACGACCACCCCATGTTCCCGGGGGAGGAGGAGAGCGTTTGGACGTTCGACGAGCGCGCCGGGCGCTACTACCATCACCAGTTCTACTCGTTTCAACCGGACATCAACGCGACCGACCCCGACGTCTTCGAGGAGCTCGTCCAGCTGCTCACCTATTGGCTCGGGGTGGGCGTCGACGGCTTCCGGATCGACGCCGCACTGCTCTTGGTGCAGGGCAAGGGGAGGCCGGACACCGACGTCGACGACGATGCGTTCTTCGACCGGTTGCGCGCTCGACTCCGCGAGATCCGCCCCGACGTGGCGCTCATTGCCGAAGCGTCCGAACCGCCGGAGCTCATGGCGCGGCTGATCCAGAACGACCGGTTCGACGCCGTCATCGACTTCAGCCTCAACAACGCGACGTTCCTCGCACTCGCCCGCGAAAAGGCGCAGCCGATCGTCGACGCGCTCGCCCGGCTCGACGAGAACATCCCACCGGAATCCCGGCTGAACTTCATCCGCAATGCCGACGAGCTCGACCTGTCGCAGCTGAGCGGCCCCGAGCGGCAGGAGGTCTTCGACACGTTCGCCGTCGACCCGCGCGCGATCATCTACGGGCGCGGCATCCGGCGAGGCTGGGCGGCCATGCTGCAGCCGGCGCAGCGCGTGCGCATGTCCCTGAGCCTCCTGCACGCCCTCCCCGGGGTGCCGCTGCTGCAGGCCGGCCAGGAGCTCGGCGTCGGCGACGACCTGCGCGTGGAGGGCCGCGGCGCCGCCCGCACCACGATGCAGTGGGACGACAGCGACTGGGGTGGTTTCACGACGGCCGCGGAGTCGCCGCTCACGCTCCGCGCTCAGGTCGACGGTCCATTCGGGTTCAGAGCGGTGAACGCCCGCGCTCAGGACGGCGACCCCGATTCGCTGCTGTCGCTCGCCCGCCGGCTCGCTCGGGTGCGACGGGAGACCGACGCCGACGCGGGCGGTTGGAGCGTCGTCGACAGTGGTGATCCGGCCGTGCTCGCGCTTCAGCGCGACGGGCTCCTCACCCTGCACAACCTGGCCGATCGCGACGCGCCCCTGACCGTCGGCCACGGGCGCGACCCGGCGCTCGCCGACGGCTGGGACGGCGCTACCCTCGGCCCCTACGGCTTCGCCTGGCTCGTATCCCCCCGCGACCGCTTGAGATAGCCGCGCGAGCGGGCGACCTGGTTCTCGAGCGCGTCGACGGTGGAGGCCATGCTGTCGATGGCCTGGCCGCGGTAGGTCTCGATGCTGTCCATGGTGGCGAAGACGTTGTCGAACGCCCGCTGCAGCGCCTCCACGTCGACCGCGGAGGAGGTCTGCTCCTTCTGGATCTGCTCGGTCTGGTCGCGCAGCGCGTCGCCTGTGCGGCCGATCAGCGTGTTCGTGCTCTGATGGAGGGCGCCCAGCTGGTCGATGACGAGTCGTTGGTTGTCGAGCGCTTGCGCGACCACGACGGCTGTGCGCAGCGCGGAGACGGTGGTGGTCTTCGCCCGTTCGACGCCTTTGATGAGCTGCACGTTGTTCTTGGCGATGACGTCGAGCGCGAGGTACGCCTGCACGGAGACCGCGATCTGCGTCGTGAGGTCTTGGCGGCGCTGCCGGATCGGGAACAGCGCCTCGTCCTCCAGGGCCCGGGCCCGGGCGGGATCGGTGACGCGCAGCTGCGCCGCGTGCTCGACGGTCGCCCGATCGAGCGCCCCGGCGAGCAGCACGTACTCGTTGAGCCGCTCCGTCGTCTTCCACAGCGCCGCGCGCTCTTCGGCGATCGCCGCGTTGTCGCGGCGGAGGGACTCCTCGCCGTGGTCGAGGGCGGCGACCATCGTGTCGAGCTGCCGTTGCGCCGACTCGAACCGCTCGACGTAGCGCCGCAGCCGCCTCCCGCCGGGCAGTCGCGACAGGGTGCGGTAGCGGCCGGCGAGGTGCTGCGGGTCGAAGTCGGTCACGGTCGAGCGCAGCTCGTGCAAGGTGCGCAGCACGCCGTACTGCGGGTCGGTGCGCACGGACTTCTTGCCGCGGGCCGCCGCGAGCGACGTCGCCGGGCGGCTGAGCATCTGGCGGGAGGCGTCGCTCGACTCCCGCATGTCCTTGTCGCCGAGCCGCGAGAACCCGACGATCTTGCGGCGGAACGCGTCGCTCTGGGGGTCGGCGGCGGCCAGGTCCGCGATCCAGGCGCGCGCCCGCTGTTCGAGCTCGGCCGCACGCTCCGGCGGGACCCCGACCATGCCGACGGCCTGGTCGTCGCCCAGCTCGGCGACCGGCTCCGGTGGCCGCAGGCCGTCCCCCGGGTTCAGGTTCATGCGCTGCTCCTCCCCGCCGTGGCCGTCACGTGCTCCCAGGGTAGGCCGCGCCCCTGGGAGTGGGGTAATGCGCTACTGTGCGAGCATCTCGCGCACGTCCTCCTCGCGCGGTCCGTCCTCGCCCGCCCGGTGCGGACGACCGACTCCGGTGCGGATGAGCTCGGCCAGGCTCGTGCGGATGTAGAAGCCCCACGCGTCGAAGCAGACGTCGTAGCACTCCTACGAGGGCACCAGGCCGACGTGGGCGAACGTCAGCTCCGTTCCGCCGTCGGCCGGCGCGAGGTCGAACCGGATTGTGGTGTCCACCCCATTCGCTCTGGTCCTGGATGAACGCCATCTGGTTCTCGAGGACGCGCCAGACCACACGCTCGCCCGGCACGGCCTCCTCGACCCGGATGCGGCTGTGACGGATGCCGTCGACGTCGTAGTCGAACACGTCGCCGGTGCGCGACGTCCCGCCCTGCACGTCGGCTCCCCACCAGCCGCGCACGTCGGTGACTGCGAAAGACGTCGGCGGGCGCCGCCGCGGAGGAGTACATGGCAGTCTTTCGGTGTCGGGCTTTTGCGATCGCAGGGGAAGCGTTCGCGCAGGCGTCGAGGGGCACGTAGACGGCCCTAAAATCGGCGAATAGGGGCGTCTACGTGCCCCTCGGCGGCCATGCCGAAGCGTGCGGTGCACAGGGGAGGCGCCCTCAGAGCGACGTGAGCTCCTCGCGCACGAAGCGCGCGAACTGCTCGGCGGCCGCCGACTGCGAGCGCAGCCGGTTGCGCGCGAGGCCGACGACGCGCTCGGCCTCGTCGGCGAGCGGCACCGCGACGATCGCCGGCTCCGTCGGCGTGTCCGGGATGAGCGCGACCCCCACGCCGTCGCGCACGAGCGCGCGCAGCGTCGACAGCTCGGTCACCTCGATCACCGGCGCCATGACGACCCCGTGGGCGGCGAAGTACGCGTCAGCGATCGTCCGGAGGCCGGACCCCGGCCGCAGCGCGACCAGCTCGGCCTCCGCGATGTCGGCGAACGCGGCCTCGGCGCGCGACGCGAGGGGGTGGCCCTCGGGAACCCCGAGCACCAGCCGCTCGGTCGTCAGCGGGACCCAGTCGATGTCCGGATCGCGGGGGTCCGGACTCAGGAACGCCAGATCAGCCGAGCCCTCGCGCAGAGCGTCCAGCACGGTGTCCGCCGTGCCGCCGCGCAGTGCGAACCGGATGTCGGGGAAGAGGCTGCGGTACTCGCTGACCACCCGTGGCAGCAGCCAGCTTCCGAACGACGAGACGTAGGCGAGCGACACGATCCCGGCGGCGGGATCGCGCAGCGCGTCGATACGCGCCCGGCCGGTCTCCAGTTCCGCTTCGGCCCGGAGGGCGTGGGCCAGCAGGATCTCGCCGTAGCGGTTGAGCTCGAGGTGACCGCGGCGCCGGTCGAACAGCTCGACCCCGGCCTCGGCCTCCAGCCGGGCGAGGGAGCGCGAGAGCGTCGACTGCGAGACCCCGAGCGACTCGGCCGCGAGCGCCAGGTGGCCCTCCGCCGCCAGCGCCCGGAAGTGGGCGATCTCGTCGATCCGCATGAACACCATCATGGCGTAGCCTCGTCGCCGGCGCCGGGAGGCCGTGCGGCCCCGCGAACAGAGGAGGCGGGGTCGCTCACACGTCCTGAACGCGCTGGACGTGAAGACGAGCGTCGTGGGCAACCACGAGTTCGACAAGGGCTTCAGCGACCTCACCGGCCGAGTGAAGGACGCAGCCGCTTCAGCTACCTCGCCGCGAACGTCTACCAGAAGGGCACGAAGACCCAGGCGCTGCCGGAGTAGGCGGTGTTCACGGTCGGCGGCCTGAAGGCCGGGCGTCATCGGCGCGGCAGGAGGGACCCCGACCCTCCTCTCGCCGGGTGGCGTCTCGACGGTCGACCTCGGGGACCCGGTAGAGGCCGTAAATAGCATGTCGGGCGAGCTCACCGACGGCGACCCGAGCAACGGCGAGGCCGACGTGATCGTGGCCGAGAACCACGAGGGCGCCGGCTTCGGCCACTATCGTCACCGAGACCACCGCGAAAGTCTCCGCGATCTTCACCGGCCACACCCACAAGCGGAATGCCCGGAGGGGCCGGTCCCCGGTGTCGCAGGCGCGACCCTTCCGATCGTCCAGACCGGCAGCTACGGCGAGAACATCGGTCAGATCACACTGACCGTGGACGGCGACACCAAGGAGGTCACGGATCTCACCGACCGCGTGTCGCCACGGTCAAGACGATCGTCGACAAGGCGCTCGCCGACGCGGCGGTCATCGGCAAATCAGAAGGTCGGTACCGTCACCTCCGACATGACGACCGCCTATGTCGAGGGCGCGTGACGACCGGATGAGCGAGTCCACGCTCGGCAATCTGGTCGCCGACTCGCTGTTGTCGACCGCGTCGCCGGCCCAGCTGAGCGGCGCCGAGATCGGCATGGTGAACCCAGGTGGCCTCCGCGCGGAGACAACCTCCCTCACCGGCGCAGTTCACTCAAGCGCTCGAGCAGCAATGGCAGCGGAACGCTGCCGGCACCGTGCCGAGCCGCCCGTTCCTCGACCTCGGCCTGTCGAAGAATGTCAGCTACACCTACGACGCCACCCGGCTGGAGGGCGACCGCATCACGAGCATCGTGGTGAACGGTGCACCGATCGACCGGGCGAAGTCTACCGGATCGGTACGTTCACCTCCTCGCGCGAGGCGGCGACAACTTCCGGGCATTCGCGGCCGGAACCGACACGCACGACTCGGGTCTCATCGACCGGGGCGCCTGGATCGGCTACATCACCGCTCACAGCCCGCTGTCGCCGAGCTTCGCCCGCCGCGGGGCGTTCGTCAACGGATGTCCCCATGACGACGTTGCAGCGCGGCTAGCAGATGAGCTTCGGAGTGCAGACGCTCAACCTGACCAGCCTCTGCAGCCCGGCGAACACCTCGCTCCGGCTGAGCTCGGGAGGCTCCGCCGTCATCCGCACCGTGCCGGCGGACGCCGCGGGCAGCGGCACGCCGCAGCCCGGGAGCAGGCTGAATATTAGTGCTAGATGTGACATTATAGACCCGCATAGGGGTTTACCACATCGTGGGCACTCTCTGGCGTCCATCCCCGATCAATGCTCTGTCGCGCCTCGACCCGATTCGTCGCGCGGCACGCGTGCGGCAAGATCGGGCCCCCCGAACCTGAATTGAGGATGCAATGAACGAGATCTCGCCCAATGCTGAGACCGGTGATGACATGACGACGAGAGGCGGTGTGCTGCGGCGGCGCACGATCGTCGGCGCGGCCGCCTGGGCCGCCCCGGCAATCGCGCTGTCGGTCGGCTCGCCCGCGTATGCGGCGTCCGTGCGGGACGTGACGCTGTCACTTGTCGCCCCGTCTACGGCGAAGGTCGGGACGCTGTCGCCGGATGCTGTTTACGCGACCGTTCGGGCCGACGGCAAACCTGGGGCGGGTGTGGCGGTGACGTTCACGGTGGTCAACGCTGCGTTAGGTGGTTTTGGTGCGGACGATGAGCAGTCGGTGACGGTTGTCACCGACGGTGCCGGAATCGCCCGCCCGCCGGCGATGCTGCTCAAGGTTGCCAAGCTGGTGCAGATCACAGCGACGGCTGCTGGTCGCGCGGCGTCGGCGTACATCGCAGTGAGTCAGGTGGTGGTGACGGCCGGCACGATGGCGTTCAAGCCGTCCACGGTCAACGTGGCTGCGGCCTCCACGTTCGCCCTCGCTGGGGCGCTGACCCGGACAGCGGGGAGCGGGTATCCCCCGACGGTGAGCCTGGTGTATCCGGCGGGCTACGCCGGCCCGGCGACGGTTCCGGTTGACCAGGCCACCGGCGAGTTCCTCGTTCCCGGCGTCAAGGCGGGCACCATCGACGGCACGATCACCGCGAACGCGCCCGGCTTCGGGACGGCGACTGTCGCGATTACGGTGGTGCTCGGATACATCTCGTCCGTGCAGTCGATTTACGCCGCCGGCCCGGGCCTTGCTGCCCCGCGGAACAGGTATGTGATCACCGGTATGGTCGACCGGGTCACGCCCGGTGCTGCCCTCCCCGCCACGGTCACCCTCACCTGGCGCAACGGAGGCAATAATTACGAGAACGTGACAGGGTTCACGAACGGTCAAACCGTGGCGGTGAACCAGACCACGGGCGCTTTCACCCTTCCCACCCTGACCCCGATCGACACCGGGGACTCGAAACTGAATGGCGGCAACATCAAAATCTCTGCCACGGGCTATCAGGCCTATGAGATCCTGTTGCTCAACCGCCCCAGCGATGTCGATGTCGACTGGTGCAACAGCATGTCGACCACGCCAGGGCTGACCGTCTTCGCCCCGGGCTCGACTCGTGACGTGACCGGGCATTCGCTGGTGCGTAATGGCCTGCAGGAGGTGAAGTACTACGGGGAGGGGTTCACCGGCCCGGCGACAGTCACCACCGACGCAAGCGGCGCCTACACCCTCCGGGGCGTGAAAGCCCCGGAATACATTTCCAGCGGAATAGTTTACTTGAATACACCTGGATCGATTGGTTATTCATCGAGTGGACTGTTCTACGTCCTCTGATCGCGATGTGAAGCCGCGCCCCTTCCGCATCGGCGGAGGGGGCGCGGTCATACGCGGCTGCAGCTACAGCTACCCGTCGCGTCAGACCGACCGGAGGCGTTGCTCCGCTGAGTGGCCGAACGCGTGCTGACCCCGGGCGAGGTGGTCGGGCAGCGCTAGGTAACCGATCGCTTGTCCGGTTCAGCGGCGACCCCGAAGCGGTGCGTCGCTTCGTCGTGGGTTCAGGCATTCTGGCACGCACCCACTCGGGCTCCGAGTAGATGCTCGTCGTCGACGCTCACTGGGCGCGCCCCCGCCTTTCGTCACGAATCGCGACGCCGGTGGTGTAAGAGATTGTCGACACAAGGTCAGCCGCGCTTGACACTTACCATGTCTACAATTCTTGACACACGAGGTGATGTGCGATGTCTCCTTCGACGCGAAGGTCGCCTGGGCGTTCCTGGTCGTGGCCGTCCTGGGCTACGCGGTCTATCTGATCCTGCTGGCGGCCAACGGTCCCGGTGCCTACGTGCCGCTGCTGATCGGCACGGTCGTCGGTTCCATCGTGGCCAACATCCTCGCTCGCATCGGCATCTCGACCTTTAAACCCGCGGGAGGCCGACCAGCGCGACCGCGAGATCAAGGTGTTCGGCGAGCGGGTGGGCCAGGCTTTCGTTGTCATCGGCGCACTCGCCGCCCCTGGTGCTGGCCCTGTTCGATGCGCAGTGGTTCTGGATCGCGAACGTGGTCTACCTGATGTTCGTCCTCTCCGCCGTCGTCGGTTCGGTGGCGACGCTGGTCGCTTTCCGCAGGGGCTGCAGGCATGGTGAAGCCGACGCGCGTGACCAACAGCCTCCGGGCGCTGCGTTTCGGCGCGGGCGAGACGACCCAGGCCGAGCTCGCGGAGCGCGTCGGCGCCACCCGCCAGACCATCATCGCCATCGAGCAGGGGCGCTACTCGCCATCGCTAGAGACGGCCTTTCAGCTCGCGCGGGGGTTCGGGGTCCCGCTCGACGAGGTGTTCCAGTACCCCGAGGGCTGAACACGAGTATGAACGCGGAGGGGACGACGATGAGGGCAGTCGTGACAGACGCATACGGGACGACGGACGCCCTCCTGGTGAAGCGGGTCCCCGTCCCCGAGATCCGAGCGGACGACGTGCTGGTGCGGGTGCGCGCCGCCGGCATCGGGTGGGAACCGGGCACCTCACGACCGGGCGCCCGTATCTGATGCGGGCGATGGGCTTTGGGCTCCGCGGCCCCAAGCTGCGCGTGTGCGGTCTGGCGTTCGCGGGCGAGGTGGAGGCGATCGGCATCGACGTGCGCGACCTCCAGGCGGGCGACCGCGTCTACGGCGCGGCAGCCGGAGCGCTCGCCGAGTTCGTCCGCGCACCCCGTGCGGCGGTCGCGCGCGTGCCGAGCGCCTCGGGTTCGAGGGGGCCGCGGCCGTCCCGAATTCGGCAGTGACGGCTCTGCAGACGGTGGTCGTCGCCCGGATCGCCGCGGGCGATCGTGCTCATGCTCGGCGCGGCCGGAGGAGTCGAGCACAACGCCGTGCAGCTGGCGGTCGCGCGGGGAGCGCTCGTGACCGGCGTGTGCAGCGGACGCAAAGCCGACCTGGTGGGCGAGCTCGGCGCGACGGAGACGATTCGCCTCCGTTGGCCTTCGGCCGGGTCGTCGTCCTCCGCATCCGCTCCGTTCGCGCCGGTACCCTGACGACATGGCTGACTCCGACTGGCGTCCGATACTCGCCGCTCTGGCCAACGCCGACACCCGCGCCGCGTTCGCGCGCGTGACGCTGGGATTGCCTCTCGAGGCCGGCGCTCGCGAGGCGCGCTCGATCGCAGCGCTCGTCGTCGCGGGGCTCGTCTCCGAGGTGACCGGCGCGACGGTCGTGTCCGAGGAGGGCATCCGCGCCGCTCTCGCCGCGGGAGGCCGCACCCGCCCGACGGGCGTGCAGCGGTTCCTCGACGCCGACGGCCGCATCGACCGCTATCCGTCGGGGCGGGCCGAGCGGGAGGAGCTGCTCCGCTGGGTGGCCGAACACGTGCTGACGGCGGGAGAGGTGGTGGGCGAGCGCGAGGTGACCGATCGTCTGTCGCGGTTCGGTCGGGATCCGGCGGCGCTGCGTCGCTACCTGGTGGACGCCGGCATCCTGGAGCGCACCCGCTCGGGTTCGGAGTACGCGCTCGTCGCCAGCGCGCTCTGAGCGGCGCGGTCCCGCACATTCGCCGCGAATCGTGCCGGCCTCTCACACCTCGAAGTAGAACTCCGGATGCAGCTTGCAGCCCGGGTTGAACAGCGCGCCGCATGCGGGGCACGCGTCCGCCTCCAGATAGTCCCCGATCGTGAGCGTCGCGGCGCACACCCCGCACAGCACGGCGTGCTCCTCGCGCTCGGCGACCGGCCACTGCCGTGCCGGGTGACCCGCGGCCTCGGCGTGGCAGAGGTGGCACGGGTAGAACTCGCCGCAGCAGGCGAAGCGGATGGCGATGACGTCGAGCGGCGTGCGGTAATGGATGCAGCGCGTCTGGTCGTCGACCGTCGGCCCGAGCACGTGGGGTCGCGCGCCACCGATAGTGTTCCCGCTCATCGCACACCCCGTGCCGTGAGCGCGTCGCCGAGCTCGTCGGCGTGCTTGAACGCCAGCACCAGGAACGGCACCGCGAACGCGCGCAGTCCCGCCCGGGCGCCGCGGGCGCGCTGCGCGTCGCGCACATCGCGCATGAGCCCGGCGAGCACCGGCACCGTGTTCAGCGTGACGGTGAGCAGCAGCGCCACCCGCGCCGGGTCGACGCGCAGCGCGGCCAGCGGGCGCAGGCCGCGTTCGAGGGCGTCGAGGAGGTCGGCGACCCGCGTCGTCAGGACGAGCAGGGCGGCCAGCACGATCGCCGAGGTCACGCGGACCGTGTTGGCGACAGCCGGTTCCGGGCCCAGGAAGAGCAGCTGGCCCGCGATGGTGATCACGATCACCCAGCGTACGGCGAGCACCTGGCGGGCGAGCTCGCGCATTCCGAGCACGCCGTCGCCGAGGCCGGCGGCGGCGTACGCCAGCACCGGCACCATCGCCGCGACGGCGGCCCCAGCCCAGGTGGCGGGCAGCAGCGAGACCCCGAGCACGGCGGTGATGACCAGCAGCAGCTTCGGTCCGGCCGGCATCCGGTGCAGCGGTCCGGTACCCGCGCGGTAGAGGGTCAGCACGGGAGGCTCCCCTCGGCGAGCAGGCGCTCGTACTCGGCGACGACCTTCGACGGCTCGCCGACGGCCTCGATCGTGCCGCCCGCGAACAGCACGGCGGCGTCGCAGCGCGCCGCGAGCGACAGATCGTGGGTGACGAGCACCAGGCGGTGGCCGGCGTCCTCGAGCAGATGGTCGGCGACGCGGCGGGCGTTGCGGGCGTCGAGGTATGCGGTCGGCTCGTCCGCGACGACCAGCTCCGGGCGCCGCACGAACGCGCCGCACAGCGCGAGCAGCTGCTTCTGTCCGCCCGAGAGGTCGTGGGAGGGCCGGTCCGCGACTGCCGTGAGACCGAAACGGTCGAGCGCCTCCGCGACCCGGACGGCGGTCGCCTCCCGGCCGAGTCGTTCGGGGCGGAGTGAGAACGCGACGTCCTCCTGCACGGTCGGCATGATGATCTGCGCGTCCGGGTTGCTGAACACGACTGCGGTCCGGCGCCGCAGCTCTCCGGCCTGTCGGGCCGGGTCGAGCCCGAGGATGCGCAGCTCGCCCGCGGAGGTCGGCACCAGGCCACCGAGGAGGCGCGCGAAGGTCGACTTGCCCGACCCGTTCTCGCCGATCACCGCGACGGTGCGGGCGTCGAGGTCGAGGTCGACGTCGCGCAGGACGTCGACGTCGCCGAGGCGGACGCCCACGCCGGTCAGTCGCAGCCCGCTCATCGCACCACCTCGAACACCGCGGCGACGCCCAGTCCGCCGCCGACCGACGCCGCGGCGACGCCGAGGGTCCCGGCCGGCGCTCCGCCGCGAACCAGTCGGCTGAACAGGCGGACGACCGCCACCGCGCCGCTCGCGCCCCACGGGTGGCCGAGGGCGAGGGCGCCGCCGTCAGCGCACACGCGAGGGTCCTCAGCGGCGACGCCGATGCGGTGCAGCACAGCGATGCTCTGCGGCGCGAACGCCTCCACCAGCTCGAAGGCCGCGACCCTCCGCACGTCGGTGCCGGCCGCCTCCAGCGCTCGGAGGATCGCGGGCGCCGCTCCCAGGCCCGGCAGTGCTGGATCGCCGCCCACGATCGTGCCTGCCCGCACCGCGAGCCCTGGCCCGGTTCCGGCAGGCGCGACCACGACCGCGGCCGCGCCGTCGCCGATGCGGGTGGAGGTGCCGGCGGTCAGCGCCCCGCCGGGGAACAGCGCGGGGAGGCGGGGGAGCACGCGTTCGGCGGCGCCGACCGCGTCATCGCGGTCGAGGCCGGCGAGCGGCACTAGTTCGTCGGCGAAGCGGCCGGCGTCGTATCCCGCACGGGCGCGCGCGTGGCTGCGCGCCGCGTGGGCGTCGAGCCGTGCGCGCTCGATCCCGTCGAGCACGGCGAGGTCTTCGGCCGCACGCACCATGTCCGGGTCCGCGTATCCGGCGGGCGCGAACGGCGCCCGGTCGTACGCAACACCGTCGATCGAGCGGATCGGTGCGGTGGAGGCGCTCTCCGCGCCGCCCGCGAGCCGCGCCCTCCCATCGCCCGCTCGGATCGCGGCGGCGGCATCCAGGATGGCGGCCAGCCCGCTGCCGCACTGCCGGTCCACCGTGCCCCCGGGGATCGCCGGGTCGAGCCCGGCGGCGAGGGCGGCCAGGCGCGCGGGGTTGCCGCCCGGCCCCATGCAGTTGCCCAGCAGCACGTCGGCGATCCCGACCGGAACGCCGGTCGCCGTCTCGGCATCCTCGAGGACCGCCCGCAGCACCGGGGCGGCGAGCTCGTGCACGCGCATACCGGCCAGGGCTCGGCCGCGCGTGCCGATGGGGGTGCGGCGGGCGGCGATCACGACGGGTGCTTCAACGTTCAAGGGGACGCACCTCCCCGTCGAGAACTCGACGTACCGCTTCCGCTCGCGCGGGCTTGCCGGAGGCGGTGCGCGGCAACGCGCCTACGTACCACCGCCGCGGCCGGTGCGCCGGCGCGAGCCGCTCGGCGGCCGCCGCCCGCAGCTCGGAGAGCGAGGGGGAGGAGTTCTCCGGTTCGATCAGCGCGGCCACCAGCGAGTCGACCCGGCCCGTCGGGAGGCCGAAGACCACGGCGTCGCGCACGCCGGGCACGGTGCGCAGCGCCGCCTCCACCTCGTCGGGCACGATGGTCGCGGACGCGCTGAGGATGGCGCCGTCCGCGCGGCCCAGCAGCCGCAGCCGCTCGCCGCCACCGGTCGCCGGCACGAGCTCGGCGCGGTCGCCGACCGTCGCCCACTCGCCGTCGCGCCGCAGCGGACCGCCGACGCCCGCGTAGCCGGCGGCGACGAAGGGGGAGCGGACCCACAGCTCGCCATCGATCACCCGCAACTCGACTCCGGGAAACGGGACCAGCCCGTCGCCATGGTCCACGGCGACGAACGACAGCTCCGCCGCGCCATAGTAGGCCGTGACCCGGATGCCCGCCTCCTCCGCCCGCGCTCGCAGCGACGGGTCGAGGTGCGAGCCGCCGACGAGCGCGGCCCGGAGTCGGGGCGGGGTGCCGGCCTCGAGCATGCGACGGAGCCCCTCCGGTGTGCCGTGGAGGCAGTCGGCCGTCGCCACATCGCCGAGCAGCGGTCGTGGACCTCCGCCGAGCGCATGCGCGAGCGAGAAGAGCGTCAGCGACGAGGAGGCCGGGGCCGGGAGGGCGACCGCGTGCTCGGGCCCCGCGAGATCCAGCAGCTCCGCAACAGCCGCGAACGACTGCTCCCACGACGCCGGCGTGCGCAGCACGATTCGTGGCGTCCCGCTGCTCCCGGAGGTGAGGGTCGTCCAGCCGATGCCGGCGAGGTCCACGCTCGAGGCCGTCGCCACGGCCGCCCGCAGCTGCTCGGGAGGCCGGCGGGCGCCGAGCACCAGCGGGATGTCGCCGGCGAGGCGCGCCGACGCCAGCCGTTCGAGCAGCGCCGGGTCGTCGTCGTGCAGCGGGACGATCACCGTCACGCGACCGGAGCGCCGTCTCGGTCGGGCGCTGGCGCGGACGCGACTGCGGGCTTCGCGGCGGCCCAGGTCCTGCGGAACGCCCGCGGGTAGGCCCGCACGAGTGTGGTGACCACGGCGGTGGCGATGACGGCCTTCGCGAGGTCGCCCGGCACGAACACGAGGCTGGTGAGTGCCGTCTCGGCGAGCGGCAGCCGGGTGACGAGGCTCTGCACCGGGATGCCGATGGCGTAGACGAGGAGGATGCCTCCCGTGACGACGCCCGCGAAGGTCCGCCAGGCGACCGGCTTGCGGCCGCCCGCGTGGACGATCAGCCCGATGACGAGGGCGCCGGCGATCCAGCCGAACAGGTAGCCCGCCGACGGCCCGACGAAGACGCCGATGCCGCCGCGGCCTCCCGCCAGCAGGGGAAGTCCCGTAGCCACGAGGGCGAGGAGGACGGCCATGGACAGCGCCCCGAGCCACGGGCCGAGCAGCGCTCCGGCGAGCATCACGCCGAGGGTCTGGGCGGTGATGGGCACGCCTCCGAACAGGCTGAAGCCGCCGGGGAGGCCGAGCACGGCGACGATCGCGGCGACGACCGCGACCCGGGCGAGGTCGGTCGCGTCGAGCTGACGGGTGCGGGAGGATTTGGTCATGGGCCAGCCCTTCGGGAGTGAGGGTCCTTCACCTGAACGGTGTTCACCTGAACAGCGTTCACTATAGTGGTGACGTGACGGGAAACGAAAGCGGGCGCAGGCACACCCGCGACGACGTGGCGGAGACTGCCCTGCGCATTCTCGACGACTACGGCCTTCCCGACCTCACCATGCGCCACCTCGCCGCCGCCCTCGACGTGCAGCCGAGCGCTCTGTACTGGCACTTCCCCAACAAGCAGACACTGCTCGCCGAGCTCGCCGACCGCATCGTCGCGCGCGGGGCGGTCGCGCCGGCAGCGGAATCCGACGCCGCCGCACAGGACGCCGCCGCACAGGAGGATGCCTGGGCCGACCGCCTCCGTGCCGAGTCGGCCGCCCTCCGCGACGCCCTGCTCGCCTACCGCGACGGTGCGGAGGTCGTCGCCAGCAGTTACGCGCTCGGCCTCGGCGACGCCGCGGCCCAGCATCGGCTGGCAGCCGTGGCGGCGTCCGGCGGCTTCGATGACGAGACCTCCGGGCGCGCGGCCACCGCCCTCCTGCACTTCGTGCTCGGCCACGTGTCGCACGAGCAGCAGCGGATGCAGTTCGACAGCATCGGCGTGCTGGCGACCGGGGAGGCCGCCGACCCGCTCGACGCGTCGGACTCGGCGGCAGCCTTCGCGTTCGGCGTCGACCTCCTGGTCGGCGGTCTCGAACGACTCGGAAAAGAACGGACGGGCGCTGCGCTCAGTCGCTCCCGAACGTGACCTTCCAGCCGCCGACGACGTTGGTGGCCAGGTTGAAGAGCGCAGCGAAGATCGCGCCGAGCGCGGAGACGACGATGACCTCCAGCAGCGACACCACCAGGGTGAAGGTCATCACGTTGCCGAACGTCAGGCCGGAGACGAGCGCGGCGCCCTGCGCGCCCGCGATGCTCTCGAGGAAGCTGCTCATGGAGGCCACCAGGCCGAGCCTGTCGAGCACCGACCAGGTCAACAGGGTCAGCGCGACGATGACCACCGCCACCACGAGGCTGATCAGGAACGACATCTTCAGCGCGGACCAGAAGTCGACGTAGACCAGGCGCATCGTCGCCCGCTTCTTCTGCTTCGTGCGTGCCGACATTGACGACCTCCCCATGCTGCATTTCGCTGCCGCTGACGCGACACCCCCACGGGCGATTCTAACCGAAGGTCAGAGGGTGAATCGGTATCCGCTCGCCTCCTCAGCAGCGCTACTCCGCCCTTCGAAAAAAACCGATCGGCCGGTTATGCATGTATTATTGCTGCGCGGGGGACGGGCGCCCGACCGACGTGCACGCTTCGGCAACTGGGGGGATGTCGGTCGGGCTGTTCCCGGTGATCCGCGGCCTCCTCCGCGTTCACTCCAGGATGAGCTCGGGCAGCGCGCGCAAGGCGTCCAGACGGCCCTCCGCCACGATGCCCGGCAGCAGCACGATCCACATCTCTCGCACCCGCTGAAGCAGGTCGGCGCGGGCGGTCAGGGTCGCCGACACCAGCTGCACGCCGGTGAACGCCGGCGAGGCGAAGTGCGCGAACACCGTCGGATCGACGCTCGCCGCGACGTCGCCCTCGACGATCGCTTGCCGGATCAGCTCCTCGATCGCAGCGAACCAGTCCTCGTAGGGCTCGGCGATCGGGTGACCCGCCGAGGCGACCTCGGTGGTCAGGAGGATGCCCGCCTGCACGACGGGATCTTCCAGCAGCTGGCGCCCGAGATTGCGGCTCAGCAGGATCAACGTCTCGAGTGCGGGCCGTCCTTCGGCGAGGATCGCGGCCGACGCCGCCATGGTGCGGCGATGCTGCTCGGCGATCACCGCGAACGCCAGTTCGTCCTTCGAGGTGAAGTGGAAGTACAGCGCCCCCTTGGTGAGCCCGGCCGCGGCCGCGATGTCGGCGATGGAGGCCAGTCCGTAACCGCGCGCGCCGAAGACCTCGGCCGCGCCGCGAAGGATGGCGTCGCGAGTGACGAGGGCGCGAGGTTGGCTGACCATGACGGGAATACGTTAATGCCGGCGCCTTTGTGTGTAATGTGCGTTCCCAGCATCACGGGTCCTGACGGAGGCCCGAAATCAGTCGAGTGGGCAGAAAAGCTGCTCACTCGGCGCCGGTCAGTTGATGCAGACCTTCGCGTCATAGTTGGTCCCGACGCCGGTGGGTGTGGGCGACGGGGCGGGGGCGGCGGGGGCGCTGCTGCCGGCGTCTGCTGCTCCTGGAGCGGCGGGCATCAGCCCGTCATCGCCGAGAACGACCGTGACGCCCGTGACGCTGCTCGTCTCCTGCACCGCCGCGCCCGGAAGCAGTGCGGCGACGGCCTTGGCCTGGGACTCCTGACCCTTCGGGTACTGGATGGTCGTCGTGGCGGTGGTGTCGGCGTCGCCCGGCGTGCCGGTCTTGAAGCCGGCCGCCGTGAACGTCTGCGTCGCTGTGCCCGCGGCGCCGTTCTGACTGCCGCCGTTCAGCACGGTCACCGTGGTGTCCGCCGGCTTCGCGGCGGTCGCGCTGTCGTACGCCGACGGGATGCCTTCGAGGCTCTGGACGAACGCCGGCATCGCCGCCGTGTCCACCTGAACGACCGATATGTCCTCGCCGTCGACCGTGATCGTGGGCGTCCCCGAGATCGGGATGGTCGCCGAGCGGAGCTTGCCGCCGGTCAATCCCTGCAGCTGACCGGCGAGCTGCAGGAAGTTCAGGCCCGGGTCGGTCTCGAGCGAGCCGCTCACCGCATCCAGCGTCGCGGTCAACTTGCCCGGGTTGAGGAGAGTGCCCGCCGACAGGAACTTGTGGGCCTCCACCGACAGGAAGTACTGCTGGCGCACCACGCGGTCGAGGTCGCCGCGGGGGAGGCCGTGGCGTTGACGCACGAACGAGAGCGCCTGCTTCGCGTCGAGCGTCGAGACGCCCGCCGGGAAGTCCGCGCCCGAGTACGGGTCGTTCACGGCGTTGTTGAGGCACACCTGCACCGGCCCGAGCGCCTGGGCGATCGTGTAGAAGCCCAGCAGCGAGACCCGCACGTAGTGGTCGATCGTCAGCCCCGTGAGGTCCTGCACTGTCTGGATGAGCAGCTTGGCGCCGCTGGTCGGGTCGCTCGCGCCGCCGCCGAGCGAGAACGCCGAGTTCAGCTTGTTCATGCCGTGGTCCGGCACGTTGACCCAGGAGTCGCGGGGGAGCGAGATGAGGGTCGCGGACTTCCCGTTGGCGGGGATGTGCAGGATCATCATCGTGTCCGTGTTGGTGCCGCCGCCGTCCTCGGTGGTGCTCAGCTGGTTCAGCTGCTCCTGCGTGGCGTTGTCGGGCCGGTGGTCGTCGCCGACGAGCAGGATGTTCTGCGTCGTGCCGTCGCCGTGGCCCGAGATGACGTCGACGTGGCTCACGCCGCCGACGAAGCGGAAGTAGCTGTAGGCCGCATAGCCGCCGACGACCACGAGCAGCACGGCGAGCGCGCCGGCGGTCCAGGCGATGATGCGTCTGGCGCGGCGGTGCTTGCGTGGACCCGTTCCGCCGCGACCGCCGCGGCCTCCACCGCCGTCGCCGTTGCCGCCACCTGTGCCGTCTCCGCCGCCGTCGCTGCCGAAGCCGCCGTCGCTCGGCCCCGGAGCTGGAGAGCCGGAGAGGCCGAACAGGTCGAAGGCGGGGTCGTTCTGCGGTGCGCCCGCGGCGCCCGCGCTGCCGGAGCCACGTGCCGCTGCGGCGGCTCCGGCGGCGGCTCCCGCTGCGGCGGCGCCGCGCCCCGACGGCACGCCGGACGCCGGCCGCGTCGCCCGCACCGGCCGGCGGGGGTCGGTTGCGGGCACGCGTCCGAAGACCTCGGTCGGCGGCTCGCGGTGGTCGCGACCGTCGGCGGAGTCGTCAGCGGGGAAGTTCGGGCGTCGCACACGAGAACGCTAGAGTGTGGGGCCTTGGAAGCAGCTGGTTTCCGGCGGTGTTGCCGGGAATGGCCAGGGGATAGGGAAGGAGTTCCCAGCGGGCTCACGGGAAAGGGCTCGGCGGGGCTGCGAGAACCCTCACAGATCGGGGCGAGTCGGCAGATCGGGACGAGTCGGCAGAGCCGGGCGAGCGGCGCACACAGAGCTCCCCGCTCAGGTCTGGCAAACGGGGCAGAAGTAGGTGACCCGCTCCTCCAGCCCGGTGCGGCCGAGCTCCGAGCGCTGGATGAGTGTGCCGCAGCGGAGGCATGGACGCCCCTCGCGGCCGTACACCCAGGTGGTGCGGCCGCGACGGGTGTCGCCCGTCGTGACGCGCACGGTGCGGTCGCGGTTGGCGACCAGCATGCGGCGCGCGAGGTCGACGCAGGCGGGAACATCGGCCTCGCCCGCCGGCCGCGTCGGCAGCATCCCGCGCACGAAGCAGATCTCGTTCGCGTAGACGTTTCCGAGACCGGCGAGGTTCCGCTGATCGAGCAGCGCGATCGCGATCGGCACTTCCGGATGCGCTTCGACCCGGCGGACGGCCTCGTCGGCATCCCAGTCCGTCCCGAGGAGGTCGGGACCGAGATGGCCGACGACCGCGTCCTCCTGCGACCGCGGCACCACCTCCAGCACGCCGAGCAGGAAGCCCACCGCCTGCGTCTCCGCCGTCCGCAGCACCGCTCTCGCTTGAAAAGCTGGGTGCCGCCAGCGCCCGCCGGGCGGATAGACCTCCCACGAGCCCTCCATCTTCAGGTGGCTGTGGATGCTCTGGTCGCCGACGCGGATCAGCAGGTGCTTGCCGCGGCTGACGACCTCGTCCACACGCTGCCCGCTGAGGTCGACCGTCGCGTACGCGGGCACCCGGAAGTCGGTCTGCGTGAGCACCCGGCCCTCCAAAGCCCGGCGCAGGCGCGCGGCGGTCTGGTAGACGGTGTCACCCTCGGGCATCCGCCGTCACCCGCGCAGCCGCAGTCCACGAGGCGTCGGCAGGAACCCGGCCTCGCCGAGCGCCGCGCCGAGCGGCGAGCCCAGAACGGCGCCGCCGTTGACGGTCTCGATGGCGAGCTTGTCGACGCGACGGGAGGTCACCAGCGCGGCCAGGGCGCGGGAGGCCGCGAGCAGCGCAGGCCGGCCGGCCTCGTCCCCCTGGTCGACGAAGCACAGCAGGCTCTTGCCACCGCGCTCCACGTACAGGGTCAGCTCGCCGTCGACCAGGGCGACCAGGGCGCCCGCCTTGCGGCCGGGTCGGTGCCCGGTGCCGCCCTCCACGCCGCCCGTCGTCGCCGGCACGGACGGCCACGGCAACGCCGCACCGTACGCATTGGCCGGGTCGGTGGCCGCGATCGCGAGCGCATCGAACGGCCGCGGCTGCGTGTGGTCGCGCGCGAACATGCGGAGGCGGTCCACCGTCGGGCCGCTGGCGAACTGAGCGGCGCCGAGCGTCTCGACGAAGTAGCCGCGCCGCGCCCTCCCGCTGTCTTCGAAGCCGCTGAGCACCTTGTACGCGAGCGCGAAGCCGCCGGGTGTGCCCTCGTTCATCACCGAGCCGCGGGTCACGACGCCGTAGCGGTCGAGCAGTGTCTCGGCCTGACCGTGCGCGCGCACGGTGGAGTCGAGGTCGCGTTCGGGAAGCAACGACCAGCGTCCGGCCACGGTCGGCGGGCCCATCCGGGTGACCATCGCCGACTGCCGCGCGGCTCCGACGCGCCCGCGGTACATGCGCGACCGGGTCGGTTGCCGCGGCCGCTTGTGCGCCCCTCCGCCCGCGCCGGTCACGGTGCGCAGCGGGGCCAGCGTGTCGTTGGTGACGAGCCCGGACCAGACCAGGTCCCAGAGCGCGGTCACGACCTCCGCGTCGTCGATCGCCGCCCCGCGCTCGGCGCCCAGAGTGTCGGAGAGCTGGCGGAAGAAGTAGCCGCCGCCGCGGGCCAGTGCCGCCAGGATGCTCCGCTGCAGCTCGTCGGGCTCACGCTCGGCCGGCGGCGCGAGCGTGAGCGGCGCGGAGTCGGCGAGATGGAGGCTGATCCAGCCGTCGTTTCCGGGCAGCGACCCGTCGCCCGACCAGATGACCTCGCCAGTGGCGGTGAGCTCGTCGAGCATCGCGGGGCTGTAGTCGGCGACGCGGCCGGGCAGCACCAGCGACTCCCAGGCGGAGGCCGGGATGCGGGCGCCGGCGAGCTGCTCGATGACCGACGCGACGGCGTCCACGCCCCGCAGCGCGGAGCCCAGGTGCTGCCAGTCACCGAGGAACCGGGCGAACGTCGCGGTCTCCACGGGCTCGACCTCCTGGCGCAGAGCCGCGAGCGACATCCGGCGCAGCCGGCGCAGCACCTCGGCGTCGCACCACTCCGACCCGTGCGCGTGCGGGCGGAACTCGCCCTCCACGACTCGGCCGTCGTACGAGAGGCGGCGCAGCGCGTCGTGCACGATCGCCGGTCCCAGGCCGAACGTCGCGGCGAACTCGCCGACCGCGAACGGCCCGTGGGTGCGGGCGAAGCGGCTCACGAGGTCGCCGAGCGGGTCGTCGACCGGTTCGATGAAGGCGACGGGCACGCCGATCGGGAGCGGGACGCCGAGCGCGTCGCGGAGGCGGGCGGCGTCTTCGATCGCGGCGTAGCGCTCGGCGCCGGCGTACGTCACCGCGAGGGCGCGCTTCGCGTCGACCAGAAAGGTGAGGTAGGAGGCCGCGGCCTCCGCAGTCGCGTGCGGGGGCGGGGCGGCAGCATCGTCGGTGTCATCGGGGGCGGCGTCGGGGCGTTTTTTGGCCGCCGGCTCGGTATCGGCTGTCCCCTGCAACCGCTGGGCGACCTCCGCGACCGTCAGCGGACCGAGCAGCCGCAGGAGGTCGGCGACGCCTTCCTCGCCCCGCACCCGTCGGTCGGGGTCGAGTCGTTGCAACTGCAGCTCCACCCGCTCGATGACCGCGGGGTCGAGCAGCTCGCGCAGCTCGGCGCGGCCAAGCAGCTCGGCGAGCAGACCGGCGTCGAGCGACAGTGCGGCCGCCCTCCGCTCGGCGAGCGGGCTGTCGCCCTCGTACATGAACGCGGCGACGTAGCCGAACAGCAGCGAGCGCGCGAACGGCGACGCCGTCTCGGTCGCGGCCTCCACGATCGCGATGCGGCGCTGGGCGATGCTCTGCGCCACCTCGTCGAGCGCCGGGAGGTCGTAGACGTCTTGCAGGCACTCCCGTACGGTCTCGAGGATGATCGGGAAGCTCGGGTACTTGCGGGCGACGTCGAGCAGTTGCGAGGCCTTCTGCCGCTGCTGCCAGAGCGGCGACCTCTTGCCCGGGTTGTACTTGGGCAGGAGCAGAGCGCGGGCCGCGCACTCCCGGAACCGGGACGCGAACAGCGCGGAACCGCCGACCTCCAGCGTGACCAACTCGTCGAGCTCGCCCGGCTCGAAGACGAACAGCTCCCCGCCGGGAGGAGTGGATTCCGTGTCGGGAATACGCACGATGATGCCGTCGTCCGCCGCCATGGTTCCCGCGTCGATCCCGTAGCGCTCGCGCACCCGCGCTTGCACGGCCAATGCCCAGGGCGAGTGCACCTGCATGCCGAACGGGGAATGCAGCACCACCCGCCAGTCGCCGAGCTCGTCGCGGAACCGCTCGACCACCAGCGTACGGTCGGTCGGGATGTGGCCTGTCGCCTCTTTCTGCTCGCGCAGGAACGCCAGCAGGTTCGCGGTGGCGAAAGCGTCGAGCCCGGCCTCCACGCAGCGCAGTTCGGCGTCGGCGGGGGAGGCGGCGCTGACCTCGCGCATGAACGCTCCGACGGCAGCGCCCAGCTCCGCGGGCCTGCCGAGCCCGTCGCCCTTCCAGAACGGCAGCCGCCCCGGCTCCCCGAACGCCGGGGTCACCAGCACGCGGTCGTGCGTGATCTCCTGGATGCGCCAGCTCGTCGACCCGAGTGCGAACACGTCGCCGACGCGCGACTCGTAGACCATCTCCTCGTCGAGCTCGCCGACCCTGCTCGCGCGCTCCCCGACCATGAACACGCCGAACATCCCACGGTCGGGGATGGTGCCGCCGCTCGTCACCGCGAGCCGCTGCGCGCCCGGCCGGCCGGTGAGCGTGCCGGCGTCGCGATCCCAGACGATGCGCGGGCGCAGCTCGGCGAACTCGTCGGACGGGTAGCGGCCGGCGAGCAGGTCGAGGGTGGCGTCGTATGCACTACGGGGCAGCGTCGCGAACGGCGCGCTCCTGCGCACAGTGTCGAACCAGTCGTCGGCGTCGAGCGGCTCCAGCGCCGTCGCCGCGACGGTCTGCTGGGCCAGGATGTCGAGCGGGTTGGTCGGCACCTTCAAGGTCTCGATGAGTCCGCCCACCATCCGCTCGGTGGCGACGGCCGAGTGGATGAGGTCGGCGCGATGCTTGGGGAAGACCACGCCGCGAGAGACCTCGCCCACCTGGTGGCCGGCGCGGCCGACGCGCTGCAGCCCGCTCGCGACCGACGGCGGCGCCTCCACCTGCACCACGAGGTCGACGGCGCCCATGTCGATGCCGAGCTCGAGGCTCGAGGTCGCGACGACGCAGCGCAGCCTCCCGGACTTGAGATCGTCCTCGATGAGCGCCCGCTGCTCCTTGCTCACCGAGCCGTGGTGGGCGCGGGCGAGGACGAGCGACTCCGGGTCGGCGACGGTGGCGGAGCCCTTCGTCTGGCCAGAGCCGCCCATGAGCTCGGCGGGAGGGCGCGGCGGTGCGGCGACTGCGGCATCGCCCCCCAGCACCCGCTCCTCGTAGATCTCGTTGAGCCGCGCCGTCAGCCGCTCGGCCAGGCGCCTGGAGTTGGCGAAGACGATGGAGGAGCGGTGCTCGAGCACTCGGTCGACGATCGCCTCCTCCACGTGCGGCCAGATCGAGCCGGCCTGCGGTGCAGAGCCGTCGTCGTTGCCGCTCGCGAACGTCGAAGTTCCGAGCTCGCTCATGTCTTCGACCGGCACGACGACGCGGAGGTCGAAGCGCTTGCCGGCCGGCGGGGCCACGACCTCCACCGGCGCGCTGCCGCCCAGGAAGCGCGCCACCTCCTCCGCCGGCCGCACCGTCGCGGAGAGCCCGATGCGCTGCGCGGGCTTGGGCAGCAGGGCGTCGAGGCGCTCGAGCGAGAGCGCGAGGTGTGCGCCGCGTTTGGTGGCGGCGACGGCGTGCACCTCGTCGACGATCACCGTCTCGACGGTCGCGAGCGTCTCGCGGGCCTGCGAGGTGAGCATGAGGAACAGCGACTCGGGCGTCGTGATCAGGATGTCCGGGGGTGAGGACACGAGCGCCCGGCGGTCGGCCGAAGACGTGTCGCCCGAGCGCACGCCGACGCTGACGTGCGGAGGTTCGGCGCCGAGCCTCCTCGCGGTCTGGGTGACGCCGACCAGCGGCGCTCGGAGGTTGCGCTCGACGTCGACGCCGAGCGCCTTCAGCGGAGAAATGTAGAGGACCCGGGTGCCGGGCCGGTCGTCGGGTTGCGGCTCGCGGCTGGCCAGCCGGTCGATCGCCCAGAGGAACGACGCGAGCGTCTTGCCGGACCCGGTCGGCGCGACGACGAGGGCGTGTCTGCCGTGCGAGATGGCCTCCCAGGCGCCCGCCTGCGCGTCGGTGGGCGCGGCGAAAGCCCCGCGGAACCATTCACGGGTCGCGGGGGAGAACCGGTCGAGCACGTCGCTCATCGTCTCCATCCTGCTCCCGGCCACCGACAGCGACCAAGCCGCCGTCGCCGCGAGACCGTCGGGTCAGGCGGGGCGCGGGAGGTGCGCCCGGATGAACGACGAGATGTCGCCGAGCTCGAGCGTCGAGATGCCGTGCCCGAGTCCCTCGTAGATGCGGGCGTCGAGGCTGGTGTGCTCGGGCAGCCATTGCTCGGCGCGGGCGATGGAGGCGGCGGGAACGGTGTCGTCGTGCGTCCCGCGACCCCAGAACACCGGCGGCCTTCCCTCCGCGAGCGCGGCATCGCCCTCCGTCCTGCCCTGCACGACGAAGCCCGACAGGATCACGGCGAAGTCGAAGCGCTCGGGGGCCAGGCGCATCAGCTGGACGGCGAGTGCGGCGCCCTGCGAGAAGCCGAGGAGGCCGGTCGGCACCTCGGGCTGCTCGTCGATCCAGTCGAGGACCGCGCGAGCCGCCGCGTCGGCGTTGGCCGCGAGCGGGTCGCCGGAGACGTTCGTGAACCGGGAGAACCACGCGAAGCCGGGACCTTCGGGGATCGGCGCGCGGAGCGACGCGATGACCGGTTCCAGCGGCAGGTAGGCCGAGATGCCGAAGAGATCGGCCTCATCGGACGCGTAGCCGTGCAGCAGGATCAGCCGGGGTCGGCCGAGCCGGTCGGCCTCGCTTGCGGACCACAGCACGGCGTCGTGGTCGAGGTGCAGCTCGGGGGCGGGGAACGGCATGATCCATTGTGCGCATCATCCGGTTGTCCTCCACAGTCCCCAGATCGTCGTGCAGTCCTCAGATTCTTCTGTTTGAGTGGACGCGGGTGGTGGCGTCCGTAGGATCGGTGCATGAGCGTGCGCACCCCCGACCCGGACCCGACTCCCGACCCGCTGGACGGTTCCGGGGCCCGTCCCGGCCCCGCCTGGCTGAGCGACATCGAGTTGGAGCAGATCCGGCGGCGGCTCCCACTGCTGTACGTGGAGGCCGTCCCGGTGCGGGTGGACGGGCTCGGTCAGGTGACGGAGGTCGGCGTACTGCTGCGTGCCAACGCGGTCGGCGAGATCACGCGCACGCTGGTCTCCGGCCGGGTCATGTACGGCGAGACGCTGCGGGAGGCGCTGTTCCGTCACCTCGAGAAAGACCTCGGACCGATGGCGTTCCCATTCCTGCCGGCGAGTCCTGTCCCGTTCCAGGTGGCCGAGTACTTCCCGCTGCCCGGGGTGTCCGCGTTCACCGATGAACGTCAGCACGCCGTCTCGCTCGCCTACGTCGTGCCCGTCACCGGCACCTGCGAGCCCCGGCAGGACGCCCTCGAGATCACCTGGATGACGCCGGGCGAGGCCGTGTCGCCGACGGTGTGCGACGAGCTGGAGGGCGGGCGCGGCGCGCTCGTCAAGGCCGCGATGGCGTCCGTGGGCAAGCTGGTCTGAGCGGTTCTCGGGTGGTGGCGAAATTAATGCTTGCATCCTTTGGCTAATGGTATTAGCTTTACGGCTATGAACACTTCCATCGCCTCGCAGGTCCGGTACCTGCAGCGCCCCGAGGGACGCATCAGCTACACCGTCGAGGGCACCGGCCCTCTCGTGGTCGCCGTCCCCGGGATGGGCGACCTCCGTTCGACCTACCGCGAGCTCGTCGGTCCGCTGCGGGAGGCCGGCTACCGCGTCGCCGTCACCGACCTGCGGGCGCACGGCGACTCCGACACCACCTTCCGGGAGTTCGGCGACATCGCCACCGGACGCGACCTCCTCGCCCTGATCGACGAGTTGGGCGGCGACGAGCTGGGCGGCCGGGCGGTCGTGCTCGGCAACTCCATGGGCGCGGCGGCTGCGGCCTGGGCGGCCGCCGAACGCCCCGACGCCGTCGCCGGCCTCGTGCTCTTCGGCCCGCTGCTGCGTGACCGGGCGATGAGCCGCTTCGCGGTCGCGTCCGTCCACGGAATGTACCGCGTGCTGTTCACCGGCCCGTGGGGCCCGTCGGTCTGGGCCGGCTACTACCGGTCCATCAACAAGGGCCGCACCGCGCCGTGGCTGAAGGAGCACGCCGCCGACCTGAAGCGCAACATGAAGGAGCCGGGCCGCCTGCGCTCCTTCCGGCACCTCACGCTCGCCCTGACTCACTCGGTCGTCGAGCCGCGGCTGCCCGAGGTGCAGGCCCCGATGCTCGCCTTCGTCGGAGCACTCGACCCCGACTACCCGGACCCGGCCGCCGAGGCCGACTGGATCGAGTCGCTCGGCGCGCAGGTCGTGCGCGTCCCCGAGTCGGGCCACTACCCGCAGGCCCAGCGGCCCGACGTGATCGTGCCGGCGACGCTGGCCTTCCTGCGCGAGCTGCAGGCCGCCGTGGGCGGCGACTGGAGCGGGCCGCGTGCCTAGGGCCGGGCTGACGCGCTCCGCGGTGGCCTCGGTGGCGCTGGAGGTCGTCGACGACGGGGGCGTGACCGGGCTCGACCGGCTGACGCTCGCAGCCGTCGCCTCCCGCGCCGGCGTCGCCGTGCCGAGCCTCTACAAGCACGTGGCCTCCCTCGACGACCTGCGACGCTTAGTCGCCACCGACTGCGTGGCCGAGCTGACGCGCGTGTTGGCGGAGGCGACCATCGGCCGCTCCGGCCCGGAGGCCATCCACTCGGCGGCGGACGCCGTCCGCGCGTACGCCCACCGGCACCCCGGCCGCTACGCCGCGACACAGGTCGCCCCCGACCTCCGCTCGGCCGCCGACGCCGAGCTCGCCGCGCGCGCCGAAGAGACGATCGCCGTCCTGGCCGCCGCCCTCCGCGGCTTCGGCCTCCCCGACGACGCCACCGTGGACGCCATCCGGATGCTCCGCAGCGCTCTCCACGGCTTCATCACCTTAGAACTCGGCGGCGGCTTCGGCCTCCCCGACGACCTCGACCGCAGCTTCCGGCTGCTGATCGACGGCACCGTCGCCGGCATCGCCGCGCTCGCCGAGGCGCACGTCGTGATCGGCACGGGCGGAGGTGGCTGACGCCTCGCGGGGTGCGGATGCCGTAGGGTGCTGGCCATCCCCGAGCCTGGTCCCGCGTCGGCCGCCGCTCGTGGGTGTGCCGCATCGGACGTCCTCCGTCGCCGACGGGAGGCGGTTCATCCGGAGAATGCGCCGTCAGGGCGACGGATGTCCGGCGTTGCGGTCATCGTCGCGGCGTGTCGTCACAGGTCTCAGGAGTTGCCGTGCTGGTGCGGCAACTCCGGAGATCTTGTGACAGGGCGGCGCGTCGTTCCGTAGAAACGGACATTTCGGCGCAGCAGAGCTGGACTTCCAGAGATACGGACGGGCGGCCGGGTCGGCTCAGCCGGGGCGGGCGCCGTTCCGACGGTGCGGACTCCTGCTCGTGCGGTGCGTCGGAGACGCCGACGGTCCGTCCCGGCTGGAGAGCGTGCGGAGTCGTCAGCCGCGGGCGCGGCGTGTGCCGCGGCCTCGGCTGGTGCTGCCGCTGACGAGGTCGCCGACGCGGAGGCCGGTGCGCGGAGCTCCGCCCGAGCGGGAGGCCCCGCCGTTTCCGCCGTTACCACCAGTGCCGCCGGAACGAACCGCCCCACCAGTGCCGCCCGAACGGACCGCCCCGGCGTTGCCGCCCGAGGGAGAGCTGCCTCCGTTGCCGCCGTGGCGAGCGGCGCCCGCGGTGCGCTCGGTGCGCTCGGCGCCCACCGGACGCGCGTCGGCCTCGGCCGTACCGCGGCCGCGGCCTCGTCCGCGTCGGCGCGACGAACCGTCACCCGCTCCGCGCGAGCCGTCGCGACCTGCGACATCGCGACCCGCAGCGTCACGGCCTCCGGTGTTCCGACCTCCCGCGCCGTGGCCTCCAGCGGACTGACCGCCACTAGTGCGACCGCCACCGTTACGACCACCACGGCTCTCGCCGCCGTGACCGCCGCCGTTGCCCCCGCCCTTCGGCGCGGGCGCCGGCGCCACGCGCGGCGCGGGCTCGCCGACGAGCGACGTCACGGCAGGCGAGTTCGCGGTTACGCGCTGCGGGCTCGCCGTGATGGCGGCGGCTCGAAGCAGGCTCCGCACGTCGCCCGCCTGGTCGGGCAGCATCACGGTCGCCACGTCGCCGGCGCTTCCGGCGCGGGCGGTCCGGCCCGAGCGGTGGAGGTAGGCCTTGTGCTCCGCGGGCGGGTCGACGTGGACGACCAGCTCGACCTCGTCGACGTGCACGCCGCGGGCGGCCACGTCCGTCGCCACCAGCACGCGCACGTCGCCCGTACCGAAGGCGGCCAGGTTGCGGTCGCGGGCGCCCTGGCTGAGGTTGCCGTGGAGGTCGACAGCGGGAATCCCCGCCGAGGTCAGCTGCTTGGCGAGGCGCTTGGCCTGGTGCTTGGTGCGCATGAACAAGATTCGGCGGCCGCGGCCGGAGGCGAGTGCCACGATCAGGTCCTTCTTGGCGTCCTGATCGCTGACCTCGAACACGTGGTGGGTCATGGCCTCCACGTGGCTCGTCGCGTCATCGACCGAGTGCAGCACCTCGTTCGTGAGGAACTTCGACACGAGCTTGTCGACGCCGTTGTCCAGCGTGGCCGAGAACAGCAGGCGCTGGCCGCGCGACGGTGTGACGTTCAGGATGCGCGTGACCGTCGGCAGGAAGCCGAGGTCGGCCATGTGGTCGGCCTCGTCGAGCACGGTGATCTCGATCCGGTCGAGGTGCACGATGCCCTGCTTCATCAGGTCTTCGAGGCGGCCGGGGCAGGCGACGATGATGTCGACGCCGGCCTGCAGCGCGGCGACCTGGCGGCTCTGCGAGACGCCGCCGAAGATGGTGGTGGTCGTCAGGCCGAGCGCGGTCGCGAGCGGCTTGAGGGTCGCGTCGATCTGGGTGGCGAGCTCGCGGGTGGGGGCGAGCACGAGGCCGCGGGGGCGGCGGTTTCCGCGCGAGCGGCCGCCGGGAGCGGAGGCACCCGAAGCAGCGAGCCGCGCCGCCAGCGGCAGCGCGAAAGCGATGGTCTTGCCCGACCCGGTCTTGCCGCGTCCGAGCACATCGCGCCCGGCGAGGGTGTCGGGCAGGGTGTCGGCCTGGATGGGGAACGGCTCCGTCTTGCCGTCGGCGGCGAGGACGGCGAGAAGAGGAGCGGGCACGCCGAGGTCGGCGAAGGTCTGGTTGGTCACAAGTGCCTTTCTGGCAGGGCTCGGCCCTGCGGGCGGTTCGGGCGGTCGTCGCATGACGGGACGTATTCGCCGGAAAGAAGAGTGGAGGTGCGCAGCGGGGCCGCCGCCCGGCGCTCGCGCACGCCGGCGATGCCGGCAGGCCAGTCGTGCTGGTTCAGACAGTCTACCGTGTGTGGGCGCCACGCTTGCTGGGAGCGGATTCACGGCGGGAGGTCGTAGACTATCGGCCCGTAATCCGGAAGGTGGTCCGCGCGTGCAGGAATCGGAACTCGATCGTGAGCGCGTCGTCGTCTCGGGGCTGTATGAGCGGCTCGACACGCTCAGGGCCGAGACGGAGGAGCGGCTGACGCGCGTGCGCCGCGAAAGTGTCGGAAGCAACCACCAGGCGCGCAGCGAACGCGACGCGTTCGCCCGCCTGTACGAGGACCAGCTGCTGCAGTTGCGCGATGTGGACGCGCGGCTCGTGTTCGGCCGTCTGCTGCTCCACGACCCCGTCGACGGCACCGACCACCGCTACATCGGACGGGTCGGCCTGCGCGACGACGACCAGCGCTCGCTGCTCGTCGACTGGCGCGCACAGCAGGCGAGCGCGTTCTATCAGGCCACCGCGAGCGAGCGCATGGGCGTGCGCGCCCGCCGGCACCTCACGATGAACGGACGCCAGGTCGTCCGCATCGACGACGAGGTCTTCGACGAAGCGCTGCTCGACGGTGATTCCGCGGGCGAGAAGGTGCAGGGCGAGGGGGCACTCCTCGCCGCGCTCACCGCGCAGCGCACGGGGCGCATGCACGACATCGTGGCGACCATTCAGGCCGAGCAGGACCGCATCATCCGCTCCGACCTCCGCGGCGCGCTCGTCGTGCAGGGCGGCCCCGGCACCGGCAAGACCGCCGTCGCGCTGCACCGCGCCGCCTACCTGCTGTACTCGAACCGGCAGCGGCTCAGCACCTCCGGTGTGCTCGTGGTCGGGCCGTCGTCGGCGTTCCTGCGGTACATCGAGGCGGTGCTGCCGTCGCTCGGAGAGACCGGCGTGGTCATGCAGACGCTCGGCGAGCTGTTCCCCGGCGTGGAGGCCACGACCGAGGACGCCCCGGAGGCCGCGCGGCTGAAGGGCGCAGCCTCGATGGCGCGGCTGCTGTCGCGCGCCGTGCGGTCGCGGCAGAAGGCGCCGGACGAGCCGCAGACGATCGTCGTCGACAACGAACGGCTCGTCGTGCAGCCCGACCTCGTCAAGCGGGCGATCACGAAGGCGCAGCGCACCGGCAAACCCCACAACCTCGCCCGCGTGACGTTCGTCAAGCAGGCGCTCGCCGAGCTGACCGAGCTGCTGGCGGCGCAGTTGCGCGCGGGAGGCTCGACGATCGACGAGGCCGACCTCCGGGTGCTGCGGGAGGACCTCCGCACCTCGTACGACGTGCGCGTGCTGCTCAACACCGCCTGGCTTCCGCTGACCCCGCAGAAGCTGCTGCAGGATCTCTACGCGCGCCCGGCCTGGCTCTCCGAGCTCACTCCACGCTGGTCGCCGGCGCAGCGGGAGGCCCTGCTGCGTGACCGGAACGAGCCGTTCACCGTCTCGGACGTCCCGCTGCTCGACGAGGCGGCCGAGTTGCTCGGCGACTTCCCCGGGCGTGCCGACGTGACCTCCCGTGAGCGCGACCGGCAGCGTAAGCGCGACCTGGAGAACGCGCGCGCCGCGATCCGCAACATGGGCGTGGAGGGCCTCGTCAGCGCCGAACAGCTGGCCGACGGGTTCGCCGAGCAGGTGGACCGCGGCACGACCGCCGAGCGCGCGGCCGCCGACCGCTCGTGGACCTACGGCCACGTGGTGGTCGACGAGGCGCAGGAGCTCTCATCGATGCAGTGGCGCGTGCTGGTGCGCCGGTGTCCGATGAAGTCGTTCACCATCGTCGGCGACATCGCCCAGGTGGCGTCGGCTGCGGGTGCGACGAGCTGGGACGACGCGCTGAGCCCGTCGTTCAAGGACGCCTGGCGCCTGGAGGAGCTGACGGTCAACTACCGAACCCCCGCCCAGATCACGCGGGAGGCGGAGCGCATCGCGCAGGATGCCGGGCTGCCGATCACGCCGACGCGCGCGGTCCGCGAGGGGGATTGGCCGATCCGCCAGGTGGAGGCGGGCGCGACCGGCCTCCCGGCCTCGGTCGCGGAGGCCGTCGCGCACGATCGCGGCATCGACCGCCACGGCACGCTCGCCGTCATCGCGACCGCCGCTGAGGTGGAGGCCGTCGCCGCAGCCGTGCGCGAACGTTTCGGCGACGACGCAGCCCGCGGCGCGGCCGGACTCATGCGTCCGATCTCGGTGCTGACCGGCTACGAGGCGAAGGGCCTCGAGTTCGACGCCGTCGTTCTGGCCGATCCGGAGGCGCTCGCAGCGGAGTCCGTGCGCGGCGCCGCCTCCCTGTACGTCGCCATGACCCGCCCGACCCAGCGCCTCACGCTCGTCGCCCGCTGAGCATCCACCCGCCCCGAACCGCCGAGGGGCACGTTGTTGTCCTTTCGGCGCCCGCGAAAGGGACCACAACCTGCCCCTCGGGCGGACGGAGCGCGCGGTCAGCCGGGGTAGCGCTCGCCGACCGGGACCTCGACGGGGAGGGTGTTTCCGGCCTGCGCGAGCGGACACGCCCAGGCGGGGTCGTACGCGCACGACGGGTTGTAGGCGAAGTTGAAGTCGAGCACGAGCGTGGCCTCCCCGTCGTCGGCCGACATCCCGAGGTCGGCGCCCTTGATCGTGTCGATCAGGTAGCGTCCGCCGCCGTAGGTGCCGCCGCGCTTGCCGGCGAGGGCGTCCTTCACCGGCACGAACAGACCGCCGCCGTAGGAGGCCAGCCGCCACACGTCGAGCGTGCCGGCGAGCGGCACCCGCACTGTGCCGAGGAGCTCGAACGGCACGACGCCGTCCGTCCCGGTCTCGACATCCATCCGCTTCGGCTCCGCCGGCGCGTGGACGGGCAGCTCGAATCGCCAGTCGGGGTCGTACGGCGATATCGGGAGCCCGGTGAAGCGGTCCCGGTCGGCGTCGAGCAGCGGGGAGGCCGGGTGCGACGAGAACAGGTCGTTGCGGCACGAGATCCAGTGCGCGTGCGCGGCCGCCGCGTCGCTCGCGGCGATTCGGCGCACCGAGGAGTACAGCGCGAACACGCTACGCCGCCAGTGCGCGGTCTGCACCGCTGTCACGGCTCGGCCGTGACCGGGGTCGACCTCCTGGGCGGGCTCGGGGGTGATGGTGCTCATGCTGCGGCCTCCGTCTCGGCGTCGTCGGATGTGAGGGGATCGGGCGTGGGGGGATCGTATGCCCAGGTGGGTGCGAGACGCCGCAGGCGCATGCCGCGCCACTGCCAGAACGCCCACAGGCCGTACCAGGCGAGCGGGGTGACGAGTCCCGCGCGCACGATCAGGCGATCGCGGTAGAGGGTGCGCAGCCGGCCGTCCGGCCCCGGACCCGCGGGGTCGGGTGCGACGGCCATGCGGTGATCGAGGTGCGGCATCGCGGAGAGCACGCCGCCGGTTCCTCCTCCGCTGTCGCGCAGGATGCGCGTCGCGCTCTCGCGGGGATCCGTCGAGCGCAGCGTGTCGAGCCGGATCGCCTGGGTGCCGACGGTGAACGCGCCCAGCGCGCGCACGCTGACCCGGTGCTCCCCGGTGTCCCAGACCGTCGGGAACCCGGCCGGCTCGTCCGAGCGGAAGTCCACCCACGGCATCGCGACCTCCCGGAACGCCGTCGGGCTCTGCAGGGCGCGCCAGGCCGCGTCCGGGTCGCAGTCGAGGACGAGCTTGAGGAGGACTCTCACGTTTTCAGTGTCACGCATCCACGGGGGCAGGGGCAGGGGGAGGTGGCATTCACGGCGCACTCCCGGACGCGGTGGCGCCCGGCGAACCCGCGCCAGCCGCTGCCTCCGCCGCGCGCGCGAGCAGCAGCGTCCGCTCGCGCGCGTTCGCCGTCATCGACGCCGCCCGCTCGAACTCGATCTCCGCTTCGGCGTGGCGCCCGACCTTGAACAGGAGGTCGGCGCGCACCGACGGCAGCAGATGGTACGACTCCAGGGCGCCGTCGTCCACGAGCCGGTCGACGACGTCGAGCGCGGCCTCCGGGCCGTAGGCCATCGACACGGCGACGGCGCGGTTGAGCTCCACCACCGCGGAGGGCCGCAGTTCGGCGAGCGCGCCGTAGAGCGCGACGATCTCCTGCCAGTCGGTGTCCCCGGGGGCAGGCGCGGTCGCGTGGCAGGCGGCGATCGCGGCCTGCAGCGTGTACGGCCCGCGGCCACGTGCGCCGAGCAGGCGGTCGGCGCGCTCGAGGGCGGCGACTCCGCGGCCGATGAGGATGCGGTCCCAGCGGGTGCGGTCCTGATCCTGCAGGAGGATCGGCTCGCCGTCGGAGGTGGCGCGCGCGGGCAACCGCGAGGCTTGGAACTCCATCAGCGCGACCAGGCCGTGCACCTCCGGCTCCCTGGGGGTGAGCTCGGCGAGCACGCGGCCGAGCCGGAGTGCCTCCTGGCAGAGGTCCGGGCGCATCCAGTCGTCGCCCGCGGTGGCCGAGTAGCCCTCGTTGAAGATCAGATAGACGACCTCCAACACGGACGACAGCCGCTCGGCGTAGTCGGCGCGATCGGGAACCTCGAAGGGTACGTGCGCCGCGGTGAGCGTGCGCTTGGCGCGCACGATGCGCTGCGCGATCGTCGGAACGGGCACCAGGAACGCCCGCGCGATCTCCTCGGTCGTCAGACCGCCGAGGAGCTTGAGCGTCAGCGCCACCCGCGCGCCGGGCGCGAGCACGGGGTGGCACGACACGAACACGAGTCGGAGCAGGTCGTCCTGGATCTCCTCCTCGACCACCGCAGCCGGATCGTCGTCGTCCTGCTGCTCCAGGTCGCGGGCGAGCGCGGCGTACCGCTCGTCGAGGCGTTCGCGCCGACGCCATCCGTCGATCGCGCGACGCTTGGCGACCGTCGTGAGCCAGGCGCCTGGCGTGCGCGGGACGCCGGTCTCCGGCCACTGCTCGAGCGCGGCGACGAGGGCGTCCTGCGCCAGCTCCTCCGCCAGCCCCACATCGCCCGTCCACCGGGCGAGGCCGGCGACGAGCTTGCCCGACTCGATGCGCCACACCGCCTCGACGGCGCGGCGGGCCTCCTCGGCCGTCACGTCCTGCGCTTCCGCCACCAGCCTGCCTCTCGCGTTCCTGCCTCGTTCATGCGTGCGCCGCGGCGCCGCTCACGATGCGGCGCACCTCGACTCTGCCACGATCCAACGGCAGGCGCCTGGCCCATTCGACCGCCTCCGCCCGGTCGGAGGTCTGCACGATCCACAGCGCGGTCGCGCTGGTGTCCAGGGCCGGAGCGTCGGCGATGCGGCACGGGCCGTCGGCCTGGAGCTCGACGAGGAGGCCGTCGTCGGCGAGCAGCTCGCCCGCGAGCAGCACGCCGGCGTGGATCAGGTCGACGGTGAACCGCTGCAGCACGGCAGCAGGGGGCGGCACGGCGCCCGGCGTCGCGTCCGTCGTGAGCAAGAGCAGGTAGCGCATGCAGGATCCTTCCGTCGCGGGGCACTCACGGAGACGTCGAGCAGGGACGATCGGATTCGACATGACGCGCCGGTCCTCAGCGCGATGTCGGACCTGTGCGCTAGAACGGGACCATGGCGATCCGCTACTGGCTGGGCGTGGTTCAGCACGACCATGTGCTTCGTGGCGTCGCTGGCGGCTTCGCCCAGGTCAACCACGGTGCTCGGGCGCCGCTCGAGCGGATGGGCGCGGCCGACGGCTTCGTGTACTACTCGCCGCGCGAGTCCTCCCCCGAAGGAGAACCGCTCAAGCAGTTCACCGCCGTCGGGAGGCTGGCCGGCGCCGACGTCTACCAGGCGACCCAGGGCAGGCAACCGGCAACCGGGCAACGGCGCAACTCCTCCGCCGACTTCGTCGCGTGGCGCCGCCGCGTCGACTGGGATCACGACGCGGTCGCCACCCCGATCCGGCCGTTGCTGTCCTCCCTCGACTTCACGCGCGACAAGCCCGACTGGGGCTATCAGCTGCGCGCCGGGCTGATCGAGCTCACACGACACGACTTCGAGCTCATCCGGCGGCAGATGCGCTCGGCGTCGGCGCGGGAGCGCGAGCACGAGCAGCGCCACCGGGCGCAACACGCGTCGGCCGGATTCGGCGCCGGGCTACGCTGAGGCGGTGACCTCGCACCGCCTCTCCGACACGTCGACCGTCCCCGCCGCGCACCGCCAGGCCAAGTACCAGGTGCGCTTCGACTGGGCGGCTGCCGGCGCCTCCGCCGTCGCGGCGGACGCGCATGTCGTCGTCTGGGTCGACGCGCTCGCCGACGACCCGGTGGAGGCCGCGACCGACCTCGTGCCCGGCACAGGCGCCGTCGTGGCCGCCGGGCTGACCGATGCCTCCGCGGTCGCGCGCTGGATCCTCGACGAGCAGGTGCGTCTCGGCCGCCGCGCGATGGTCGCGCTGATCGCGGCCGGAGACACGGCCGCCGAGGGCGGCACGCGCTTCGCCGTGGAGGACCTCCTCGCCGCCGGCGCCGTCGTCGACGCGCTCGCGAGTGTGGGCATCGACTACTGCTCGCCGGAGGCCGCCGCGGCCTGCGCCGCGTTCACCGGGCTGCGCGGAGCGGTAGCGCACCTGCTGACCGCGTCGGTCTCGGGGCAGGAGCGCATTGCCGCGGGTGCCGACGCGGCCGAGCTCGCCGCCTCCGGGAGGCTCGACACGGTCTCCGAGGTGCGGGTTCTGCGAACATCCTGAGCGGTCGTTGCGAACTCCGGGTGCCGTCGGAATGATCCGGTAGACCCGGGTGTTCAGTGCGATCAGGAGGTTTCATCCATGAAAGCTGTTCTGAACGACACCATCATCGCCGAGGCTCCGACCGGGGACCTCATCCGCCTCGAGGGCAACTGGTATTTCCCGCCCGAGAGCGTGAACGCGGAGCATCTGGTCGAGTCCGACACGCCGTACAACTGTCCGTGGAAGGGCGATTGCCAGTACTTCTCGGTCAAGGACGGCGACACTGTGCTGCGGGACCGCGCGTGGAGCTATCCGACGCCGTACCCGAGCTCATTCGATCGTGTCGGCCAGGACTACAGCAACTACGTCGCGTTCTGGAAGGACGTGCGCGTCGTCGACTGACCCGACCACCGGGATGCTGACCCTGCCTCGGTGCCGCGCGCAACTCCGGAGGTCCGGGCCCATCCAGCGTGGATCTCCGGAGTTACGCCACGCCACGCCGCATCCCCCGCGCACACTCCGGAATTGCGGACGCGCCACGCTAACTCCGGAGGTGAGGGACGACACGCCGCCGCGGAGACGGCTACTCCGGACGGAAGGCCGGCAAGTTACGAAATCTCCGGAGTAAGGCGCGGCGCAGCCGCCCGCGGCGACTGGCTCATCGCGCACACATACGCGGCAACCCAGGTAAACGGATTTGGACCACTACTCTGGAATGAACCGTACGACCTGGGAGCCGACCCTGAGCATCATCCTCGGATACGATCCGTCCACACTCCGCGAGCGTGTCGATCTGCGCGCCGCCGACGAGCGGCTCCACGAGCTCGGCGGCCTCCGCAGCCTGAGCGCCCTCAACGAGAAGACCGTGCTGCTGCGCCTCCTCGGTCGGCTGGACGAGGCGATCGTGGTCGGCAACGAGGCGGTGCGCCAGGCGCGGTTCACCGGAGACCGGGAGCAGCTGCTGGGAGCTCGGATCCGCAGGGCGCAGGTTCTGCAGTACCAGGGCAAGCTCGACGAGGCGATGGTCGAGCTCACCGGGTGCGTCGACGAGGCCCGCGGCCGCGACTGGAGCGCTCTGGAGGCGTTCGCCGTGCAGAACCGCGGCAAGTGCTGCTTCGACCAGGGCGACTACGAGAACGCGCTGTCCGACATGACGGCCGCCGTCTTCCTGCGCGAGAAGCTCGGTGCCTCCCCGGCCGAGATCGAGGGCGCCCTCACCGCCGTCGCGGTGGTGCAGCGGTTCCTGGAGGCACAGCGCGCGGCCCCCGGCACGGCGGCCTCCGGCGCGGACGACGACGTCACTCCGGCGTAGTATGCCTGGCATGAGTCGACCAGGGGATCCACACTGATGGCCGAGCTCGACCGCGTGCGCCACTGGGCGAACGCCCTGATCGCCCTCCACCTCGACCCCGCCGTGTGGAGCTTCGAATTCGACAACGCCAAGACCCGCGCGGGCCTCTGCAACTACACGGCCAAGCGCATCACGGTGTCGCGCTACCTGGCGGCGCGGTACGACGACGACGACATCCACCAGATCCTCCTCCACGAGGTCGCGCACGCGCTCGCCGGCTCGCGAGCGGGGCACGGCCCGCGCTGGCGGGCGATCGCGCTCGACCTCGGCTACGAGGGCAAGCGCCTGCACGGCGGCGCCATCGCGGACGACCTCGCGCCCTGGGTCGGCACTTGCCCGCGCGGCCACACGCATTACCGTTACCGCAAGCCGGCCCGCGCGCTCGCGTGCGGGGCCTGCAGCCGTCGGTTCGACTCCGCCAACCTCATCGCGTGGGTGCACAGGGAGGTCTCGTCCGCGCAACGCCGGATGGCAGCGGCGGCCGCGACCGAAGCGCTCGACCCGCGGGCGCTCGACGCGGAGTGACGGTTCGGCTCAGGCCGTCGCGAAGCTCGGCCGTCGCGAAGCATCAGGCCGTCGCGAGGCCCAACCGCGCGTCCAGCCCGTCGCGCACCGCCGGCCACTCCTCCCGCAGCACCGAGTACACCGCGGTGTCGCGCCACGTGCCGTCCGCTCGCGGCTGGGTGTGCCGCAGCACGCCCTCGAAGGTGGCGCCGAGGCGGAGGATCGCGGCCTGGGAGCGTTCGTTGAGCACGTCCGCCTGCAGCTTGACCCGCTCGAAGCCGTGGTCGAACGCTGCGCCGAGCAGCAGCCGCTTCGTCTCCGCGTTGACGCGCGTGCCCCAGACCTCCGGGGCGGAGGCGGTCCAGCCGATGTGCGCCGAGCCGTTGGCGAGGTCGAAGTCGCCGAGCGTGGTCGTGCCGACGATGTGGTCGCCGTCGCGCAGGCACACAGCGATCACGTTGCCCGTGTCCCAGGCGAGATAGCCCAGGATGAACTCCCGCCACTCCTCGTAGGTGTCGCGATAGGCCGCGAGACCGCCGCCCCAGCCTCCCGCGAACACCTCGGGCTGACCGATCGCGTCGTGGAGGTCTGGCAGGTCGTCTGTCGTGAGCGCACGCAAGCGCACCGTCGCGCCCTCGAGGATGACGGCGGGGTCGGGGCGGGTAGCGTTCATCCGCTCAGTATCCCATCCGTGTCTGGCGCTCCAGAGCCCCGCTCGCTGCCCGCGACGGTTCGGAGCGACCCGGGTGACCGACTAAGTTGGTTCGGTGCCTACCGACGTCCTCCTGCCCCGCGAAACCGGACAGTGGATGCTCGGCTCCGACGGACTGCGCTGGTGGTTCGACTCCGGCTCCCTCGCACTCGACTTTTCGTACACGGGCGGTCTGGACGAGCCGGACAACGCCGAATGGCGGTCGATCGACGACGCCGAGGCGCTCGGCGGCTGGCTCCGGGAGCGCTTCCCCGAGGTGGCAGCGACGTCGGGCGAGCGGGAGTTCCGCGACGCCGAGATGCTGCGCCTCGCCATCGGCCGGCTCGCCCGTCAGGCCAGCCGGGGCGAGACCCTCGCGCCTAGCGACGTCGACGTCGTGAACCTGTTCGCGGCGACCCCCGACATCCCGCCGGCGCTGGCGGGCGGAGGACGCCAGGCGGGACGCACGCTGGCGCGGCCGCACCAAGCCCTCGGTACTCTCGCTCGCGACGCCGTGCGGCTCTTCGGCCCGGACGCCGATGGCCGCATCCGCGAATGCTTGGCCGACGACTGCCGGCTGGTCTACCTCGACACATCACGCAGCGGCAACCGCCGGTGGTGCTCGATGCAGCGCTGCGGCAACCGTGCCAAGGTGCGGGCGCACCGGGCGCGGGCCGCCGGTATCAGGGGTGCGGCCGGTAACGCAGAATAGGTGGATGGAGCCCATCGCCGAGCGAAGCAGTGTCGACCTCAACAGCGACTTGGGCGAGTCGTTCGGCGGCTGGACGATGGGCGATGACGCCGCGATGCTGCGGCTCGTGACGAGCGCGAACGTGGCGTGCGGCTTCCACGGCGGCGACCCGACGACGATGCTGGCCACCTGCCGCTCGGCGGCAGAGAACGGCGTGACCGTCGGAGCGCACGTCTCCTACCGCGACCTGGCCGGTTTCGGCCGGCGCAGCATGGACGTCCCCGCGGCCGAGCTGCGCGACGAGCTGCTCTATCAGCTGGCGGCGCTCGCGGGCATGGCCCGCGTGGCCGACACCGCCGTGCGCTATGTCAAGCCGCACGGCGCCCTCTACAACCGCATCGTCGACGACGAAGAGCAGGCGGCCGCGGTGGTGGAGGCCGTCGCCGCGTTCGACCCCGCGCTTCCGCTGCTCGGCCTCGCAGGCTCCGCCGTCCAGCGGGCGGCCGTCGACCGCGGCCTCCGGTTCGTCCGCGAGGCGTTCGTCGACCGCGGCTACCGTGCCGACGGCACCCTGGTGCCGCGCACCCAGCCCGGCGCGCTGCTCTCGGACGTCGCGGCGATCGCTGCGCGGGCCGTGCGCATGGCCGCCGACGGCACCGTGGAGGCTGTGGACGGCACCCGGATCGCCGTCGTGGCGGACTCGCTGTGCGTTCACGGCGACACCCCCGGAGCCGTGGCGATGGCGGAGGCTGTGCGGCGCAGCCTGGAGGACGCCGGCATCGCGGTGGAAGCCTTCGTGTGATCGTGGGGGCGAACGGCGACGGGGCGATCCGGGTCCTGGGCTACGGCGACAGCGCGCTGCTGGTCGAACTGGAGGCCCGCAGCGGCGACACCGGGGCGGAGCTGGACTTGGTGCTCGGGATATTCCAGGCGCTCGAACGCACCAGGCCTGCGGGTGTCGTGGACATCGTCCCGGCGGCCCGCACGATCGCCGTCCTGATCGATCCGCACGTGCTGCCCCCGGCCGCCGCGCGCGGCTGGATCGAGCGCACGGTGCCGGAGCCTCCCGAGGCGGCAGCGGACGAGGTGGTGGAGCTCGCCGTCCGCTACGACGGCGACGATCTGGCCGAGGTGGCGGCCCTGCTCGGCATCACGTCGCGGGAGGTCGTCGAACGGCACACCGCCTCCCGCTGGCGCGTCGCGTTCGGTGGCTTCGCACCGGGCTTCGCCTACCTGGTGACGGACCACGACGGCCTGCGCGTGCCGCGCCGGGCGACACCGCGGACCGCCGTCCCTGCGGGGTCGGTCGGGCTGGCGGGCGAGTTCAGCGGTGTGTACCCGCGATCGAGCCCCGGCGGCTGGCAACTCATCGGCCGCACGGACGCGGCGCTCTGGGACGTGTCCGCCGACCCGCCCGCCCTGCTCCGCCCCGGCATCGAGGTGCGGTTCGTGGAGGCCGCGTCGTGAGCGGGGGAGCGGTGCGTGTCGTCGAGCCCGGTCCGCTCGCGCTGGTCGAGGATCTCGGCCGGCCGGGGCACGCGGCGGTCGGGGTGAGTCGGTCGGGCGCACTCGATCGTGGCGCGCTCGGGCTGGCGAACCGGCTGGTCGGCAACGTCGAGTCCGCGGCCTGCGTCGAGATCCTGCTCGGTGGCTTCGCAGCGCGCTTCGAGGCGCCGGCGTGGTTCGCCGTGACCGGCGCACCGTCGCGGCTGTTCCTCGACGGTCGTCCTGTCGACGCGCATACCGCCGTGCACGCCGCGGCCGGCGCCCTGCTGCGCATCGCGCAGCCCGCGGCCGGAATGCGCACCTACCTCGCGGTTCGCGGCGGCATCGAGGTGGAGGCGGTGCTCGGCTCCCGCTCGCGCGACACGCTCTCCGGGCTCGGGCCCGCCCCGTTGTGGGAGGGCGACCTCCTCCCGATCGGCGCGGAGCCGGCGACGCCCGTGCCGGCGGTCGATTTCGTCCCTCTCGTCGGGCCGGGGGAGGCGCTCGTGGAGGTGCGCGCCCACCGCGGACCCCGCGCGGACTGGTTCACCTCCGCCGCGCTCCACGCGTTCTTCACGACGGAGTGGCGGGTGAGCGCCGACGGCGACCGTGTCGGTGTGCGACTCGACCCGCCGCGCGTTCCCGCGCATGCGGCCGGCGTGGAGCCCGCGCCTCCGGTGCTGCTCGAGCGCGCGGTGACGAGAGAGCTGCCGAGCGAGCCCATGGTCGCCGGAGCGGTGCAGGTCTCACCGGACGGCCGCCCGACCGTCCTCCTGGCCGATCACCCCGTGACCGGCGGCTACCCGGTCATCGCGGTCATCGCCGACCGCTCGCTCGACACCTTCGCGCAACTGCGCCCCGGCAACACCGTCCTCTTCCGGCACGCTTGACCTCCGCGCGAACGAACTGGCAGGACACGCCGCCTGACGGCGCGGCGCCGCGGCGTGTCCTGCCGACTCGTTGCGGCGCTAGTCGCGGCGCGTGCCGCTCTGGAAGATGCTGCGGGCGGGCGGCGGCGACGGCACGCTCGTCTGGTCGGTCACGATGGGCGCTCCGGCGGCGAACGTGCGCAGCTCTTCGCCAGCCACGGCCTTCGCGGGATGCGGCCCGCTTGCCAGCAGGCGCGGCAGCCACTCCAGCGGCAGCGGCGAGTTCGACCCCACCAGCACCACGTTCCCGAAGCGACGCCCTTTGAGCACCTGCGTCTCGGCCAGCGCCGCCACGTTCTCCACCACGGCGTCGAGGGTCGAGACCTGGCTGCGCGCGAACATCAGGGGAGGTCCGTCCGCGACATTCACGAGCACGATGCCGTCCGGCTTCAGCAGCGACACCGCCGACCGGTAGAACTCCACGCTCGTCACATGCGCGGGCGTCCGCGAGCCGCTGAAGATGTCGATCACCAGCAGGTCGACCTCCCCGCGGAGGCCGGATGGGAGCTTGCCGACCACCGCGCGCGCATCGCCGTGCCGGATGCGGATCTGCGCGTAGCGCGGCAATGGCAGGTTCTCGCGCACGAGCTCGACGAGCCGGCTCTCCAGCTCCACCACCTGCTGCCGCGACCCCGGCCGCGTGTACGCGACGTAGCGCGGCAGGGTCAGCGCGCCGGCGCCCAGGTGAACGGCGGTGATCGGCTGCCCGGGGTCCCCGATCAGGTCGATGACGTTGCCCATCCGCTGCACGTACTCGAAGAACAGACGGCTCGGGTCGTCCAGATCGACGTGCGACTGCGGTGTCCCGTCGACGATCAGCTGGTACGCGCCGGGGACGAACCGGTCGGGCTCGATGCTGGCGAGGTAGCCGCTCTCGGCGAGGACGACCGACGGGACCGACGGGTTCTGGGGCACGGCACCAGCGTAGCCCGCGGCCTCCACCCGGCCTCCACCCGCATCTCCACCCGTTCTCCGCCGCCGGGAGGTCCCGCCCGCCGCGCCCGACGACGACCCTGGAGGAGTGGCCGGATCCGCCGGCCGGAAGGACCTGACCTCCATGACCGTCCAGACGCTGACCAACGCGATCCTCATCCTCTTGCTGATCTGCTGGGTCGGCTACCGGCAGCTGACGTGGCGTCCGGTCTCGATCGCCACGATGTGGCGCTTCCCCGCGATCTTGGCGGTGGTCGGGCTCGTGACGATCGTGCAGCAGGTCAAGCCCTCCTCGCTCACGCCGCTGGACATCGCCGTGGTCGTCGGCGAGATCGTGCTGTCCCTCGCTGTGGGCGCGTGGATGGGCGCGATCGCCCAGTTCCGTCGGCTGGAGGCCCCGCTGCGGCTCGGCAAGGACGCCCGGTACGTCGCCACCTACGAGTCGAGAACCGGCGTGCTGGGCATGGTGCTCTGGATCGTCGTGATCGCCGTCCGCATCGGTGTGGACGTCCTCGCCTCCGCTGCCGGGTCTCACCTGGCGACCGCGACCGGCGTCATATTCCTGGTTTTCGCTGCCAACCGCGCTGCGCGCACCGCCGTCTTCGCGGCGCGTCTCGATCGGCACGCCGCGCTCGCCGCATGATGGTCTCGTGGACTTCTGGACCAGACCGGGGCTGCTCGCCCTCGTACTGAACCTGCTCGGCGCCGTCGCCGTCGGCTGGTCGCTGCTGCGCACCCACACCGAGGATCGCCCGGTGTGGGTGCTGGTCGTCGCTCTCGCCTCCGTGGCGGCCTGGGCGCTGCGCGCGGTGCTCGGCTTCGCGGGGTGGAGGCGCGCGGCGCTGGCGCTGAGCCTCGTCGCGGCGATCACCGGCGCACTCGTCGCCCCGGCGACCGACGGGCTCGCGATCGTGCCGGCCGCCGTCGCCGTGCTGTACCTGATCGGCGACCCGGAGCGGCCCGTGCAGTTGGGCGGGGCGGTCGCGGCGGCGTGCGCCGCCCTGGTCGCGGTCGGCGCCGTGCCGTTCGGGTCGCCCGTCGCGGCGGTGCTCGGCGAGATGGCGGGCATCGTGCTGGCCGCGTTCGCGGGCCTGAGCCGCCGCCAGTTCCGCACCACAGAGGAGCAGGCGGCGCTCCTGCGCGAACGCGACCTCGAGATGCGCGAGGAGGCCGCGCGCGTGGCCATCGCGCGCGACCTCCACGACGTGCTCGCGCACAGCCTCGGCGGGCTGGTCATCCAGCTCGACGCCGTCGACGCCCTGCTGGAGGCCGGCGACAACGCTGCGGCGCGCGACCGCGTCGTCGTCGCGCGCGGGCTGGCGGCGGACGGGCTCGCGGAGGCGCGGAGGGCGGTCGCCGCGCTGCGCGATCCTGAGCGCTCCGCCGTGGAGGCGACTGTGACCTCCACCGATCTCCGCGCCGCCCTCGACGACCTCGTGGCCGCTCACCGCACGCTCGGCGGCACCGCCGACCTCCACGTGACCGGCGCGCCTCGGTCGCTCGGCTCGGGGCAGGCGACCGCAGTGCAACGCGCTCTGCAGGAGGCGCTGAGCAATGCGCGCAAGCATGCCGCCGGCGCTCCGGTCGAGGCCCGCCTCGACTGGCAGACTGAGCGGGTGCTGCTCACCGTCTCTTCGCCGCTGGTCGCGCCGCCCGCCGCCGCCGACCCCAACGCCGTCGCCGACACCGACACTCCGACGCGAGCGGCCGGGCTCGCGACCTCGGGAGGCGGTCACGGTCTGGAGGGCATGCGCGAGCGGTTCGCCGCCCTCCCGCTCGGCGGCTCGGTGGTCACGGCCTGCGACGACGGGCGGTTCACGGTGACGGCCGAGGCGAGGCTGGCATGAGCGGAGCCAGGAGCGCGGGCACGAGCGCCGAGGCCGACGGCGAGACCCGCATCCGCGTCGTCGTCGCCGACGACCAGGCGATCATCCGCGACGGTCTCGTCACGGTGCTCGGCCTCCTGCCCGATGTGGAGGTCGTGGGCGCAGCCGCCGACGGTGCGGAGGCCGTCGCGCTCGCGGTGGCCGAGCGTCCCGACGTGGTGCTGATGGACCTCCGCATGCCGGTGCTCGACGGGGTCGGCGCGACCGAGCGGATCACGCGCGATGCGCCGGGCGTCGCCGTGCTGGTGCTGACGACGTTCGCCGACGACGAGTCCATCCTCACCGCGTTGCGAGCCGGCGCCCGCGGCTATCTGACGAAGGACGCCGGCCGCGCCGAGTTGGCCGCAGCGGTGCGGGCGGTCGCCCGTGGGCAGTCGACGTTCGCTCCGGAGGTCGGCGCGCGCATCGTCGGTTCGCTGACCGCTCCTGCGCCGGCCCGGGCGGCCGACCGGGCGGACGCCCTTCTCGTCCGGTTCCCGACGCTCACCCGGCGGGAGGCCGAGGTCCTCGGCCTGGTCGCCGACGGCCTCAGCAACGGCGAGATCGCCTCCGCCCTGTTCGTCGGCGGCTCGACCGTGAAGACGCACATCAACGCCATCTTCGCCAAGCTCGGAGTCAAGTCCCGGGCCCAGGCCATCGCCCTGGTCCGCCGGTAGCCGCCTACCGTCGCCCGCCGGGGCGGAGGAGGATGTCGTCATGGTGGATCGTGTGCTGGTGACGGGTGGGTCGGGGTTCGTCGGTGCGCACTGCGTGCTCGCGCTGCTGGAGGCGGGCTACGAGGTCCGCACGACGATCCGGTCGCCGCAGCGGGCGGCCGACGTGCGCGCGCAGCTCGCCGCCGGAGGCAGTCCGGACGCGGGGGACCGACTGGAGTTCGCGGTCGCCGACCTCCTGGACGACGCCGGCTGGCCCGAGGCGGTCGCCGGCTGCCGATTCGTGCTGCACGTCGCCTCCCCGTTTCCGATGACTGAGCCGAAGGATCAGGACGAGCTGGTGCGTCCGGCCAGGGAGGGCGCCCTGCGTGTTCTCCGCGCCGCCAGGGACGCAGGGGTGGAGCGGGTTGTCCTCACGTCGTCGTTCGCGGCGATCGGCTACGGCCACGCGCCGACGGATCGCCCCTTCACGGAGGTCGACTGGACCGAGCTCGACAGCGGCCGCCCGATCAGCGCCTACGTCCGCTCCAAGACGCTCGCGGAGCAGGCGGCGTGGGCCTTCATCCGGGAAGAAGGAGGCGACCTCCAGCTCGCGACCGTCAACCCGGTCGGCATCCTCGGCCCGGTGCTCGGCCCCGACTACTCGAGCTCGGTCGAGCTCGTGAAGCTGGTGCGGGAGGGCCGCCTCCCACGGCTGCCCGACGTGTACTTCGGCGTCGTGGACGTGCGCGACGTCGCGGGTCTGCACCTACTCGCCATGATAAGACCCGAGGCCGCGGGCGAGCGGTTCCTCGCGACCGCCGGCGACGCCCTGAGCGCGTCGGAGCTCGCCCTGCTGATCCGCGGTCACCTCGGCTCGCCGGCGGGCGATCGCGTGCACACCGGCATGATGCCGTCGTGGGTGATCAAGGCCGCCGCCCCGTTCAGCAGGCGGGTCCGCGGCTCGCTGTCCGACATCGGCGTCTACCGCAACGGGTCGTCCGCGAAAGCGCGCACGCTCCTCGGCTGGAGTCCCCGGTCCCGTGAAGAGGCAGTGTTCGCGACCGTCGACTCCCTTCCGCCGCGGTTGCACTGACCTGGCGGACCGCTCGGCGAAAAGGCGCCCCTTCAGCTGCGCGATTATGCATGTAAAATCTTTTCCGTTAACGTCACACACTATGAAACATTACAAAGATATTCGTGCACTGTCCGAGAGCAGTCGCGGCGCTCGCCGTGCCTCGCTCGGTGTCGTCGCCGCGGTTGCCGCGGGTGCCCTGCTCGCGGGGTGTGCCTCAGCTTCGGACGCGGACCTCTCCCCCGGCGAGAAGGGGCAGACCACTCGTGTTCTGACGCAGATCTCCGCGATCGCGTCGGAGCACGGGGGCCACCGTGCGGTCGCATCCTCGGGCGGAATCGCGACCGGGGATTACATCGTCAAGGAACTTCGGGACATGGGATTGTATCCCAATATGGTGGGGTTCGAGGGCGCGACCGAGGACGGCACAAAGTACAAGGGCTACAACATCATCGTCGACGTGGTCAAGGGCCGGTCTGATAACGTGGTGATGTTCGGCGCGCATTACGACTCCATCGGCGTCCCCGGCGTCGACGCCAAGACTCCGCCGTCCGACGCCACGAGCACCTCGACGCCCCAGTTCGGCAGCCCGGGCATGAACGACAATGCCTCCGGTGTGGCCGCTCTGTTGTCGATCGCCGCGTCCAACGTCGGTGCGAAGGACCGGGTGAAGACCCTGCGTCTGGCGTTCTGGGATGCGGAGGAGCAGGGCCTGAAGGGCTCGCGGAACTACGTCGAGTCGCTGAGCGACGCGGACAAGTCCACTCTGTCCGCGTATGTGAATGCCGATATGTTGGCGACCAAGGGCGGTATCGTCAGCATCGTCGACGCGGACAAGTCCGGCAGTGCAACGTATGACGAGTCGGCCCAGTCGTGGGCTGAGGATCTCACGTTCTCCCCCGAGGAGGTCGAGCTGGAGAAGCAACTGCGGAACGCGTACCCGGCGGGAACAGAGTTCCTCGAGTCGTTCGACGCGGTGACGGGCAGCGACGGGAATCCCTTCCACCTCGCGGGTGTCCCGACCACCGGCATCGGCACGGTCTCGAAAGACCCGAAGGTCTACCTCGCGCCGTGCTACCACCAGGCGTGCGATGACATCACCAACATCGACAACGATGTCCTCGCGAAGAACGAGAAGGCGCTCAACGGTCTGGCCCTCACTCTGACCACCTCCTGACCGGTCCCGAAACGTGAGTTGTTGCGGGTATCCTCCCGGGGATACCCGCAACAACTCACTCTTCGCGGGGCTTGGCGCGCAGCGCTGGGGCAGCGCTGGGTGGTTATACACCTGGGGTGCGGGGCGGGTCAAGAAAAAGACTGGACAGGGCGCGTCAGTTTGACATATAGTGGTTCTTTGCGCTCCCAGCGCACACCCTTGCCTTCATATTGCGGTCGGCTCTGACTTTCCACGCACGCGTCTGGGCCCGGTTCACCGGGTCAGATACGGCGCCGCGCGACGTGTCTGGGAGTCCTCGTCCCTCATAACACCACATCTCGACCGACAGTAACTCGCCCGACGGGGCCCACGGAGGTTATTTCCTTGGCTGCTGCGCGCAACGCAACCAACACTGACAAGACACCCAAGAACGGACGAGCCGCGTCTCGTCTTTCGTTCGCCAAGATCACGGACACCCTCACCGTTCCCGATCTGCTCGCTCTGCAGACGGAGAGCTTCGACTGGCTGGTCGGAAACGACGCGTGGAAGGCACGCGTCGCCGAAGCCGAGGCCCAGGGGCGTCAAGATCTGCCCGCCAACACGGGCCTCGAGGAGATCTTCGAGGAGATCTCTCCCATCGAGGACCTCGGCGAGACCATGCAGCTCTCGTTCACGAACCCGTTCCTCGAGGAGAAGAAGTACTCGATCGACGAGTGCAAGGAGAAGGGCAAGACCTACGCGGCCCCGCTCTACGTCGAGGCCGAGTTCATGAACCACCTCACGGGCGAGATCAAGACCCAGACGGTCTTCATGGGCGACTTCCCGCTCATGACCGAGAAGGGCACCTTCATCATCAACGGCACCGAGCGTGTCGTCGTCTCGCAGCTCGTCCGCTCGCCTGGCGTCTACTTCGAGGCCGCAGCCGACAAGACGTCCGACAAGGACATCTACTCGGCGCGCGTCATCCCGAGCCGCGGCGCGTGGCTCGAGTTCGAGATCGACAAGCGCGACCAGGTCGGCGTCCGCATCGACCGCAAACGCAAGCAGTCGGTCACCGTGTTCCTCAAGGCCCTCGGCCTCACCAGCGAGGAGATCCTCAGCGAGTTCGCCGGCTATCAGTCGATCGAGCTGACCCTCGAGAAAGACGCCATCCTCACCAAGGAGGAGGCGCTGAAGGACATCTACCGCAAGCTGCGTCCGGGCGAGCAGGTCGCCGCCGAGGCCGCGCGTGCGCTGCTGGACAACTTCTACTTCAACCCGAAGCGCTACGACCTCGCCAAGGTCGGCCGGTACAAGATCAACCGCAAGCTGGGTCTGGAGGCCCCGCTGACGGACTCCGTGCTGACCGTCCAGGACATCCTGGCGACGATCAAGTACCTGGTCGCTCTCCACGATGGTCAGACCAAATTCAGGGGCCTGCGCAACGGCATCGAGACCGACATCCGTCTCGACACCGACGACATCGACCACTTCGGCAACCGTCGCATCCGCGCCGTCGGCGAGCTCATCCAGAACCAGGTCCGCACGGGCCTGAGCCGCATGGAGCGCGTCGTCCGCGAGCGAATGACCACGCAGGACATCGAGGCGATCACCCCGCAGACCCTGATCAACGTGCGACCGGTCGTCGCCGCGATCAAGGAGTTCTTCGGAACCTCGCAGCTGTCGCAGTTCATGGACCAGAACAACCCGCTCGCGGGTCTGACCCACAAGCGCCGTCTCTCGGCGCTCGGCCCGGGTGGTCTGAGCCGTGAGCGTGCTGGCGTCGAGGTCCGCGACGTGCACCCGTCGCACTACGGCCGCATGTGCCCGATCGAGACGCCGGAAGGCCCGAACATCGGTCTGATCGGCTCGCTCGCGTCGTTCGCGCGGATCAACTCGTTCGGTTTCATCGAGACCCCGTACCGCAAGGTCGTCGAGGGTCGCGTGACCGAGCAGATCGACTACCTCACCGCTTCGGAGGAGGACGACTTCGTCGTCGCGCAGGCCAACGCCCCGCTCGACGCGAACGGCCACTTCGTCGAGGAGCGCGTGCTCGCCCGTCAGAAGGGCGGCGAGGTCGACCTGATCCCCGCCGACGAGATCGGCTACATGGACGTCTCCCCGCGCCAGATGGTGTCGGTGGGTACCTCCCTCATCCCGTTCCTCGAGCACGACGACGCCAACCGAGCCCTCATGGGTGCGAACATGCAGCGCCAGGCGGTGCCGCTGCTCCGCTCGGAGAGCCCGGTCGTCGGCACCGGTATGGAGGGCTACGCGGCCATCGACGCCGGTGACGTGGTCACCGCCGACAAGTCCGGCGTGGTTTCCGAGGTCTCGGCCGACGCGGTCACCGTCCAGGCGGATGACGGCACGATCAAGACCTACTACCTGCGCAAGTTCGACCGCTCCAACCAGGGCACGTCGTACAACCACCGCGTGGTCGTCGACGAGGGCGACCGGATCGAGGCGGGCGAGGTCGTCGCAGACGGCCCGGCCACCGAGAACGGCGAGCTCGCGCTCGGCAAGAACCTGCTCGTGGCGTTCATGCCGTGGGAGGGTCACAACTTCGAGGACGCGATCATCCTCAGCCAGAACCTGGTGAAGGACGACACCCTCTCCTCGATCCACATCGAGGAGTACGAGGTCGACGCCCGCGACACCAAGCTGGGCAAGGAGGAGATCACCCGCGACCTGCCGAACGTCAGCCCGGACCTCCTGGCCGACCTCGACGAGCGCGGCATCATCCGTATCGGCGCCGAGGTGCGCCCCGGCGACATCCTCGTCGGCAAGGTCACCCCGAAGGGCGAGACCGAGCTGTCGGCCGAGGAGCGCCTGCTCCGCGCGATCTTCAACGAGAAGAGCCGCGAGGTGCGCGACACCTCCCTCAAGGTCCCGCACGGCGAGGAGGGCACCATCATCGGTGTCAAGGTCTTCGACTCGCAGGACGGCGACGACGAGCTTGGCTCCGGCGTGAACCAGCGCGTGGTGGTCTACATCGCTCAGAAGCGCAAGATCACCGCGGGTGACAAGCTCGCCGGCCGTCACGGCAATAAGGGCGTCATCTCGAAGATCCTCCCGGTGGAGGACATGCCGTTCCTCGCGGACGGCACGCCTGTCGACGTCATCCTCAACCCGCTGGGTGTCCCCGGTCGAATGAACTTCGGTCAGGTCCTCGAGATCCACCTCGGCTGGATCGCGAAGAACGGCTGGGAGATCTCCGGCAAGCCCAAGTGGGCCGCCGACCTCCCGACGTCCGCCCACGCCGCAGCGCCCAACACCAAGGTCGCGACCCCGGTGTTCGACGGTGCCAGGGAGGAGGAGATCGCGGGTCTGCTCGACTCGACCCTCCCGACGCGCGACGGCGACCGTCTGATCGGCTCGTCCGGCAAGACGCAGCTGTTCGACGGCCGTTCCGGCGAGCCCTACCCGGACCCGGTGTCGGTCGGCTACATGTACATCCTGAAGCTGCACCACCTGGTCGACGACAAGATCCACGCGCGTTCGACCGGCCCGTACTCGATGATCACCCAGCAGCCGCTCGGTGGTAAGGCGCAGTTCGGTGGTCAGCGCTTCGGTGAGATGGAGGTGTGGGCCCTCGAGGCCTATGGAGCCGCGTACGCGCTCCAGGAGCTCCTGACCATCAAGTCGGATGACATCCTCGGCCGCGTCAAGGTGTACGAGGCCATCGTCAAGGGTGAGAACATCCAGGAGCCGGGCATCCCGGAGTCCTTCAAGGTCCTCATCAAGGAGATGCAGTCCCTCTGCCTGAACGTGGAGGTCCTCTCGGCCGACGGCCAGGCGGTCAGCCTGCGCGACGCCGACGACGAGGCCTTCCGCGCTGCGGAGGAGCTCGGCATCAACATCTCCTCCCGGTTCGAGTCGTCGTCGATCGACGAGATCTGACCCGGTAGCCAGACCCACCTGACGAATTCTTTTACAGGAGAGAGTGAACATTGCTCGACGCAACAACTTTCGATGAGCTGCGTATCGGACTGGCCACCGCTGACGACATCCGTCGCTGGAGCTACGGCGAGGTCAAGAAGCCCGAGACGATCAACTACCGCACGCTGAAGCCCGAGAAGGACGGCCTGTTCGGAGAGCAGATCTTCGGCCCGTCCCGCGACTGGGAGTGCTCGTGCGGCAAGTACAAGCGCGTCCGCTTCAAGGGCATCGTGTGCGAGCGCTGCGGCGTGGAGGTCACCAAGTCCTCCGTGCGCCGTGAGCGCATGGGGCACATCGAGCTGGCCGCGCCGGTCACGCACATCTGGTATTTCAAGGGTGTGCCCAGCCGCCTCGGCTACCTGCTCGACATGGCGCCTAAGGACCTCGAGAAGGTCATCTACTTCGCCGCGTACATGGTGATCGAGGTCGACGAGGACGGCCGTCACGCCGACCTCCCCGGCCTCGAGAACGAGCTGCGCCTGGAGATCAAGACGCTGGCCGACCAGCGCGACGCCCGCGTCGCCGAGCGTCTGCAGCGCCTGGAGACCGACCTCGCCGCCCTCGAGGAGGAAGGTGCCAAGGCCGACCAGAAGCGTCGCGTCAAGGACAGCTCCGAGAAGGAGATGGGCCAGATCCGCAAGTCCTACGACGAGGACATCGCCCGTCTCGAGCGCGTGTGGGAGTCCTTCCGCACCCTCAAGGTCGGCGACCTCAAGCCGGAGGACGCCGACTTCAACGAGCTGGTCGACCGCTACGGCCTGTACTTCGAGGCGTTCATGGGCGCCGAGGCGATCAAGCGCCGCCTGCTGTCCTTCGACCTGGCCGCCGAGGCGGAGCTGCTGCGCGAGCAGATCGCCAACGGCAAGGGTCAGAAGAAGATCCGCGCCATCAAGCGCCTGCGTGTGGTGTCGTCGTTCCTGGCGACCGGCAACTCGCCGGCCGCGATGGTCCTCGACGTCGTCCCGGTCATCCCGCCGGAGTTGCGTCCGATGGTCCAGCTCGACGGTGGCCGCTTCGCGACCTCCGACCTGAACGACCTCTACCGCCGCGTGATCAACCGCAACAACCGTCTGCGCCGCCTGCTCGACCTCGGTGCCCCCGAGATCATCGTGAACAACGAGAAGCGCATGCTCCAGGAGGCCGTCGACGCGCTGTTCGACAACGGCCGCCGCGGCCGCCCGGTCACGGGCACCGGCAACCGCGCGCTCAAGTCCCTCAGCGACATGCTGAAGGGCAAGCAGGGCCGGTTCCGCCAGAACCTGCTCGGCAAGCGGGTGGACTACTCGGGCCGTTCGGTCATCATCGTGGGTCCGCAGCTCAAGCTGCACCAGTGCGGTCTGCCCAAGCAGATGGCTCTGGAGCTGTTCAAGCCGTTCGTGATCAAGCGCCTGATCGACCTGAGCCACGCTCAGAACATCAAGGCCGCCAAGCGCATGGTGGAGCGCTCGCGTCCGCAGGTGTGGGACGTGCTCGAGGAGATCATCCGTGAGCGCCCCGTCCTCCTGAACCGTGCGCCCACCCTGCACCGTCTCGGCATCCAGGCCTTCGAGCCGCAGCTCGTCGAGGGCAAGGCCATCCAGCTCCACCCGCTGGTGTGCGCCGCCTTCAACGCGGACTTCGACGGCGACCAGATGGCCGTGCACCTTCCGCTGTCGGTGGAGGCCCAGGCCGAGGCCCGCATCCTGATGCTCGCCTCGAACAACATCCTGAAGCCGTCCGACGGCCGCCCGGTCACCCTGCCTTCGCAGGACATGATCATCGGTCTACACCACCTCACCACCGTCCGCGAGGGCGCCGTGGGCGAGGGTCGCGCGTTCTCCTCGGTCTCCGAGGCGATCCTCGCGAAAGACCAGGGAAGCCTGCACTTGAACGCCAAGGTGAAGATCCGCCTGGACGACTACGTGCCCTCCGACGCGGCCGACACCGGTGCCGAGCCGATCACCGCGATCGTGGAGACGACGCTGGGCCGCGCCCTCTTCAACGAGGCGCTCCCGGCCGACTACCCCTACGTGGAGGATGTCGCCGACAAGAGCACGATCTCCTCGATCGTCAACGCCCTGGCCGAGCGGTACCCGAAGGTGGAGGTCGCCGCGGCGCTCGACCGGATCAAGGACGCCGGCTTCTACTGGGGCACCCGGTCGGGCGTCACGGTGTCGCTGAGCGACATCCTGACCCCGCCGAACAAGGCGCAGATCGTGGCCGGCTACGAGAAGAAGGCCGCCAAGATCACGGCGGAGTTCGAGAAGGGTCTCACGACCGACCTCGAGCGTCGCCAGGAGCTGGTGAAGATCTGGACCGAGGCGACCAACGAGGTGGCCGAGGCCATGCGCGCCAACTTCCCGGCCGACAACACCATCAACCGCATGGTGACGTCGGGTGCCCGTGGTAACTGGCTGCAGGTGCGCAACATCGCCGGTATGCGTGGTCTGGTGAACAACCCGAAGGGTGAGATCATCCCTCGTCCGATCATCTCCTCGTACCGCGAGGGGCTGTCGGTGGCGGAGTACTTCATCGCGACGCACGGTGCCCGTAAGGGTCTGGCCGACACGGCTCTCCGTACGGCCGACTCGGGCTACCTGACCCGTCGTCTGGTAGACGTCTCGCAGGATGTCATCATCCGCGAGGACGACTGCGGCACGACCAAGGGGCTCGACCTCCCGATCGCGACCGTGGGCGCCGACGGCACCCTCACCCGCGACCCGAACGTCGAGAACTCCGTGTTCGCGCGTACACTCGCGGCCGACGCGGTGGGCACCGACGGCACCGTCGTGGCGAAGGCCCGCGAAGACGTGGGCGACGTGCTCATCGACAGGCTGGTGGCCGCCGGGGTGACCGACATCAAGGTCCGCTCGGTGCTCACCTGCGAGTCGGCAGTCGGCGTCTGCGCCGCCTGCTACGGCCGTTCGCTCGCGACCGGCAAGCTCGTCGACATCGGCGAGGCGGTCGGCATCATCGCCGCCCAGTCGATCGGTGAGCCCGGCACGCAGCTGACCATGCGTACCTTCCACACGGGTGGTTCGGCCTCCGCGGACGACATCACCCAGGGTCTGCCGCGCGTGCAGGAGCTGTTCGAGGCGCGCACCCCCAAGGGTGCGTCCCCGATCGCCGAGGCCGCCGGCCGCATCGTCATCGAGGAGACGGACAAGTCCCGCAAGGTCATCCTGACCCCGGACAGCGGCGACGAGCCGCACGTCTACCCGGTGCTGAAGCGTTCGACCCTCCTGGTGGAGGACGGACAGCGCGTCGACCTCGGCCAGCAGCTGATCGTCGGCACCGTCGACCCGAAGGAGGTCCTCCGGGTCAAGGGTGTCCGCGAGGTGCAGAAGCACCTCGTCGGCGGCGTGCAGGGCGTCTACCGCTCGCAGGGGGTGCCGATCCACGACAAGCACATCGAGGTCATCGTCCGTCAGATGCTCCGCAAGGTCACTGTCGTCGACCATGGCGACACCGACCTGCTGCCGGGTGAGCTCGTCGACCGCTCGCGGTACAACGAGATCAACCGCGCGGCTCTGACCGAGGGCAAGAAGACGGCGTCGGCCCGTCAGGAGGTCATGGGCATCACCAAGGCCTCGCTGGCGACCGAGTCGTGGCTGTCGGCCGCGTCATTCCAGGAGACCACCCGCGTTCTGACGCAGGCGGCCATGGAGGGCAGGTCCGACCCGCTGATCGGTCTCAAGGAGAACGTCATCATCGGTAAGCTCATCCCGGCCGGCACCGGCCTGCAGCGCTACCGGAACGTCACCGTGGAGGCGACGGAGGAGGCCAAGGCGGAACGGTACCCCAACCGCATCTTCGCCGACGACTCCGCGTTCAGCGAGAACGACCTGAGCTTCGTCGACTTCGACAGCTTCAGCTCGGACGACTACACCCCGGGCACCTACAACTGAGCGTGTAGGTAGCTCGTATCATGACGGCCCCCGGCTAGTGCCGGGGGCCTTCGTGCGTGTCGGGGCGGTCAGAGCGCGGCGATTCCTTGGCGGACTCTGCCTGTGACCCGTTCCCGGAACTGCGCGACGAACTCAGCGTCGGCGGCAAGAGAAGCAGGCTCAGCGCAGGCGGCGTCGATCGAGGTCAGGACCCTCTCGCTCCTCCCGCGCAAAGACTCCAGGAACATCTCATCGGCGAGTCCGAGGCGCTGTGCCTCAGCTGACCACTGCTCACGGCCGATGTCAGCGATACGGTAATGACCGCCCACACTCTGCGCGATTTTCGCGCGATCGGGACGGTATCGCTTATAGGGCGCGAGGCTTGCGATGTCATACAGCGGCGCGAGAGCGGTGTGCCGATCATGCAGCAGAATCGAATAGTTCTTCGCGTGACTGTCCGGCGCTGCGATCAGCCAGTTGAACGCTGTCGCGAGCAGGAGGCGCGTGATCGTCGCCCGAGCTTCGTCTGAGCGCTGCGCATCGCGGATGAGCTCCGCCATTCGCAGGAGGCTCGGGCCACCGTCCTCCTGATACTTCTGGGCAGGCGGGACGGAGAGGGCCTGGCAGAAGTCCTCCTGATGCAGCCGGGTCAGCCCATCTGAGGTGCGGCGCCGATCGTAACGCTCCACGACGATGGCGACGTGTCCCTCGAAGGACTCGATTCTGCTTCGAGCGGCAGGAAGACCTGCGAGGGATGCGATTCTGAGACACAGGTGCTCGTTGAGCGCGCTCGACCGAAACTGCAGCATTCCCGGCTTGAAGATATGCGTGGTCGGAGTGGAGCCACGAGGGCGGCCCCACCGACCGTCCTCCCGAAGAAGAGCGAACTTCGCCTGGGTGCCGGCGAGACTGAATCGGCCGTCGTCATCCTCGAATGACCACGAGTCGGGATCCTGCCGCAAGTCCTCGAGATGCTCGCCGATGTCGTGCTCTGTCAGCCATTCCGTCGGTTCTTCTCGCTGCGCTTGTTCGAGGTCGGACATGGGGAAGAACCGCACCGCCCCTGCGCAGTCACGCCCATAGTGTTCGAGCAGCGAGAACGCATTGTTCTCGTCTGCGTGCGGCCGTGCGAGGAGCGCCCAGCGCCTGAGGGTCTCGGCGTTATCGGGCAAGAGCCCCCAGAGGAAGGGCTGAACCGTGCCTGAGGGATGCTCGCCTCGCCGCAATGGCATGGACAGGGAGAGGGGAGTCGCCTCTGGCCCCCGGAGATATTCGTCGTCGTATTGGAATGTCGAGGCCCGTACTTCACAGGAGAGCGTTCCGGCGCGGTCGTCGTTCATGAAGACGGCCAGTCGTCTCATCACCACGTGGGTTCACCGGTGAACGACTGCACATAGTCGTTCAGGTCGAGACCATTTCGGATCTGTTGAGGCTCCAACCTGAGTTCGAGAGACAGCTCGGTGAAGGTGCGCAAAAGAGGCCCCAGCTCGGCGCGAGCGTTGCCCCGTTCCAGGCGTACGACCCACTGGCGTGCGACGCCGACGCGTTGAGCAAGCTCTTCCTGCGTCAGGTTCAACTCGCGCCGACGGCTTTTCAGCCATGTGCCCAAGTCGTAAGCAGAGATGCCCATGTCGACCTCCTCGGAACGATTGAAATGTACGCGAGCAAGTACATTCTTGTCATGTACGCGAAAGCGTACACCATCCGTAACGTACGCGAATGCGTACACAGCGGCTCTGGTACGCGAACGCGTACGTTTAAGCATTTGTACGCGTATGCGTACATCGTCACTGCGTCGCGTGACGCGCAGGCGACAATGGAAGGCGTGTGGAGGCAGCTTCTGGAGTACACGGACACGGTCGGTCGCTCGATGCTGGGCTTCGCCGCCGTCGCGCTCCTCGTCGCCGTCGTCAGTTTCGTCGTGGGCATAGTCCAAGCAGTCTCGGGGAATGCCGCCGTCACCCTCCCGCACTGGCTGACCACCATGGCCTGCGCCGTGCTCGCCGGCGTCCTCGTCTACCTCGCCAGCCGCCGCGGAGACCTCCGCCGCCGCTAACACCCGAGTACGCGGATTCTCCGTGTACTCGGCCGTTTCTGACCGATCATGCGCGTACTCGGCTGCTATCCGAGGAGGTCCCCGTGGCTTCCATGACCGAGATCCTCATTCTTCACGGCAACCTGCCCATCGAGTACCTGGACGCGAGCGAAACGGCCTCGGAGGAGTCCGTCGTGCTCGATCTGCTCGATCGCGGCGGGATCACTGCGCAGCAGCTCGCACGCGCCCGCGCCGCGCCGGCCGGCGCGAACCTCACGGAGCTCAAGGTGCAGCTCACCGACCTGCAGCGGTCCATTCCGGCGAGCCCGTCCCTGGACGAGCTGCTCGTCGACCTGCGCGCACTCGCGGCGAGCACAGGGACGACGATCTCGCACTTCGATGCGGGCGATGCTGTCGCGTACACGCCGCCGGCCGCGCCGGCGTCGACGGCGCCGAGCTCGGGGGGCGCCGCCTCGCCGTCACCCACCCCGACGCCGACCCCCACCGCTGCCACCCCGGCGAAGCCGGAATCCCCGAAGACGACGACGAACTCGCTGATCACGCAGAGCAACTTCGTCGCCATCCCGGTCACGATCGGCGTCGACGGCACCACGGACATTGCCGTCGCGTTCTTCGGCGCCCTCCAGCGCGTGACGCGCCTGGTGCTCGTCACCGAGTTCTCCGGCAACGAAGGCAAGGGCAGTCCAGGTGCGGCCGGCAGCAGTGGCGCGTCGGCGATCACGTACACGGGTCAAAGGACTCGTCTACGTTCTCGCCGATCCAGCGCATCCCGCCTCCACGCCCGCGTCGACGCCCGCCAAGTGACCGGCACCACCTCCCTGGACTTGCCTCGCAGCATTGCTACAGTGGCACCACGGAGAGGTGCCCATCGGGGCGGAGCGAGGAGTGCCAGCATGAGCGACACGACACCGGAATCCGCTGACAAGCGGGCCGATGCGGGGCGGGACGCGCCTGACCTCGAGCCGGCCGCCGCGTCGGCCGCTGCCCACCCGGCGCCAGCCGGACAGCCACCCGAGTCCGCTGCGAACGGCTCCGCCGAGCCGCGCGACACCGATCCGGATATGGCCGCCCCGCCGTCTGGACCGGTCGCCGCTCGCGGTCACGTCAACCGTCCAGCAGACGAGAGAGCGCCGGTGACCCCGGTGACACCGTCCCCCGCCGCTCCCGCACCGGCAATCGAGCCGGAGCCCGTCACGGCCTCCGACGACGACATCGCGGCTGCCGTCGCGCGCACGAACGGCGAGTCCGGGCCGACTGCCGCCGGCGATGCGACCGTCGACACGGCATCGCCCGCGCAGTCGGCCGCACCCGTCATCATCGCGGGGGAGGCCGCCCGGCAGCAGATCGCCGGCCAGCAGGCTGCCGGCCCGACGCCCGACGCCCAGACGCCCGCAGTCGCCACCGCCGCCTACGCCGCCCAGCCGGGCGAGGCGACCTGGGCTCCCGAGCCGGCCGCGGCGCCCCCGATCGCGCCGCAGCCCGTCGCGCCGATCTTCTTGCAGCGCCCCGAACCGCCCACGCGCAAGAGCAACCGCGGCGTCGGCATCCTGATCGCGCTGGTCGGAACGGTGCTGTTCGCCGTGCTCTGGGCGGTTGCCGTGGTCGTGGTCGGCGCGATGCTGACCCCCAGCAGCGACTTCATCCCGTCCCTCATCCAGTTCTTCACCAGTCGCCTGGCCGGGTGGGCGCCGATCGTCGCCTTCTTCGTCGGCCTGGTCGTGCTGATCCAGATCATCAACCGCGCGCGCTGGTGGGCCTACATCCTCGGAGGCCTGTTCGTCGCGATCTTCGTCTACCTCGTCTACATCGGCGCTGTGCTGCTGGACAACCAGTTCTTCCAGCGAAACGCCGGCGAGCAGCAGCTCCTGCTCCGCCAGGCGTGGGTCGCCCCGTTCGCCGTCCTCGCGGGCGTGATCGCCCGGGAGGTCTCCATCTGGACCGGCGCCTGGCTCGCCGCCCGCGGCCGCAAGCTCAAAGCCCGCAACGCGGAGGCGCAGGCCGACTACGAGCAGCAGGTCGCCGACGCGCAGAACCAGGCCGCCAACGCCTACGCGCAGCAGGGGTACTGACCGGTCCCAGCCGGGGAGCACCGAGTCGAGGAGCACTGAGCGCCATGCGTGACGACCGCGCCTACGCGACCGTCGTCGCGTGCTTCGCGGCCGGCCTGTACCTGGCCCTGCTGGTGGCCGCCTTCGGTCTGATCTCGCTCGCCACCGACACCGAGGTGATCGCCGACCCGGCGGCCGGGCCGCTGGTCGGACCGATCATGACCGGCGCCGCCGTCGCCGTTCTTCTGGTGGTGCTGATCGTCACCGGCACGCGGGTGCCCGGCGATGAGCAGCGCATCGCGCCGCTCACCGCGATCGGCTCCGGGATCGCCTGCTTCCTCGCGTACTGCGTGGCCGGGGGAGTGGCGGGCGCGTTCGTCGCGGGCGACGTCCTCCACTTCGTGCTGTTCGCGGTGGGCCAGCTGGGCAGTGCCTACGCGATCACGGTCGGCGTCGCCGCGTTCATCGTCACCCTGCTCTATCAGCTCGTGCTCGTCGGCCGGTTCCGCCAGCGCGGCCGGCCGCGCTGGCCCTGGGAGCGCGACGACGAGGAGTGACCCGGGCGATCCCGGTCGCCTTCGCGGGGATTCTCACGTTCGGCGGCAGCGACCTGCTGTTCGTTCCGCTCCACAGCGACGGCAGCGAGCCCGAGTCCGGCGCCTGAGATCGGCGCCTGAGATGGGCGCCTGAGATGGGCGCCCGAGATCGGACGCGACGGTCAGCGTCGCCGCAGGCGTTCGCCGACCGCGACGGGCACCATCCCGACGAGCCAGGGGAGGTCTTGCAGGAGGTAGCGCTTCACGAGTCGCGACGGGTCCTGCTTCATCCGCCACACCCACTCGAGCCCGACCGCGCGCATGAAATGCGGTGCCCGAGGGAAGTGTCCGGTGTTGATCTGGGCGGCCGCGCCCGCACCGATGTAGACGACCTCGGGATGACGCTCGTGAAGCGAGAGCATCAGGTACTCCTGCTTCGGGAAGCCGAGGCAGGTGAAGACGATGTGCGGTCGGTACTCGTCGATGAAGGCGTCGCCGGCGTCGACGAGCAGGGGGCTGCCCGTCTCGGCGAGCGGCAAGTGGCCCCCGCGGACGTTGCCGTGCCCCTGAGCGCGGTAGAACCGCTCCGCCTCGTCGGACGCCGCCCCGATCACGGCGATCCGGAGGTCCTGCGTCCCGGGGTGCGCCATGAGAGCGTTCATCAGATCAGTCCCGGCGACCCGGGGGAAGACCCCCTTGCCCGCGATCCGGAGCAGCCAGGTGAGGGGCACGCCGTCGATCGGCCAGAAGGAGGCCTCCTGCTCGAGCCGGGGGAGACCGACCGTGCGCAGGTAGCGCGAGGTCGCCACGTTGGACGGCACGACGATCCCTCCCGACCCGGTCTCGACCAGATCGAGGATGCGGAGGATGGCATCGTGCAGGTCGGCGCGGTCCAGGCGCAGGCCGCCGAGTGTGGCGCGTTCCAGGGTGATCGTCATGATCTGGCCTCCATGAAGTGCAGGTCGGCGGCGCGGTAGTCCTTCGGGACGCCGATGTCGAAGAAGGTGGGACCGCAGCGGAGATAGCGGGGAGCCACCTCTGTCAGTCGCGGCTCGAGGAAGTCGCGCTCGAAGGACGAGGCGCCGCGCGGCAGTTGGTCGACCACCGCTCGCCGGAGGGCGTAGACGCCGGCATTGATGAGGCCGGGACCGTCGGCGCCCTTCTCGTGGAAGCCGGTGACGATGCCGTCGGTCACCTCGACGCGACCGAACCGCCCGGTGTCGGCGACCTCCACGAGCCCCATGACGACCGGGGAGGAGTCGAGACCCGAGCGAAGCGCGACCAGGTCGGCTTCGACGAACGTGTCGCCGTTGACGAGGACAAACTCGTCGGCCAGCAGCGACCGGGCGTTCACGAGCGCGCCGCCCGTACCGAGCGGGGCCGGCTCCACGCTGTAGCTCACCGCTACGCCGCGGTAGCCGTCTCCGACGTGGTCGCTGATCGCCGCCGACCCGTGGCCGGTGAGCAGCACGATGTCGTCCGCGCCGCGCTCGATCGCCCAGTCGAGCAGGTGGTCGAGGAACGGCCGCCCGGCGATCGGGGCGAGGGGCTTGGGGAGACCGGCGGGGATCGCCCCGCTCAGTCGGGTGCCGAGGCCGCCGGCGAGGATCGCGAGCTGCATCAGCGGTGCTCCGGTTCCGGGGCGCGCCAGCTCTCTGCACCGTGCTTCGTGAAGTGGCACGTCATCACCTGGCCGCCGCACTCCGACTCGAGGCTGCGGGCCAGCTCGAACCGTCGTGCGGGGTCGACGAGCAACAGGATGAAGCCACCGCCTCCGGCGCCCGACACCTTGCCGGCGAGCATGCCGTGCTCGTCGGCGATGCGGTACGCCTTCTCGATCGCGGGGGTGCTGATCTGGGAGGCCAGACGCTTCTTGGCCTCCCACGTGCCGCGCATGGTGGAGGCGAGCGCCGGGAGGTCGCCGACGAGAAGGTGGTCCTTCATCGCCTCCGCCTCGGCCTTCAGCAGGTGCGTCGCCTCTATTGCCCCGCTGTCGCCGGCGACGACGTTCCGTTGCTGTTCGGCGATGACGGCGGCCGAACTGCGCGAGACCCCGCCGAAGTAGAGCAGCAGGGACGCCTCCAGCTCCGTCATCACCTCGCGCCGCACCCGCAGCGGATTGACGATGATCCGCCCGCCCGGACGCGACTCCATGTAGTTGAAGCCGCCGAACGTCGCGGCGTACTGATCCTGCCAGCCTCCCGCGAGCGCGAGATCCTCGCGTTCGATCTCCCAGGCGAGGCGCGCGATCTCGTATTGGCCCAGAGAGGTCTGCAGCAGTTCGGCCAGCGCGATCACGAGAGCGACGACCAGCGTCGACGAGGACCCGAGCCCCGAGCCGGGCGGCGCGTCGACCTGGGTGGAGAGCCGTACGGGCAGACGGACGCCCCCATTGAACTCGTCCATCATCCGCTTGTAGGTGGCGACGTGGAGGCCGAACCCGTCGAGCAGCGTGTCGATGTCGTCGATGTCCGCCTCGCCCGCCGTCTGCCGGTCGGGGGAGTGGAACTCCACGCCGGAGTCGATCAGCGTCGCGTAGGCGTAGGCGTACTTGTCGATGGTCGCGTTGAGGATGCGCCCGCCGTACGTGTCGGAGTATGGCGACACGTCGGTGCCGCCTCCCGCGAGGCCGAGTCGGAGCGGGGCGCGGCCGCGCACCGTGGTCGAGTGGGAGTTCACATCGTCACGTCCCTTGCGTAGTCGAGGAGGGTAGGAAAGCGGAAGTCGGCGTCGACCCCGGTCTTGGCGGCGTCGGAGCGATCATCGATCAGCACCCGGACGCAACCGCCCGTGACGGCGGCGAGATTCTCGGCCATCCCCATGTCTGACGGGGAGTCGCCGACCATCACCGAGCGGGCCGGATTCACCTCGCGATTCACCGCGAGCCACGACAGGGCGAGCCCGGGCAGCGGCTTCCTGCACGGGCATTCGTCGGTGTCCAGATGCGGGCACACGCGGATCGCGTCGACGCGTGCTCCGACGATCGCGACGTCTTCGAGCAGCCGAGTATGGATCCGGTCCAGGTCTTCGGGCGAGACGATCCCGCGACCCACCCCGCGCTGGTTGGTGACGATCACGATCCGCGGCGCCCACTCGGAGAGCAGTCGCAGCGCCTGGAGCGCCCCGGGGAGGTATTCCCACTGCTGTGTCGTGCGCACGTAGTCCCCGACGATCCGGCGGTTGATGACGCCGTCTCGGTCGAGGAAGAGGCACCACGGCTCAGGCGGCGAAGAGGTCATGCTCGACGCGCTCCGAGATCGCGTGGATGAAGACGATGTGCGACTCCTGGATGCGCCCCGTATCCGACGACGGCACGTTCAGCAGGATGTCGGCATGCTCGCGCAGCGCACCGCCGGACTCGCCGGTGAAGGCGATGACCGTGGCCCCCTTGGCGTGCGCGGTCTGTGCCGCCCGGACGATGCTCTCGGAGTTGCCGGAGGTGCTGATCGCCACCAGTACGTCCTCGGGGCGGATGGAGCCCTCCAGCGCACGGGCGAACACGCTCTCGTAGTCGTAGTCGTTCGCCACTGCCGTCATGTGGGAGGCGTTGCCGTGCAGGGCCTCCGCAGCCAGGGGCGGCCGGTCGAAGATGAAGTGCCCGCTGAGCTCGGCGGCGAAGTGCTGGGCGTCGGCCGCGCTGCCCCCGTTGCCGCAGAAGTAGGAGCGTCCGCCCGCGCGGTACGACCGCACCATGGCGGCGGCGATCTCGTCGCCGACGGCGAGCAGGCGCCTGTCGTCGATGATGCGGGTCTTGACCGCGATGGTCTCGGTGAGGATCTCTTCGATGCTGCGCATGACGGCCCCTTCTCTCGGCGTCGGATGCCGGGAGTGTATACCGCTCTGAGATACCGGATCTGACGGGAGGAATTCCGTGCTGAGGGGTGATGTCGACGGGATTTCGCCGTCCGCGGACACTGCGTTAGCACGCCCGTGCTCATTTGACCGCCCACCGCGCGGACGATAGTATTTATCGGGTGTGCGCTCTGTCGCGCGCTTGCTGTGTGCTCGCGAGAGCTGACACCGAGCGGGCCGGCACGTACTCATCCGATGGGCGGAGAGACCGCACGGAATCACCGCCCCCACGGCATATCGGCCGTCGGCCGATACTTCTCAACTCCTCGATCACCCGCGAAGCGGGTCGCTCGGGGTGCGGAGAAAAAGCAACAACTGTCACCGTGCAGTCCCTATAAGGAGAAGTTCAGTGCCAACCATTCAGCAGTTGGTTCGGAAGGGCCGGACGCCGAAGGTCACCAAGACCAAGGCCCCCGCCCTGAAGTCCAACCCCCAGCAGCGCGGCGTGTGCACCCGTGTCTACACCACCACCCCCAAGAAGCCGAACTCGGCGCTCCGCAAGGTCGCCCGTGTCAAGCTCTCGAACGGGACCGAGGTCACCGCGTACATCCCCGGTGAGGGCCACAACCTGCAGGAGCACTCGATGGTGCTCGTCCGCGGTGGCCGTGTGAAGGACCTGCCCGGCGTCCGCTACAAGATCGTCCGCGGCGCCCTCGACACCCAGGCCGTCAAGAACCGCAAGCAGGCTCGCAGCCGCTACGGCGCGAAGATGGAGAAGAAGTAATGCCTCGCAAGGGTCCCGCTCCGAAGCGCCCCGTCGTCGCCGACCCGGTGTACGGCTCGCCGGTCGTCAGCCAGCTCGTCAACAAGATCCTCCTCGACGGCAAGAAGGGTCTCGCCGAGCGCATCGTCTATGACGCGCTCGAGGGCGTCTCCTCCAAGTCCGGCCAGGATGCAGTCGTCACGCTCAAGAAGGCGCTCGACAACATCCGCCCGACCCTCGAGGTCCGCAGCCGCCGCGTCGGTGGCTCGACCTACCAGGTGCCTGTCGAGGTCAAGCCGCACCGCGCGAACACCCTCGCGCTGCGCTGGCTCACCAGCTACGCCAAGGGTCGTCGCGAGAAGACGATGACCGAGCGTCTCACCAACGAGATCCTCGACGCGTCGAACGGTCTGGGTGCCGCGGTCAAGCGCCGCGAGGACACCCACAAGATGGCCGAGTCGAACAAGGCCTTCGCCCACTACCGCTGGTAGACACAGGACCGCTGGTAACACTTTCCGTCGTCCGGGCGTTGCACTCCATCGGAGTGCTCCGCCCGGGCGGCACCCCTTCCACTCTCTATTTTTCGGAGGAACCCTGTGGCACAGGACGTGCTCACCGACCTCAAGAAGGTCCGCAACATCGGCATCATGGCCCACATTGATGCCGGCAAGACCACCACGACCGAGCGAATCCTGTTCTACACGGGCGTCAACCACAAGATCGGTGAGACCCACGACGGCGCGTCGACCACCGACTGGATGGAGCAGGAGAAGGAGCGCGGCATCACCATCACGTCCGCGGCCGTGACCTGCTTCTGGAACAAGAACCAGATCAACATCATCGACACCCCCGGACACGTCGACTTCACGGTCGAGGTGGAGCGCTCGCTCCGCGTGCTCGACGGTGCCGTCGCCGTCTTCGACGCGAAAGAGGGCGTCGAGCCCCAGTCGGAGACCGTGTGGCGTCAGGCCGACAAGTACGTCGTCCCGCGCATCTGCTTCGTCAACAAGATGGACAAGCTGGGCGCCGACTTCTACTTCACCGTCGACACCATCGTCTCCCGCCTCGGCGCCAAGCCGCTGGTGATGCAGCTCCCGATCGGCGCCGAGTCCGACTTCGTCGGCGTCGTCGACCTCGTCGAGATGCGCGCGCTGGTCTGGCCGGGCGACGCCAAGGGCGACGTGACCATGGGCGCCAAGTACGAGGTCCAGGAGATCCCTGCCGACCTTCAGGAGAAGGCCGAAGAGTACCGCAACCGTCTCCTCGAGACCGTCGCCGAGACCGACGACGTGCTGCTCGAGAAGTTCTTCGGTGGCGAAGAGATCACCGTTCCGGAGATCAAGGCGGCCATCCGCAAGCTCACCGTGAACAACGAGATCTACCCGGTGCTCTGCGGTTCCGCGTTCAAGAACCGCGGTGTGCAGCCGATGCTCGACGCCGTGATCGACTATCTCCCGTCGCCGCTCGACGTGCCCGCCATCGAGGCGCACAACCCGCGCGACGAGGAGGAGGTCATCCTCCGCCACGCCGACGCCAGCGAGCCGTTCTCGGCCCTCGCGTTCAAGGTCGCCGTCCACCCGTTCTTCGGTCGTCTGACTTATGTGCGGGTGTACTCGGGCCGAGTCGACTCCGGTGCAGGCGTCGTGAACTCGACCAAAGGCAAGAAGGAGCGCATCGGCAAGATCTTCCAGATGCACGCCAACAAGGAGAATCCGGTCGACTTCGTCACTGCCGGCAACATCTACGCGGTGATCGGCCTCAAGGACACCACCACCGGTGACACCCTGAGCGACCCGGATAACCAGGTCGTGCTCGAGTCGATGACCTTCCCGGAGCCCGTGATCGAGGTCGCCATCGAGCCGAAGACCAAGGCCGACCAGGAGAAGCTGGGCACCGCGATCCAGAAGCTGGCCGAAGAGGACCCGACGTTCCGCACCGAGCAGAACCAGGAGACCGGCCAGACGGTCATCAAGGGCATGGGCGAGCTCCACCTCGACATCCTGGTCGACCGCATGAAGCGAGAGTTCAACGTCGAGGCCAACGTGGGCAAGCCCCAGGTGGCCTACCGCGAGACGATCCGGCGCACGGTCGAGAAGCACGACTACACCCACAAGAAGCAGACCGGTGGTTCCGGTCAGTTCGCAAAGGTGCAGATCAGCCTGGAGCCCATGGACGTCACCCCGGAGACCTCGTACGAGTTCGTGAACGCCGTCACCGGTGGTCGCGTGCCGCGCGAGTACATCCCCTCGGTCGACGCGGGCATCCAGGACGCGATGCAGGTCGGCGTGCTCGCCGGCTTCCCGACGGTGGGCGTCAAGGCGACGCTCGTCGACGGTGCGTCGCACGACGTCGACTCCTCGGAGATGGCGTTCAAGATCGCCGGCTCGATGGCCTACAAGGAGGCTGCTCGCAAGGCGAACCCGGTGCTTCTCGAGCCGCTCATGGCGGTCGAGGTGCGTACGCCGGAGGAGTACATGGGCGACGTCATCGGCGACCTCAACTCCCGCCGTGGACAGATTCAGTCCATGGAGGACGCGAGCGGCGTCAAGGTCGTGCGCGCCAACGTCCCGCTGTCCGAGATGTTCGGCTACATCGGCGACCTGCGGTCGAAGACCTCGGGTCGAGCGGTGTACTCGATGCAGTTCGACAGCTACGCGGAGGTCCCGAAGGCTGTCGCCGACGAGATCGTCCAGAAGAGCAAGGGCGAGTGACCCCGGTCACTGCTCCCAGGCAACATCCCGTAACATAAGAAACCAATCCCGTAGGCCCTCCGGTCGAAATCCATCGACCGGGGTGTCTGCACGAGAGTCCTGAGGAGGACCACAGTGGCTAAGGCCAAGTTCGAGCGGACTAAGCCGCACGTGAACATCGGAACCATCGGTCACGTCGACCACGGCAAGACGACGCTCACCGCGGCGATCTCCAAGGTGCTTGCAGACAAGTACCCGTCGGCGACCAACGTTCAGCGCGACTTCGCGTCGATCGACTCGGCTCCGGAAGAGCGTCAGCGTGGTATCACGATCAACATCTCGCACGTCGAGTACGAGACGCCGAAGCGCCACTACGCGCACGTCGACGCCCCGGGTCACGCCGACTACATCAAGAACATGATCACCGGTGCTGCTCAGATGGACGGCGCGATCCTCGTGGTCGCAGCCACTGACGGTCCGATGGCTCAGACGCGTGAGCACGTGCTGCTGGCCAAGCAGGTCGGCGTTCCGTACCTGCTCGTCGCGCTGAACAAGTCCGACATGGTCGACGACGAGGAGATCCTGGAGCTCGTCGAGCTCGAGGTCCGCGAGCTGCTCTCCAGCCAGGACTTCGACGGCGACAACGCCCCGGTCATCCGCGTCTCGGGCCTCAAGGCTCTCGAGGGCGACGAGAAGTGGGTCCAGTCGGTCCTCGACCTCATGGAGGCCGTCGACGAGTCCATCCCGGACCCGGTGCGCGACAAGGACAAGCCGTTCCTGATGCCGATCGAGGACGTCTTCACGATCACCGGTCGTGGCACCGTCGTCACCGGTCGCGCCGAGCGCGGCACTCTCGCCATCAACTCCGAGGTCGAGATCGTCGGCATCCGCCCGACGCAGAAGACCACGGTCACGGGTATCGAGATGTTCCACAAGCAGCTCGACGAGGCCTGGGCCGGCGAGAACTGTGGTCTGCTCCTCCGCGGCACCAAGCGCGAGGACGTGGAGCGCGGCCAGGTCGTCGTGAAGCCGGGTTCGGTCACGCCGCACACCAACTTCGAGGGCACTGCCTACATCCTCTCGAAGGAGGAGGGTGGCCGTCACAACCCCTTCTACACGAACTACCGTCCGCAGTTCTACTTCCGTACCACCGACGTCACCGGCGTCATCTCGCTGCCCGAGGGCACCGAGATGGTCATGCCCGGCGACACCACCGACATGTCGGTCGAGCTCATCCAGCCGATCGCCATGGAGGAGGGCCTCGGCTTCGCCATCCGTGAGGGTGGCCGCACCGTAGGCGCCGGTACGGTGACCAAGATCAACAAGTAAGTCACCCGCCCGGGTTGCCGGGCAGACTCACTCGGCAAGGGCCGGATCCGCGAGGATCCGGCCCTTCGTCGTTCCGTACGGTAGGTCGGCTCTGGCTTGAGGTCAGGCCGCTGATCTGATACATATTGGAGGTTACATTTGCTATGAGGTGAAAATGTCCCTACGCGCTCTCCGCTGCGTCTCTGCCGTGGCTCTCTTCGTCGGCGCGGGGGTGATCGTCGCCCCGGTGGCACCCGCCGCAGACGCATCGCCCGGTCAGGCCGTCGTCGACGGTGCCGCCCTCTCGATCGACTCGTTGGTCGCCCAGCTCATCGGCGAGGGAGTGACAGCGTCGAACGTCCGCTTCGCTGGCGATCCGCAAGCGATCGGTTCCTTTTCCGGCATGTCCGCAATCGGTCTGGGTTCGGGAGTCGCGCTGAGCACGGGACAGGTGTCGAAGGGTGTCCTCGGCCCGCACGGCATGCCGGCCTCGAACCGCTTGGGCACGCCCGGCGACGCCGACGCTTCGCTGCTGGCAGGCTCTGAGACCTTCGATGCGGCCGTGCTGGAGTTCGACGTCGTGCCGCGCGCGCAGAGCCTGTCGATCACGTACGTGTTCGGCTCGGCCGAATACGAGCAGTGGATCAACCCGGGTTATAACGACGCCTTCGGCTTCTTCGTCAACGGTCGCAACTGCGCAGTGATCGAGGGCGAGCCCGTGCGGATCGCCACAATCAATTCGAACGTCAACGCGAGCCTGTACGTGGACAACACGTCCGGCGCCGTCGACACGGCGATGAACGGCTTCACCGTGCCCCTGTCGTGTGTGGCTCCCGTAGTGCCCGGCGTGGCCAACCACGTGAAGCTCGTCATCGCCGACACGGCCGATGCCGAGCTCGACTCCACCGTGCTGCTCGCCGCGGGTGGATTCGTCTCGAACTCGGTGCCGTCCGCTGGCAACATCTCGTTCTCGGTCTCGGGCGACGCGAGCGCCGCTGTCACCTTCCCCGGTGTCGATGCGGATGGCGACGCGCTGACGTACGCCGTGACCGGCGCTCCCGCCCACGGCTCGTTCGCGCTCTCCGGTCCCGGTGGCACATACACGCCCGCTGCCGGCTATGTGGGCCAGGATGCGTTCGAGTACGTCGTCACCGACGGCCTCGCGACAGCAGGCCCGTACCGGGTCACGATCGACGTTTCGAAGCCCGCCGCGTCCGCGCAGCCCGTCCGGGACGTGCGGTACGACACGGTAGCCGGCGAGGACACCGCGCTGACCCTGGTCGCCCGCTTCGCCGACGATATCGAGTACGACCCGTCGACCGTCGAGTTCGACATCGTACGAACGCCGACCCACGGAACGCTCTCCGGTGCGGGCGCGCAGCGCACGTACCGCGCCGCCGACGACTACGAGGGATCGGACTCTTTCGAGTACACGGCGTCGGCGATCGCCGGCAGCGTCTCGGTAACACAGCTGACCGCTGGCTCAGCCGGCACGCGCACCGCCTCGAGCGCTACCGGGGCTGCCGTCGTGACCGCCGGATCGCCGGTCCCCGGAACTCGTGTGACGAGCGATCCTGTCACCATCCGGCTCGACGTCGCCGCACGCCCTCTGCCGCAGACTCAGCCGCGCACCGTCCCGGTCTTCCCTCCGAGCCCCGTGAAGGTCGACCCGGCCCTCCCGCAGACCGCCGACGAGCGTCTCGCACGCACAGGCGTCGACCTCGCGCCTATCGGGGGATTCGTCGTGGTAGCCATCCTGGCCGGCGTCGCCCTCCTGACCTCCCGCACTCTGCTCCGGGCTCGTCATTCCGGGTCCCGCTCGAGCCGATGATGCTCCAGGGGTTTACCTCTCGGCCTGTCGGGCGCAGAATTGACGCACCGTTTCAACCGAACGGATCCGTCGACGAAGGGAGAGTGCCTATGGTGAGCATGGACCTCGCAAACCAGATCAAGCCGCTGACCGGATCACGGATGAAGAGTTCGGACACCGCGTAAGCGGACTTGGAACCACGAGAACGGCGGCGCGAGGCGCCGTTCGGAGCGGGATCGACCGAGGTCGGTCCCGCTTTTCCACGAGGGTCACACGCCGAGGCCGAGTTCGGCGTGACGGGACGGCATTTCGGTGGACGATCCGGCCGTCACCAGTGCTGTGGAGGCGTACGCGTCAGCCGAGTACCGCGCCGCGACACGCCCGGGTTGCAGCATTGCCCCGCATCTGGCAAACTTGTGTGGTTCAACATTTCGGAACGAGTGTGCTTACGTGCGCTCCGAACGGATCACTGCCAGGCAGTGCATAGCCCACCGCGGGAGTCTTCGGACCGGCGGTCAACGGGTTAGGCCGCAGGTAGCAGGACACGCTCACAATCGACATCTTCGAGAACAGGCCAGAGGTCTGTGCTCGTTCGTCGGGGCTGCTCGAATCCCAGTGTTCGGGAGCCCGGCTCGTGAGTTGACAGAAGAATAGTGGCGTTCCCCACGCGTACGTCGCACTGCGTCCAATGCGAGGACCGGTTCGAGAGAGCCGTCTCGTACGACGCCATAACAAGAGAGAGAGTCAGACATGGCGGGACAGAAGATCCGCATTCGGCTTAAGTCGTATGACCACGAGGTCATCGACACCTCGGCGCGCAAGATCGTCGACACGGTGACCCGTGCAGGCGCGACCGTCGTCGGCCCGGTGCCCCTTCCCACCGAGAAGAACGTGGTGTGCGTCATCCGTTCGCCCCACAAGTACAAGGACAGCCGCGAGCACTTCGAGATGCGCACGCACAAGCGGCTGATCGACATCATCGACCCGACGCCGAAGGCCGTCGACTCGCTCATGCGTCTCGACCTGCCCGCCGACGTCAACATCGAGATCAAGCTCTGAGGGGGAGTGCCGCTATGCCAAACGTCAATAGCGCTGCCAACGACAGCAAGACCTCCCGTGGCCTCCTCGGCAAGAAGCTCGGAATGACCCAGGTCTGGGACGAGAACAACAAGCTCATCCCCGTGACCGTCATCGAGATCACGCCGAACGTCGTGACCCAGGTCCGCACCCCCGAGGTCGACGGCTACAACGCCGTCCAGATCGCCTACGGCCAGGTCGACCCGCGCAAGGTGAACAAGCCGTCCGCCGGCCACTTCGAGAAGGCGGGCGTCACGCCGCGCCGTCACCTCACCGAGGTCCGCACCGCCGACGCCGCCGAGTACTCGGCCGGCCAGGAGCTCACCGTGGACGCCACTTTCGAGGCCGGCCAGCTGGTCGACGTCGTGGGCACCTCCAAGGGCAAGGGCTTCGCCGGTGTCATGAAGCGCCACAACTTCAAGGGCGTCTCCGCCTCGCACGGTGCGCACCGCAACCACCGCAAGCCGGGCTCCATCGGCGCCTCCTCGACCCCGAGCCGTGTCTTCAAGGGCATGCGCATGGCAGGCCGCATGGGTGGCGAGCGCGTCACCGTCCTGAACCTCAAGGTCCAGGCCGTCGACGCCGAGAAGGGCCTGCTGCTCGTCAAGGGCGCCGTTCCCGGTGCTCGTGGCCGCATCGTTTTCGTCCGCAACGCAGTGAAGGGGGCCTAAGGTAAATGGCTACCTCGATTGACGTCGTCGACCTCAAGGGCAAGAAGGCCGGCTCCGTTGAGCTTCCCGACTCCCTGTTCGACGTTCAGACCAACATCCCGCTGATCCACCAGGTCGTCACCGCCCAGCGCGCCGCCGCGCGTCAGGGCACCCACAAGACGAAGAACCGTGGTGAGGTCTCCGGTGCCGGCCGCAAGCCGTTCAAGCAGAAGGGAACCGGCCGCGCTCGTCAGGGCTCGATCCGCGCCCCCCAGATGACGGGTGGTGGCGTCGTCCACGGACCGAACCCGCGCGACTACTCGCAGCGCACCCCGAAGAAGATGATCGCCGCAGCGCTGCTCGGCGCCCTCTCGGACCGCGCCCGCGGCAGCCGCATCCACGCCGTGCAGGCGTTCACGACCGGCGAGACCCCCTCGACAAAGGCCGTGGTAGACCTGCTCTCCGGCGTCGCCACCTCGAAGCACGTCCTCGTCGTGCTCGAGCGCGACGACGAGCTTGCTTTCAAGAGCGTGCGCAACGTCCCGTCCGTGCACGTGCTGACGTACGACCAACTGAACGCCTACGACGTCCTGGTGAGCGACGACATCGTCTTCTCGCAGGCCGCGCTCGAAGGCTTCATCGCGTCCAAGACCAAGAAGGAAGAGGTGAACGCCTGATGGCCGCCGTCAACAAAGACCCGCGCGACGTCATCATCGCTCCGGTCGTCTCCGAGAAGAGCTACGGCCTGATCGACGAAGGCAAGTACACCTTCCTCGTCGACCCGCGTTCCAACAAGACCGAGATCAAGCTCGCCATCGAGTCGATCTTCAAGGTCGAGGTCGCTTCGGTGAACACCCTGAACCGCACCGGCAAGACCCGTCGGACCAAGTTCGGGCCCGGCAAGCGCAAGGACACCAAGCGTGCCATCGTCACGCTGAAGTCCGGTTCCATCGACATCTTCACGGCCGTCGGCTGAGCGAAGGACTAGAGGAAGACAGACATGGCTATTCGTAACTACAAGCCCACGACCCCCGGTCGTCGCGGCTCCTCGGTCGCCGACTTCGCCGAGATCACCCGCTCGACGCCGGAGAAGTCCCTTCTCCGTCCGCTGTCGAAGACCGGTGGCCGCAACAACCAGGGCCGCATCACGACCCGTCACATCGGTGGTGGCCACAAGCGCCAGTACCGCGTGATCGACTTCCGTCGCAACGACAAAGACGGCGTCAACGCCAAGGTCGCTCACATCGAGTACGACCCCAACCGCACCGCCCGCATCGCGCTCCTCCACTTCGTGGACGGCACCAAGCGCTACATCCTGGCTCCGGCCGGGCTGAAGCAGGGCGACGTGGTCGAGTCGGGCGCCGGCTCGGACATCAAGCCGGGCAACAACCTGCCGCTGCGTAACATCCCGACCGGTACCGTCGTGCACGCCATCGAGCTGAAGCCGGGTGGAGGCGCCAAGCTGGCCCGTTCCGCCGGTTCCTCGGTGCGTCTCGTCGCGAAGGACGGCCCCTACGCCCAGCTGCGCCTCCCCTCGGGCGAGGTCCGCAACGTCGACGCGCGCTGCCGCGCGACGATCGGCGAGGTCGGCAACGCCGAGCAGTCGAACATCAACTGGGGCAAGGCCGGCCGCATGCGCTGGAAGGGCGTCCGCCCGACCGTCCGCGGTGTCGCGATGAACCCGATCGACCACCCGCACGGTGGTGGTGAGGGCAAGACCTCCGGTGGACGCCACCCGGTCAGCCCGTGGGGTCAGAAGGAAGGCCGTACGCGCCACCCCAACAAGGAAAGCGACAAGCTCATCGTCCGCCGTCGTAACGCCGGCAAGAAGCGCAAGTAGGAGTTCGAGAAGATGCCACGCAGTCTCAAGAAGGGCCCCTTCGTCGACGAGCACCTGTTTCGCAAGGTGGTCGCCGCGAACGAGGCCAACAGCAAGAACGTGATCAAGACCTGGTCGCGCCGCTCGATGATCGTCCCGGCCATGCTGGGTCACACCATCGCGGTGCACGACGGTCGCAAGCACATCCCGGTGTTCGTCACCGAGACCATGGTCGGTCACAAGCTGGGCGAGTTCGCGCCCACCCGTACCTTCCGCGGCCACGTGAAGGACGACAAGAAGGGTCGCCGCCGCTAACGCGGTGGCGTAAGGAGGAGAGAAATGGTGGAGTCGATCGCACGCGTGCGTCACATCCGCGTCACCCCCATGAAGGCCCGCCGCGTCGTCAACCTGATCCGCGGCAAGCAGGCTCAGGAGGCCCTGGCCATCCTGAAGTTCGCGCCGCAGAGCGCGAGCGAGCCGGTCTACAAGCTGGTCGCGTCGGCCATCGCCAACGCGCGTGTCAAGGCCGACCAGAGCAACACCTACCTGGACGAGCAGGACCTCTACGTGAGCCGCGCCTTCGTGGACGAGGGCACCACCCTCAAGCGGTTCCAGCCGCGAGCACAGGGTCGGGCCTTCCGCATCAACAAGCGCACCAGCCACATCACGATCGTTCTCACGACGCCGGATGAGGTCGAGGATGCCAAGGCTACGAAGAAGGCGAGCAACTAATGGGTCAGAAAGTCAACCCGTACGGCTTCCGTCTGGGAATCACCACCGACCACGTGTCGCGGTGGTTCTCCGACAGCACCAAGAAGGGTCAGCGTTACAGCGACTACCTCGCTGAGGACGTCAAGATCCGCACGCTGCTGAAGACGTCGCTCGATCGTGCGGGCGTGTCCCGCATCGAGATCGAGCGCACCCGCGACCGCGTCCGCGTCGACATCCACACTGCCCGCCCGGGCATCGTGATCGGTCGTCGTGGCGCCGAGGCCGAGCGCATCCGCGCCGACCTCGAGAAGCTCTCGGGCAAGCAGATCCAGCTGAACATCCTCGAGGTCAAGAACCCGGAGGCCGACGCCCAGCTCGTCGCCCAGGGCATCGCGGAGCAGCTCGCCGCCCGTGTGGCGTTCCGCCGCGCGATGCGCAAGGGCCTGCAGGGCGCGCAGCGCGCCGGCGCCAAGGGCGTCCGCATCCAGGTGTCCGGCCGCCTCGGCGGCGCCGAGATGAGCCGCTCCGAGTTCTACCGCGAAGGCCGTGTGCCGCTGCACACCCTGCGCGCCAACATCGACTACGGCTTCTACGAGGCCAAGACCACGTTCGGTCGCATCGGTGTCAAGGTGTGGATCTACAAGGGCGACATCACGAACAAGGAACTTGCTCGCGAGCAGGCGAACGCCAAGCCGTCGCGCGAGCGCAACGACCGTCCGCGCCGCGGTGGCCGGAGCAACGCGCCCGCCGCCGAGAACGCGCCGGTCGCAGCAGGAGTTGAGGCATAACCATGTTGATCCCACGCAGAGTCAAGCACCGCAAGCAGCACCACCCCGGCCGTACCGGCCAGGCCACTGGTGGCACGAAGGTCTCCTTCGGCGAGTTCGGCATCCAGGCCTTGACCCCCGCTTACGTGACCAACCGTCAGATCGAGTCCGCTCGTATCGCCATGACGCGTCACATCAAGCGTGGCGGCAAGGTGTGGATCAACATCTACCCCGACCGTCCGCTCACGAAGAAGCCGGCCGAGACCCGCATGGGTTCCGGTAAGGGTTCGCCGGAGTGGTGGGTCGCGAACGTCAAGCCGGGCCGCGTCCTCTTCGAGGTCTCGGGCGTCTCCGAGGAACTCGCTCGTGAGGCCATGACCCGTGCAATCCACAAGCTGCCCCTCAAGGCACGCATCATCAAGCGCGAGGAGGGCGACGCGTAATGGCGATCGGCACCAAGGAGCTCGCTCCCAGCGAGCTCGACACCTTTGAAGACGAGCGTCTGATCGACGAGCTGAAGAAGGCCAAGGAAGAGCTGTTCAACCTGCGGTTCCAGTCGGCCACCGGTCAGCTCGAGAGCCACGGCCGCCTGCGTGCGGTCAAGCGCGACATCGCTCGCATCTACACCGTGATCCGTGAGCGCGAGCTCGGGATCCGGCCCACGCCGGCTCCGGCCGAGGTGGCGTCCGCCAAGGCTGCCGAGAAGAAGAAGGCAGCGAAGAGCAAGGCGAAGAAGGAGGCCCCCGAGGCCGCCGAGACCGCCGAGACCGAGACTGAGGAGGCCAAGTAATGGCTGAGTCCACCAAGGCCGCCAAGGCCGAGGAGACGGCGGCCGACGAGGCCGTCGTCCGCGGGTACCGCAAGGCCCGTCGCGGATACGTGACCAGCGACAAGATGGACAAGACCATCGTCGTCGAGGTCGAGGACCGCGTGAAGCACCCCCTGTACGGCAAGGTTCTCCGCCGCACCTCCAAGGTGAAGGCGCACGACGAGAACAACTCCGCCGGCATCGGCGATCTGGTTCTCATCAACGAGACCCGTCCCCTGAGCGCCAGCAAGCGGTGGCGCCTGGTTGAGATTCTGGAGAAGGCCAAGTGATTCAGCAAGAATCCCGACTCAAGGTCGCCGACAACACCGGCGCCAAGGAGCTTCTCGCCATCCGCGTCCTCGGCGGCTCCAGCCGTCGCTACGCCGGCCTGGGTGACGTCATCGTCGCCACGGTCAAGGACGCGATCCCCGGCGGCAACGTCAAGAAGGGCGATGTCGTCAAGGCCGTCGTCGTGCGCGTGCGGAAGAACACCCGCCGCCCGGACGGCTCCTACATCAAGTTCGACGAGAACGCCGCCGTGATCCTGAAGAACGACGGTGACCCCCGCGGTACCCGCATCTTCGGCCCGGTCGGCCGTGAGCTTCGCGACAAGAAGTTCATGAAGATCATCTCGCTGGCCCCGGAGGTGCTGTAACCATGGCGAACATCAAGAAGGGCGACCTGGTCCAGGTCATCTCGGGCCGTTCGGAGGCCCGCGGTGGCGACCGTGGCAAGCAGGGTCGTGTCATCGAGGTCCTCGTGGAGAAGAACCGCGTGATCGTCGAGGGCGTCAACTTCGTGACCAAGCACGTGCGCGTCGGTCAGACGCAGCGTGGCACGAAGACCGGCGGCATCGAGACCCACGAGGCTTCGATCCACGTGTCCAACGTGGCGCTCGTCGACCCCGAGACCAAGAAGCCGACCCGCGTCGGCTTCCGCACCGAGACCGTTACGAAGGACGGCGTCACCAAGACGGTCCGCGTTCGTTACGCCAAGAAGTCTGGTAAGGACCTGTAATGACGGACACTGCAACGAGTGCTGGCAAAATCCAGCCTCGCCTGAAGCAGAAGTACAAGAACGAGATCTCCTCGAGCCTGTCCAAGGACTTCGGCTTCACGAACGTGCACCAGGTGCCCGGCCTCGTGAAGATCGTGGTCAACATGGGCGTCGGCGAGGCGGCTCGCGACGGCAAGGTGATCGATGGGGCGATCAACGACCTCACCCTGATCACCGGCCAGAAGCCGCAGGTCACCAAGGCCCGCAAGTCCATCGCGCAGTTCAAGCTGCGCGAGGGTCAGCCGATCGGTGCGCACGTCACGCTGCGCGGCGACCGGATGTGGGAGTTCCTCGACCGCCTGCTCTCGCTCGCGCTGCCCCGTATCCGGGACTTCCGCGGCCTGAGCGACAAGCAGTTCGACGGCAACGGCAACTACACGTTCGGTCTCACGGAGCAGTCGATGTTCCACGAGATCAACCAGGACCGGATCGACCGTGTCCGCGGTATGGACATCACGGTCGTGACCACGGCGAAGAACGACGACGAGGGCCGCGCGCTGCTCAAGCAGCTCGGCTTCCCGTTCCGCTCGAACGAGACAAGCAACTGAACCTAGTAGCCTTGTCTACTTGTGGGCCGGCCACCCGGCCGGCCCACTTTCCACCACAGGTCGTCAGTCGTGTACGGCTGAACGAAACCTGGTGAACGAAGGAAAACCGCAATGACGATGACAGATCCGGTCGCAGACATGCTGACCAGACTGCGCAACGCGAACTCGGCGCACCACGACACCGTGTCGATGCCGCACTCCAAGCTCAAGGCCCACATCGCCGAGATCCTCACCTCCGAGGGCTACATCTCCGGCTGGGAGGTCTCTGATGCCCGTGTCGGCCAGACCCTGACGCTCAACCTCAAGTTCGGTCCGAACCGTGAGCGTTCCATCGCCGGCATCAAGCGCGTCTCCAAGCCCGGCCTTCGCGTCTACGCGAAGTCGACGGAGCTCCCCAAGGTCCTCGGCGGCCTCGGTGTCGCCATTCTGTCCACCTCCTCGGGGCTCCTGACGGACCGCCAGGCTGAGAAGAAGGGCGTGGGTGGGGAAGTCCTCGCCTACGTGTGGTGACCCTGCCATGTCGCGTATTGGAAGACTGCCCATCGACATCCCCGCTGGGGTCGATGTGAAGATCGACGGTCAGACCGTCACCGTCAAGGGCCCGAAGGGCGAGCTCTCGCTCGTCGTCGCGAGCCCGATCGAGGCGAAGCTGGAGGAGGGCCAGGTCCTGGTCACCCGTCCGGACGACGAGCGCGCCTCGCGCTCGCTGCACGGCCTCACCCGCACGCTCATCAACAACAACATCATCGGCGTCACCGAGGGCTACTCCAAGGGCCTGGAGATCGTCGGCACCGGTTACCGCGTGGCCCAGAAGGGTGCGGGCGTCGAGTTCGCGCTCGGCTTCTCCCACCCGGTCAACGTGGACCCGCCGGCCGGCATCACCTTCGCGGTCGAGGGCAACAACAAGCTCACCGTGAGCGGGATCGACAAGCAGGCTGTGGGCGAGGTCGCCGCGAACATCCGCAAGATCCGCAAGCCCGAGCCGTACAAGGGCAAGGGCGTGCGTTACGCCGGCGAGGTCGTTCGTCGCAAGGCCGGAAAGGCTGGTAAGTAATCATGGCTCTGGGTACCAGAGGAAAGAGCAAGGCGGCCGCTCGCGACCGTCGTCACACCCGCCTTCGCAAGAAGATCGATGGCACCGCGGTCCGTCCGCGCCTGGTCGTCACCCGTTCGGCCCGTCACGTCTTCGTGCAGGTCGTCGACGACGCGAAGGGTCACACGCTGGCCTCCGCGTCGACCATGGAGAGCGACCTGCGCAGCTTCGACGGTGACAAGACCGCCAAGGCCCGCAAGGTCGGTGAGCTGGTCGCCGAGCGCGCGAAGGGCGCCGGCGTCGAGGCCGTGGTCTTCGACCGCGGCGGCAGCAAGTACGCCGGTCGCGTCGCGGCCGTCGCCGAAGGAGCTCGTGAAGGTGGGCTGAACCTGTGAGCGACGAGAACAACAAGGAGCAGACCGTGGCCGCTGAGGTAACGGAGACCGCGCAGCCGGTCGAGACCGCTGCGTCGACCGACAACAACCGCGAGCGCGAGCCGCGCCGCGGTGGCCGGGAGCGCAACCCCAACCGCGACCGTGGCAGCCGCGACGCCGACAAGAGCCAGTTCCTGGAGCGCGTCGTCACCATCAACCGCGTCTCGAAGGTCGTGAAGGGTGGTCGTCGCTTCAGCTTCACCGCTCTCGTGGTCGTCGGCGACGGCAACGGTCTGGTGGGCGTCGGCTACGGCAAGGCCCGCGAGGTGCCGCTGGCGATCTCGAAGGGCGTCGAGGAGGCGAAGAAGAACTTCTTCCGCGTCCCGCGCGTCGGCGTCACCATCCCGCACCCGGTGCAGGGTGAGGCCGCCGCCGGCGTCGTCCTCCTGCGTCCCGCCGCCGCTGGTACCGGTGTTATCGCCGGTGGCCCGGTGCGTGCCGTCCTGGAGTGCGCCGGCATCCACGACGTCCTGAGCAAGTCGCTCGGTTCGTCCAACACGATCAACATCGTGCACGCGACCGTCGAGGCGCTGAAGCAGCTCGAGGAGCCGCGTGCTGTCGCAGCTCGCCGTGGTCTCGACTACGACCAGGTCGCGCCCGCGCGCCTGCTGCGTGCCGAGGCCGAGGCGGCTGAGGCCGCTGCTGCCGCCAAGAAGGCAGAGAAGGTAGGTGCCTGATGGCCGCGCGTCTGAAGATCACGCAGATCAAGTCGAAAGTGAGTGAGAAGCAGTACCAGCGCGACACGCTGCGCAGTCTGGGACTGAAGCGAATCGGTGACGTCGTCGTCCGCGACGACAACTCGCAGAACCGCGGGTACGTCAAGACCGTCGCTCACCTGGTGAAGGTTGAGGAGATCGACTAATGGCTGACGACAAGCCGACTACTGAGGTTGCCGAGAAGCCGGCCGCCAAGAAGCCCGCCGCCAAGGCCGCCGCGAAGCCGGTCGCCGAGAAGGCGGAGAAGGCCCCGGCCAAGAAGGCTCCGGCGAAGGCCGCTGCCGACAAGTCCGCCGCCTCCACGAAGGACGAAACCGTCGCCGCCCCGGCGAAGAAGTCCTCCGCCAAGAAGGATGTCGCGGCGCCCCGCGAGCAGGTCCTGAAGGTGCACCACCTCCGTCCCGCCGCTGGCGCCAAGAAGGACAAGACCCGCGTCGGACGCGGTGAGGGTTCCAAGGGCAAGACCGCGGGCCGTGGCACGAAGGGCACCAAGGCCCGCTACCAGGTCCGTCCGGGCTTCCAGGGCGGTCAGCTGCCGTTCCACATGCGGTCCCCGAAGCTGCGCGGGTTCAAGAACCCGTTCCGCGTCGAGTACCAGGTGGTCAACCTCGAGAAGCTGGCCGAGCTGTACCCGGCCGGTGGGGATGTCACCATCGCCGACCTCGTCGCCAAGGGCGCCGTTCGCAAGAACGAGAAGGTCAAGGTTCTCGGTAACGGCGACATTGCGGTTAAGCTGAACGTTGCGGTCGACAAGGTCTCCGGCTCTGCCGAGCAGAAGATCGTCGCCGCTGGTGGCTCCGTCAAGTAGCCGCCCGTAAAGCAGCGCAGTCGGGTGGCCGGGCAACCGGTCACCCGACTGACTCTTACAGGAAAGCAGGACGCACTTTTGTTTAGCGCCGTCGCGCGGATCTTCCGCACCCCGGACCTCCGCCGGAAGATTTTCTTCACACTGGGGATCATCGCCCTGTTCCGGCTGGGCTCCTTCATCCCTGCGCCGTTCGTCGACTTCGGCAACGTGCAAACCTGTCTCAGCGCCAACCAGGACACCTCCGGCCTCTACTCGCTGGTCAACCTGTTCTCCGGTGGCGCGCTCCTCAAGCTCTCGATCTTCGCGCTCGGCATCATGCCGTACATCACCGCGTCGATCATCGTGCAGCTCCTCCGCGTGGTCATCCCGCGGTTCGAGACCCTCTACAAGGAGGGCCAGGCGGGCCAGGCGAAGCTCACGCAGTACACGCGCTATCTCACGATCGCGCTGGGCGTCCTCCAGTCGACGACCCTGATCACCGTCGCCCGCTCGGGCGCCCTTTTCGGCACCACGGCCGTCTCGCAGTGCACGCAGTTGATCACGGACGACTCCTGGTACGCCATCATGCTCATGGTCATCACGATGACCGCCGGCACCGGCCTCATCATGTGGATGGGCGAGCTCGTCACCGAGCGCGGCATCGGCAACGGCATGTCCCTCCTGATCTTCACGTCGATCGCGGCGCAGTTCCCGAGCTCGCTCTGGGCCATCGGCCAGTCGCAGAGCATCGAGGTCATGCTGGTCGTGATCGCGATCGGACTGCTCATCGTGGCGGCCGTCGTGTTCGTCGAGCAGTCGCAGCGGCGGATCCCGGTGCAATACGCCAAGCGCATGGTCGGTCGCCGCACCTACGGCGGCAACAACACGTACATACCGATCAAGGTGAACATGGCGGGTGTCGTGCCGGTCATCTTCGCGTCGTCGCTGCTGTACCTCCCTGCTCTGATCGCACAGTTCAACCAGCCTGCGGCCGGCAAGGCCCCCGCGCCCTGGGTGACCTGGATCACGAACTACCTGACCAAGGGCGACCACCCGCTCTACATGCTCCTGTACTTCCTCCTGATCGTGGGCTTCACGTACTTCTACGTGGCCATCACGTTCAACCCGGAGGAGGTCGCCGACAACATGAAGAAGTACGGCGGCTTCATCCCCGGTATCCGCGCCGGTCGCCCGACGGCGGAGTACCTCGACTACGTGCTGACGCGCGTGACGCTGCCCGGCTCGATCTACCTCGGTATCATCGCGCTGATTCCACTGGTCGCCTTCGCCTTGCTCGGCGCCAGTCAAAACTTCATGTTCGGTGGCACGTCCATCCTCATCATCGTCGGTGTCGGACTCGAGACGGTCAAGCAGATCGACTCGCAGCTCCAGCAGCGTCACTACGAAGGGCTTCTGCGTTGACCCGTATGTTGATCGTCGGACCTCCCGGAGCGGGCAAGGGCACTCAGGCCTCCCGCATCACCGCCGCATACGGGATCCCCGACATCTCCACGGGCGACATCTTCCGGGCGAACATCAAGAACGGGACCCCGCTCGGCAAAGAGGTCAAGGCGATCGTCGACGCGGGCGACTACGTGCCCGACAGCCTCACCAACAAGCTCGTCACCGACCGCCTGGCCGAGGACGACGCACAGGGCGGCTTCCTGCTCGACGGGTACCCGCGCACGCTCGACCAGGTGGCCTACCTGGATGAGCTGCTCGCCTCGCACGGGCAGGAGCTCGGCGCCGTGATCCAGCTGGTCGCCGACCAGGACGAGATCGTCGCCCGGCTCACGAAGCGGGCGCACGAGCAGGGCCGCGCCGACGACTCCGAGGAGGCCATCCGGCACCGCCAGGAGGTCTACGTGCGCGAGACGTCTCCGCTGATCGACGTGTACCGCGAGCGCGGTCTGCTGGTCGAGGTCGACGGACTCGGCGGAGTGGACGAGGTCGCGACGCGCGTCCGTACGGCCCTCGCCGAGCGTGGCATCCATCCGCTCGCCGGGGCCGACGAGCCCGTCGCGTAGCGACGTGGCCTTCAAGCGGACGATCTACAAGACGCCCGCCCAACTGCGTCAGATGGTCGCGCCGGGGCAGGCCACCGCGGCATCTCTTGACGCGGTGGCGGAGGCCGTCTCCGCCGGCATGTCGACTCTTCAGCTCGACGAGATCGCCGAGGCGGCGATCGAGCGCACCGGTGGCCGGTCGAACTTCAAGCTCGAGGCGGGCTACCATCACACGATCTGCGCGTCGGTGAACGACGAGGTCGTGCACGGCATTCCGGGCTCGCGCATCCTGCTGCCCGGAGACATCGTGTCGATCGACAGCGGCGCCATCGTCACGGGTACGGACGGCGCGGGCTGGAACGGCGACGCGGCGCGCACGTTCGTGCTGCCCGACCCGGCGCATCCGGAGCGGCTAGCCGAACGGCAGAAGCTGTCCGACGTGACCGAGCAGTCGCTCTGGCACGGCATCGCGCGCCTCGCGACCGCCCGTCACCTCAACGAGGTCGGCGAGGCGATCGAGGACCACATCCTGTCGCAGGGCCGATACGACATCCTGACCGACTACATCGGGCACGGGATCGGTCGGCGGATGCACGAGGAGCCGCCCGTGTTCAACTATCGCGTGCGTTCGAGGGGGCCGGAGGTCCGCCCCGGACTGGTGGTCGCGATCGAGCCGATGGTGGTGTTGGGCGACCAGGGCACCTACGTGAAGGACGACGGCTGGACGGTCGCCACCGAGGACGGCACTGTGGCCGCCCACTGGGAGCACAGCGTCGCCGTCCATTCAGGCGGTATCTGGGTGCTGACCGCGGTCGACGGGGGCGCGGCCGGACTCGCGCCCTTCGGAATCATCCCGACGCCGATCGCCTGAGCGTTCTCAGGTCCGGGGACCTGTTCGCGCAGAGCGGGAGCAGATGATAACCCAGAATTGGCGAAATGCTCCGGCATCCCATAAGATTGATCCTTGGTGTCTTAGGCGTGCTTGCTGCATGCCTATCGCCGGTGTTAACGCACGACCAGCAAACCACTACGACTAGCGACAGTGAGGCTATGGCCAAGAAAGACGGTGTCATCGAGATCGAAGGATCTGTGATCGAGGCGCTCCCCAACGCGATGTTCCGCGTCGAGCTCACCAACGGTCACAAGGTTCTTGCCCACATCTCCGGCAAGATGCGCCAGCACTACATCCGCATCCTCCCCGAGGACCGCGTGATCGTCGAACTGAGCCCCTACGATCTGACCCGCGGCCGAATCGTCTACCGCTACAAGTAACGGACTGCTGTAAGTAACGGCCACGCCACCGGGTAGCCCCTGGCGAGGTACGAGGACAGCGAACAAAGGTAACAACACAATGAAGGTCAAGCCCTCCGTCAAGAAGATCTGCGACAAGTGCAAGGTCATCCGTCGCAACGGCCGGGTCATGGTCATCTGCGAGAACCCGCGCCACAAGCAGCGTCAGGGCTGATCGCGGCGGCACTGCTCGCAGCGCGTGGCAGTCAACCGACTGCACCATCCAACTGAATAGCGAAGCGATCCCAGAACCCGCCTCCCCTCGTGGAGGCGGGGGACACCCTCGGAGGAGGCCGGGGCACCGGGACCGCTGAAGACCTCCACTCATCACAGGAGAAGCCACAACCATGGCACGTCTAGCAGGCGTCGACATCCCGCGCGAGAAGCGCGTGGAGGTCGCACTCACCTACATCTACGGAGTCGGGCGCACGCGTGCGCTGCAGACCCTTCGCGAGACCGGGATCTCCGGCGACATCCGCGTCAAGGACCTGACCGACGACCAGCTCGTCGCACTGCGCGACTTCATCGAGGGCAACTACAAGGTCGAGGGCGACCTCCGCCGTGAGGTCGCCGCCGACATCCGCCGCAAGGTCGAGATCGGCAGCTACGAGGGCATCCGCCACCGCAAGGGCCTCCCGGTCCGCGGCCAGCGAACCAAGACGAACGCGCGCACCCGCAAGGGCCCGAAGCGCACCGTCGCCGGTAAGAAGAAGGCTCGCTAGGCCGACATCAGGACTGAAGGAGAAACATAATGGCAGCACCCAAGTCGGCCGCTCGCAAGCCGCGCAAGAAGGAAAAGAAGAACATCGCTGTGGGCCAGGCCCACATCAAGAGCACCTTCAACAACACCATCGTCTCGATCACCGACACCACCGGTGCGGTCATCTCGTGGGCGTCCTCCGGTGGGGTTGGCTTCAAGGGCTCGCGCAAGTCCACCCCGTTCGCCGCACAGCTGGCCGCCGAGTCGGCCGCCCGCCAGGCGCAGGAGCACGGGATGAAGAAGGTCGACGTCTTCGTCAAGGGCCCGGGCTCGGGTCGCGAGACCGCGATCCGCTCGCTGCAGGCCGCCGGCCTCGAGGTGGGCTCGATCAACGACGTCACTCCGCAGGCGCACAACGGCTGCCGCCCGCCGAAGCGTCGCCGCGTCTAGTTCTCTTCCACGTCCGCCCAGGCGGCGGTCCTCTCGGACCGCCGCCTGACGGCGTGACGAACCCCACCTCACTCACGCGAGTGTCATATAGCGGACACTCAGCCGAAAGGAATCAACAGTGCTCATTGCACAGCGTCCTACGCTCACCGAAGAGAACATCTCCGAGTTCCGTTCGCGGTTCGTCATCGAGCCGCTCGAGCCGGGCTTCGGCTACACGCTCGGTAACTCGCTGCGCCGCACCCTGCTCTCGTCTATCCCGGGCGCGGCCGTCACCAGCATCCGCATCGACGGGGTGCTGCACGAGTTCAGCACGGTTCCCGGTGTCAAGGAGGATGTCACCGAGATCATCCTGAACATCAAGGGCCTGGTCGTCTCGAGCGAGCACGACGAGCCGATCACCGCCTACCTGCGCAAGACGGGCGCCGGCCAGGTCACGGCCGCCGACATCTCGGCTCCTGCTGGCGTCGAGATCCACAACCCCGAGCTCGTCATCGCGACCCTGAACGACAAGGCGAAGTTCGAGGTCGAGCTGACCATCGAGCGCGGCCGCGGTTACGTGTCGGCCCAGCAGAACCGCAACGAGTACAGCGAGGCGGGCCAGATCCCGATCGACTCGATCTACTCCCCGGTCCTCAAGGTCACCTACCGCGTCGAGGCCACGCGTGCCGGTGAGCGCACGGACTTCGACCGCCTCGTGGTCGATGTCGAGACCAAGCCGGCCATCAGCCCGCGCGATGCGATTGCGTCGGCCGGCCGCACCCTGACCGAGCTGTTCGGTCTCGCCCGTGAGCTCAACAGCGCGGCCGAGGGCATCGAGATCGGCCCCGCGCCGGTCGACCAGGTGCTCAGCTCCGAGCTGTCGATGCCGATCGAGGACCTCGACCTGTCGGTGCGCTCGTACAACTGCCTCAAGCGTGAGGGCATCAACACGGTCAGCGAGCTCGTCTCGCTGTCCGAGACGCAGCTCATGAACATCCGCAACTTCGGTCAGAAGTCGGTGGATGAGGTCAAGGACAAGCTGACCGAGATGGGCCTGTCGCTCAAGGACTCGGTCCCCGGGTTCGACGGTGCCCACTTCTACAGCGGGTACGAAGAAGACGAGTCCACCATCTGAGGCCGCGTCAGCGAAGCCTTCGACTTTTCACTACTGGAGATACCGATCATGCCTAAGCCCACGAAGGGCCCCCGCCTCGGAGGCGGTCCCGCGCACGAGCGTCTGATGCTCGCCAACCTGGCCGCCGCGCTGTTCACCCACAAGAGCATCAAGACGACCGAGACCAAGGCCAAGCGCCTGCGTCCGTACGCCGAGCGTCTGATCACGTTCGCGAAGCGTGGCGACCTGCACGCTCGCCGTCGCGTGCTCGCCGTCATCAGCGACAAGACCGTCGTGCACGAGCTCTTCACCGAGATCGCGCCGCTGGTCGCCGAGCGTGAGGGCGGCTACACCCGCATCACCAAGCTCGGCTTCCGCAAGGGCGACAACGCGCCGATGGCGCAGATCGAGCTCGTGCTCGAGCCCGTCGCGCCGAAGGCCAAGCTGGCCAAGAAGGCTGCCGCTTCGAAGGCCGCTCCGGTCGTCGAGGAGGAGGCCGCTGAGGCCGCCGACGAGACTGTTGCCGAGGAGACCGTGACCGACGAGACCACCGCTGCTGAGGCAGAGGTCGTCGAGGAGGCCACCGGCGACGCCGAGGCCGCCGGCGAGACCACCGCCGAGGCGGAGGCCGAGAAGGCCTGAGCCTTCCGCTCTCGCATCACCGTCGAGACGCCCCGCATCCATCCGGATGCGGGGCGTCTCGCTGTCGGGGCGTCTCGCTGTCTCAGGGAGGTGACGGTCAGCCGGCGGCGTGCTGCGCCGTCAGGCGCACGGGGGTGTTGGCGGCGCCGAATCCGTCGTAACCCTGCCGGCGTTCCACGAGCTCGAAGAAGACCGTGCCGATGGTCTCGGTGTAGCAGTGCAGGTAGTCGCCCGACTCGTCCCGGTCGTAGAGCAGGCCGGCTGCGCGAAGGCTCGCCAGCTCGTCCTCCGGGAGGTCGAACCGGGCGGCGAGGTCGTCGTAGTAGTTCGCGGAGACGGGAACGGTGCGCAACCCGCGGGCGCGCGCCCGCGCGAGGAGTGCGGGCAGGTCGGTGCACGCGATGGCGACATGCTGTGCGTGGCGTCGGGCCGCGGGCTGGCTCTCGGAGAGCGGAGGAACGACGTTGAGCGCGAGCCGGACGGCCCCGTCGCGGGACCGGAGCACTTGACTGCGCACCAGCCCGGCCGGTCCTGCCAGCTCGGCGGACGACTCGCGCTCGAGCCCGAGGGCTGTGCCGTAGAAGAGCACCGCCTCCTCGATATCGGCGACAGGCTCGGTGAGGTTGACGTGGTCGATGCCGAGGATCCCTGAGTCGGCCTCGCCGTTCCCGCCGCTGAACTCCTGCGGCCAGCGTCGACCGCTCTCAGGGTCGCTGAGGAGGATCTCGGTCCCGTCCGGCGCGAGCATCGCGGGAAGGTCGGCCTCCCCGGTGAGCACCCTCCGGTGGGCGCGGCGGGCACCGAGCCGCTCCGCCCGCTCCGCGGCCGTGAGCGGTTGCTCGCAGCGGAGGCCGAAGCCGGCGACGTGCGGTTCCGCACCGGTCGCGTTGTGCTCGTTGAGGACGAACCGTGCCTCGCCTGCCGCGTAGAGCCAGGCCGTCTTGGACGCGTGGCGTCCGCAGGGGGCGAAGCCGATCCGCGCGAGCAGCGCGGCGACACCGTCGGTGTCCTGCGCCTTGAGCTCGACCTGGTCGAGTCCGCTGGGCTCGGAGGCGGCCGGAACCCGCCCGACGCCGATGGCGTCCTGGAGCACGGTCAGCGACCGTCGCCCGTGCCGGGCGGTGCGCACCGGGTCGGTCTGCCGGAAGACGTCGTTGAAGACTTCGAGCGAGAGCGGACCCGTGTAACCGGCACGGAGGGTGTGCTCGACGAACGCGGGCAGGTCGAACCCGCCTTCGCCCGGGAACAGCCGGTGATGACGGCTCCAGGACAGCACGTCCATCGACAGGATCGGCGCGTCGGCGAGCTGGACGAAGAAGATCCTGTCACCTGGGATGCTCTCGATCGCCGCTGGATCGTGTCCGCGGGAGAGGATGTGGAAGCTGTCCAGGCAGACCCCGAGTGCGGGGTGGGCCGCTCGTTCCACGATGCGCCAGGCCCGGCGGTAGTCGTCGATGTAGCGTCCCCACGCGAGGGCTTCGAACGCGATCCGCTTGCCGTACCTGTCCGCGCGCTCGGCCAGGCGCGCGAGCTGGTCTGCCGAGACCGCGTCGTCGTCGATGGTGGCCGTCGCGACGTTGCTGCAGACCAGCACCGTGTCGACGCCGAGCCGATCCATGAGCTGGAACTTCGCCTCAGCCCGGTGGAGGACGCGCGCGAACTCCGGCTCGGCGACGCCCTCAGCATCCCGGAAGGGCTGGTAGAGAGCGATCTCGAGGCCGAGACGCTCGCAGAGCGCGCGGATCTCCTCCGGCGACTGGGGCGCCGCGATCAGGTCGGGCTCGAAGATCTCCACCGCATCGAACCCGGCGTCGGCGATAGCGTGCAGTTTGTCGACGAGCGTGCCGGAGAGGCAGACCGTGGCGATGGACGTGCGCATCAGCGGCCCTCCCGGATCATCTCGACGAAATGGGCACGCATCCGCTCGCGGTCGGGGTGGACGCCGGTGATGAGTCGGAAGGCGTCCGCGGCCTGCCCCACGGCCATTCCGCCGCCGTCGAGGGTGCGGCAACCGGCCGCGCGTGCGGCGCGGAGGAACTCCGTGTCGATCGGCCGGTAGACGATGTCGGCGACCCAGACCGCCGGTCGCAGCAGGCCGGGATCGAGCGGGATGCCGGGATGCGTGTGCATCCCCACGAAGCTGGCGTTGACCAGGCCGGTCTCAGGGTGCCTCGGATCGGTGATCCGTGCCGCGAGGCCGTCGGCGGAGACACCCGCGACCTCGGCCTCCGGGAATCTCGCGGCGAGGGAGGCTGCGAGGTCGCCCGCACGCCGGTGGTCGAGGTCGGCGATCGTGAGTCGGGCGGCGCCGGCATCGAGGAGGGCGCACGCGACGGCTGCCCCGGCGCCGCCCGCCCCGACGACCGCGACGGCACTGAGGTCGGCGTCCGGCAGCCCGTCCCGCAGCGCGGAGGCGAAGCCGGTGACATCGGTGTTGTGACCGATCCGCCGCCCGTCGGCGAGCAGCACCGTGTTGACCGAGCCGATGGCCGCCGCGGACGGCGACACCTCGTCGAGGTGGGCGAGGACCCGTTGCTTACACGGATGCGTGACGTTGAGCGCGCTGAAGCCGAGAGCGAGGGCGGCGTCGAGGAGCCGGCCGAGCGTGAGGTCGAGGTCGTCGCCGGACCGGTCGAGTGCGAGCAGGTCGATCGGGCGGTAGAGGTACCGCAGACCATGCCGGTCGGCCTCCCGCTCGTGCAGAGGAGGCGTGAGCGAAGGGCGAACGCCCTCGCCCACGAGACCGACCAGGTACGACTCTCCGACCACGCTCATGCGTCCTCCTCGACCAGCTGCCGCAGGCGTCTCTTGACAACGGGCTGCGAGTTTCTTAACGTACCAGATAGTTCATTAATGCCAGGAGGCCCGATGCCGCTACGGGATCACGAACGGATCCGCGACGCCGAGCGCACGCGGGCCGAGATTCTCGCTGTGGCGACGCACGAGTTCGCCGACCGCGGCTTCTCCGGCGCGCGGGTGGACGAGATCGCCCGCCGCATGAGCACGACCAAGCGGATGATCTACTACTACTTCGGCGGCAAGGAGCAGCTCTACGTGAGCGTGCTGGAGGCCGCCTATGCCGAGATGCGCTGCTATGAGCAACAGCTCGACGTCTCGGACCTCGAGCCGGTGGAGGCCATCCGCGCCATCGCCGAGCGCACGTTCGACCACCACACCAGCAGGCAGGACTTCGTGCGTCTCGTCGCCATCGAGAACATCCATCGCGCCGCCTTCCTCCGTGAGGTCGGCGAGCCGGAGAGCCTCGCGCTCCCGGCCCTCGAGCTGATCGACGAGGTGCTCCGACGCGGTAGAGTCGCCGGAGTCTTCCGCGACGACATCGACGCAACCGATGTCCACATGGCGATCAGTTCGTTCTGCGTCTTCCCGGTGGCCAACCGCCACACTTTCGGGTACCTCTTCGGCCGCGATCTGCTGAACCAGTCGCGCGCCGATCATTACCGGCGGATGCTCGGCGACATGATCGTCGCGCTCCTCACGCCGGGTCAGTGATCCGCACCCGGGCCAGCCGGGACGGATCGAAGCTATACAACAGAAACGAGTCGACGATGACCGCCCTCGCCCCTGCCCCCACGCGCACCCGAACACCGGTGCGCGCAGCCGTCGCCGGTTTCCTCGGCTCGGCTGTCGAGTACTACGACTTCTTCATCTTCGGGTCGGCTGCCGCGCTGATCTTCCCGCACGTGTTCTTCCCGGACGCCGACACGACCGCACGCGTCATGTCGTTCGCGACCTTCGGCTTCGCGTATGTGGCCCGTCCGATCGGCGCCGTGATCCTCGGGCATTTCGGCGACAGGATCGGCCGAAGGAAGGTGTTGGTCTTCACACTCGCGCTGATGGGCTTCTCCACGTTCGCGATCGGGTGCCTGCCGACCTTCGAGGCGATCGGGTGGCTCGCTCCGATCCTGCTGGTGTTCTGCCGCCTGCTGCAGGGACTGTCCGCCGCGGGCGAACAGGCGGGAGCGAGCTCGATGACGCTCGAACACGCTCCGGAGGGGCGTCGCGCCTTCTTCACGTCGTGGACGCTGACGGGTACGCAGGGCGGTCAGGTGCTCGCCGCCATCGCCTTCATCCCCATACTGGCGCTGCCGGAGGACGTGCTGTACTCCGTCGGCTGGCGCATCCCCTTCTGGCTCTCGGCAGTCGTGGTCGTCGTCGCGTTCGTCGTGCGTCGGTCGCTGCCGGAGTCGCCGGAGTTCGTCAGCGCCGCAGAGGGCGGAGAGATCGAGAAGCTCCCGCTCGTCGGCCTGCTGCGTTCCAACTGGCGCGACGTGTTGCGCGTGGTGGTGCTCGCGATGATCGCCGCCGTGTCAACAGTGTTCGGCAACCTGGCGATCGCCTACGGCACCGACGCGGGCCTCAGCGCGGCCGTCACGCTCTGGTTGGTGGTCGTCGCGAACATCGTGGCGCTCGGCACGCAGCCGCTGTTCGGGATGCTGGCCGACCGGATCGGGCGCAAGCCGGTGTTCATCTACGGCGCGCTGTCCAGCGCGGTGCTCATGCCGTTCTACCTGCGGTCGATGTCGGGCTCGGAGGTCTGGGTCACGTTCCTCCTGGCTGTCGCCGTGTTCTCGTGCGGGTACGCCGCGGCGAACGCTGTGTGGCCGTCGTTCTACAACGAGATGTTCCCGCGCGAGGTGCGCTTCTCCGGCGTCGCGATCGGCACCCAGCTCGGCTTCCTCATGGCCGGCTTCGCGCCGAGCATCGTCACGGCGATGGGTGGTACCGGTCCGGACGGCTGGATCGTCATCTCCATCTTCACCGCGGTGATCGCGGTGGCCGTCACGCTGGCGGCGCTGACCGCACGGGAGACCGCGCGGACACCGACGGCGGAACTGGGGCGGCCGCAGGCAGCGCAGCTGAGCACCTCACGCCGCTAGGCTGGCGGGATGCCGGGGCCAGAATCCGTCGAGACGACTCTTCCGCCGTTGAGCGAGCGCGTGGAGGCGCCACCGACGTACCGGCCGCGGCATCCCCTCGTCGCCGAGTGGCGTCCGATCACGAACGATGACATCGACGCGGTGCTCGCCGTGCTGAGGGCGAGCGACGCGGTCGACCACCCCAACTACCTCACGACGCGGGAGGAGCTCGAGGACGAGTTCGGGTTCAGCTTCCTCGATCTCGAGCGCGACACGCTGCTCGCGATCGGGCACGACGGCGCCGTGCTGGCGGCCGGCTCGATCCTGGAGCCTCCAGGGCAGATCACCCTGGTGCGGGAGTTCCTGAACGGCGTGGTGCATCCCGACCACCGCGGGAAGGGCATCGGCCGTGAGCTGATCGCCTGGCAGCGGGCGCGCGGGGAGCAGAAGCTCGCCGCACTGGACAAGCGCGTCCCTGGCTGGCTGGTCGCGTACGCCGACCGGCGTGCGCCCAGCCGCGAACGACTGCTGGCCGGGGCCGGGTTCGAGGCGGTGCGCTGGTTCCACACGATGGAGCGCGACCTTGGCGAGCCGATTCCGGAGGTCCTTCCCACGGAGGCTGTCCGGATCGTGCCGTACGCTCCGGAGCTGGCGGACGCCGTGCACGCGGCACGGGATGAGGCGTTCCTCGACCACTGGGGCAGTCAGCCGTTGAGCGACGAGCAGTGGGCCACCTTGATCGGCGGCATGTTCGCCCCTGAGGTGTCGTTCGTGGCGCTCGCGGGCGAGGAGATCGTCGGTGTCATCCTCAGCGACGTCGACGAGGACGACTGGGCGGCGCAGGGCTTCTCCGGCCCCTACATTTCGACCGTCGCGGTCACCCGCGCCCACCGCGGCCGCCGTATCGCTCCCGCTCTGCTGGGCGCCGTCCTGCGCGAGAGCGCACGGCGGGGCTGGCAGAAGGCTGTGCTCGACGTCGACGCGGACAACCCGACCGGCGCGCTCGGCCTCTACACCGGCATGGGGTTCGTAACGACCTTCTCCGAGACCGGGCTGGTGCGGGAGTACTGACGCGGGCGTCGCGCAGACCGTCGTTCGCCCTTCCCTAGAATCGAAGGATGACTGACGAGGCGACGCGATTCCGGCTCGACATCGCCTATCAGGGCACCGACTTCAACGGGTGGGGCCGGCAACCGGGGCTCCGGACCGTGCAGGGCGTGCTGGAGACCGCACTCGCGACGATCTTCCGCCGCACGGGGGAGCCTCCCGCTCTCACGGTGGCGGGCCGCACCGATGCCGGAGTGCACGCGCGCGGGCAAGTGGCGCACGTCGACCTGTCGCCCGAGCAGACCGCCGTGCTGCGCAAGCCGCACGGCAAGCGCCCTCCTCTTCTCGCGCACGAGGCCCTGGCGCGCCGGCTGAACGGTGTGCTCGGCCCGGTCTCCGACGTGGTGGTGCTCGGTGCGAGCGAAGCGCCTGCCGGGTTCGACGCACGCTTCTCGGCGCTCTGGCGGCGGTACGAATACCGGGCCGCCGATCGGGCCGCCGTGCGCGACCCGCTGGAGCGACACAGGACCGCCTGGGTGTCGGCCGACCTGGACGTCGACGCGATGGATGTCGCGTCGCACGGGCTCCTCGGCCTCCACGACTTCGCCAGCTACTGCAAGGCGCGCGAGGGGGCGACGACGATCCGCACCCTCCTTGACTTCGCTTGGCGGCGCGACGACGACGGTGTGCTGGTCGGCGAAGTGGTAGCCGACGCGTTCTGCCACAGCATGGTCCGCGCGCTGGTCGGCGCGTGCGTCGAAGTGGGGGAGGGGTCGCTGACCCCGGGCGACCTCGTCGAGCTGCGCGACGCGCGCGAGCGGACCAGCGCGTTCAAGGTGATGCCGGCGCGCGGGCTCACCCTGGTGGAGGTGGGCTACCCGGAGGGCGCCGAGCTCGCCCGGCGCGCCGAGCAGACCCGCGGGCTCAGGTCGCTGTGATGCTCCTGTCGCTGCTCGGAGCGCGCGATACGATCCGCTGATACGTCACGCGTTTACGCCATGGGCTCCGAATGCAGTATCTTATTGTTCCGTGTCTCAGACCTCACCGCCGGCGGAACCCGGAATCGAACAGTTCGGCTACCGTCAGGAACTCCAGCGCAAACTGCGCTTCGGCGACCTCCTGGTCTATGGCCTCATCTTCATGGTCCCGATCGCGCCGTTCGCGATCTTCGGCGAGGTGTTCTCCGCCTCGGGAGGCATGCCGCCCCTGGCCTACCTGATCGCAATGCTGGCGATGATGTGCACCGCCAACTCGTACGCCCAGATGACCCAGGCGTTCCCGATGTCCGGGTCGGTGTACACCTACGTCGGCCGTGGGATCGCGCGACCCGTCGGCTTCGTCGCCGGCTGGATGATCCTGCTCGACTACATTCTCATCCCGTCGCTGTTGTATCTGGCGGCGTCGATGGCGATGGCGGGGATGGTGCCGGCCGTGCCCACGCCGGTGTGGTTAGTCGGCTTCGTGCTGCTCAACACCGTCATCAACTACCTGGGCATCCAGTTCACCGCGAAGGTGAACAAGATCATGCTGACGCTCGAGCTGATCGTGCTCGCCGTTTTCCTCGTCATCGGATTCGTCGCCGTCGCGAACGGCGCCGGGGGAGGCTTCAGCCTCGATGCGTTCTTCGATCCGTCGACGTTCCAGCTGCCGGTGCTGCTGGGGGCCGTGTCGCTGTGCGTTCTCTCCTTCCTCGGCTTCGACGGGATCTCGACGCTCGCCGAGGAGAACGCGGGGACCAGCAAGCAGCTCGGTCGCTCGATGATCGCCGCCCTCCTGCTGGTGGGTGTGCTGTTCATCGTGCAGACCTGGGTCGCCGCCATGCTCGTCCCGGACGCAGCTGCTCTCATCCGCGACGGCGACCCCGACGGGACGGCGTTCTACCGGGCCGCTGAGCAGGCGGGCGGCGGATTCCTGTTCGTCCTGACGGCGGCCTCCACGGCGATCGCCTGGGGTTTCGCGAATGCGCTGGTCGCCCAGGCGGCGACCTCGCGGCTGCTGTTCGCGATGTCGCGCGACCGGCAGCTGCCCGCGTTCCTGAGCCGGGTGAGCGCCAAGCACGGTGTGCCGGTGAACGCCACGTTCTTGGTGGCCGGCGTCTCGATCGTCCTCGGACTGCTGTTGACGGGGCTGCCGGACGGACTGGCGTTCATCTCGACCCTCGTCAACTTCGGGGCGCTCACCGCGTTCCTGGTTCTCAATGTCGCGGTCATCTGGTGGTTCCTGGTGCGCAAGCGCACCGGACGCTGGTTCGTGCACGGCGTGCTGCCGGGAGGAGGCTTCGTCATCCTCGCCAGCGTCCTGTTCAACGCGCGCGAGTCGGCGCAGCTGATCGGCGCCGTCTGGCTCGTGGCCGGTATCGTTCTGGCAGTCGTCCTCGCGCTCACCGGCCGGATGAGCGCTCCGGCCGGTCCTGCTGAGCCGTCTCCGGAAGCACTGCGGACCTCCCCGACCAGGAAGGATTGACATGGCTGTTCATCGCCTAGCGCCGACACCAGACGAGTACGCGTACACGTTCGGAGGCCGAGAGGCTCTGCTCTCCGTCTGCCCGGGCGACCTCGTGGAGGTGCGCACGGAAGACTGCTTCGGCGGTCGTGTGCGCGAGCCGGGCGACCTGCCGAGTGCCGTCGTGCCGTTTTCGGAGCTCAATCCGGTCTCCGGCCCCATTCATGTCGAAGGTGCGGAGCCGGGCGACCTGCTCGCAGTGCACTTCGTCAGCGTCGTCCCGGCCAGGGACCGCGCCGTCTCCGCCACGTTTCCCCACTTCGGCGCACTGACCGGGACCCACGAGACCGCGCTGCTCCACGGCCCGCTGGACGAACGCGTCTGGTTCTACGAGATCGACCGCGAGGCCTGGACCGCGACCTACCGGGCAACGGCCTCCGACTTCGAACTGACCATGCCCTTGGACCCGATGCACGGCACGGTCGGCGTCGCCCCGGCCGCGGGAGAGGTGCGCCTCGTGGTGACGCCCGCGAGCCACGGTGGAAACATGGACACCCCGGAGGTGCGCGCCGGCACCACGCTCTATCTGCCGGTGAACGTCCCGGGCGCCCTGCTGTCGCTGGGAGACGGGCACGCCCGTCAGGGCGAGGGCGAAGTGTGCGGCACCGGCATCGAGTCCGCGATGGAGACCGTGATCGCCGTCGACCTCGTCAAGGGCGCGGCTCCGGCCTGGCCGCGTCTGGAGGACGACGATCACCTGATGACGACCGGATCGGCTCGGCCGCTGGAGGACGCCTTCCGGATCAGCCAGAAGGAACTCGTCGGCTGGGCGGCCACCATGACCGGCCTCGATCGGCTGGACGCGTATCAGCTGGTCAGCCAACTCGGTCTCGCCCCGGCGGCCAACGTCGTGGACCCCAACTACACGATGGTCGCCAAGCTGCCGAAATGGTCGCTGCGCGACGCCGAGGCCTACGGCGGCGTGCACCGGAGGCTGCGAGCACTCGCCGCCGACTACCGGGCACGATGACGGGATAACGAGGTCGGCGTCGGGGAGGATCTCGCGGGCCTCGGCTCCGCTCGTCCGGAATTCAGCCAGATTCCGTCGCGGCGGATCCGGACGAACGGGCTCTCGCGCGGCGCGTCGTCCGTGACCTCCGGAGTTGCCCGCGTGCGCCTACGATGGCTCGCAACTCCGGACACCCGAGGAGGCGCTCCGGCGTCGTGGCCGTTCCTACGGAGATTCGTACGCGTGTTGCCCTAGACCTCCGGAGTTTCGTGCGAAGACGAGGACCACCCTCCGCCTTCGCTACCCCGGTTTGACCGTTTCCGGGCGTGTCGCGTAGTATTGACTCTTGGTGTCTGCGCCTCCTGCGGCGCGGCACGCGAACGTGAGCCCTCCACCGGCCCCGGTTCTCATCCCTTCGGGATGGCAACCCCCATCGGAGCGGGATTCACGAACTCCTCCGTTCGATATAGAAAGCAGCCACTACTGTGACGCGCACCTACACCCCGAAGGCAGCCGAGATCCAGCACGACTGGGTCGTCATCGACGCGACCGATGTCGTACTCGGCCGTCTCGCCAGCCACACCGCCGCCCTCCTCCGCGGCAAGCACAAGCCGACGTTCGCCCCCCACATGGACAGCGGCGACTTCGTGATCATCGTCAACGCCGACAAGGTGGCCCTCACCGGTCAGAAGGCGGCTCAGAAGAAGGCCTACCGCCACTCGGGCTACCCGGGCGGCCTCAAGGCCACCACTTACTCTGAACTGCTCGAGAAGAACCCGGTGCGCGCCGTCGAGAAGGCCGTCCGCGGCATGCTGCCGAAGAACTCCCTCGGCCGCGCACAGCTCCGCAAGCTGAAGGTCTACACCGGAAGCGAGCACCCGCACGCCGCCCAGCAGCCGAAGCAGTACACGCTCGGCCAGGTCGCCCAGTAGGCGATCCACGACCTTCACGACAGACTTAGACAAAGGATTATCACCACCGTGGCGAAGATCGCAGACAGCATCGACTCGGCTCAGGTCGAGAACGTCGAGTCCTACTCGACCGAGACCCCCGAGAGCGCGGCCCCTGCAGCCCCGCGTCCCGTCCTCTCCGTTCCCGGCGCGGCCGTGGGCCGTCGCAAGGAGGCCATCGCGCGCGTGCGCCTGGTCCCCGGCTCCGGAACCATCACGGTCAACGGCCGTGAGTTCGCGGACTACTTCCCGAACAAGCTGCACCAGCAGCTCATCACCGACCCGTTCAAGGTCCTCGACCTCATCGGCTCCTACGACGTCGTCGCCCGCATCACCGGTGGCGGCCCGTCGGGTCAGGCCGGCGCGCTGCGCCTCGCCATCGCCCGCGCGCTCAACGAGATCGACCGCGAGAACAACCGTCCGACCCTCAAGAAGGCCGGCTTCCTCACTCGTGACGCCCGTGTCACCGAGCGCAAGAAGGCCGGTCTCAAGAAGGCGCGCAAGGCTTCGCAGTTCTCTAAGCGCTGATCCTGTTCAGCGCTTAGGCTTCGGTTCATGCCCCGCCTTTTCGGAACCGACGGAGTCCGTGGACTCGCGAACGGTACGCTCACCGCCGACCTCGCGCTCGGTCTCGCTCAGGCAGCTGCGGCTGTCCTGACGCGAGGCCGCAGTGCGGAGGCTCGGCGCGCCGCGGGCAAACGCCCGCTGGCGATCGTCGCCCGTGACCCCCGGGTCTCCGGCGAGTTCCTCTCGGCCGCTGTCGCGGCCGGGCTGGCCAGCTCCGGCATCGACGTCTACGACGCCGGTGTCATCCCTACGCCGGCCGCGGCCTTCCTCATCGCCGACTTCGACGCGGATTTCGGTGTGATGGTCTCGGCCTCGCACAACCCCGCTCCCGACAACGGGATCAAGATCTTCGCCCGTGGCGGCGCCAAGCTCCCGGACGTCGTCGAAGACCGCATCGAACAGCACCTCGACATGGAGAAGCTCACGCCGACCGGCGCCGACGTCGGCCGCATCCGTCGCTTCGCGGACGCGGAGGACCGCTACGTCGTGCACCTGCTGGCGAGTCTCTCGCAACGCCTCGACGGCATCCACGTCGTGCTCGACTGCGCGCACGGCGCCGCCGCCGGAATCTCGCCCGAGGTGTTCACCGACGCCGGCGCGCGGGTCACGGTCATCGGCGACTCGCCCGACGGCATGAACATCAACGACGGCGTCGGCTCGACACACCTCGACAAGCTCGCCGAAGCCGTCCTCGCCGCGGGCGCCGACGTCGGCATCGCCCACGACGGCGACGCGGACCGCTGCCTGGCTATCGACGCCGACGGCAACATCGTCGACGGCGACCAGATCATGGCCATCCTTGCGGTGGGCATGAAAGAACGCGGCAAACTCAAGGACGACACGCTCGTGGCGACCGTGATGAGCAACCTCGGTCTCAAGATCGCCATGCGCGAGCACGGAATCCGCATCGTCGAGACAGCGGTCGGTGACCGCTACGTGCTCGAGGAGATGAACCAGAACGACTACGCCCTGGGCGGCGAGCAGTCGGGCCACGTCATCATGCGTGAGTTCGCGACCACCGGCGACGGCATCCTCACGGGGCTTCACGTCCTCAGCGAGATGGCGCGTCAGCGCAAGCCTCTCTCCGAGCTGGCGAAGGTCATGACGGTCTACCCGCAGGTCATGGTGAACGTGAAGGGCGTCGACCACCATGCGGTGCACACCGACGAGCCCCTGCAGCTGGCCGTTCAGACCGCGGAGGCTGTGCTCGGCGACGGCGGCCGCGTGCTGCTGCGTCCGTCTGGCACGGAGCCGCTGGTTCGGGTCATGGTGGAGGCCGCCGACCATGACACTGCTGAGCGCCTGGCGAACGAGCTCGCCGACGTGGTGCGGGAGCGCCTCGGCGTGTAGCGCCTCGGGGCGTCAGGCGCCGGAGCTCAGCCGTTCGGACGGCTGTGGCGTTCTTCCGCTGCGCGGTACTCCGACACGGTGAACGGGCGGATGCCGTCGGGGAAGAGATCGCGATTCGCGAGGCCGATCAGTGCGGTTTCGGGCCGGAGATCGAGGGTGACGAAGAGGCGCAGGAGCGTCAGCAGGGTCGGGTTCCCGATTCCGCGTTCGAGCTTGCCGTAGTTGGCGAGGTCTGCAGCGCTCTCGTGGGCGACCGTGTACTGGGTCAGACCGAGTTTCGTCCGGCGTTCGCGCAGACGATCGCCGAGGATCCTGGTGGCTTCGGACGTGGGAGTCATGGCGGGCACCTGGTCAGTCCTTCCGGCCGGGGCGGTCACCCAGCGTGAGCTGCTCGCGAACGAAGTCGGAGGATGAGAACGTGTGATCGGGCTCCGGAAGGAGCTCGAGGTCGGCGAGCCCGTCCAGAAGCTCACTCGGTTCGATCTCGAGAGTCACCGCCAGTTGCAGGAGCGTCATGAAGGTCGGGTTGCCGATACCGCGCTCCACGCGGCCATAGTTGGCCAGATCCACCTGGCTCAGGGTCGCGACGTCGACCTGCGAGATGCGCAGCTCCCTGCGTCGTTTCCTCAGTCGTTCGCCGAGGATCCGTGATGCTTCGAAACGCGGTGACGACATGCATCCACTCTGTTTCCTACCGGAGTGCCATCCCAGAGGCAGAGAGCATCAGGGTTCTAATCACCAGGAAGCAAAGCCGGACATGTCAAATCGCCTGCTGAGAGCGCTTGGCCGCGATGAAGTCGGCTACGGAGTACGCGCGCTCCCGATCGGGAACCATGTGCGGGCCGTACAGCCCCGCCAGCAGTTCCGCCGGGTCAGTGTCGAGCGCGGTGGCGAGACGGATGATCGTGTGCAGTTCGGAGTTGGCCTCGCCTCGCTCGATGCGCCCGTAATTGGTCACGTGCATGTCGGCGAGGTTCGCGATCTCTTCCTGGCTCACTCCCCGTGCGATCCGGACCTGACGGACTCGTTGTCCGAACAACTGCGCAGCGCGCGATCGTGGTGTAGCCATACTCCATGCCTACGGCAACCACGACGGCGAGGCCAGAGTCTTGGAGCACGGATCCTGACGACGCCGGGTCTGCGCGCCCGAGGCGGCACGCTCTCAGGCTATAGCTTGCGCAGCAGCACCGAGCTCACGGTGTGGTCGGCGTCCTTGCGCAGGACGAGCTTCGCGCGTGAGCGCGTCGGCCGGATGTTCTGCACCAGGTTGGGCTCGTTGGTCGCCGACCAGATCGAGGCCGCCCGCTCCCGAGCCTGGCTCTCGGTGAGCTGCGAATACCGGTGGAAGAACGACTTGGGGTTCGCGAACGCGCCGCGCTGAAGCTTGAGGAAGCGTTCCTCGTACCAGCGGGCGATGTCGCGGGTGCGGGCGTCGACGTAGACACTGAAGTCGAACAGGTCGCTCACCGCGAGCCTATTGCCGCCGCCGGCCGGCTGGAGGACGTTGAGGCCCTCGACGATGAGGACATCCGGTCTCCGCACGACGATCTCGGCGTCGGGCACGATGTCGTAGCTGAGGTGCGAGTAGAAGGGGGCGCGGACTTCGGGCGCGCCGCTTTTCACTGAGGTGACGAAGCGGAGCAGCGCCCGGCGGTCGTACGACTCCGGGAACCCCTTGCGCTCCATCAGGCCCCGCCGTTCGAGCTCGGCGTTCGGCAGGAGGAAGCCATCGGTGGTGACCAGTTCGACGCGAGGGGTGTCGTCCCACCGCGAGAGCAGCTCGCGCATGAGGCGGGCGATGCTCGATTTTCCCACCGCGACGGACCCGGCGACGCCGATCACGAAGGGCGTGGGCTGCGCGCGTTCGCCCAAGAAGTCGCTGGTGACGCGGTGCAGCTGCTTAGTGCCGCCCACATAGAGGTTGAGCAGGCGGCTGAGGGGGAGGTAGACCTCCTCCACCTCGCGCAGGTCGAGCGGGTCGCCCAGGCCCCGCAGCTGGACGATCTCGGTCTCCTGGAGCGGCAGCCGGGTGTTCTGCGCCAGCTCGGCCCAGTCGGTACGGCTCAGCTCCACATACGGGGTGCTGGACTCTCCGTTCGCGGGGGATCCGCCGCGAGCGGCGCCGTTCTCAGCCATAGGCATCAAGTCTAGACAGGGAGCGGTCGCCGCCCGCGCGGGGGTCAGCGGGACAGGGTGAATACGGTCAGCGGGGAACCTTCGACCGGGTAGGTCCACTTCGGCACGATGTCACCGTCCACGATCCACGGCCCGGCCTCCCACTTGAGCAGGCGCGCCGAGGAGTCGGTCGAGCCTTCCGTGCGTACCGACTGCGGCCAGATGAAATTACCGGGCTTGAAACTCGAGGTCGTCACCTCGTCGGGCAGCGCGGTGTCCTGCGTGGTGGGAACGTCCGCGACCCGCTCGCCAGTCTTCGCGTCGAGATAGAGCGTGTGGCCCTTCTGCTGGCACAGATACGGGATAGCGAGGTAGTCGCCCACCTGGCGTGCACCCGCGTTGGCGTTCAGGAATCCGGGGTCGAGGATGTTCTCCGCGAGGTCGTACTTGCCAGACCAGGACGTGGCCTGCTGGATCGCCCAGCCGTTGTCGGAGGCGGAACCGCCCGGGCGCGCGGTGAAGAGCTGCGTGGTCGTGTCCGCTCCGCTCCCGACGTACTTGATGTACGAGATCACCGGCTCGCCTGCGGCGTCGAAGCCGAGCGCCATACCCGTGCCGTTGAGCACGCCGCCGCCCTTCGGGACGTCGTCCACGACCGGGCGCCGATCGTTGTACGTGAAGCTGGCGTCGGAGACGACCTCGCCCTTGACGTTCTTCCACACGTGGAGGTCGTCGCTCACCGCGTAGGCGATCTGCGAGTTGCTGTTCGGGCTACCGTCGGCACGCCAGGTCCAGATCATGTGGTATTTTCCGTCCGGCCCCTTCTCTGGAACGGTCGGGTACGCGCTCCACGAGGGGTTGGTGTACCAACCGGCCCAGACCTTCGCCAGCCCCTGGTATCCCGTTCCCGGGTTGGAGAGCTCCCAGGCCTTGGTTGCCGCGTTGAACTGATACACGTTGGTGTAGGCCCCGCCGGGCTGACCGTGCTGATAACGGAAGAAGAGCTGCCCGTCGACGCCCGTGTAGAGCTCTGGATACGACACCCAGCCCTCGAACGAGTTCCCGTTGTCCTTCCAGTTGGGGATCATCGAGGCGGAGGCCAGCGTGCTCAGGTCTCCGGGCTGCGACGTCACCCAATATCGGAGCGTGTCGGAGTACTTCACGCGTGCCACGACGTGGAGGTTGCCGTTCGTGTCGAACGCGAGCTCGATGTTCGAGTGCGAGTCGTGCTCCAATTTCGCCCCGAGCGGCGTGATCGTCCAGGCGGTGTCGTTCGCGCCGCGCTTGGCGATGGTGAGCGTGCGGTCTTCGTCGAAGTAGCCGATGTAGGTCGCGTCGCCGTTCTCGGCGATCGCCTGGTGGGCGGCGTAGCCGGCCCAGGCGCGAGCCTCGCGCCCCGACGCGTCGCTGACGACGTCGGATGCGGTGACCTGCCAGGCGGTGGAGGCCGGATTGGTGAACGCTCCCTCGTTCACGTACTCGCAGGCGAGATTCGTCCGGGAGAGAACCGCGTCGTCCGCGAGGGCTGGAGCGCCGATCGCCGTGATCGCGGCTCCCGCAATGGCAAGTGCCGTGCCGGACGCTGCGAAGCGCAGACGTCGGCGGTGGGTGCTATGCATAGAGGATACCTAACTGTGATGTTTAACAGTGAAACCTTAGCATCTAAGAAAACTGGGGTATCTGGTCGAGGTCCGCCGGTCCCGTAGAATCGACCGCATGTGTGGAATCGTGGGCTACGTCGGTACCGACAGGAGTCTGGAGGTGCTGCTCGGCGGCCTGAAGCGTCTCGAGTACCGCGGATACGACTCGGCGGGCATCGCGGTCATCGACCCTGCCGGGCACCTGGCCACCGCCAAGAAGGCGGGCAAGCTCGCCGTGCTCTCAGACGACCTCGGCGTGCACCCGATCCCGAACGGCGGCACCGGCATCGGTCACACCCGATGGGCGACCCACGGAGGCCCGACCGATCGGAACGCGCATCCCCACCTCGGTGACGAGGGCCGGCTGGCGGTCATCCACAACGGCATCATCGAGAACTTCGCCACGCTGAAAGACGAGCTCCTCGCGGACGGCTTCAGGTTCGAATCCGAGACCGACACCGAGGTCGCCGCTGTCCTCCTCGGCCGCGAGTACCGCGCTACCGGCGACCTGAGCGAGGCATTCCAGCGCGTCGTGTCGCGACTCGAGGGCGCCTTCACCCTGCTGGCGCTCCACCAGGATCAGCCGCACGTCGTCGTCGGCGCCCGCCGCAACTCCCCGCTCGTGATCGGGCTCGGCGAGGGCGAGAACTTCCTCGGTTCCGATGTGGCCGCGTTCGTCGAGCACACTCGTCGCGCCGTCGCGATCGGCCAGGACCAGATCGTGACGATCACCCCGGGCTCGGTCACCGTGACCGACTTCGGCGGCGCGCCCGTCGAGGTCGAGCCGTTCGAGGTGGCGTGGGACGCCTCTGCCGCCGAGAAGGGCGGCTGGTCGTCCTTCATGGCAAAGGAGATCGCCGAAGAGCCCGATGCCGTCGCGAACACGCTGCGCGGACGCGTCGTCGACGACACGGTGCACATCCCCGAGCTCGACGCACTGGGCGACGACTTCCTCGCAGGCATCGACCGCATCACGATCGTGGCCTGCGGCACCGCCGCCTACGCTGGTCTGGTCGGCAGCTATGCGATCGAGAAGTGGGCCCGGGTGCCCGTGACCGTGGAGCTCTCGCACGAGTTCCGCTACCGCGAGCCGGTGATCACCGACGGCACCCTGATCATCTCGATCAGCCAGTCAGGCGAGACGATGGACACGCTCATGGCGGTCAAGTATGCGCGCGACGCCGGCGCGAAGGCGATCTCGGTCTGCAACACGCATGGTGCGACCATCCCGCGCGAGTCCGACGCCGCGCTGTACACGCACGCGGGGCCGGAGGTCGCGGTCGCCTCGACCAAGGCCTTCGTGGCTCAGATCACGGCGCTGTACCTGTTCAGCCTCCATCTGGCCCGGGTGCGCGGCACGCTGTCGGCCGCGCAGCAGCGCGACGCCGTCGACGAGCTGCTGGCTGTGCCCGAGAAGATCGCCACCGTGCTCGAAGCGCACTCCACCATCGCGCAGCTCGCGCACTGGATGTCCGATACCCGCTCCGTGCTGTTCCTCGGCCGTCACGTCGGCTACCCGATCGCACTCGAGGGTGCGCTCAAGCTCAAGGAACTGGCGTACATCCACGCGGAGGGCTTCGCCGCCGGAGAGCTCAAGCACGGCCCGATCGCCCTCATCGAGCCGGGCCAGCCCGTGTTCGTGGTCGTCCCGAGCCCGCGCTGGTCCGACGAGCTGCACAAGAAGGTCGTCTCCAACATCCAAGAGATCCGCGCCCGCGGTGCGCGCGTCATCGCGATCGCCGAGGCCGGAGACGCGGCCGTCCTGCCGTTCGCCGACGAGGTCATCCGCATCCCGCTCGCCGCACCGCTGTTCGAGCCGCTGCTGTCGGTCGTCCCGCTGCAGATCTTCGCGATGGAACTCTCGGCTGCCAAGGGCCTCGACGTGGACCAGCCGCGCAACCTGGCCAAGTCCGTCACCGTGGAATAGGAGCGTCGTGATCGCCGGCATCGGGGTCGACGTCGTCGACCTGGCGCGCTTCGCCCGATCGCTGGACCGCACGCCGAAACTGCGGGAACGCCTGTTCACGGAGGCCGAGCGCGACTTGCCCGTCCACTCGCTCGCTGCGCGGTTCGCGGCGAAGGAGGCGCTGATCAAGGCGCTCGGCGGCTCGGAGGGCGTGCGCTGGCACGACATGGAGATCGTTCCGGACGAAGAGAGGAACCCGGGGTTCATGCTGCACAACGTTGTCGCCCGTCAGGTCGCCGAGCGCGGGATCGCGCACATGCACGTGTCGATGTCGCACGACGCCGGAGTCGCGACCGCGTTCGTGGTGCTGGAGCGCGCATGAGCGCAGCGTTCCGCGAGGCGGTCATCGACCTCGACGCCGTGACCGCCAACGTGCGGCGCTTGCGGCAGATCGTCGCAACGCCGCACGCGATGGCCGTGGTCAAGGCGAACGCCTATGGTCACGGAGCGCTCGAGTGCGCCAGAGCGGCGCTCGCCGGTGGCGCGGACTGGCTCGGCGTCGCCGAGATCGGCGAGGCGCTCCAGCTGCGGGCCTCCGGCATCGATGCGCCAGTGCTGGCGTGGCTGCACGACCCCGACGAGGATTTCACCGAGGCGGTCGCGGCGGGGATCGACCTGGGTATATCCTCGCTGGCCCAGCTGGAGGCCGCGGCAGCCGCCGGCACGCCCGAGGTCCCGGCATTCGTCCAGCTGAAGCTCGACACCGGCCTCAGCCGCAATGGCATCCCCGTCTGCGTCTGGGAGGTCGCCGTCGCCCGTGCCCGTGAGCTCGAGGAGACCGGGGCGCTGGTGGTGCGCGGAGTCTTCAGCCACCTGTCCAATGCATCACCCGAGGACGACCGTGCCGCGATCGCCGTGTTCACGCGCGGAGTGGAGCAGGCCGAAGCCGCCGGACTCCGTCCCGAGCTCCGTCACATCGCCGCCAGCGCTGCGGCCTTGAGCCTGCCGGAATCGCGATTCGACCTGGTGCGCCTCGGCCTGGCCGTCTACGGTCTGAGCCCGTTCGGGTCGGCGTCGGCCGCAGAGCTCGGCTTGCGGCCCGCGATGACCCTGCGGGGCCGGATCGCGGCCGTTCGCCGGGTGCCGGCCGACACCGGCGTGTCGTACGACTACATGTACCGCACCGCCGGCGAGACGACGCTCGCGCTCGTGCCGCTGGGTTACGCCGAGGGCATCCCGCGGCACGCCTCCGGCCGGGGGCCGGTGTCGATCGCCGGGGAGCGCTACCGTATCGCGGGTCGGGTCGCGATGGACCAGTTCGTGGTCGACGTGGGCGATGCGGAGGTGGCCGTGGGCGACGAGGTCGTCCTGTTCGGCGATCCCGCCACCGGGGTGCCGGGTGCGGACGACTGGGCGGAGGCCGCCGACACCATCAGCTACGAGATCGTCACGCGCCTGGGTGGCCGCCTGCGACGCAGCTATCGCGGGGGAGCGGCGTGATCGGACGTGTGCTCGTCGACCGCACCGTCGCGACGGGCGACGACATGCACGCACTGGGGATCGAGCTGGCGCAGCTGCTGCGTGCGGGCGACCTCCTGGTGCTGACCGGCCCCTTGGGCGCGGGGAAGACCACTCTCACCCGCGGCATCGGCGAAGGCCTGGAGGTGCGCGGTCCGGTCACGAGCCCGACGTTCGTGCTGGCGCGGACCCATCCCAGCCTCGTCGGCGGAGTGCCGCTCGTCCATGTGGACGCCTATCGGCTCTCGAATGCTCTCGAGCTCGACGACCTCGACATCGACTTCGCCCGCTCGGTCGTCGTGGTCGAGTGGGGCGGCGGAATGCTGGACGGCGTCGCGGAGTCGTGGCTAGAGGTCGAGATCGTGCGGCCGACAGGGGCATCCGAGGGCGCCGCCGAGCCGGAGTCCGACGCGGACGAGCCGCGCACGGTGACCGTCACCGCCTTCGGCTCGCGCTGGCAATCCTGATCCCCTCGCCCCACCCGCCGAAGGGCGCGTAAACGTCCTCAACGGAGCGTTTTAGGGGCGTGAGCGTGCGCCTCGGCGTGCTTCGCGCTCGCGTGTGACCGCCGATGCCGTTCGCGCGCCTAGGCTGGTGCCATGCTCCTCGCCATCGACACGTCCGCCGGAACGAGCGTCGCCGTCGTCGACCGCGACGGCGGCATCCTGGCCGAGGTGGGGGAGACGGACACCATGCGGCACGCCGAGGTCATCGGCGAGCTCATCCGGGCGGCGCTCGACGCCTCCGGCGCCGGCGCCTCGGAGCTCTCCGGCGTCGTGGCGGGTATGGGCCCCGGTCCGTTCACCGGGCTGCGCGTCGGCATCGCAGCGGCCACCGCCTTCGCCTTCGGCGCCGGCCGGCCTCTCGTCCCGGTCGTCAGCCACGACGCGGTCGCCTACGAACGTTATCTCGCCGGGCACTCCGGCCCGCTGCTCGTCGTCACCGACGCCCGGCGCCGCGAGCGGTACTGGACGGCGTATTCGGGCGTCGATGAGCACGGCCTCCCGGTGCGCCTCGATGGCCCCGGCCTCGACAAGCCGGACGACCTCCCGCACGCCGACCTCCCCCGCGAGGACGCCGTCGAGGTGTCGGCCGGGCTGCTCGGCATGATCGCCGAGCTGCGGTTCGCGGCCGGCCTCCCGTTCGACCGCGACGAGCCGCTCTACCTGCGTTCTCCCGATGTCACCCTGTCGTCCGGCCCCAAGCGGGTGAGCGCGTGACGGAGCAGCTCCCTGTTCCCGCGGGCGCCGCGTCGTGGCAGCTGCGCCGAGCCGCCGAGGGCGACCTCGACGCGATCATGGAGATCGAGCGCTCGACGTTCGTCACAGACGCCTGGTCGGCGGACACCATGCGCGGCGAGCTGGCCGGCCCGCACGGCTACTATCTCGTCGCCGTCCCGCTCGACGACCCCGATCGCATCGACGGATACGCGGGCCTGCTGGCGCCGCGGGGCTCCGGGGACGGCGACATCCAGACGATCGCCGTCGTACCGCACGCGCGGAGGCACGGGCTCGGACGGGCGCTCATGCTGGCGCTGATCGGCGAGGCACGTCATCGCGGCGCCACAGAGGTGTTCCTGGAGGTGCGGGCCGACAATCCCGGCGCCCAGACCCTCTATCGCGCGCTCGGCTTCGTGGAGATCAGCGTGCGTCCCCGCTACTACCAGCCCGACGGGGTGGATGCGATCGTCATGCGCCTGACCGTCCCGACACCGGAGACCACCATCGCATGAACGGTATCGCTTCCCAGGCCGACGAGCGCGGCGGCGGGCCGCTCGTTCTCGGCATCGAGACCTCCTGCGATGAGACCGGCGTCGGGATCGTGCGCGGCACGACCCTTCTCTCCAATACGATCGCCTCGTCGATGGAGGAGCACGCGCGCTACGGCGGCGTCGTGCCGGAGGTGGCGGCCCGCGCCCACCTGGAGGCGCTGACCCCCACCCTCCGCACCGCCGTCGCGGATGCCGGCATCGAGCTCGCCGACCTGGACGCGATCGCCGTCACCAGCGGCCCCGGCCTCTCTGGCGCCCTCATGGTCGGCGTCGGCGCCGCCAAGGCGCTCGCCCTGTCGCTCGGCAAACCGCTCTACGCGGTCAACCACCTCGTCGGCCACGTCGGAGCCGACGTCCTCGATGCCGCCGGCGGCCGGGGACACCCGGTCGAAGTGCCGACCGTCGCGCTGCTGGTCTCGGGAGGGCACACGTCGTTGCTGCTCGTCCGCGATCTCGTGTCGGACGTGGAGCTGCTGGGCGAGACGATCGACGACGCGGCCGGCGAGGCGTTCGACAAGGTTGCGCGCGTCCTCGGCCTCCCCTACCCGGGCGGCCCGCAGATCGACCGCGTCGCCGCGGACGGCGACCCGCGCGCCATCCGCTTCCCGCGCGGGCTCACCAAGCCCAAAGACCTGGAGCGACACCGCTACGATTTCTCGTTCTCCGGCCTCAAGACCGCTGTGGCACGGTGGGTGGAGCAGCGCCAGGACGCCGGCGAGGAGGTGCCGGTCGCCGACGTGGCGGCATCGTTCCGCGAAGCGGTCGCCGACGTCCTCCTCAGCAAGGCGATCGCCGCCTGCCTCGACCACGGTGTTCCGCGGCTGCTGCTCGGCGGAGGAGTCGTCGCGAACGCACGCGTGCGCACGCTCGCCGTGCAGCGGGCGGCGGAGGCGGGCGTGACCCTGCGCATCCCGGCGCTGTCGCTGTGTACCGACAACGGAGCGATGATCGCGGCTCTGGGTGCGCAGCTCATCCTGGCGGGCCGCGAGCCGAGCCGGCTCGACTTCGGCGCCGACTCCACCCTGCCCGTGACCGACATCCAGGTGGGGGAGGAGGGCGTGGCCGCGGGGTGACCTCGCGGGAAGCCGGGCGTTGACACGCCGGTGGCCCGCTGCGACGATTGATCCGATACAGCGTTTTCTCAGGAAGCCACCAGAGAAGGAGATGGGCAGAATGTCCGATCCGAACACCCCGTCAGGCGCAGCAGAGCCCGAAGGAACGGAAGGAACTCCCGCTCAGCCGGTTCCGCCGTCGTCCGACATCCCCGCGCCGGCCCCGGACGGCGTCCCGCCGGTTCCGCCGGTCGCACCTCCCGCGCCGCCGGTCCCGCCGGCCGCGCCCGGGTACGGCGCCCCGCAGCAGCCGTATGGCCAGCAACCGCAGCAGCCGTACGGTCAACCGCAGCAGCCTTACGGCCAGCAGCCTTACGGCCAGCAGCCTTACGGCCAGCAACCCTACGGCCAGCAGCCTTACGGCCAGCAGCCCCACGGCCAGCCTCCCGCGCCCGGCTATGGTCAGCCCGCGTACGGCCAGCCGGCGCCCGGCTATGCCCAGCCCTACGGGCAGCCGGCCGCGAAATCGCCGATCCTCAGCATCCTGTCGCTCGTCGGCGGCATCGTCGGCATGGTCCTGACGTTCGCATGGGGCATCGGCTTCCTGTTCGGCGTCGCGGCGATCGTCCTGGGCTTCATCGGGCGGAACAAGGAGACGAACGCCAAGGGGTTCTGGCTGACCGGCATCATCCTCGGCTTCGTCAGTGTGGCCATCGCGATCATCTTCTGGATCGTGCTGGGCATCATCCTCGCGAACTTCAACCCGACTCACTACTGACGCCAGACCGCACCGACTCGCGCTCGCCGGCCGGCTGTCAGAGCCGGTCGGCGAGCAGGGCCGTGTGCCTGCCGCCGACGCGCGTCAGGATCAGCGTCGCCGGCCGACTGCCGGTGAGCTTGAGCCGGGTGCGCAGGGCCGCCGGGTCGACATCCACCCCGCGCTTCTTGATCTCGAGCGTGCCGATGTCGCGTGCTCGGAGCGCCTTCTTGAGCTCCTTCTCGGCGAACGGCAGCGTCTCGAGGATGCGGAACCCCGCGGCGAAGGGTGTCTCCCTGGCGACGTCGCCCGTGATGTAGGCGATGCCGTCGCCGAGCATCCGGCCGTCGAGTCGACGTGCCAGGTCGCCGATCAGGCGCGCGCGGATGACGGCGCCGTCCGGCTCGTAGAGGTACTCGCCGAGTTCGCCCGTCTCGGCGTCCTCGCTGTCCGCCTGCGCCGTGAGCTCGTGCGCGTCGTCGCCCCGGAGCACCAGGGCCGACCGCCGGATGCCCGAGCGGGCGAGCGCGCCGAACCACAGCCCGAGCTCCACGACTTGGCCGTCGGCTGACACCCACTGCGCTTCGGCGGTGGAGGGGATCAGGTCCCTGTCGAACCCGGGCCCGAGCTTCAGTCCCACCGACCGACCCGTCGCGAGTTCGTACGCGAATCCGAGTGACGGCGTGTAGTCGTCGGGATCGGTCAGCCGATCGGTGTCTGCGTGCCCGGCCGTGCGTCGGGCGGGGTCGAGGAAGACTCCGTCGATGGAGCGCAGGCTCACGTCCTCCGCCCGGCCGTGCTCGACGGTGGCGGACGGGAAGGGGGCCAGGTTGAACGCCGCGATCGCGGCCGTCACCTCGTCGGCGTCCACCGCGGTGACCTCCAGGTCGAGTGCCGCCATCGCCAGGGCGTCCCCGCCGATTCCGCAGCCGAGATCGGCGATCCGCGTCAGCCCGGCGGCGCGGAAGCGTCCGGCGTGCCGGGCGGCGACAGGGAGGCGCGTCGCCTGCTCGAGCCCCGCCTCCGTGAACAGCATCCGGGAGGCGAACTCGCCGAACTTGCCCGCGGCCTTCTTGCGGAGCTTCGCCTGGGTCAGCACGGCGGCCACGAGTCCGGGGGAGTGGCCCTGCTTCCGCAGGGACGTGACCATGCTCAGCACGTCCTTCTCGGACCGGTAGGGAGGCAGAGAGTCGAGCAGCCGCAGTCCTTCGGGGCTCAGCAGTTCGACGAGTTCGGACCGGTCCATGTGCACCACCGTACCTTCTGGCACTCACGTTGCGGGACTGCTAACGCACCCCCTAGACTCGTGGTTAGCACTCTCCGTGCGGGTTTGCTAACGCAAGTCGCACTCCACCTGAGTTCGCAAAGACTGAGTTCACCAAAGAAAGAGGTCAACCGTGTCGGTCTCCATCAAGCCGCTCGAAGATCGCATCGTCATCAAGCAGGTCGAGGCTGAGCAGACCACTGCTTCCGGTCTGGTCATCCCCGACACCGCCAAGGAGAAGCCCCAAGAGGGCGAGGTCGTCGCCGTCGGGCCGGGCCGCATCGACGACAATGGCAACCGCGTGCCGCTCGACGTCGCCGTCGGCGACAAGGTGATCTACTCCAAGTACGGGGGCACCGAGGTCAAGTTTGGCGGCGAGGACTACCTCGTCCTCTCGGCCCGCGACGTGCTCGCGGTCGTCGTCCGCTGACGAACCTTCTCGACGAGGCCCGGGCGCTGAGCGCCCGGGCTTTCGTCGTCTTCGCCGCTGGTGCGGAGCCCGGTGGGTGTCCCCGGCACGGAGTAGTGTCGTGCGAGTGCCGCTGCCCCTCACCGAACACCGCCGATCCGGCCTGATCTACGCGATCTCCGCGTACGTCCTCTGGGGCATCCTCCCCATCTACTTCCTGGCGCTCAAGCCGGCGAGTGCGTGGGAGATCGTGGCCTGGCGCGTGATCTTCTCGCTGGTGTTCTGCGCGATCGTGATCGCCGTCACCCGCTCGTGGCGCACCCTCGGCGCACTGCTCACGGACCGAGGCGTGCTCTTCACGATGGGTCTCGCCGGTGCGCTCATCTACGTCAACTGGCAGACCTACGTGCTGGCGACGGTGAGCGGGCATGTGGTGGAGGCCGCCCTCGGCTACTTCATCAACCCGATCGTCACGGTGTTCCTCGGGGTGATCGTGCAGCGGGAGCGGTTGCGCATCGCCCAGTGGGTAGCTGTCGGCGTGAGCGTCGTAGCGGTGGTGGTTCTCGGGGTCGGCTACGGTCAGATTCCCTGGATCGCCCTCATCCTCGCGTTCTCGTTCGGCTTCTACGGCCTCATCAAGAAGCGCGTGGGCGGCCGGGTCGACGCCGTCTCCGGGCTCACTCTCGAGACGATGTGGCTCACCCCGGTGGCCGTCGTCCAGCTCATCGTGGTCTCGCTCACAGTCGGGCTGACCATCGGCAGCGACGGCCCGTGGCACGCCGTCCTGCTGGTGGGCGCCGGTGTCATCACTGCGGTCCCGCTGCTGTTCTTCGCCGCGGCCTCCCGGAGGCTGCCGCTGGTCTACATGGGCTTCATCCAGTACTTCGCGCCGTTCATCCAGTTCCTCGTCGGCGTCGTGGTGCTGAACGAGGCGATGCCGCCGGAGCGCTGGGTCGGCTTCGCGATCGTGTGGCTCGCGCTGCTGATCCTCAGCGTCGACATGATCGTCGCCGCCCGTCAGGGGCGCAGGCAGGCCGAGCTCGACCTCGCGACGGTGGAGTGAGGGGCCCTGCGCGGAAGAGACCTCCAGGTTGTGCCGTTACGATTGGACATCCACACTGGCGCGACCTTGATAGGGGTGAAATGGACCAGGCGGATCCGTTCGGATTCATCGGTTTGACCTACGACGACGTCATGCTCCTCCCCGGGCACACCGACGTCATCCCGAGTGAGGCGGACACCTCGACTCGCCTGACCAAGCGGATCACCATGGCGACACCGCTGCTGTCCAGCGCCATGGACACCGTGACCGAGTCGCGCATGGCGGTGGCGATGGCCCGGCACGGCGGCATCGGCATCATCCATCGCAACCTGTCCATCGAAGACCAGGCGACGAACGTCGACAAGGTCAAGCGCTCCGAGTCGGGCATGATCACCAACCCGGTGACCACCACCCCAGACGCGACCGTCGATGAGGTCGACGCCCTGTGCGGGCAGTTCCGCGTCTCCGGCCTTCCAGTGGTCGAGGGCGACGGCAAGCTCGTCGGCATCATCACCAACCGCGACATGCGGTTCGTCTCCCCGTTCGAGCGCTCGACGACACTGGTCCGCGACGTGATGACGCGTATGCCGCTCATCACCGCCCCAGTCGGCATCGACCCGGACGCCGCCGTCGCGATCTTCGCCGAGCACAAGATCGAGAAGCTCCCACTGGTCGACGCCGACGGTCGCCTCCGCGGCCTCATCACCGTGAAGGACTTCGACAAGAGCGAGAAGTACCCCGACGCCACCAAGGACGACGAGGGCCGCCTGCGGGTCGGCGCCGCGATCGGCTTCTTCGGCGACGCCTGGGACCGCGCGATGACGCTGGTCGACGCAGGTGTGGACGTCATCGTCGTCGACACCGCCAACGGCGACTCGGCCGGCGTGCTCGACATCATCAGCCGCCTCAAGCGCGAGCCGCGCGCGTCGCACGTCGACGTGATCGGCGGCAACGTGGCCACCCGCGCCGGGGCCCAGGCGCTCATCGACGCGGGTGCCGACGCCATCAAGGTCGGGGTCGGCCCCGGATCCATCTGCACCACCCGCGTCGTCGCCGGTGTCGGCGTGCCGCAGGTGACGGCCGTGTACGAGGCGTCGCTGGCCGCCCGCGCGGCGAGCGTCCCGCTCATCGCGGACGGCGGCCTCCAGTACTCGGGCGACATCGCCAAGGCGCTCGTCGCCGGCGCGGACAGCGTCATGCTGGGCTCGCTGCTGGCCGGCACGGCCGAGTCGCCCGGCGATCTCGTGTTCGTCAACGGAAAGCAGTTCAAGAACTACCGCGGCATGGGCTCCCTCGGCGCCCTCCAGACGCGCGGCAAGAAGACCTCGTACTCGCGCGACCGGTACTTCCAGGCCGACGTTCCGAGCGACGAGCAGCTGATCGCCGAGGGCATCGAAGGCCAGGTCCCGTACCGCGGCCCGCTCTCAGCCGTGGCGTACCAGCTCGTCGGCGGCCTCCGCCAGTCGATGTTCTACGTCGGTGCGCGAACCATCCCCCAGCTCAAGGAGCGCGGCCGGTTCGTCCGCATCACCGCGGCCGGGCTGAAGGAGTCGCACCCGCACGACATCCAGATGGTCGTGGAAGCGCCGAACTACCGTCGCTGACCTCCCACCACGGCCGATGCCCTCGGTCGCAGGCTCCCTCGGCGCTGGGGTCGCGGCATCGCTTCGCGCTGCGGTTGAGCTCCACCGCGCTATTCTGGAAGGCTTTGTCCGCGGGAAAGACAGGAAAGCCGACCATGGGCCACATCGACGTCTCGGGCGTCTCGTACGCGCTCGCCGACGGGCGACCACTGCTCGACGACGTGTCGTTCCGGGTCGGGGAGGGCAGCGTCTCCGCCTTGATCGGGGCGAACGGAGCGGGCAAGTCGACGCTGCTGCGGATCATCCGTGGCGACCTCCGGCCGGACAGCGGCGGAGTGGTCATCGACGGCGGCCTCGGCGTGATGGACCAGTTCGTCGGGCACGTGCGCGACGACCGCACTGTGCGCGACCTCCTCGTGCTCGTGGCGCCCAGGGCCATCCGACGCGCGGCTGAGGCGCTCGCCGCGGCGGAGGAGGCGATCATCGAACGCGACGAGACCGCGACGCAGTTGCGCTATGCGACTGCGCTGACCGACTACGCCGACGCGGGCGGGTACGACCAGGAGGTCGCCTGGGACCACTGCACGATGGCCGCGCTCGGCGTCCCGTTCGAACGTGCCCAGTACCGGAGTGTGCGCTCGCTGTCCGGCGGCGAGCAGAAGCGGCTCGTGCTGGAGGCGCTCCTGCGCGGTCCGGAGCAGGTGCTCCTCCTCGACGAGCCCGACAACTACCTCGACGTGCCGGCCAAGCGCTGGCTCGAGGAGCAGCTGCGCGCAACGCCGAAGACCGTGCTGCTGGTCTCGCACGACCGGGAGCTGCTGGCGCGCGCGGCCGACCGCATCGTCACGCTCGAACTCGGAGGCGCAGGCAACACCACGTGGACGCACGGCGGCGGCTTCGGCGGCTACCACCAGGCGCGCGAGGAGCGGATGGCGCGGCTGGAGGAGCTCCGTAGACGCTGGGATGAGGAGCAGGCCAAGCTGAAGGCGCTCGTGCTGCGCTTCAAAGAGAAGGCCAAGTACAACAGCGACCTCGCGAGCGCTTACCAGGCGGCGCAGACGCGCCTGGCGAAGTTCGAAGCGGCCGGGCCGCCGCAGGAGCGGCCGCGCGAGCAGAACGTGCGCATGCGTCTCACCGGCGCGCGGACGGGACGCCGCGTGATCGAGTGCGACGGCCTGGAGCTGACCGGCCTGATGCGCCCGTTCGACCTGGAGGTGTGGTTCGGGGAGCGCATCGCCGTGCTGGGCTCCAATGGCTCGGGCAAGTCGCACTTCCTGCGTCTCCTGGCCGCGGGAGGCACCGACCCGGACCCGTCCGCCGGGCACCTGGCGTCGGCGGAGGTCGCCGGTGCGCTGGTTCCTCACACGGGTGTCGCGAAGCTGGGCGCCCGCGTCGCCCCCGGCCTGTTCGCTCAGGCGCACGAGCATCCCGAGCTGGTGGGGAGGACGCTGCTCGACATCCTGCACCGCGGCGACGACCGCCGCGCCGGCATGCCCCGGGAGGCCGCGAGCCGTGTGCTAGACCGTTACGGGCTGGCGGCGTCGGCCGAGCAGACGTTCGAGTCGCTGTCGGGCGGCCAGCAGGCGCGCCTCCAGATCCTCCTGCTGGAGCTCTCGGGCGCGACGCTGCTGCTGCTCGACGAGCCGACCGACAACCTCGATCTGGTCTCGGCGGAGGCCCTGGAGGACGGCTTGGCCGGCTTCGAGGGCACGGTCGTCGCCGTCACCCACGACCGGTGGTTCGCCCGCGGCTTCGACCGCTACCTCGTCTTCGGCTCCGATGGAGTCGTGTACGAGGCCGACGAGCCGGTGTGGGACGAGAAGCGGGTGGTGCGGGCGCGGTGACACCGCCGAAGGGCACGCGATGTTGACCCGGGCGAAGCCGGCGCCCTCGCGCTCCTTTCGCCTGGTTGCTGAACCCGAATGGTCAAAGCTCCCCGAGGGATCGCCCACGAACGAGAAGTCGCGTGGCGATCATTGAGCGAGTGGGGCTCATGACGGCTCGCACACGCCGCAGGAGGATCTGTATTACTCTCCGAGACTTACGCCACTATGAAGAAATGATGCGCGACAAGCGTCACCAGGCGAAAGCCGGGAACTGTGGCGCTGGAAGGGGAGTCTCGTGACGACAGGTTTGAGGATCAAATGGCCCAAGTAGTCGTGTACGCGCGTCGCGCGACGATCAACCGACACCGTGGAGCCCTGTCGGGTGCGATCCATGGCGCGATAATGAGAGCGCTCGCGTACCCACCGGAGAAGCGTTTCCAGCGCTTCATCGCCGTGGACGGTCCGGACTTCGTGTACCCAGAGGATCGAGGCGACGCTTATACCATCATCGAGATCTCGATGTTCGAGGGACGCAGCGACGAGGCGAAACGCGCACTCATCGCCGAGCTATTCGTCAGGATCGAGGCGGAGACCGGCATCGCTCCGCAGAGCGTGGAGATTACCCTGACCGAGACCCCGAAAGTCAACTGGGGAATCCGCGGCGCGAATGCCGCCGATCTGACACTGGGCTACCGAGTCGACGTCTGACGTCAGCGCAACCGCCCCATGCGCTCCACCGCCTCCGTCAGCACTTCCGGCGAGCACGCGATGTTGACCCGGGCGAAGCCGGCGCCCTCGCGCCCGAAGTCCAGCCCGCGTACGAGAGCCACCCGCGCCTCCTCGAGGATGCGCTCTGCGGGCTCGTTGCCCCAGCCGAGGCCGCGGAAGTCCACCCAGGCGAGGTAGCTCGCGTGCGGCTCGCGGTAGTGCGCTTCGGGGAGGTGCTCGGCGAGCAGCCTCCCGAGCAGCACCCGGTTCGACTCGACGGACTCGAGGATGCCGGCCAGCCACGGCCGGCCGTCGTCGAACGCCGCCTCGGTGGCGATGCGGCCGAGGTGGCTGGTGCGCACCTCCACCTCGACCGGGAGGGCGCGGAGCTGCGCCGCGCGGTCCTCGGATGCCGTCACGATGAGCGCGCACTTGACGCCGGCCAGGTTCCAGGCCTTGCTCGCCGAGTGGGCGGCGACGCCGACGGTCCGGGCGTCCTCCGACACCGACAGGAACGGCGTGAACGACGCGTCCGAGTGCGTGAGCGGCGCGTGGATCTCGTCGCTCACGACGGCCACGCCGTAGCGCGCGGCGAGTGCGGCCACGGCCTCCAGCGTCGGCCGCGGGTGCACGAGGCCGAGCGGGTTGTGCGGGTGGCAGAGCAGGAAGGCGCGGGCGCCGGCGGCGAAGGCGCGCTCCAGCCCGTCCAGGTCGAGAGACCAGGTCGCGCCGTCGTCGAGCAGCGGCACCTCCTCGACCACTCCGCCTGCCTCCGGGATGAACTCGTAGAACGGCGGGTACACCGGCGGCGTGATGACCACCCGATCGCCCGGCTCGATCAGCATTCGCAGCGACTCGACGATGACGACGCTCACGTCCGTGGTCGTGAGCGTGCGGCCGGGATCGACTTCCCACCCCCAGGTGTCGCGTGCGAACCGGGCGAACGCGCGCTTCGCACGATCGTCCTCTCCGATGTAGCCGGTGTCGCCGAGATCGATGGCCGCGTGCAGGGCGGCCGCGATCGGCGGGGCCAGCGGGTAGTCCGTCTCGGCCACGAACAGCGGGAAGACGTCGTCGGGATACGCGCTCCACTTCTCGCTCGTGCGCTGGCGGAGACGGGCGAGGGGCTCTGCTTCGACGGTCACCTGCCTACTCTGCCAGTGCCGCGCCATAGACTGAACCTGTGAGCATGGAGATTGAGATCGGTCGCGCCAAGCGCGCACGCCGCGTGTACGCCTTCGACGACGTCGCGGTGGTGCCCAGCCGTCGCACCCGCGATCCGGAAGACGTCTCGGTCGCCTGGACGATCGACGCATACCAGTTCTCCATCCCGTTCCTCGCCGCTCCGATGGACTCCGTCGTGTCTCCGACCACGGCGATCATGATGGGCCAGCTCGGCGGTCTCGGCGTTCTCGACCTCGAGGGCGTGTGGACGCGCTACGAAGACCCCGAGCCGTTGCTCGCCGAGATCCGCGGGCTGCCGGCCGACAAGGCGACGCGTCGCATGCAGGAGATCTACGCGGAGCCGATCAAGCCCGAGCTGGTCACGCGCCGGCTCGCCGAGATCCGGGAAGGCGGGGTCACCGTCGCCGGAGCGCTCTCGCCGCAGCGCACCCAGGAGCTGTACGAGACGGTCGTGGAGGCCGGCGTCGACCTCTTCGTCATCCGCGGCACGACGGTCTCGGCCGAGCACGTCTCCAAGAGCGTCGAGCCCCTCAACCTCAAGAAGTTCATCTACGAGCTCGACGTTCCGGTGATCGTCGGCGGCGCCGCCACGTACACCGCCGCCCTGCACCTGATGCGCACCGGGGCGGCCGGCGTGCTCGTCGGGTTCGGCGGGGGCCCGGCCTCCACCACGCGTTCCACCCTCGGCATCCACGCCCCGATGGCCACTGCGGTGGCCGACGTCGCGGGCGCACGCCGAGACTACATGGACGAGTCGGGAGGCCGCTATGTGCACGTGATCGCCGATGGCGGCCTGGGCAGCTCCGGCGACATCGTCAAGGCGATCGCCTGCGGCGCCGACGCGGTCATGCTGGGCACCACGCTCGCGCGCGCGACCGACGCTCCCGGCGGCGGCTGGCACTGGGGTGCCGAGGCACGCCACCCGCAGCTGCCCCGCGGCAACCGCGTCGAGGTCGGCCAGGTGGCTCCGCTCGAAGAAGTCCTGTACGGCCCTGCACTGGTGGCCGAGGGAACTGCGAATCTGGTGGGGGCCTTGCGCCGCAGCATGGCTACGACGGGATACTCGGACTTGAAGGAGTTCCAGCGCGTCGAAGTGATCGTCGCGCCCTACCAATCGCATTAGGTCCCGGCCTAGCGGCCGGGGGAGGAGGAAACGATGGCGATGACATCCCCGTCCGGCTCCACCACGCTGTCTTCTGGGGCAGGGCTGTCTACGGCGACAGCTGTTGCATATCCGTCACGGCTCGGCCCGGCCGAACGCGCCGCCGCGATCCAGGCGCTGAAAGACACCGAGCTCGACATCCTCGTGGTCGGCGCCGGCATCGTCGGCACCGGCGCGGCGGTCGACGCCGTGACCCGCGGCCTCAGCGTCGGGCTCGTGGAGGCCCGCGACTTCGCGTCGGGCACCTCCAGCCGCTCGTCCAAGCTGGTGCACGGCGGCATCCGCTACCTCGAGCAGCTCGACTTCGGGCTGGTGCGGGAGGCGCTCATCGAACGCGGCCTGCTCCTGCAGCGCATCGCACCCCACCTGGTCAAGCCGGTGCGCTTCCTCTACCCGCTGCACAAGCGGGTCGTCGAGCGGTTCTACATCGGCGCCGGCATGATGCTGTACGACATCTTCTCGTACACCGGCGGCCGCCCGCCCGGGGTGCCGCACCACCGCCACCTCAGCAGGCGGCAGGTGCTGAAGGCGATCCCGAGCATGTCCCCTGACGCGCTGGTCGGCGGGATCACCTACTACGACGCGCAGGTCGACGACGCCCGCTACACCGCCACGCTCGCGCGCACGGCGGCGCACTACGGCGCGCACGTCGCGCCGCGCGTCCGGGTGGAGGGCTTCCTCAAGGTCGGCGAGCGGGTCGTGGGCGTGCAGGCGCACGACCTGGAGACCGGCGAGCGCTTCGAGATCCGCGCCAAGCAGGTCGTCAACGCGACCGGCGTCTGGACGGACGACACCCAGGCGATGGTGGGGGAGCGCGGCCAGTTCAAGGTGCGTGCGTCCAAGGGCATCCACCTCGTCGTGCCGCGCGACCGGTTCCAGTCGAAGATGGGGCTGATCCTGCGCACGGAGAAGAGCGTGCTCTTCGTCATCCCGTGGGGCCGCCACTGGCTCATCGGCACGACCGACACCGACTGGCACCTCGACAAGGCGCACCCGGCGGCGACGGCGGCCGACATCGACTACCTGCTCGCGCACGTCAACCAGGTGCTCAACGTGCCGCTCACACGGGAGGACGTGGAGGGCGTCTACGCCGGTCTGCGTCCCCTGCTCGCCGGCGAGTCGGAGGAGACCTCCAAGCTGTCGCGCGAGCACCTCGTCGCGCACTCCGTGCCCGGCCTGGTGGTGATCGCGGGCGGCAAGTGGACGACGTACCGGGTCATGGCGAAGGACGCGATCGACGCGGCGGTCGATGCGCTCGACGGCAAGATCCCGCCGAGCACGACGATGGAGATCCCGCTGGTCGGCGCTGAGGGGTACCAGGCGGCCTGGAACCGACGAAGCAGGACCGCGAGCGAGTCCGGCCTCCACCCCGCACGCGTGGAGCACCTGCTGAACCGCTACGGCACGATGACGGAAGACATCCTCGCCCTGGTGCGCGACGACCCGTCGCTGGCATCCCCGCTGCCTGGCGCCGACGACTACATCGGCGCGGAGGTCCTGTATGCTGCGAGCCACGAGGGCGCCCTGCACCTGGAGGACGTACTCGCCCGCCGCACGCGCATCTCGATCGAGGCGTGGGACCGCGGTGTCTCTGCGGCGCCGGTGGCGGCCTCGCTGATGGCCGGCGTGCTCGGCTGGGACTCCGCTCGCGAGGAGCGCGAGGTGCAGACGTACCTGAAGCGCGTCGCGGCCGAGCGGGAGAGCCAGCTGCAGCCCGACGACGCCTCGGCGGACCGTGTGCGGCTGGAGGCCCCCGACATCGTCGACGTGGACGCGGCCGCGGCCAAATCCGCGGAGGTCACGCGGACTTCCACGGCAGGCCCGTCCGCCGCCACGAAAGCGCCGCCCGCGAAGGCGGCCGAGACGAATGCCGCCGACAAGCCGGCGCCCGAGTCGGCTCAACCGCCGAAGGAGGAGTGACCGCTCCGGACGACGTGGACCGAAACCTCCCTCCGATAGACTGGAACCCAGTGCCCGCAACGGTTGGAGACGGAAAATGGTTGACGTTCGACGGGTCAAACTGCCCGGGGTCGGGGTGTTGCACACCTTCGTCACAGATGACGGGGGCAAAGTCGGCGTCATCGCTCATCGCTCCGGGCACAGCGACCTGGTCACCTTCTCGGATCACGAAGACGGCGCCGATGTGACGAAGGTCTCGCTGCGCCTCAACGAAGACGAGGCGCACACGCTCGCCGAGCTCCTGGGCGGAACCCAGATCACCGAGACGCTCACCGCGCTCGATCAGATCCCGGGGCTGAGCATCGACTGGTTCACCGTCGACTACGAGGATTACATCGCGGGTCAGCAGCTCGGCGCTCCGGGCGACCGCGGTTTCGTCGGGTTGACCGTCGTCGCCGTCGTGCGCGGCGACGCCGCCAACCCCGCCCCGGCACCCGACTTCAAGGTCTTCCCCGGCGACACCCTCGTGGTCGCCGGCACCCCCGAGAAGGTCGCAAAGGCCTTCGCCTTCTTCCGTACCGGCGAGGCCACCGTGCGGGCCGCTGCCGACGCGCCGCCGGGAGGCTGATCCATGCATCTCGGAGAAGACCTCATCATTCTCGGCATCCTCCTGCTCGTCGCGTACGTGCTGGGGCGCCTCGGCAAGCTGGTGGGGCTCCCCGCGATCCCCATCTACATGCTTGTCGGCCTGCTGGCCAGCCCGCACACGGGCTGGTTCCCGCTGAGCTTCGAGAGCAACTACATCGAGCTCATCGCGATCTTCGGGCTCATCCTGCTGCTGTTCAATCTCGGCCTTGAGTTCGACCAGGACGAGTTCTTCAGCAACTTCGGCAAGCTGGTCGTCTCCGGCGGGTCCTACATCCTCATCAACATGGGCGTGGGGCTCGCGTTCGGCTTCTGGGTCGGCTGGGGCACACGGGAGGCGCTGATCATCGCCGGGATGACGGCCACGTCGTCGTCCGCGATCGTGACCAAGCTGCTCATCGAGCTGCGCCGCCTGCCCAACACCGAGACGCCGATGATCCTGGGCGTCACCGTGGTGGAGGACATCTTCATCGCGATCTACCTCGCCATCGTGTCGGTGGTGCTGAGCGGCGAGACCGAGCTCTTGCCGGTGGTCGGCAAGCTCGTGGTGGCGTTCCTGTTCCTCGTGGTGATGTTCACACTCGCGCGATTCGGCGGGAGGTACGTCTCCCGGCTGTTCCGCACGAAAGACGACGAGCTCTTCACGATCCTCTTCTTCGGCCTGGCGGTCCTGTTCGCGGGCATCGGCGAGTTCCTCGGCGTCACCGACGCGATCGGCGCGTTCCTCATCGGACTCGTGCTGGGCGCCACCAAGTACCGCAACAAGATCGAGCACATCGCGCTCCCGTTGCGCGACGTGTTCGCCGCGTTCTTCTTCCTCAACTTCGGTCTCGAGCTCGACCCGGTGAAGTTCCCGTCCGTCCTGGGTCCCGTGCTCATCGCGGTCGCCATGACGATCGTGCTGAACATTCTCGCAGGCCAGTTCGTCGCGTGGATCAACGGCTTCGGCCCGCAGGCGGGGATCAACACCACGGTCATCCTCCAGAACCGGGGCGAGTTCGCGCTCATCCTGGCGACCCTGTCGATCAGCGCCGGGCTCGACGCCCGCATCGTGCCGTTCGCGGGGCTCTACGTGCTCATCATGTCCGTGCTCGGGCCGGTCCTCGCAGCGAACTCCGAGAAGATCGGTGCGATGATTCTCCGGTCCGGATCGTCCAAACGGCGCGACCGGCGGGAGAAGCGCGATCCCATGCTCGATGAGGAGATCGCGCTCGTCGAGGCGGCGACCGCCGATCTCGACTCCGATACGCGCCGCGACGACAGGAGCGCGGGCGACACGCGCGACGCTGTGGACCGGATCGTCGAGCAGGCCTTGCAGCAGCAGGACGCGACCGTCGACCGAAAGCGGGACTGACCAATCGACACCACCCCCGGCAGCCCGAGCGCCGGCACCCCGGCGCAGCCGGGCGGCACCACGATGCTGAAGATGATGCTGCGCCCGCGCTGGATCGGAGCGTTGATCTTCGCGCTGGCGCTCGCCGCGGGTTTCGCGGCCCTCGGCCAGTGGCAGCTGGAGCGTGCGATCGAGTCGGGCAAGGCGGTGGAGGCTCCGACCGAGACGGTGCTGCCGCTCACGCAGGTCGCGAAGCCGGGCGGCCCGCTCACCAGCAAAGCCGTCGGCCAGCTCGTCGAGTTCACCGGCACCGCGATCAGCGGCGACGACCAGCTGCTGTATGACCGCCTCAACGACGGCACGAGCGGCTGGTGGGTCGTCTCGCACGTGAATGTGGACGCTGGAGGAGGCCGCACGATCGCGCTCGCGGTGGCCCGCGGCTGGGCGCCGAGCGAGGCAGCGGCGAAGGCGGCGATGGCGAAGCTCGCGTCGCAGCCCGAGACGCCGCAGCGGATGGTGGGGCGCATCCTCCCCGACGAGCAGCCGCAGGTGCCTGACGACAAGAAGAACCCGACGGCGATGAAGACGCTCGGGGTCGGCCAGCTCTACAACCTGTGGACGGGCGTCGACGGCATGGACGTCTACAACGCCTACGCCGTCGAGCAGACGCCTCCGGCCGGGTTGGTGAAGATCGACTCGCCCCCGCCGATCCAGCAGACCGAGCTCAACTGGCTCAACATCTTCTACGCGGCCGAGTGGATCATCTTCGCCGGCTTCGCGATCTTCCTGTGGTACCGGCTCGTGCGGGACGCCAAGCAGCGGGAGGACGAGGAGCGCGAACTCGAGGCCGGCGCAGCGGCGGGGACCGGTGACGGCTCAGCCGACAGCTCCGTGGACGGCGCTCGCGCTCGCGCCGGGAAAGTAGACTAGCCGCATGCCCCTCGCTCCCAAGCTCGAAGACTTCCCGAAGATCCGCGGGGCGCTGAAGTTCTACCAGGTGTTCGCGTACGTCACCGGCATCATGCTCCTGCTGCTCTGCGTGGAGATGCTCGTGAAGTACGGCCTGGGCTACCAGCTCTTCGCGTTCAGCAACTACGGGGCCCTCACCCTCGTGCCGGTGAAGACCGCCGTCGCACCGACCGGCGTCGACTTGAGCACCGGCATCCTGATCGCGCACGGTTGGCTCTACGTCGTGTACCTCTTCTCCGACTTCCGCCTGTGGAGTCTGATGCGCTGGCCGTTCACGAAGTTCGTGCTGATCGCCCTCGGCGGCGTCGTGCCCTTCCTCTCGTTCTTCGTGGAGGCCAGGATCACCAAGCAGGTCAAGACCTATCTGGCCGGCCGCGAGGCCGAGGCAGCGACTTTCGTGGAGGCCACAAATTAGCACTGACGCAGCGTTCTCGGACATCCTCGGAGGAGCCGACTCGGCTGCACCGTCCGGTCCCGTCCTCGTAGTCGACTTCGGAGCCCAGTACGCCCAGCTGATTGCGCGCCGCGTGCGCGAGGCGAACGTGTACTCAGAGATCGTGCCGCACACGGTCACCGCGGCCGAGGTGGCCGCCAAGCACCCCGCGGGCATCGTGCTCTCGGGAGGCCCGTCGAGCGTGTACGAAGACGGCGCGCCCGAGCTCGACGAGGCGATCTTCGAGCTCGGCGTCCCGGTGCTCGGCATCTGCTACGGCTTCCAGGTCATGGCCACCGCCCTGGGCGGCGAGGTCGCCAAGACCGGGCGACGCGAGTACGGCTCGACCGCCGTACACGTCTCGGACGCGGCGATCGGTGGGGCGGGCAGCCTCCTCGACGGCCAGCCCGAGCAGCAGACCGCGTGGATGAGTCACGGCGACTCGGTGTCGCGCGCCCCGGAGGGCTTCGAGGTGCTCGCGTCCACCGAAGACACCCCGGTCGCCGCCTTCGCCAACGAGGAGCGCCGCCTGTACGGCGTGCAATGGCACCCCGAAGTCAAGCACTCGCAGTACGGCCAGGCGGTGCTCGAGAACTTCCTGCACCGCGCAGCGGGCATCCCGGCCGACTGGAACAGTGGCAACGTCATCGCCGATCAGGTGGCGGCGATCCGCGCCCAGGTCGGCAGCGGACGCGTGCTCTGCGCTCTGTCGGGCGGCGTCGACTCCGCCGTCGCGGCCGCGCTCGTGCACAAGGCGGTCGGCGACCAGCTCGTCTGCGTCTTCGTCGACCACGGCCTGCTCCGCAAAGACGAGGCCCGCCAGGTCGAGGAGGACTACGTCGCCGCCACGGGTGTGCGACTCGTCACGGTGAACGCGCAGGAGCAGTTCCTGTCCGCGCTCGCGGGCGTCTCCGACCCCGAGACCAAGCGCAAGATCATCGGCCGCGAGTTCATCCGCGTTTTCGAGAAGGCCCAGGCCGACCTGATCGCCGAGGCCGCGAACGACGGCGACCCCATCCGCTTCCTCGTGCAGGGCACCCTCTACCCGGACGTGGTGGAGTCGGGCGGCGGCGCGGGCACGGCCAACATCAAGAGCCACCACAACGTGGGCGGCCTCCCGGAAGACCTTCAGTTCGAGCTCGTCGAGCCGCTACGCACCCTGTTCAAAGACGAGGTGCGCGCCATCGGCCGCGAGCTCGGCCTGCCGGAGGTCATCGTCGGCCGCCAGCCGTTCCCGGGCCCCGGCCTCGGCATCCGGATCGTCGGCGAGGTGACGCAGGAGCGTCTCGACCTGCTGCGCGACGCCGACGCGATCGTGCGCGCCGAGTTGACGGCTGCCGGCCTCGACGCCGAGATCTGGCAGTGCCCTGTCGTGCTGCTGGCCGATGTCCGCTCGGTCGGCGTGCAGGGCGATGGCCGCACCTATGGCCACCCGATCGTGCTACGCCCGGTCTCCAGCGAGGACGCGATGACGGCCGACTGGACGCGCGTGCCCTCCGACTTGCTGGCTACGATCTCCAACCGCATCACGAACGAGGTCGACGGCGTAAACCGTGTCGTGCTCGACGTCACGTCGAAGCCGCCTGGGACGATCGAGTGGGAGTGAGTCTCCCGCAGATGTGAGAAAGGGCCGGGATGCTGTCACAGCATCCCGGCCCTTCTCGCATCTGGCGACTAGTTTCGCGCGATCGCGAAGATGCGGAGCAGCTCGAGGTACAGCCACACGACGGTGACCATGATCCCGAATGCGCCCGCCCAGCCATAGGCTCGCGGCGCACGGTTCTTGACGCCCTGCTGGATGGCATCGAAGTCGAGCACGAGGGAGTAGGCGCACATGATGACGACGAGCACGCCGATCACGAGGCCGAGCGGAATGCCGAAGATCTCGAACGAACCACGGAGCCCCCACGGGTCCTTCACGGCACCGGTCAAGACCAGGATGAAGTTGACCAGTGAGAAGACGAGGTAGCCGATCATGGCGGCGAAGAACACCTTCGTCGCGCGAGCGGAGGCCCGGATCTTGCCGGTGGCGAAGAGCGCGAGGGTCACACCGACGACGACGATCGTCGCGATGACGGCCTGGACGACGACGCCGCCCGCGAAGGACTCGTAGATCTTCGAGATTCCGCCGACGAAGAGACCTTCGGCTCCCGCGTATGCGAGCGTGAGCGCGGCCGACGGCAGCTTCTTCCGATTGCGGAAGATGTTGACGAACGCGAGCACGAGGCCGACGATCGCGCCGACGACCCAGAGACCCGGAACCCACCAACCGACCACGGCACCGACGAGGAGGACACCGAAGCTGGCCGCTGTCTTCCTGATCGTGTCGTCGACGGTCATCCGGTCCGTGTCGACGGACGTCGCGGACGGGGAGTTGTAGAGCTCTTCGAGCTGCTGCGCGTTCGCGGTCGCGTTGAAGGCAGCGCTCTGAGAGAAGGCGGGATTGGAGGTTGCCATGGGTTCCTCGCTTGTCGGGGACCGCTTACGGTCTCGGTTCGTCTAACCTATCGGATTGCTTTCTGAGAGGTCTGGAAGATTGCCATGAATCCAGTGCGATCGCGCCCCAACGCGCAAGCCACGCCGACGCGGCAACCACCACGGAGCTGACCAGAATGGTGATCCAGCCTTGCTCGTAGGTGGTCACGAACCGCGGCAGCACGAGGCTCGACGCGATCGGGAGCGCCAGCACCACGAACGTGGGAAGAGGACGCAGGCGCACCAGAAGCCAGGCCGCCAGCATGATCGCGTAGCACCAGGCGAAGCCCGAGCCTCCGAGCAGCAGCCAGGTGAAGCCCAGCACTGGGACGACGACCGCGACGCGTCGCCCGATCGTCGAGGGCAGCACGGCCCAGCCCGCCGGCTGCACCAGAGAGCCGACGAGGAGGAACGGCAGGCTGTACGCGGTCGTGACGAGGATGCACGCGGTGCCGACCACGATCATCGCGATCCCACCTGTCCACCTGGCGCGATAGCCGCCCCAATGCAGGTTCAGATCCCGCGTCGGCTCGTGCCAGGCGCGGCGCAGCCCTTCGGCCGTGGCGGACCGTGTGGAGGCCGTCGGCGCGCTGCTGGGGAGGCCGTCGGGGTGGAGCACATCCCGATTGTGTCACCTCGTGCCAGGAGACAGGTGAAGCGGCGGATGCGGGCAACGGACGGACGTGTTCATCGGGCGGATCCGGCCTCCCCGTTAGGATCGCCACATGCGCGCCCGCTCGACTCCCGCCGTGATCGGCCACCGAGGCGCGCCCGGTTATCGCCCCGAGCACACCAGGGCGGCGTACGAGCTGGCGTTCGCGCTCGGCGCCGATGCGGTCGAGCCCGACATCGTCGCCACGAAGGACGGCGTGCTCGTCGTGCGTCACGAGAATGAGATCTCGGGAACGACGAACGTCGCCGACCATCCCGAGTTCGCCGGCCGCCGCACCACGAAGGAGGTCGACGGCATCCCGCTGACGGGGTGGTTCACGGAGGACTTCACCTGGAGTGAGTTGTCAGTGCTGCGGGCGAGGGAACGGCTGCCGCACCTGCGTCAGGCCAGCGCGACGTTCGACGATCGATACCCGATCCTCCGGCTGTCGGACGTGCTGGAGGTCGTCGACGCGGCCTCCGACGCTGCTGGCCGTGCGCTCGGCCTGGTCGCCGAGCTCAAGCACGCCACCTATTTCGAGGCCGCCGGTCTCCCGCTGGACGAGCTGTTCGTGGATGCGCTCGCTGACGCGGGCTGGACCGATCATCCCGGGCTGGTCGCGGAGAGCTTCGAGAAGACGGTGCTCGGGCAGCTGCAGGTGCGCGGCTTCCGCGGGCGGCGGGTGTACCTCGTGGAGGGTGAGGGCGCGCCCGCCGACCGGGTCGCCGCGCTCGGCGCCGCGGCTCCCGGCTACGCGACCGATGTGACCCTCCGCGGCCTCTACGCGCTGGGTTCCGCGGCGTCGCCCGCAGACCGGGTCGACGGGATCAGCGTCGACGTCGGGCAGATCCTCCACTCGGGCTCGGTGGCGGTCGGCCTGTTCGGCGAGGGCGAGGGGGGCGTGGACATCGGGGCCGTGACCTCCGACCTGGTCGACCTCGCACATTCGGCCGGATTGTCGGTGTACTGCTGGACGCTGCGACCCGAGAACTGCATGCTTCCGCGCGAGTTCCGCTCCGGCGGGCGCGACGACGAGTGGGGCGATTGGAGGCGGCTTTTCGCGATCCTGCTGCACTCGGGGGTGGACGGCGTCTTCGTGGACCACCCCGACCTGGCCCTCGCGGTGCGGGACGGTCGCTGAACGGGACGGCATGGAGGGGTGCTCTCGGCGGCGATGACAGTGGCGGCGGCTAAAATGGCTGGAGACATGACGAGCCTTCCCGACGCCCCTCCTCCTGCTTCCGCCGCACCCTCCTCCGTGCCGATCATCCTCGACGGCTGGGAGGCTGACGAACGCGCGGGTGGCGGTTCGGCGACGGAGCGGGCTGACGGTCAAGGGGCGGGCCGCGGCGGCAGCGGGCGTGCGCCCTCCGACCGGCTGTTCGCCGGGCTCAACCCTCAGCAGCGCGAGGCGGCGGAGTACCGGGGTGCTGCGTTGCTCATCGTCGCGGGCGCGGGCTCGGGCAAGACGAGCGTGCTCACCCGCCGGATCGCCGGTCTCATCGAGAGCCGTGAGGCGTGGCCGAGCGAGATCCTCGCGATCACGTTCACGAACAAGGCCGCCAACGAGATGCGCGAGCGGGTCGAGCAGCTCGTGGGCGGCCGCGCGCAGGGCATGTGGATCTCGACCTTCCACTCGGCGTGCGTGCGCATCCTCCGACGTGAGGCTGAGACGATCGGCAAGACGCAGAGCTTCACGATCTACGACTCGGGCGACACGCGCGCCCTGATCAAGCGGATCATCAAGGAGCTCGACGCCGACACCCTCGGCTTCACGGTGGCGGGCACGGCTGGCCGCATCTCCAAGCTCAAGAACGAACTCACCGACATCGAGACCTTCGCACGCTCGGCCAATCTGAGCGACCCGCAGGAGGTGATGTTCCTCGAGATCTTCCGGCAGTACACGCGCGCCCTTCGGCGTGCGAACGCGTTCGACTTCGACGACCTCATCGCCGAGACGGTGTTCTTGTTCCGGGCCTTCCCGAAGGTGGCGGCGCTCTACCAGACGCGCTTCCGGCACATCCTTGTCGACGAGTACCAAGACACCAACCACGCCCAGTACTCCCTCATCCGCGAGCTGACGATGCCGGTCTCGCCCGACGTCGCCGAGGAGATGGAGCAGCACGGACGCAACGTCAGCAAGCTGCGCGACGTCGTCGGCGCCATTCCGGGAGCCTCGCTCACGGTGGTCGGCGACTCCGACCAGTCGATCTACGCGTTCCGCGGCGCGGACATCCGCAACATCGTGGAGTTCGAGCGCGACTTCCCCGGCGCCAAGGTCGTCCTGCTGGAGCAGAACTACCGTTCGACGCAGAACATCTTGAGCGCCGCGAACGCCGTGATCGCCAACAACTTCGACCGCAAAGACAAGAAACTGTGGACCGCGGTCGGCAACGGCGACAAGATCGTCGGCTACACCGGGTACTCCGGCCACGACGAGGCGCAGTTCGTCGCCGACGAGATCGAGAAGCTCCACGCCGCGGGCATGGACTACAAAGACATGGCGGTGTTCTATCGCACCAATGCGCAGACCCGTGCGCTGGAAGAGATCTTCATTCGCTCCGCTTTGCCGTACAAGGTGATGGGCGGCACCAAGTTTTACGAGCGCGCCGAGATCAAGGATGCGATGGCCTACCTGATCACGGTGGCCAACCCCGACGACACCCTCGCGCTGCGCCGCATCCTCAACACTCCGAAGCGGGGCATCGGTCCGGCTACGGAGACCCAGCTGGCGAGCTACGCGGAGGACAACGGCTTCACGTTCCGCGACGCGATGCGCGACGCGGGCTCGCTCGGGCTCGGCCCCAAGGTCACCGGCGCCATCCTCCAGCTCTCCGCGATGCTCGACGAGGCGACGGCGAAGATCGACCCGGCCAACCCGGCCGGCGTCTCGCCCGTGGCCGACGTGCTGATGTTCCTGCTCGACGGCAGCGGGTACCTCGACGTGCTCCGCAACAGCCGGGATCCGCAAGACGAGGCCCGCGCCGAGAACGTGGAAGAGCTCGTCGCGGTGACCCGCGAGTTCGCGCGGAACAACCCAGACGGCACACTCGTGGACTTCCTCACCGAGGTGTCCCTGGTCGCCGCGGCCGACGAGATCGACGACTCGAGCGGCTCGGTGTCGCTGATGACCCTCCACACGGCGAAGGGGCTGGAGTACGACGCGGTCTTCCTCACCGGCATCGAGGAGGACCTGCTTCCGCACCGGATGTCGGCGAACGAGCCCGGGGGGCCTGCCGAGGAGCGCCGGCTGTTCTACGTGGGCATCACCCGTGCCAAGAAGCGTCTGTTCCTATCGCTGGCGATGACGCGAGCGCAGTTCGGTGAGACGGCTGTCGCGATGCCGAGCCGGTATCTCCAGGAGATCCCCGCGGATCTGATCGACTGGAAGCAGTCGCCGGGCGCCGCGAACGGCCGGGGCGGTTCGCAGTCGCGCGCGCTCAACGCGCGTCGGCCGGGCCTCGGCGGAGGAACGGCGGGCCGTTGGAACGAGAGCTTCCCGGTGGGCGGCAGCGCTCCGGCCGAGCGCCCGAAGGCCGAGTGGCCGAACCGGGTGACGGGCAAGGTGCGTGACAACGGCGATCTCGAGCTGGCGCCCGGCGACCGCATCAGGCACGCTGACTTCGGCGAGGGCCGGGTCACGAACGTGACCGGTGAGGGAGCCAAGCGCGTCGCCCACGTGCAGTTCGAGAAGGTGGGAGCGAAGAAGCTTCTCATCAAGATCGCTCCGATCGACAAGCTGTGAGGCGCCGCCTGTGAGGCAGCGCCTCGCCACGATGAGCGTCGAGGTCGGATTCCGGGCGGCAGCGGCGGTTGCGGTGCCGCTGCTCATCCTGTGGGCCGTCGGGCGTCTGGATCTCGCCGCGTACGCGACGTTCGGTGCGTTCACCGCGCTGTACGGCCGCAACGAGCCGTACCGGCTGCGGCTGCGCAGCGTGTCGATCGCGGCGGTCGCGATGCTGGTGAGCATCTCGCTCGGGGTGCTCGTCGCCGTGGCGGGCGAACCGCTGTGGCTCGTGACCGTGCTGCTCGTGTTCGTCGTCGTCGCCGGCACACTGCTTGCGACCGCGTTCCAACTCCTGCCGACGCAGCCCTTGTTCTTCGTCTTCGCGCTGCTCGTCTGCGCTGCCGTACCGACGACTGCGCAGGACGCGCTTCCCCGGATCGGGCTGGCGGCCGCGGTGGCGGCCTTCTCGTGGGTGCTCACGTTGTCCGGATGGGTCGTCCGCCGTTGGGCGGGTGATCGCGCTGCCCGGACGGGGGCGGTGCTGCTCAAGAAGCTCCATCGTCGGCCGGGGATCGACACGACTGTGTTCCGAGATGGGCGCGTCTGGCTCACCGCCGCGCAGAACGCCGTCGGCGTGCTGATCGCGGGAGGAGTGGCGCTGACGCTGGGGCTGGGCCACGCGTACTGGGCGGTTGTGAGCCTCGTAGCCGTCATCCCTCCGGCGCGGGCGGCGCATTCGATCTCGCGGTCGCTCCACCGGATCCTCGGCACGATCGGCGGCGTCGGGGTGGCCGCCGTCGTGCTGTTCTGGTCACCTCCGGCGGTCGTGGTGATCCTCGTGATCATCATCTGCCAGTTCTTCGCGGAGATGCTGGTCGGGCGGCACTACGGCTACGCCCTGCTCTTCGTCACTCCGATGGCGCTCGCCGTCTCGCATCTCGCTGCACCGGCTCCGCTCGGGACGCTGCTCGTCGACCGGGTCATTGAGACCGCCTTGGGCGCGGGAGTCGGGATCGCGCTCGTATTGCTCGCACGCGGGATCGAGCATCCTCGTCGCCTGAGCGCCTGAGCGCCTGAGCGCCTGAGCGCCTGAGCGCCTGAGCGCCTGAGCGCCTGAGCGCCTGAGCGCCTGAGCGCCTGAGCGCCTGAGCGCCTGAGCGCCTGAGCGCCTGAGCGCCTGAGCGCCTGAGCGCCTGAGCGCCTGAGCGCCTGAGCGCCTGAGCGCCTGAGCGCCTGAGCGCCTGAGCGCCTGAGCGACCATCCGGCGGCGCACGATCCGCTCACCCGGCCGCGGACGTGCGCGGCTGGGTGACCGGCTCGACTGATGCGATCGTATTTGCAGTTATAGGCTCGCCCGCAGCAACCGCCGCAGATAGACGTCGCGCGGTCGGTGCCGCAGCGTGGCGGGAAGGTGCGGGTAGACCGCGGCGGCCCAGCGCATCCGCTGGTCGAACCGGTGCTCGAGCCGGTGGTCCCACGGCAGTCCGAACTGCTCCCGAACGCTCGCCGGCAGGAGACCAGTCGTGACGAGCCGGCTCGCCGGAAGCGCGGGTCTCAGCCACACGGGCACACCGTTCGGCTGGAGGATCTGGTCGGCCACCTCGCGCGTCGCAGGTGTCACGGCGAGCCGAGGGAGCATCCCGTCCCAGTACCGCTGGAACCCCGCCGTGTCGCCGGGCCAGGCCTCCGGCCGGAGCTGGAGGTTCAGCCCGAGCTGCCGGTAGTCCCGATACACCTGATCGCGCGATGCGGCCGTGAGCGGCCCGTAGACCCGCTCGTTCAGGTCGATCATGGTCGCGTAGAGCGTGGCGGACACCCAGAGCTGCAGATCGGGGTCGAACGCGCTGTAGGCGGGAAGGTCGCCGCTGCGGGGCGCATGCACCGGACCGTGAGCCCGGTTGACCTGCCTGCGAACCGCGTCGAACGCCTCCGGCGACGCGAACACCGCGGCGTACATGAACGTCATCGTGGCGTGGAATCGGTCCACGATCCGGGTGGCGAAGTCGCTGTGCTCGGCCACACCACGCCCGACCACCGGGTGGGCGATCTGCAGCAGCAGCGCGCGGCCGGCGCCGGCGAGGGAGAGCGCCTCGCCGGCGATCGACCGGAGATCGGAATGCCGCGCGGCAGGGACGGCCATGCGCCCATGATCCACCCGACCGGCCCGGCCGCGCGGCTGCGATTCATCGGCGAACGCCTCGATGGGCGGCTCGGTGCTCCCCTCGGCGGGCGGCGCCTGCGATCAGCGTCGACACGATCCCGAGACCGACGAGGGTCGCGGCGAGTGCGACGGGACCCGTCTCCACACGATCTCCCGTGGCCGCGAGCTGAGCCGGCGCGGTCTCGGCCGGTGCCGAGACCATCGTGATCTCCGATGCGATGCCGAACGCCGACTGCCAGGGCCGGATTCGCTCGCCGCCCGCGTCCGCGTCCACCACCGCGGGATCGATGCGCTCCGTCCAGACGTAGTGTCCCGCCGCCGCGAGCGTGCACTCCGGTGTTTCGTACTCGCCGGTCCCGTTGACGGCCGTCTCGACGACGCACACCACCGGTGAGCCCTCTGGAACGGTGTCGGACTCCACGATCGGGTCGCTGAACGGCCCGTGGAGAGTGCTCTCGACGATCGCGTCGACCGGTTCGAAGCCATCGTCGGTCGCGCGGACGCCCCACGACGGCAGCAGTCCGTCTGCGGTGTCGACGGTCACGGTGAGGCGATCGTGGACGACGGCGCCGGGCTCCGCGTTCGCCGCGCTGGTCACCGTCGCGACCAACGGCTGGAACGGCAGCGGCGACGGACCCGTGGCCGAGGCCTCCGCGTGCGCGTCGGCCGTGGCGGGCACGGCGATGAGAACGGCCTGCGCGTCGTCGTGCGGCACCGCGACCAGCATGCGATCGCCGTAGGGGAGGGCGGAGAGCTCCGCGTGAGCGCCCACCATCACGCTGGACTCGGTTCCCGTCGGGGTGATCTCGATGTCCGTCCCCGTCGAGATCTCTGCCGTCGTGCTTCCATCGCCGAAGGAGGCGCCGTCGAGTGTCACCCTGGCCAGGTGGCTCCCGGGGGCGACGAGCTCAGACCCGGACGGTCGCACGACGGTCAGTTCGACGCGCAGTCTGCCTGGCCCCGTCTCGGCCAGCTCGACGACGATATCGGCGCGTACCGCGTTGGATCCCAGGCGGGCGGCCTCGTCCACCATCTCGTAGGCGCGCGCGAGTACCTGCGCGGCGTCGGCTCCCGCGCGCGACGCGACCTCCTCGGGGCTGTGCCCGTTCAGCCCGGCGACGAGCCAAGTGGCGATCTGGCCCGCCGCCGCTGTCAACTGGTCGCCGGTGCCGGCCCAGCTGCGGGAGATGTAGGCGAGCGAGGCCGCCTGCTGTGGCGTGTACCACCCGAGCGCGGCGGCGTCCGCATAGTCCAGTCCGTGGCCGGTCGGGCTGGGCTTTCCGGCATTGAGGCAGAAACCTTGCTCCCCGTCGTCCATGCGGTAGGTGCCGAGCCACCAGCCGTCGCGGGACAGGTAGCCTGGCCCGTGCCCGGCGCCGGTGAGCGCGCGGGCATCAGGCGTCACTATGAGGGCCTGCAGGATGCCGAGGAAGACGGCGATGCCGGCGAGGACGAAGGCGGTCACGAAGGGCGATATGCGATGTGTCATGCCCTCCACGGTCGCGGTCGACGACCCGCTTCGGGCCGGTCACGACCGGATCAGTGGAGTAGTCGTCCGCGCTGGCCGCTGTGGAGGAGAAACGGATTCGGGCTGTTCAGTCGAACACGCTAAAGTTTTCACTGGCGAATTTATCTCGGCGTCGAGCTATTCTCCCGCCGGGCCGCCCAGGAGATATCAGCCGGAGCGTCACGAGCGCGCCGGGCATCAGCGGATTGGATAACCGTGGATCTATTCGAGTACCAGGCCAGAGACCTGTTTGAGAAGTACGGCGTCCCGGTCCTTCCGGGCATCGTCGCCGACACTCCGGAGGCGGTCCGCGCGGCCGCGGAGAAGCTGGGCGGCGTCACCGTCGTCAAGGCGCAGGTCAAGACCGGAGGCCGCGGCAAGGCGGGCGGCGTCAAAGTCGCCAAGACGCCGGACGACGCCGAAGAGGCCGCCAAGGCGATCCTGGGACTGGACATCAAGGGCCACGTCGTGCGCCGGGTCATGGTCGCCGGCGGCGCCCGCATCGCCCGCGAGTTCTACTTCTCGGTCCTCCTCGACCGGGCCAATCGCTCCTACCTGTCGCTCACGAGCGTCGAGGGCGGCATGGAGATCGAGCAGCTGGCCGTCGAGAAGCCGGAGGCGCTCGCCCGCATCGAGGTCGACCCGCGCGGCGGCATCGACACGGCCAAGGCGATCGAGATCGCTACGGCCGCCGGCTTCCCCGACGAGCTGGTGGCGAAGGTCGCCGATGTCTTCGTCAAGCTCTACGACGTCTACACCGGCGAAGACGCGACCCTGGTCGAGGTCAACCCGCTGGTGCTGACCGAGGAGGGCGCCATCATCGCCCTCGACGGCAAGGTCTCGCTCGACGAGAACGCCGACTTCCGTCACCCCGACCACGAGGCGCTCGAGGACAAAGACGCGGCCGACCCGCTGGAGGCCAAGGCCAAGGCGGCGAACCTCAACTACGTCAAGCTCGACGGCCAGGTCGGCATCATCGGCAACGGCGCGGGCTTGGTCATGTCCAC